>NZ_JBIWGZ010000002.1:0-743656 GCF_044763875.1 Rummeliibacillus sp. NPDC094406 | reverse complement strand
CCCTTGAAGACGACAAGGTAGATAGGTTCGAGGTGGAAGTGTGGTGACACATGGAGCTGACGAATACTAATAGATCGAGGACTTAACCAAAAGTTGTTAAGAACTTCAATGAATGTTTATCCAGTTTTGAAAGAACAATTCTTTCTAATAAATAGTCTAGTAATGATGGCAAAGAGGTCACACCTGTTCCCATGCCGAACACAGAAGTTAAGCTCTTTAGCGCCAATGGTAGTTGGGGGCTGTCCCCCTGCGAGAGTAGGACGTTGCTAGGCAGACTATGGAACAACTGATATCTATCAGTTGTTCCTTTTATGGAGGATTAGCTCAGCTGGGAGAGCATCTGCCTTACAAGCAGAGGGTCGGCGGTTCGATCCCGTCATCCTCCACCATTTTTTACCATTTATTTTAAATGAGTCATTAGCTCAGTTGGTAGAGCATCTGACTTTTAATCAGAGGGTCGCTGGTTCGAATCCTGCATGACTCATCATTTAATTTTATAATGCGGGTGTGGCGGAATTGGCAGACGCACTAGACTTAGGATCTAGCGCCGCAAGGCGTGGGGGTTCGACTCCCTTCACCCGCACCATTTTTAGAAAATTCAATAAATTGCCAGATTAAATAACACATGCATATGCGGAAGTAGTTCAGTGGTAGAACATCACCTTGCCAAGGTGGGGGTCGCGGGTTCGAACCCCGTCTTCCGCTCCAAATATGCCGGGGTGGCGGAACTGGCAGACGCACAGGACTTAAAATCCTGCGGTAGGTGACTACCGTACCGGTTCGATTCCGGTCCTCGGCACCATCTTTTATTTTTAAATATAATGAAATGATTTGATTAAATATATGCGCCCATAGCTCAACTGGATAGAGCGTCTGACTACGGATCAGAAGGTTGTGGATTCGACTTCTGCTGGGCGCACCAGTTTTAAATTTAATATTATTATGGCGGCCTAGCTCAGCTGGCTAGAGCGTACGGTTCATACCCGTAAGGTCGGGGGTTCGATCCCCTCGGCCGCCATATTATCTGGAGGAATACCCAAGTCTGGCTGAAGGGATCGGTCTTGAAAACCGACAGGCGGGTCAAACCGCGCGGGGGTTCGAATCCCTCTTCCTCCTCCATTTTTATTAAATAATGAAATTATAATGAAATTAAGATAATATTATTATCGCGGGGTGGAGCAAATCGCAATACGAAGATTGCGATTAACGTCGACGCAAGCAAAGCGTGGAAGACGTCAGCTTACTTAGTGCATAATGAAATGAAGTTAATATTACTATCGCGGGGTGGAGCAGTTCGGTAGCTCGTCGGGCTCATAACCCGAAGGTCGCAGGTTCAAATCCTGTCCCCGCAACCAAAATGGTCCGGTAGTTCAGCTGGTTAGAATGCCTGCCTGTCACGCAGGAGGTCGCGGGTTCGAGTCCCGTCCGGACCGCCATTTTTTTAAAAAATTCTATTAAATTATCATGGGTCGGTAGCTCAGTTGGTAGAGCATTAGATTGAAGCTCTAAGTGTCGGCGGTTCGATTCCGTCCCGACCCACCATATGCGGGTGTAGTTTAGTGGTAAAACCACAGCCTTCCAAGCTGTTGTCGAGAGTTCGATTCTCTTCACCCGCTCCAATTATGGGCCTATAGCTCAGCTGGTTAGAGCGCACGCCTGATAAGCGTGAGGTCGATGGTTCGAGTCCATTTAGGCCCACCATTTAACTATTCCGAAGTAGCTCAGTTGGTAGCAGCATCTGACTGTTAATCAGAGGGTCGCAGGTTCGAGTCCTGCCTTCGGAGCCATATATATTGGCCCCTTGGTCAAGCGGTTAAGACACCGCCCTTTCACGGCGGTAACACGAGTTCGAATCTCGTAGGGGTCATACTTAAAAATCCTTTAGAATCATTTGGTTCTAAAGGATTTTTTTATTGCACAATGGTATGCATGAGATCTTGTAATGTATAGACCATTTGCTATTAAAAGAAGCTAATGCCCATCTAGCTTCTTTATGCTAACAGTTACTACTATAGTCTTTTTCTGATATGTCCTGATTGTTGCTTTTCTTCGGATACTTCCCAAAAAAAAGCATTTAAACCCTAATCTTTAGCGTATTAACTTTTAATGATATTATTTGGTGTGCAAATTTTAAGTATTCAATAAGTCTCCTTTGAAAGTTGAATTAGAAGAGGTATAGCTCACACCAACAATTTTGATGAGTGGGATGAAATATATTAGATAATTCTTCGGAAAATTGAAAGTAATAACATGACTATAATTCTTCGGAAGATGGGAGTTTTTTTCATAGTGTTTGGATTCTCTTTTTAAATAAAAATTACTATTTTGATTTCTAGCTCTCATGTATTCGTACATGAGAGCTTTTTAGTTAAGAGGGAGATTCATGAGTGTTCTAAAAGCAACATACAGTATCTAAAGAGAAATTACATTCAAATAATCTTAAATAAAGTAAAAATTCCAACAATTAGTTATATTACTAAATTGCCAGTAAATATATATGGAATATAAAGTATTTTCATATAAAATATGTTTCGTTTGTAAAAATTAATTTTTTTATATGTAAGGGGGTGGAAATTTTATTAATAATAGTAAATAATTGAGTTATGTGGTCGGCTGATATCAATTTTAATCAGATAAATGCCAATAATAATGAAGGAGGATTCTTGTTTGTGACAAATTTCAAATGTGTTAAATCTGCAACAGCATGTGTTCTTGGTACTTCAGTATTTATTAATAGCAAATTCTCATTAAGAAAGGAACTAGTTTAAATGAATAAAAGAAAATGGAAAAAGCCTTTAAACGCGTTTTTGTCGACACTCTTAGTAGCTAGTATCTTAACACCAGCTATTCCAACTTCTGCTGCGGCAGGACAAGCTTCAGAACTGATTATTTCTGAGTATATTGAGGGAAGTAGTTTTAACAAAGCAATTGAACTATATAATGGGACCGGATCTGCCATTGACCTAAGTCAGTATAAATTAGAGCTATATGTAAATGGGGCCGCTCAAGCAGGACAAACATTACAACTTACAGGAAATATAAATGATGGAGAAACCTATGTAATTTATCATAATAGTGCAAATGAATCGATAAAGAGTAAGGGAAATCTCGCTAATTCTACCGTCATTAATTTTAATGGGGATGATCCCGTAGTATTAAAAAAAGGGAATAATGTTATTGATTCCATTGGACAGGTTGGTAAAACAGTAAAAAATATGGAGAATGTAACATTAGTCCGGAAGTCCAATATTACAATAGGCGATACAATTATTGATGATTCGTTTGATCCGACTAATGAGTGGGATAAATTGCCGATAGATGATGTATCTAACCTCGGTAAACATACAATGGATGGTTCTTCAGTAGATCCAGGAAACCCAGCTGACATCAAATCGATTGAACAAGCAAGAACTCTACCAATAGGCGAAACTGTTACGATTAAGGCAGTAGTTGCAGCAAAACTAAAAAATACGATTTCCGTTCAGGATGGTACGGGAGGAATAGCTGTACGTCCATCTAGTTTAGATGCAGCGGTTGGCGATGAAGTCACTTTAACGGGTAAATTAGCAGATTACAGAGGACTAATGCAATTAGATGAGGCAACAATTGATGAAAAGAAACTAAATGTAGGTACACCAACACCTAAAGTCGTTTCAGGTGCAGAAGTTTCAGAAGAAAATGAATCTCGCCTAGTAACAGCAAAAAATATTAAGATCCTATCTGTGGAAGATGGCAGTACTTGGGCTAACTATACGGTTACAGATGGTACAACGCAATTTGTGGTGCGTGATGAAACAAAGGCATTAAACTTAGCTGTTGGGAAAAACTATGAATCGATTACAGGGATTGTTCAACAATTCGATAATGTCTATCAAGTCATCCCACGTTCCACAGCGGATATTATAGAAGATACGACTGTAGTTCAGTCTGTAATGCCATCAGTTAAAGCGGGATCTGTTGCAAAAGGTACTGAAGTAGCTCTAACGACGACAACTGAAGGTGCAACCATTTACTATACAACAGATGGAACAGAACCTACCAAATCTAGTAACGTATACAGTAAGCCTATTGCTATTCAAAATAATATGACAATAAAAGCGTTTGCTGTAAAAGAGGGGTTAAAAAATAGTCAGGTTACGTCGTATGAATATACTGTTTTTGATCAAGAACAAGGAATCCAAATCCACGATATTCAAGGAGCGTCGCATCAATCACCTAAACGAGGTGAGAAAGTTTCAGGGCTTGAAGGAATTGTCACATATGTCTATAAAATTGGAAGCGGAAACTATTTCCATATTCAAACCCCTGATGATAAAAAGGACAACAATCCAAACACTTCAGAAGGAATTATTGTTTATACGGGTAACACTGCAGCGAGCGTTAAAATTGGGGATCTTGTAAGTGTTGATGGAAAAGTAGATGAATTTCAAATTGATGGTTATACTGACACAAAAAAAGAAACAGATTTATCCGTTACACAGATTAATGCTCGAAACGACCAAGGTGGTAAAGTGGGTGTTGTGAAGAGCAATGTAACACTTCCAGCACCAATAGTAATTGATCGCAATAATCTGCCATCGGAAGTGATTGATAACGATGGATTTGGTAAATTTGATCCAGAGGAAGATGCTATTGATTTCTGGGAATCTCTCGAAGGTATGAGGGTTCAAGTAGGAAATGTGAAAGCTGTAGCACCTCAAGAACATGGTGATCTAATTACAGTGCTAGATGAAAGAAAAACGGATACTATTCATGGTGGTGTCTTACTTACAGAAAATAATGCAAATGCTGATAGAATTCAATTTAAACTTTATGATAATACGCAAGCAAGAGATTTTAAAGTAGCAACAGGCGATAAATTTAATGGCCCTATTACTGGGGTAGTCAATTATGGCTTCCAAAATTATAAGATCTATGCTGATTATGATGTGATGAAAGCAAAACATGTTGTAGGTGATTCACAACCAGAAACAACAACGATTGTAAAAGCAGACGATAAATTAACCGTTGCTTCTTATAACCTAGAAAACTTCTCTAACAATACGAAAGAAACAACTGATGATAAAGCGCGCAAATTGGCTCGAGCGTTTGCTTCTGATATGAAAAACCCTGACATTATTGGTGTTACAGAAGTTCAAGATAATAATGGTTCTACTGCAGGAGGCACTGCGGCAGATCAAAGTTATCAACGCTTAATTACTGAAATTGAAAACGCTGGTGGCGTAAAATATAACTATGTCAATATTGACCCAGAGAACAATGCAGATGGTGGTGCACCAAATGCGAATATCCGTGTAGGATTCCTATATAATCCGGAACGCGTACAATTAACACAAGGCATTCCAAGCGGGGATGCAAAAACAGCTGTAGGATATAAGAATGGAAAGCTATCACTTAATCCAGGGCGTATTGATCCTACAAATACTGCATTCAATAATAGTCGAAAACCACTAGCTGCACAATTTGATTTTAATGGTAAAAGTGTTGTTGTCATTGCGAATCACTGGAACTCTAAATCAGGTGATACACCATTATTCGGCTCAACACAGCCACCTCAATTGGAAAGCGAAGTGCAACGTCATCAGATTGCAAATGTCGTGAAAGACTTTGTAGAAAAGATTAAAGCTGATAACCCAGATGCAAATATTGTCTCTGTCGGTGATTATAACGATTTCCAATTCACGGATTCGTTAAAAATCCTTGAAGGCAAACACATGACAAACATGATTAATAAAGTACCTGAAGATGATCGTTATACGTATCTTTTCCAAGGGAATTCACAAGTGTTAGATCATATTTTAGTATCGAACAATCTAGCTAAATCAACGAAAATTGATATTCTTCATATCAATGCAGATTTCACTGATATGGCTGGCCGTGCAAGTGACCATGATCCAGTAATGGTACAACTTGATTTATCTGGTAAATCAGATGAGATTGTTCCTGAAAAAACATACAACTTAGTAAACATAAGAGAGAAAGAACTAACATTTTCTGAGCCAAGTATTTCCGTGAATTTTGAAAGTGGCAAGATTACAAAAGGAATCACCATTACAAGTTCCAAATATGCTGAGCTAAAAGGAGCAGGATTCACAGATAAAGGCTTTAATGGTTCAACAGTGACGATTAAACCGAAAGAAGCTGGTGCCATTATCAACTTCTCAGGGCTTCCACTAGGAAAAGTCATCATTGATAGTCCGAATGTGAAAGAAATTAGAGGCGCTGAGAATATTAAACATATCAGATATATAAACGGTGCAAATCCTGAAAACATTCATTTTATAGATTCAGAAGGTGAGTCACCTTCAACACCAGCAGAAAACAATGCTCCAGTAGCAATAAAAAACTTTGATAATCAAACTGTGGCAGTAGGGAAAAAGCTGAATTTCCTTTTGACAGACTATTTTCAAGATCCTGACGGAGATAAGCTAACATTTAGTTCTACATTAGGAGCTATTAGTGGTTCAGAACTAACTTTGGATTTACCTGTTGGCAGTCATATTGTGGGAGTTACAGCTACAGATGGAAAGAAATCTGTCACCTCTAGTTTTTCTGTAACTGTTACTTCTGACAATACAACGGATAAATACTATAGCGATGCTATTGGGAAAGAAGGGCAAGTGTTAAAGGCTGCATTACACGATATCATAGATGATAACCGTGTGCTTTCATACAATGAAGCGTGGGATGCTTTGAAAATAACGGATGAAGATCCAAATAATTCGAACAATGTTATCCTACTTTATACTGGAGAATCTCGTCCAAAGAGCAAAGCCGGTGGCAATGTTGGAGACTGGAATAGAGAGCATACTTGGGCAAAGTCACATGGTGATTTTGGTACAAGTAATGGCCCTGGTACAGATATTCATAATTTGCGACCGGCTGACGTACAAGTAAATAGTGCAAGAGGGAACTTAGATTTTGATAATGGTGGAAGTGCAGTAAACGGTTGTTCTGAGTGTAAAAGGGATTCTGATTCATGGGAGCCGCCAGATGATGTAAAAGGCGATATCGCTAGAATCTTATTTTACATGGCAACACGTTATGAAAAAGGTGACAGGGTTGACTTAGAATTGAATGATCGAGTTAACAATGGAACAAATCCTTTCCACGGAAAGCTTTCTGTTTTATTACAATGGAATGAACAAGATCCAGTAAGCAAGTGGGAAAAACAACGAAACGAAAAAATATACAATATTCAAGGAAACCGCAATCCATTCATCGACCACCCTGAATGGGTAGAAGCAATTTGGTAAGTCATAAGGATAAGTGCCTGCGCGTTAAGATCTCAAAAGTACACAATACGAAAGAGTAATACCAAACACCCAATCCCATCTCTTAGAAGGTGGGATTTTCTTATTTCATCGAGTTTGCTCGCAGGGACTGAGGTTTAAATGGTGCGATGCGTGGATTCAATTTCTTTTTTCGTGGATTAGAGTTGAGATTTCGTGAATTGACCCAAAACAATCGTGGATTAGCTCAGAAAATTCATGGATTTTGCCCAGAAGAAGAGTCCTAAACCACTAAAATGGTTTAGGACTTTCTTTTTTGAAAGGATCAATTTCACAAATAATCTGGTGAACTATTAGGAATGCTGCCATTCAGTATTTCCATTTTGGGTTTACCTAGTGCGTAACCTTGCCCATAATGAATTCCAACAGATTGAAGGTATTTTATTTCTTCTATCTGTTCAACGCCTTCAGCAATAATTTTTGTATTAGACTGTTCTGCATAATCATATATCATCGAAGCTAGTTTTTGACTGGCCTCCTTTTGATGAATATTTTGAACAAGTGAGCGATCTAATTTGACAAACTCTGGTTTTAGATAGAGTAATGTCTTTAAACTATTATAGCCTGAGCCCACATCATCAATAGCAATACGATAACCCTGTGAACGATAATTGGAGAGAACTCGCTCAAATTCTTGGAAATCTGTGACAGCACTACGCTCCGTTAGTTCAAAAACAACTTGATTTGGTTGCAGTCCAACATTTCCTAAAAGTTTTAATGTTTCGCCATTGTGATAGTTTTTATCCAGTAGAATTGATGGATGGATATTTAAAAATAAGGTGTAATTTTTTGCAATGGAGTTTTCCGGAAGTCTAGTCATATATCTTTGTAAAGAAAGATTCCTACAAAACTTTTCAAATGCAAAAACCATATCCGTTTGCCCAACAAATTCATAAAACACATCGGCATTTGAAAATAATTTTGATCTAGATGGTCTATTTAACGCCTCAAAGGCAAATGTTTCATCTGTATGCAAATTGACAATGGGCTGAAAAAATGTGTTGAGCTTTTCGTTTTTTAATATATTTTTTAGCTCATTGTATCTTTTGAAATTCAAGAGATCCTCATGACGCCTGCTATATAAGTATTTTAAAAATGAGAATAGGTTAACAGGTGAATCCCCGGAATATAGTGAATAATTCATATGATCTCCTTATGTATAAAGGTGTTTTTCCTTATTTTAATGTTTTATTGTTAAAGCAATGTTAATTTTTTTTAAAGACTTGTAAATGACAGGTGCCTAAACAATTCTGACAATCAAGTTAAGGTGCAAGTCCCTCATACAATCCAATACAATTTAAGTCTTTTCTATATAGAATGATAAGGGAAAATCCCTGATTTTTAGTCAGGGATTTTGTTATGGCAATTGGTTGTCCAATCCGTGAAATTTGGTAAGTCATAAGAATAAGTGCCTGCACGTTAAGATCCCTGAAGTAGTTGCAGTTTTAACAGAAGCAGTATCTAAATTAGGAGAAAAGGAGTCCTAAACCATTACAATGGTTTAGGATTTTCCTTTTTGAAAGGAAGGATATAATTATATATTTATTTTTACATAATTGATTAATTAATATAATTTTTATAGTATAATTTAATTGTTTTATGACTTAAGTAGGGGGTAATTAGTATGAAAAAATGATTTTAACTATTGCATTAGCTTTTTTATGTGTAATAGGATATTCATTGACTTCGGCAAGTGCTGAAGAAAATAATATAAACTTAGGGTTAAATAAAAGTGTTACAGGCATTATTACGGATGATGATCCTTCAGATTACTATACTTTCACTTTGAGTGAGGCTGGGAAACTATCATTAGATGTATCTTCATATATGTCATATATGAATGTTGTGCTTTATGATGAAAATCACGATGTAATAATGGAAAAGTATTCTTTTGAAGATGCTGATGAAAATAATCCAACTCCATGGAAAGAAGGAGAGTATTTAGAGCCGGGTACATATACTGTCAAAGTATCACAGGAAGATGATTACACAGGAAAGTATAGATTAAAAGCAACGTTAAATGCTGCGAATAATAATGAAGTTGAATCTAATAACGGAATAGATTTGGCTCAACAATTAACATTAAATGAGTCGCAAATAACTGGGTTAATCAGTTGGAATGATACTTCGGATTACTATAAAGTAAATCTTACAAAATCAGGAAAATTATCTGTAGATTTTTCTTCTTATTATGGCGTACGTGAATATAGATATCTTAGATGACAATTATGAAAGTATAATGTCTGATAATGGTTTTAGTGGAGCAAGTGAAAATACGGCAATTCCAACAAATTTAAGTACATATCTAGAAGCAGGAACTTATTATATTAAAGTTTCCGAAGATGGTGAAAATGGCCGTTATAAATTAAAAGCTAATTTTACTGAAGCTAAAAACAATGAAAAAGAACTTAACAATGGTGTTGATCAAGCTCAAACTATCTCTGCGAATACCCAAAAAGTGACGGGACTAATAAGTTGGAATGATACAGCGGACTACTATAAAGTGAAAATAACAAAAGCAGGAAAACTAACTGTTGATACTTACTCATATGTACCATGGTTAAATGTAGATGTGTATGATAGTAATATGCAAAATGTAATGTCTTATTATAATTTTAGTGGTGCAACTGAAAGTACATCAATTCTGAATTCAGATACAGCAGTTGTGAAAGCTGGTACTTATTATATTTCTATAAAACATGACTCTGATTATGGTAAATATAAATTATCTGTCAAAGCACCTAGTATGTTACCTAAATCACCAACTGTAAACAAAGTGAAAAAAGGTGCTAAAAAAATTACAGGGAAAACGATAAAAAATAGTACAGTGACAGTTAAAATTGGTAGTGAAAAATACACTGGCAAAAGTAATAGTAACGGGGAATTTTCTATTAAAGTACCAGCTCAAAAATCAAAAACAAAAATATATGTATCGGTGAAAACTTCATCAGGCACAAGCACATCAACAAAAGTGGTCGTTAAATAAAACAAAGACTCTTTGATAATTTAGACTCTAATCTCTTTTCGAGATTAGAGTTTTTTTGTAGGAATCATTTACATGAGAAGAAGTATAAAGTCGCAACCATTAACAAGAAGATGAATAGTTTAAAGGTGTACAAGATTTAGATAAGCATTTACGCGTTCGAAGTTGTAAGATGTTTAAATATGTTTTCTAAACTTTTGAATCTATGGATGACGATTTATGTTCTACTCCTTCAGCAATAATTTTTGTATTAGATTGTTCTGCATAATTGTATATAAACGAAGCTAGCTTTTTCATTTCCAGATAACGTTGAAGAACTATAATATGTAGCTTTCTTATATGCTCTATTCAACACATAACTACCAAAATAGATAAAAGTAAATACCAATAGAAAAAAGAGTATCTATAATTATTTTGTAATAATGGTATTTCATGTATGAGTATCTTTAATTTTATATTGGAAAAGTTATATGGTTCCTTCGTGTTATTTTGCGAAATTTACACAAAAACGAACATTTACATCTATACAAGGTTAATATTTATAAAGTATAATACAAAAAAGAGGATTTTAAGTGTACGGAACATATGAATGTTCGTGTTTTGAAACCGCGAGTAATTGATGAAGTGAAATGAATCCAACAATTATTTTATAAGATCTTCACACATAATTTAAAAATATTCTCTCTATAAAGTTTTCTGAAAATAAATAAAATATCGAAAGATAGTAATTATGTATTATTATTATTTTTAGAATACTTTAAGAAAATTTCTTTAAATAATCGTTATAAGGAAGGGAATGTAATGATGAATACTACAATTCTTAAAAATGTTGAGGTTTTGATTGATGACAATTTTGATGAATTCTGTTCCATTCGAAAGAAATTACACCAAACACCTGAAATTGGTTACGATTTATATGAAACTTCTAAAATCGTCAAAAGCTATTTAGATGAATGGGGTATTTCATATACTGATCATGTAGCGAAAACTGGAATTGTGGCCATGATTAATGAAGAAGTTGATGGACCAACCATTGCTTTACGAGCGGATATGGACGCATTACCTATCAAAGAAGAAACGGGTGCAGCTTTTGCCTCTTTTAACGAAGGTGCCATGCATGCATGTGGACATGATGTTCATACCACGACTTTACTAGGTACAACTAAAATACTAAATATGGTGAAAGACCAATTAAACTGCAAGATAAAACTCATCTTCCAACCAGCAGAAGAAATGGTCAAGGGTGCTGAAAAAATGATTGCAGAAGGTGCGCTTGATAACCCGAAGCCTGACTTTATCTTTGGTATGCATGTTTGGCCAGAACTCAATATAGGTGAGATTGGTGTCAAACCAGGGTCCTTAATGGCGAGTATGGATGTTTTTGAGGTAACTGTAAAAGGAATGGCAGGGCACGGAGCAGCACCGCATCAAGGAATAGACGCTATTGTAGGGACATCACAAATTATTACGTCTTTACAAACCATTTTAAGTCGAGAGATTAATCCTGTAGATGCTGCTGTTATGACGATTGGAACCATTGAAGGTGGACAAGGATTTAATATTATTCCAGAAGAAGTAAAATTCAAAGGTACGGTTCGTACAGTGGAGAAAGAAACCCGATTATTGTTGAAAGAACGTTTTGAAAGTATTGTTAACAATGTTGCACAAGCGAATCGATTAACAGCAGAAATTGATTACGATATGAGGTATCCAATTACGATTAACACACCATCTGTTGTCCATGCCATTCATGATGGATTAGTAGAGGAATTTGGACAAGATCGTATTGTCGATGTTGAGAACCCAAGTCTAGCATCCGAAGATTTTGCATGTTATTTAGAAGAAGTTCCAGGTGCATTTTTCTTCCTAGGTGTCAATGATGGAAAAGGCGGGGCTCATAAATTGCATAACTCTCACTTTTTACCACCATTTGAATCAATAAAAAATGGCATATCCTTATTTTTATTTTTAGTTTTAAACAATGAGCTCTATCGAAATGTAAATGTAGAATAAATCAAAAATAGTTTATTTGTCGTAAATAATCAAAAAGAGGTAGGGGTAGGAAATGAATCGTTTATTTAGCTGGAAAATACATATTTTCGTATTATTTTTAGTACTTATCGCCGAATTTATAGGTGTAAAAACATTAAAATTAGGTATTGGTTCTATTGCGTTTTTCCCTATGTTATATGCTTTAATCATTGGGGCAATTATTAGTTTACCAAAATTTAAAATTCTATCTGAAAAAAATATGACTGTAGCTTCTAATATATTGGGCATTTCTTTCATGTTGTTTGTCACAAAATTAGGAACGTTAATGGGACCTTCTCTATCCCAGTTATACGATGCAGGTTTTTCTCTTGTTTTCCAAGAAGTCGGTCACTTTTTAGGTACGATTGTATTAGGATTGCCAATTGCATTACTTCTAGGTATGAAACGGGAAGCAGTTGGTGCAACATTCTCGATTGACCGAGAACCGAACTTAGCAATTCTTTCTGAAAAATATGGTGCAGATTCTCCTGAGTCTCGTGGGGCATTAGGCGTATATATCTGTGGAACATTATTTGGGGCAATCTATTTATCCTTTATCGCAAGTTTAATCGCTAGCACAGGATGGTTTCACCCGATTTCTTTAGCAATGGGAGCTGGCGTTGGTTCTGGTAGTATGATGGCTGCCATGACTGGATCTCTATCAATTATGTTCCCGGATTCTGCCAATGACATTGCTGTATTTGCAGGTGCAGCAAACTTAATCACAACAATCGTTGGTACATTTATATGTGTGTACTTCTCTCTTCCAATGACAAATCTCCTTTATAAGTATTTAGAGCCGATTTTGGGAAGAAAATCAAAAAAAGAAAAGTCTGCGGGTGAATAATATGAAGGATCAAATTTTAACATTTATCATCATTGGTATTATTGCTATATTAGGAAATTGGGTTGGCTATCATGTTTCACCCATTGAAGCAATCCCAGGTATGCTGATAATTGTTGTGATTACAGTTTTAGGTTTTGCGATAAATAAGTTTTTAGTTAAAAAGATCCCTACAGTTATTTGGGTCTCAATTATTGCATTATTAGTTACTTCAAGTGTTAATCCTTACCAGCAATCAATTGTCAAATATACAGAAAAGATTAACTTCATGGCACTTGCTACACCAATTCTTGCTTATGCAGGTCTCTCTTTTGGGAAAGATTTAAAAGAATTTAAAAAACTTGGTTGGAGAATTGTTGTAGTATCTATTTGTGTATATACCGGAACATTTCTTTTTGCCACACTCATAGCCGAAATTGGATTTAGATTGACTGGGAAGTTCCACTAAAAATAAGCAATTGATCAATATAAGCGACTGCTGACATATATGTTAGCAGTTGTTTTTATTTGTATACAATTAGTAAGAGTATTTTATTCGCTTTCTAAGTAATTTAAGTCTTACCTTACTTCTTAAACCCCGTTGAGAAAGATAATTAGGAACCCTCGGATTGTCCGCATTTCACCTTTTCTCTTCTTACTTTAAAGCTGGAAAAATTATAACAATATAATCTTTATCGACAAGTGCCTGGCACCTGTCGATAGGCAAGATGTTTTTTGTATGAAAAAAAGGTGAGTTTAGCAGTATAATATGACACGTATGACTATTAAACTATTTGATATAGGCGGTCGATTTAGTGAAAAAGCTTGTAATTACATATGAAATTTCTATGATTGTTTTAATCCTTATCTCAGTGGCTCTTGAACTTTTATTTGATAAACGATTTGTGATTTTCCAACAAACTATTTGGTTCATATTCGTAGTGGATTACTTTGTTCGTTTTGCACTAGCAGAAAACAAATGGAGTTATGTAAAGAAACATCCTTTAGAGCTAGTGGCCATAATTCCTTTCGATTCCCTTTTACGAGCGGCTAGACTCGTTCGTATATTTAAAGTTCTTCAATTGCTTGGCATCAGTTCTCGTTATTTAAAACCTTATTTAGGGATTTTAAAAACGAATGGATTAGAAACAGCTTTCAAGCTTGGTGTCACAATGTTATTTGTCATACCAATACCGATTGCTATAGTTGAGCCAGCGATTGACACTTATCCTGAAGCATTATGGTGGGCTTTGATAACAATAACTACAGTTGGATATGGAGATATTGCACCTGTTACCATAGTTGGTCGATTACTAGCTGCTGTATTACTAATAGTAGGGATTGTGATTATCGGTATATTTACATCCGCAGTCACTAATTATTATAGTAATAAACCTAAAGATTCTCGAAATGGGCAAGTCATGAAAGTAATTCAGTCGATTGATGATATTGAGGACTTAACAAAAGAGGATGTAGAGTTTATTCAGTCATTCTTGAAAAGAAAAATATCGTATAGTGACCGGCACCACCCGAAATATTTTGAAATGAGTGGAAGTTCTGGTGCCAGGTACTCAAACAATTCTGAAAATAAGTAGTAAAAAAAGTCTTTAATCTCTATCGAGGTTGAAGGCTTTTTATGTACTATTTAATAATTTGAAATCTACTGATGAACATTTGGTATTAATCATTAAAAATGAAAAGATGCCGCAATAGAAGTATCTACGACAGCATCATTTCATATTTTTAGCTAAACATGTTGTCTACATGTTGGCAAACTTCATGTTAATGTTCTCTTAATTTTTCTAATGCAACCTCTTTTTCATTCTCTGGTTCATGGAGAGGATATATTCTAGCTGTTCCTTTTGTGTCATCTACATGTTGAATGTATATTGGAACTCCGTCATGTAATACATTCGCTAAAACTGGTGATGCAGCAATTTCTTGTGCTCTTTGGCTATCCATTATAAAAACCTCCATTTCATTTTGTTTACTTCTTAATTATTCTCATTCACGCATTAAACAATGCATACAGATTTAAATTTTATGGTGCCAGTCACCGAAACGAAACACCTGATTCTGTCAGGTGTTTTTTTTGTTTACGTGCAATTCTTACATCATAATTTTTTTATTGAAAATTTTTTCATGAAGCTGTCCCTCTTTTGTTCTTTTGCTTCTATTTATTAGATGAGGGGGGATGTACTTTGGGTATCACGTTGTTTCTTATTTGCGACAAATGGAATATCAATAAAACTTTTCAATATTGGAGTATTAATTGTATTTACTATATCTTTTCAGGAGGAATCACTATGGAATTATTAATCAATTGCACACCGCTTTTTGTATTACCAGACCTTGCAAAGAAGTTAAAGTTAAAAGAAGCAATTATCTTACAACAGCTCGATATCCAGCTGCAAAATTCATCGGTGAAATTCGAGGGTGATACTTGGTATAGGAGCACTTATGAAGGCTGGGCCAAACAGTTTCCTTTTTGGTCGGTCATAACAATTCGGCGCACATTTTTAAGGCTTGAAAAAAGGCACTTTATTATTTCGACAGATAGGTTTAATACAACTAAGTGGGATCATCGTAAATGGTATCGCATTAACTAGGGTCTTCTTTATGATGAACTGGGATTACAAAATGGTTCAACCATAGATGCAGATTGAGCCCTATCTATGGACCACATTGATTTGTATGAAGAAATCAATGTGAGCCAATATTTAAAAGAAGTAAAAAGAGAAGAAAAAAAGATATAGGGGAGAGCTGATTTTTTTTTAAAAATTACTTTGTAAGAGAGTTGGATAGATAGTAGCTCTTGGGATTCGATAAAATATTATGGGAAGAGTACAGGTGGACTTAAACATACTAAATTTCTTGTCGATTAGAAGCAGGTCTAGAATTGAAATGTTCTGGATGTGGATATAATTTGGTTTTTCGTGGATAGCCCATAGTTAGTGGGGGAACTTAAAAGTAAATTATTTAAGTGCCTGGCACCTAAAACTAATGCTAAAAGATTTGGTTATGAACGTAAATATAAAATTTAGCACTCCCAAACGGATGTGCTAAATTTCTTTGAACCCTCCATCCCAAACTTATTGCCGCATGCACTACAACACCAATTATCTATAGCGAATGTGGTGTTGTATCTTATACTACGATGCATAGTGCAAAGTTGCTTTACTAGTGGTTAAAGGGCATTTTCTTGGGCAATTGTTTTAATGGTTTTTAATACATTGGATGTTCGATAGTATCTTGAGATATAAGTATATTTAACATTTTTGAACCGATTATAGTACGTTGTAGAAAGTGTACTATCTGATTTGTAAGAAATTAACATGGGACCGACATTGCCTTTTACTTGTACTTTTGTTAGTTTGCCATTTTTAATAGCATAGATACGGTCAACGTATGGCCAACCAGTATTTTCATTTTCAAGTGAGCAAATTATGAGTGTTGGTTGTTTTGCATGGCGAGCAATCGTAACTTCTGCTTTAAAAGGTGGTTTGTTTTTGAAGGATGTAGACAGTGTCTTTTTTGCTTTACCAGGATACTTTAAAGCAAAATTATATCCTTTAGAAGTATGTTTCGTTTCAAGTGTTACAGATTTTAGGTTCCGATCAACTGCTTGATAATTCTTAGCTGAAGCTTGTGTTGAAGAAAAGCTCATAAACGTAATAATAAACAACACGGAAGCACAACAACTCCAAAATATTTTTTTCATGAAATCATCTCCCAACTAATATTTTACCACGAATATAAATTATGGGGTATATGTAAGTTTATGGTTAACGATAACTTGATTACTCAAACTTTGCACCTGATCAAATACCAGGAAAGCTTGAGCTTTTACAGTTAATCATAGATTGAACATTCAACTTAAAAAATTACTCTCAGAAAACAAAAAACACCTCATTCTTGTGGATAGTGAATTTGACTAGAAAACACTACGACACTGAAGAGGCGCTCCATTACGAATAGCATAGATAACCAAAAGAATCAAAAGCAGTATTTAGTAAAATAAGATGGTTTAAATACCTTTAAATATCTTTATTTCATGGTACCAGTTACCGGAATAATTACCTTCCTGTGGATGTCCGTAATCAAACATAGACAAGCAAACACAATGTTACAGGTAGAAGATTCTCTGGGCATTAAAATAACAGAGGTAAAAAATCACAAAATTTTACTAAAAAAGATTCGAAATTTATTGACATTGATAATCATTATCAGTAATATTTATATCTGGAATACATATTGATAATCATTTTCATTTATTTTTTGCGTAGCTTTTATATCAGCGCTAAATCTCTTAAAAGGATTTTCCCAGAATGAATAGCTGCCGCCCGTGTTTGTACTAAGAAATAAGAAAAGATGAGTTTATGAGAGGTGACGTTTATATCTGGTCATACTGGAAAGGTAAAAGTTGAATAGACTCCAGATGATGATGAAATTAAAAACATTCGATTATTATTAGGAACTTTATTTTATTTATTATTTTATTGTTTGAAAGTAGGTTTTTATGATATGCGGAAAGTCATTGGAAAAATTCATCTATGGATGAGCATGTTAGTAGGTATTTTTATAGTATTTATCGGAATAACCGGAAGTTTGCTTGTATTTGAACCGGAATTAAATCACATGATACATCCTAATTTGTATAAAGTTACAGAAAGCAAGAAAGTAACGTATCAGCAAGCTTTGGAAAATGTATCAAACTCATATCCAAACGGGGAAATTCAACGCGTATATACACCAGATAATCCTGATGCTAAAGGTGTATACTTATTTCGTCTAAACGAAGGTGAAAAGCGGCAATCAATATATGTTGATCCGGGGACAGGGAAGATAAATGGTACATTGGGAGATAAATCTTTTTTTAATATTATCCATAGTTTCCACGAAGCGCTCCTCCTAGAAGATTTTAAAGGTGAAGAGATTGTTGGTATAATTGGATTTCTTTTCTTCTTTATCACTGTGTCAGGTATATATTTATGGTGGCCAGGAATAAAAAAATGGACAAGTGGTTTTAAAATAAGACGCAGTAAAAACGTTTTTGTAAAGAAATATGATTTACATAAAGTTATCGGAGGAGCCTCTATTCCATTTTTATTGATTGTATCATTAACTGGAGCTCTTTTTACATACGATGAGACAATTTTCGGTTGGTTTGGTGGAAATGCTGAGGTGATAGTTCCAGAAAAGAGCCTTATTTCTAAACCTCTTCCAACAGGAAAACTTCCTCTCGATCAGTTATTAAGTAATGCTGAAAAAGAAGTGCCTAAAGGAACTATTACACAAGTTAGAATGCCAGAAGATAAGGATGGGGCAGTAGAAATTCGTTTGAGTCGTTCTTACGACCCTGGAAATAGTAACATAAGAGTCTGGTTAGACCCTTATAGTGGAAAAATATTAGGGAAGCTAGATCCAAAGATAAACAGTGGTCTGTTTTATCAAATTTGGCATCTGCCTTTGCATGCAGGAACTTTTGGAGGAATATTTACTAAAATTTTATATGCAATTGGTGGACTTACTCCATCCATTCTAATGTTCACAGGGACTTATATGTGGTGGTATAAAAAGAAAAACAAAAGAAAACAAAGGAAAATAAAAAAAGAGAATAGTACAGACGTTACCCTATAGTCAAGTTTAAAAAATATTAACCTAAGAAATTAAACCAAAAGCTCTTATGTATTTATACATAAGAGCTTTCATACCTATACGGGATTTTTCTGGTGTTCAAAACAATAGATGTTTCCTTTGAATGTTGGATTAGATAAGTAATATGATTTCACTTTATCTGAAATAGTTTTCTTGCAGATAAATTACAAATAATAATTAATTTGATAACTAGTATAATTTCCACATTCGTAATAGAAAATGTACTAGTCATAGTTTAAATTAAAGAATAAAATAGGAAGGAAATAAGCCAAAAGGTGGGACAACATGAGGAAATTATCATACATACTTTTAGTCGGATTATTATTAGCAGGGTGCGGTAATAGTGGGGACTTAATGAAAAATGCAGAAAGTGTAAATTCTACATATACAAAAGCTGTGGAGCAGGGAAAACTTGCATTAACAGATGGAGATATTGATAAAGCATTAGCATCTTTTGAATTGGCATTAGACGAAAAACCAAAAGATTTACAAGCAAAAAAATATGTAACGCAATTAAAGAAGACGCAAGAAATTGAAAATTTAATCGAGGATAAGAAATATAAAAAAGCAATGAATCAAGCAGATACATTACTTAGCTCTACAAATATACTCATTAGTGTAAACGGCCAGGTAGAGAATTTACGTCAAGAGGCAAAGAGAAAGCAAGACAAAGAACTTGCTGCTAAAAAGAAAAAAGAGCAAACTTCTTCAAGTAACATCAGCACATCTCAACCTCAACAACAAACAAAAAATAATATGTACCAAGTCTATTCAAATCAGGCATCTTCTATTGTTTCAAATTATGATAATCCTGCTGAAAGTATTGATGGTACAACAATGGGTTCAGAAGATAAAATGATCAATGCAGAAAATGCACGTTATGGGCAATGGGATGCATTATTAAATGATATCTATGGTACATTAAAAACAAAATTATCAGCAAGTGATTTTAATAGTCTACGAAACTACCAAAACCAATGGATTCATGATCGTGATGCTACTGCAGATCAGGCGAGTATAGATGCAGAAAGTATGGATTCGTATACACCAAAGGTAACACACGCTATGACTTTAGCTGAGTCTACGAAAGAGCGCTGCTATGAATTACTAAATGATTATGCAGCTGAACTTCAACGTTAAAGAGCTGGTTCGAATCCTATAATGTCAGACTCAAAAAGAATCCTTTATATGTAATAGAAGAAACACAAACCAACTTTGGTCTGTGTTTCTTTTTCGTGATAGCTAATTTTACATTTCTAAAACAAATGATTCTAACAAATCATCGTATTCGCTATTCATATCTTCATCAGTGGTTTGAATGTGCCACTTACCATCTACATTTTTCATAGTAATTGAATAGTTACGTGAGTCGTTGCTTAGTTTTGTATTGTTTAGAATTTGATCAATTCGATTAATAGTATAAACTAAAGCATCCTTTTTCGCTTTATCATATTCATTATATGAATATTTTTTTTCATTTTTTTTCACAAATTGTTCGCTTACTTTTCTAGTTTGCGTGTACAAATCAGAACTATCAAAGTTTTTAAATCTTACCATCACTTTTGCATTTTTTGCGTCTGCATATTCGATTTGATAAGTTGGTTTGATATTTCGATTTAATGCTATACGGTATTTTTCAATAAAGTTTTTCTCAGTTTTTAAATTTAGTTTGTATTCCTCGGAACCTTCTTTAAGTTGATTTCCAAGTTCTTCATCAAATTTTTGACTATCCTTAATCACATCATTTGTGAGTACAGTTTTAAAATCAGGGTTTTCTTTGCTTAAGAATACGTTATCGATGTAAGCTGCAATTGCCTTTTTCGCATTTTCAGTATCATTTTTATATTTTGACGGATCCACTTTTACTACTAATTCTTTCTGTTTGTTACCTTTATCATCGTAAATATGTGGTTGGAAATGAAGCTCATATTTTTCTTCTGGATTAATAGGGTATGCTAAATCGCCAGATGCCTTTTTCTCTGGTGAAACGCTTCCAGATAATTCTTTATATGAATCTTCGTCTGGAGGATTTACATAAACTGATTCAATCTTTTCATTGTTTTTATCATAAAGACTAAAATCTAACCCCGATATAGATATTTCGTTTTTAGATTTATTATGTACTGTTAAGTTTAACTTGAGGTAAGTTTTTTCTTCGTTGTCATCATATTTACTGACTGCTATATATTCACCTGAGTTGAGTTTAATTCCAACGTCACGTGCTTCTTGCTTAGAATCAGATCCACTACCACTTGAACCACATGCGGTTAGAAGCAACGAAAGTACTGCAAATAAACTAATTAATAACCACCTTTTCTTATTAATAACAATTCCCTCCATTACAATAATTTCTAGATGATTATAGCACTTCCAAAACCTAAGTGTGGGTTAAAATGTAAAAATGGAATAAAAATACCAAAAAAGGAATAGTTATAAAGAAATAAAAAATACGTAATCATCCATCTATTTAATGAGTAATTACCTATAAATGAATAAAGTAATTTATGTTAATGCTTTAAATTAATTCAGTTATGTCGAAATGTTGAGTATTTTTTATTCTATTAACTTTATATTTAGAAATATGAGTAGGGGATTATTAGGTTAAAGGTCTTGTTGGGAATGAAAATTTAAATAAATATTTTACTTTATTATATAAATATTTGATATTTATAAACTATCATATCCTTATGAATATAAATTTCTACATTAGAATTTAGTGATTTATCCAATATACACCGATAAAAAGAATGCACATACTTAGTATTAGATAAGATGTCTATAAGAACAGGTATTTGTGAATCCACTACAAAAAAGTTGATTAAAGAGATAAAGAGCGACTAATGAATTTAATTACATTAGACGCTCTTTTATTAATGGCTATTAATCATGTCAAACAAACCACGTATAATCAACGATGCCAAACCCAATTAATGTCGACAAAGTCGCTATTATAAACAAAACAATACCAACTTTAAAGTTCATATCTTTTGTTTTATTATATAATTTGTAAAATTTAACAATTGCTAATGCCATGCTCAACACTAGACCTAAACAAAATAAATTAAAAATAATAATACTCATTTTTTTAATAGCCCCTTTTACAAAAACTTAGACTGCTAATGGATTATTGTATCATAATAAAGTTTCTAATCTTGACGTGTTTGATAAACTTTTACGCCAGCATTGGCTCTTTTGCACAAAATCGTGTTCGAAGGGATAGATAGCTATGTAGACCTTGCATACTAATGCTTCACGTAAGTAAACGGATTACGACCGCTTTTTAATAATTATTACCATTTTCCGTGACAACCACCCTTTTCGTAAAAAAATAGTATCCTTCCGAGAACAATGCACTTAAGCAATAATGATTTCCTTTGAAAAAATAGTTTTTTAGTTACTGATAACTTCAGTTTATATTTATATCAACACCACCTGAGCAATACAAATCAGGTGGTGTTGTTCATGTTAAATCGCTTTTCTCACTTTCTCTAATATCCGCGTCCGTCTCTTCTGCAAAGTAGCAGCAGAAGCATGATATTTCACTGACAACTCTTCATAGGAATAGCCCCCGATGTAATAGTCTATGAGAAATTGCTGCTCGGCTTTTGTAATGTTGTTGAGTAATCCTTCTAAAATATTAGATACATCAGATTCTATTGATGTTGGCAAGTAAAGTTCGATGATGTCATCTTGTTCCGGCTGATAGCGTTCTTCATAACGATTTTCTTTTTTAAGTTCATCTAAAATGCTACCGCGGATACAGGTAAAGGCATAGGGGGCAAAATCTCCTTGTACATGATCATACTTTTTCCAGGCTTTCCATAAGGCAATGCGTGCTGTTTGAGCATAGTGTTCATGGTTTTTGTAAATACGGCATTTTCGAATTGCTGCAGAGATCATGGGTTCATATTGCTCTAAAATTTCATCAAATTGAAACATAATTTGTGTCCATTCTCATTGTGCACAACGCTTGTTTTCCTAGGTGCTCCCAGAATACAAATTTGTGCTGGCATCTGTAAAATAGACAAAATGGCATTTTAGAGGGCTAAAACACGCAAAATAGGTCTGTCGAAGAAATGTCGAACAATAGCAAAACCCCGTCATTAGTGTGTTTGTAGTAATGATAAAAATTTGATAAGTACTAAATTTTCAAGTGGTTTTTTCAATTTCGATACAATTTCAGATTTTTTATAATATTTACTTAATTATGAATTAATTGTTACAAATTACATAATATGTAACTTTTTAATTCTAAATAATGGTAATGTATAGTTATAAAGTATTATTTGGGAATGGGGGTCATGAGATATGCATATGGGAGTTTAATAGTATTGATAGATAATGCCATAGGGGAGCTATTCACTTAATCTAAAAAAGAATGGGAGTTGTTCTAGGATGATTAATGTGTTAGATGTTGTTTATGAAGAAGGGTATAAAAAGGAATTAGAGGATGCATATGTATGTGATCAAAAAAACAATCGATTTGCGGTAATTGATGGGGATTCTGGTTTTGGTCCTTTTTCTGGCGTAGAGGCTGCGCACACCATAAGGAAATTTCTTCTAGATAAATCTTACGACAATGATTCATTGGAACACATCCTAAGATCAGCGAATATTGAAATGAGAAGAGCGAAAAGAGCAATAGCAATATGGGATGATCTTGGTGATATGGAAAAGTACATAAGGAATTGTTGTAGTGTAGCCGCAATTCAAATAAGAGATGATACGCTGCACTATATTCAAACGGGAAATTGTATGTTATTTGTGCAATATCAAAACGGGACCATACGAAGCCTAACCTATGACCACACAACCAAAATTCAGGAGAAATATATTCGAAAAGTGAAGCTTCAATTTAATGGTTTAAAAAAGACGTTGAGGAGAAATTACACTGAAAAGAAGTTAGTCCAATGTTATGAAAATGCGCTGACGTTGACTCAATCTTTTCGGATGCAGTGTTGCGAAAGCTTTAATACGTATGAAGGATATGGAATCATAGATGGAAGTAGAGAAACTTCGAGCTTCTGGGAAATAGGGAAAATTCCATTGATGGATGTAAAGAAAATCGCATTGGTAACAGATGGGTTCCAATTACTAAGTCATAGACCACCAAGTCATGCAAATTGGATGGAATCAGCAAAGCAAATATTCAACAGAGGACTCAAAAGTACCTGCACGAAAATCACCCTAATGGAAAAGGATGATCCATACTGTCAACAATTCCCCAGAGCAGAACGTTCCGATGATAAAACAGGGATTTTGTTGGAGGTTTTGAGGAGTTAGTTCACGGTGCTAGTCACCCCACAATGATAAGTAGTGTGGAAAGGATCTTTAACGCGAACAGTATCAGCTATTGAAGTATGTTAGCCATATCGTGGGTAGTATTGAAACATAACAAAAAGCTGATTCTTCCTTAGCGGAGGAAAAATCAGCTTTTCATTCTAGAAATTGTATTAGTGTAGGTTTTCCACGTTTTTCTGTCAGGAACCCATATATAATAATTTTCTCTTTGCCCCTGGTTACAGCAACGTTGGTACCGGGCCTTTAATTCATAACTTTATCTACAATTGTAACTTCTCCATCTTCTATATATGAATCTAATACTACTTTTCCGTCCTTATTTTTATAATAACTATATACTTTGGAATCTCCTTTAATTTCTACTTTAACCATCCAATTTTTATTTCCTGGCATATTTGCGATAAAAGGTTCGGTATTTATCTTATCTTCTGGGATACCTTCTTCTGTTTTTAAGTAATTAACTACCGTATTTTCAACATTATATTGTTTGTATTTTACATATCCGAAACCACAAGCCACCAATATCAATAAAACGGAAACACCTATAAATATCTTTTTCAAATCAAGCAACTCCTAACAATGGTATATTATTACTATTTCGCTTTTAGGTCTACCAATATTTATTAATTAATGCAAATATTATAATATATTAAATGCAGGAGGTTTTAAAGTGCATAAAAGACTAATATACATACCAGCTATTCTAGGAATAATAACAATAATTTTTTTGATTCCCAATTTGTCAGCACAAGCACTTAGCAATAAACCTGGGGATATTATAATTACAAAAAATACAAGTGCCAAGGGGATACTAGGACATACAGGTATCTTTATTGGATCAAATCAAATTCTTCATGCATCTGGATGGAAAAGTGAACCATATCCTATTATTTTTACAAAAAAGCAGTGGGAAGAACGATATGGAAACTCAAAAGTAATTAGGCCTAAATCAGCTAAATTAGGAGAAAAGGCTGCTGATAAGGCTATTTCTTCGTTCACAAAATATGATAAAAAAAAGAAAAAACGTGTAGGTAAACATATTCCTTATAAAATCTCCCGTAATCCAGAAAATATAAAGGAAACATATTGTAGTGAACTTATATGGTATTCGTATTATAAGGTAGGTAAATCATATAAAGTATCAGTGCCGTATTATGGATTTGCTGAACCAGATATAATTGAACCTTATGATTATATCAAGCCTACTTTAGTAGATTATAATGGTTTTAAATTTGTAGATAATACCTGGTCAAAACAATAAAATTAGCAAAGCATATTTTAATTAGTAAAAGTTTTTTTATGGTACTGCGGAGTTATTATAATTTGTATTAATTTTCTTTTAAAATGTAGTTCACGGTGCCAGTCACCCAAACATTTCACACAATTCAAGTCCTTAGCTCTACCAAAGAGTCAAGGACTTTTTGCGTTGTTACGATTGGTTTGGTTGTTGTGTTTGAGTGGTTTCTTTTATACATATGACGGATTCAACTAAAGCGGAGACTTCACGAATAGCGGTCCCTGTTTTTCTTTTATCTAAGGGAGAAAGGTGTAATTTTGTCTTCAAATCGCTGAAATATTTAGGTGTAATACTTTTTTCCTAAAAATAATACTTTTAATATAAAAAAATTGGTATAATACTTGTGTATTATTAGATAAAAAGATTATTATTTTATACTTTATAAGTCTTTCTATCTAAAAGATGAAAAGGAGCGAAGAAATGAATTTTTGTAAAAATTGCGGCAATTCCTATGAAAAGGGTCAGCTCTTCTGTGAAAAGTGTGGTCATGCTTTAACAGAGAATGAAAATCCGCAACCCAAAGAAGATGTTGAAACAAAGTTTTCTATACCTGCTACTAACGAAATGCCTCAACAAAGATGGCAAAAGCAAAAAATGAATAAGAAGAATAAACTTACACTTTTTTCGATTATTGCAATAATAATATTATTATTTGCTGGCCATTTGACGATGAAATCCATCACAGATCCTACGAAAACTGTGACAGCGATGCATGAGGATTTTGAAAAAGAAGATGCAAAAGCCTTCTTAAAGCACTTTGATTATGATAAGAAAGTACATACAGATGCGAAAAGTTTCTATGACTATATCGATGAACAATCGTGGCCAGATATTCGCAATCAACTATTAGCAAATATAGAAGCATTAAAAACGAATGGGTTAGCCGATCCAATTTATGATGAAAATAGAAATAAAATGATTAAAATGGTGAATAAGCCTGTGCTAGGTGGTATCTACCATAAAGTTTCTTTTGAACTTGTACCAATTCACGTATCTGTAGCTTCTGATTATGACCATGTTCAATTTACCTCATCAGATAAAACAATAGAACTATCATCTGATGATGATGTCTTTTTAGGTGATTATTTACCTGGCACTTATAGATGGTCTGCGATAGTAAAATCAGAATACGGTGAGATACCATTTGACGGTAAGATGAAAATGACTGATGCAGAGGACAATGAGCAAACCTATACACCAGATATCAACCCTGAATATGCTGATATTTATTCAAATAATGAAGATGCGATTGTCTATATTAATGGAAAATCCACAAAGTCAACTGTTTCTGATTTAGATTCTATCGGTCCACTTCCTTTAGATGGCTCTGTTACTGTTCAAGCTATCGCAAAGGATAATGGTAAAACATATAAAACGGATAAAGTAAAAGTCATAAATTCTGATGTTACATTAGACTTCCAATATATCAATGACCAGATCGACAAAGAAGAACAACAGCAACATTTAGAAGATGTAGCATATGAGCAGCAAGATGACATTGAGAACTTTTACAATCGTTTCCGAAGAGCATATGAATCAGATGTTAATAATCACGTATATGATGCAACATCTTATTATGTAGTAAGTAATTCTGAATTAGAAAAAGATTATAAATCTTATTTTTCTAAATTTGTAGATGATGATGAAATCAGCAATCATACAAATGAAATGGATAATCTAGTGGCAATCAATGACACAACATTCAAATTTGATACAAATGAAGAGTATACATTTTATAGTCATGAAGGTCCTATGATTGATTATTACTTTAAAAAAACCTATACGATTCAATCTTCAGGAGACAGCTATGTTATCAGTAAAGTAGATAGTGAAAAAATCTCAGAAGAAGAATACGAAGAGTAGAAAGAAACAATCTATAATGATATACTCCAATGTGGTATTGAACAAGTAGAGTATCGTTTGTTGCGCATAATTAGCACAATCGATTACAGAGGGTCATTGGGAATTATACAAGACTTATCTTTACTACACTAACAAATAGTAAACAAGATCAAGAAAAGGATGAATTCTATGAAATGTAACAATTGTGGAAATGAACAAGAAACCGGAAATTTTTGTGGTAAATGTGGTTTTCCTATTCAAGCTGAACACGAACAACAGACAAGCGCAACTACAGGTAGCCAAGTAGAACAATCTATACATGAAGAAATAAATAAAGATTCTCAAAATGAAACCTTTGATAGAGTAAAACAACAGTCAAAACAATATTGGGGATACTTTGTTTATTATTTAAAGCACCCAACTTCAGCCATTCAACATACAAACGAATCGAAAAATGGCTTAATCTCCATTGGCGTTTATGCATTATTGATGACCATTTTATTAACTAGCTTTCTAAATACATTAATAGGTGGAATAGGATTATCGAATTATTATTCCACTAGACCATCAATGAGCATAGCTTTTGGATATCTAATTGTTTGCATCATGTCTATCTTTATAGCTATCACTACCTTATATGTTGTAAACCGTATATTTGGGAAGCCATATACTTATAAACAAATAATATCGGTATATAGTGGTTTTTTATCATTACCTATTATTTTAAACGTAATTGCGTTCATATTCTTATTAATACACTCATATGTATTCTTTGGCATCAGCGTTTTATTAGCCTATATATTAGTATTAGGAGTCATCCCCATCTATATTATTACCGTCCTATTACAAAATACTAGCAAGAAACTAGATTCTTTTTATGGCTATTTAATTTTTTATGTTGCTTATATGATTATGAACGGAATACTTTTCACGATTCTTGCAGATTCTATACTAGGTGATTTAATCGATACTTTTGAAATGCTTTTTAATAATGTGCCTTTTTTATAAGTGACTGATACTAAAAAAATAATAAATGAAGTAAACGCCCGCAACTCAAAAGCATCCGAATAGTAAGAACCATCGCTGTTCTTATAGGAACTGAATTAATCGAAGCCACAGCCAAATGGAGCCATCTTATGGAGAAAAGAAGCTAATCAAACACAGTGGTCAAACCACGTATTGAACTTATAAAAGTTAAGAAATAACTAGACAAAAACAGGCTAGTAGTGAAAAAACTACTAGCCTGTTCTTTTTTCGTTCTCTAGGGATAAAATCAAAAAAATCATTTCGCTATAAAAGGCATGAATGCTGATCAAACAGCACGCATGCCTTTTATAGTTTTTAGAATATCTTTTAGTAGAAATGCTCCTTATCCTAAAAGCTTTTCTGTTTCTTTATCAAAAAAATAGATGTTTTGAGGATCGATGCCAATGGAGAGAGTAGTACCAGCATCGATTGCAAGCTGTCCACTCCATTTTGCAGCCCATGTTTCTTGAGGCATATCGAATGTGACGTGTGTTTCATGTCCAAGCTGTTCAATGCTTTGAACAAGCATTTGTAAGTTACCACCTTTTTGTAAATGCTCTGGACGTATGCCAATGAGTAATTCCTTTTGTTGTGGGAGGGTGGTGGCGATTGACTGTGGTAGCTCGATTTTCCATTCGCCTTCAATTATTAGTTGCTGCTTTTGACAAATTGCTCGCGCGATATTCATTTTCGGTGAGCCGATAAAGCGAGCGACAAATAGATTTTGCGGATGATTGTATAGATCGAGTGGCTTTCCTATTTGCTGAACGACGCCTTCATGCAGGACCATAATGCGATCGCCCATTGTCATAGCTTCTGTTTGGTCATGAGTGACGTAAAGAATGGTTAGACCGAGCTTTTGTTGAATACGGCGAATTTCTGTCCGCATTTGTGCGCGAAGCTGTGCATCTAAATTGGATAATGGCTCATCCATTAAGCAAATCGGTGCATCGTTGACAATAGCACGTGCTAATGCAACGCGTTGTCGTTGGCCGCCTGATAATTGATGTGGCTTTTGTGATAAGTGGTTTTCTAAGTTAGTCAATGCCACAGCATCCTTTAGTAGCTTTTCCTGTTCTTCCTTTGATTTCTTCCTCATTTTTAAATTAAATAAAATATTTTGCTCAACCGTTAGATGAGGATAGAGCGCATAATGCTGAAAAACCATCGAAATTTGTCGGTTACGGGGTAGCTCATTATTCATTTCTTTCCCATTGATAGTAAGTACACCGGCTGTAATGTTCTCTAGACCTGCAATCATATTTAATAATGTGCTTTTACCAGAACCTGATGGACCAACAATCACGAAAAATTCCCCTTTTTGAATATCTACATTAATATCCTTTAAAATGAATTGCTGCTGATTGTATGTTTTTTGTAAATGCTTAAGCTCTATAAAAGTCATCCATCTTGCCTCCACTAAATTCGTATATATAATAGAAGATTCTCAAAATGTTTCGTGGATAATCGTTCCTGTTTTTGAAAGATCATAGCCTCCAATTGAACGCAATTCTGCGTGAAATGCTTCAGATGTTACTATTTTCTGTACTTCTTCAATAAGCAGGTGGTTTTTTTCAGTTTTTAATAAAACGAGATCATAACGTTCATCAATAAAAGGTACAAAATCAACATCCACCAATATGGCTGTTTTTTCAATGCCAATTCCGACATTCGCTTCTCCAGTTGCTACTGCTGTTGCAACGCCGAGGTGATTGGTTTCTTCTTGGTCATAGCCCTTAATGGTTGAAGGAACTATCTGATGGATGCGGAGTTGTTCATCTAAAAGTGTGCGTGCACCAGAGCCCTTTTCGCGATTCATCATTAAGACATTTGATTTTGCTAAATCTTTAAAGGAATGAATGTGTAGGGGATTTCCCTTTTGAACATAAAATCCAGCTTTTCGTGATACAACATTGACTATAATATATGGTTGGCTAACAAATAGTTTTTTGACATACGGCGTATTGTATTCGCCTGTATCGCCATCATACATATGTAGGCTCGCAATATCTGTCTCTTCTTGATATAAGGCAATTAGACCATTCAAGCTTCCCTCATGTGAACGGAGTGTTTTAAAAAGACTGTTTTTTGTAATATATTTTCCTAGCAAATCAAGCACTAAGTCTTGGCCACTAATAACGATTGTTTGATTATCTCGCGTCATCGGTTTCGTTGTAGCATCTTTATTGCTTATTTTTTGTTTTTCGATATAAGTCTCTAAATCTAGAGCATCTATACGCATTTGCCGACCAACGCGAAAGACGGGAATTTCTCCTTTTTTCACGAGATCGTAAGTAGTTAGTTTTGATATTTTTAATAGTTGTGCGACTTCTTCAATTGTATAGGAACGTTCCTGTGACATAGCAATCCCTCCATTACTTTATAGTAACGTATTTATTTTGCTTTTGTCACAAAAAGGACGCTCAGAGTATTTTATTTTTAATTATAATTAGTTATAATTAGATATATCTAATTATAATTGGTTATAAGGAAAGGGAAGGGCTATGAAAAAGTTTTATTATTTATTATTTTCGATTGTCCTTGTACTAGGCATTTTAGTTGGCTGTGGCAGTCAAGAACAGCAAAAAAGCCAAGGGACAACAAAGCAAAGTCAAGTAGAATTAACTGTTTCAGCAGCAGCGAGTTTGCAAGATGCACTCAATTCGCTTAAAACTACGTATGAGAAGGAACATTCTAATGTGAAAATCACTTATAATTTTGGTGGTTCCGGTGCATTGCAACAACAAATTTCACAAGGTGCTCCTGTTGACTTGTTTTTCTCAGCAGCAGAAGATAAATTTGGCCAACTTGTTAAAGAAGGACTTATTGAAAAATCACAAGGTGTCAACCTTTTATCAAATGATTTAGTTTTAGTCGTTCCTAAAAAGAACGAGGCCGGTATTCATAGCTTTCAAGATTTAACGAAGGCCAATAAAGTGGCTCTAGGTACACCTGAATCTGTGCCAGCTGGTCAATATGGAACAGAAACATTAGAAAATATGAAAGTTTGGAAAACGGTAAAACCGAAAGTTGTGTATGCAAAAGACGTTCGCCAAGTATTAACATATGTTGAAACAGGTAATGTGGACGCAGGTATCGTTTACCGCACAGATGCGATGGTTTCGAAAAAAGCAACGATTGCTGCTGTAGCCGATGAACATACACATACACCGATTATTTATCCACTCGGCATCATTAAAGATAGTAAGCATGCAAAAGAGGCTAAAGCTTTCTATGATTACCTTCAAAGTAAACAGGCAATGGATGTTTTCAAAAGCTATGGCTTTAAAGGAACTAACTAGTGTATGACGCTGGATTTTTGGACGCCCATTCGGTTATCGATTGAAATCGCACTTGTTTCCGGATTCATCGTCATCGTACTCGGCACTTTTATCGGAAAGTGGATGGCTAAAAAAATGTTTAAAGGCAAAACGGTCTTAGAAACGGTTTTACTGCTTCCTTTAGTATTGCCACCGACTGTTGTTGGCTTTTTGCTCATCATTATTTTTGGTAAAAACAGCTGGCTAGGACAAGGTATTGAGTGGCTCTTTCATCAGCCCATCATGTTTACCTGGTGGGCGGCTGTTATTGCTTCAACGATTGTCGCCTTTCCTTTAATGTACCAATCAGCGAAAACAGGATTTGAAGCGGTAGATGAAAATGTTGAAAATGCTGCACGTATTGATGGTGCAAAGGAGTGGCAAGTATTTCTTTTCATTTCTATTCCGCTGGCTATGAAGTCCATTGTTTCAGGTAGTATTTTAAGCTTTACACGAGCATTAGGCGAGTTCGGTGCTACACTCATGTTTGCTGGAAATTTACCAGGAAAAACGCAAACAACACCACTTGCCATTTATGTCGCAATTGATGCAGGTAATATGACTTTAGCTTGGTCATGGGTTATCGTCATGATCGGCTTATCCTTCGTCATGCTACTCGGTGTGCATTTAATAAAAGCACCTGCTAGATAAATTTATATGAAAAAACAAGCCAAACGCTAGGCGTTGGCTTGTTTTTTATCATTTGTTATCGTAGGTATAAATAAGATCTTCAGCTAAATGCGTGAAGGCTTCGCCAACGACAGAATCTTCGTCGTAAACAGAGGAACCAGTATTTTCCTCAGGTTGTACGAATGGAATTTGGGCTATGACCTCTGTTTGTAGCTGCGCAGCTAATGCTTCGCCACCGCCTTGACCAAATAAATAATTACGTTCACCTTCATGATTTTCAAAATAAGCCATGTTTTCAACGACACCAATAATGGTGTGTTTTGTGTGTTTTGCCATCGCACCCGCTCTTGAAGCAACATGTGATGCGGCATTATGGGGTGTCGTGACGATAATTTCCTGTGCATGAGGAATCATTGCCGCGACATCAATTGCCACGTCACCAGTGCCAGGTGGAAGATCCAAGAGTAAGTAATCTAATTCGCCCCAATGCGTATTCGCTAAAAAGTTGCGAATCCATTTATTTAACATAGGTCCTCGCCACATGACGGGTTGATTGTCCTTTGAATAAAAGCCCATTGACATAACCTTGACGCCGTGGCTTGTAACGGGAATCGCTGTTTGCTCAATCATCGTTGGCTTTTGCTCAATTTTCATCATAGCTGGAATGCTAAAGCCGTAAATATCGGCATCTATAATTCCAACACGTTTTCCTAGTTGAGCAAGGGCTACGGCTAAGTTTATCGTTACTGTTGATTTACCAACGCCGCCCTTACCGCTAGTAATAGCGATAAAGCGCACGCCGGAATCTGGACGGAGTATTTTGGGCATACCTGTTTCCGTTGTTGCTTCCATTTTCAAAGAGGCAGTTAAAGCTTGTCTTTCCTCAGCCGTCATTGAGCCAAAAGTGAGAGCAATATGTGTAGCACCAATTGCTTGAAGTGTGTCCTCAATGTCCTGCTGGATTTGCGCTTTTAAAGGGCAGCCTTGAATGGTTAGCACGACTTCAAGCTGAATACTTGAACCGTCAATTTGAATATTGCGTACCATATTCAATTCGACAATGCTTTTATGAAGCTCTGGGTCATTGATTTTTTTGAGCGCTTCTAATACTTGTTCTTTTGTTAGCATCAGTCTTTCAATCCTTTACCAAGACCTTTTAAGAAATGAATGCCAAAGTTTAGAGCACGGTTGACATCAGGGTCTTTGATTACTTTCATTAAGCTAAAGAGTGTGACTTTTTCTTCTTTAGCAGTTGCAGCGTTTGCTGCATCAAGTCCAGTATTTAAGCTACCGATTAGCTTTTTCGTCATATCAGGATCCATTGCTGATAAAAGACCTGCAACAGACATTAGTTGATTGATGATGTTTGTTACAGGCTCACGAGAAATTTGACCGAGTGCAATATGCGCAATTTCTTCTTTCGCTTGTATCATTTTATTGACTGCTTCTAATGCTCCGATATCGTTTAAATCGGATACAATAGAAAAAATTTGTTGTAGTGCTTGCTCATTTTCTGAAAGCAAACCTTTTAAATCATTTAATTTTTGTTCTGCAATTTGTTCTTCTGTAACTTGTTGTTTTTGAATAGTCGTAATTGGTGCTGCCATTTTTACACCTCTTCATGATTCGTTGTTAAGTGAACGTAGCCAGGACGTTGCCATTTTCGCGATACTTCAACACCATTTTGTGGATGACGTTCTTTGTAGCGCGGATTTATACGTGGGAGTGGATTTTTCCCTTTCGTTTTTAACACTTCAACACGTACTTTTGTTTGTTTGTAAGCAGGTGTGGATGTATTCTTATCGCCTGCTGGCCCAGTCAAGAAGTTGATAGATGAATCTTTATCAACGGAGTTCATCGGTAAGAATAGCTCGTTGCCGCGTACGCGATCGGTTATTAGAGCATTTAATTTTAGAGCGCCATATGGTGAAACAAGGCGTACAAGTGAGCCATCTTCAATACCACGCTCTTTCGCGAATTCAGGAGAAACCTCAACGAAAGTTTCAGGTACTTTTGATTGAATACCGCTTGATTTGTTTGTTAAATTTCCTTCGTGGAAATGTTCAAGCATACGGCCATTGTTAATATGGCAATCGTATTCAGCAGGGAATTCCACAGGCTCTACCCAATCGTATAAAGCGAATCGTGCTTTTTTGTCTGGGAAGTTGAAGCCGTCTGTATATAAAAGTGGTGTATCTTTTCCGTCTAGGCTACCCCAGCAGAAGCTATTCCAGCCTTCTAGTACGTCGTAGTTCGCTTGGCTGAAAATAGGAGATAGGCTTGCCATTTCTGCGTAAATTTCACTTGGATGGCTGTAGTTCCAATTAGCGCCTAAGCGATTCGCGACATCTTGGAGAATTTTCCAGTCTGGTTTTGAATCACCGAGTGTTGGTAGTACTTGATATAAACGTTGAACACGGCGTTCTGTATTTGTGAATGTTCCTTCTTTTTCGAGAGAAGGTGCTGCTGGAAGTACAACGTCCGCATATTGTGCTGTACGAGATAAGAAAACATCTTGTACGACAAAGAAGTCAAGTTGTGAAAGTACTTGGTCTACATGGTTGGCATTACAGTCAACGAGTGCCATTTCTTCCCCAACAAGATACATTGCCTTCATTTTTCCTTGGCTAATGGCATCAAGCATTTGCATATTGTTGCGACCAGGTTCTGGTTTAATTTTGACGCCGTATGCTTTTTCAAATTTTGCACGTTCCTCATCATTCACTACTTTTTGATAACCAGGAAGTAAGTTTGGTAATGTCCCCATATCACAAGCACCTTGTACGTTATTGTGTCCGCGAAGAGGGTAAGCACCTGCTCCTGGTCGGCGGTAGTTGCCAGTTGCTAATAGTAAGTTAGAAATAGCAGCTGAAGTATCCGAGCCACCTGTGTTTTGAGTAACACCCATACCCCAAAGAATACATGTACCATCCGCATCGCGAATCATTTCTGCTACGTGTATAAGTGTTTCTTTTGAAATGCCTGTTTCTTGTACGGCATAGTCGAGTGTATATTTTTCAAGTACTTCTTTGAATTCATCGAAGTAGTTAACATTTTCTTTGATGAATGCTTCATCATGCCAGCCTTGATCGATCATATATTTCGTAACAGCCATAAGCCATACTTGGTCTGTGCCTTGCTTTGGTCGCATGAAAATGTCTGAGCGTTCGGCCATTTCATGTTTTCGTAAATCGGCTACGATTAATTTTTGACCGTGTAATTTATGCGCACGTTTGACGCGAGTTGCTAAAACAGGGTGACCTTCTGCTGGGTTAGCACCAACGATAATAACGAGTCCTGCTTGGGCAATATCTTTTACCGTACCTGCATCGCCCCCCATACCAACTGTGCGGAACAAGCCGTCTGTTGCAGGAGATTGGCAGTAGCGTGAGCAGTTGTCGACATCGTTTGTTTCAAACAATTGACGTGCCATTTTTTGAATTAGGTAGTTTTCTTCATTCGTAATTTTTGAAGAAGAGATAAAACCAACTGAACCTGAACCATATTCTTTTTGAATACCACCAAGTTTAGAAGCAATCAAGTCAAGTGCTTCTTCCCATGATGATTCAACAAATTCATCATTTTTTCGAATTAATGGTTTTGTTAAACGTTGCTCCGAATTGACGAAGTCCCAACCAAATTTCCCTTTGACACATGTAGAAATAGCATTTACAGGACCTTCAGAAGGTTGAACTTTTAAGATTTTGCGACCTTTTGTCCAAACTTCGAACGAACAACCGACACCACAGAAGGTACAAACGGTTTTCGTTTTTTTTGTGCGCTTGCTACGCATAGCAGATTCAATTTCAGAGATGGCAAAGATGCCGCTGTAGCCAGGCTCCACTTCTTTGATCAAATCAATCATTGGGTCAAGCATATCTTGTTTCATGCCTGTCATAAAACCTGCTTCACCAAGCATTGATTTTTCCATCAATGCATTACATGGACAAATGGTTACACATTGACCACAGCTAACGCAGGAAGAATCATTAATCGCAACGCCTTCATCCCAAATAACACGTGGGCGTTCTGCTTCCCAATCAATCGATATCGTTTCGTTTACTTGAAGGTTTTGGCAGACCTCAACGCATTGACCACAAGCGATACATTGGTTTGGATCGTAGCGATAGAATGGGTGTGACATATCAACTTCCGTTGGGTCCACTTTTGGAGTGTACGGATATTTTTGATGCTCAACTTCCATCATTTCTACCGTATTGTGTAGCGTACAGTTCCCGTTGTTATTGTCGCAAACTGTGCAGTACAGCATATGATTCTCAAGCAGACGATCCATCGCTTCTGTTTGTGCTTCTTTTGCTTTTGGGGATGTAAGCAGTACATCCATTCCAGCCTGTGCCTTTGTAGAGCATGAGCGAACGAGCTGACCATTTACTTCAACGATACATGTATCACATGTTTGAATCGGGTCCACTTCCGGTACATGACAAATTTGTGGATGGGGAATTTGATTTTCGTTAATGACGTCTAAAATCGTTTCGCCCGTTTTTATATCATAGGGCGTACCGTTAATTTTCATTTTCGTCATAGTATTGCCTCCTATTTTCCTCGAACATAAAAAAAATCCACCATGAATGTGCACACTTCTAACTAAAAAGTATGCTTAAGCAATTCATGGTGGATAAGATTTCTAGCAGATCTTACTAAAAGACCAATCCAAATTTTTTTTTAGAGTTGTTCAAATAAAATCAAAACATAAAAAACATAAATATTTTGATCCCATTTATTTTATAGAATCATTATAGCCCCTTGTAGAAAATATAACAATATGAATAATAAAGTCTCTTTGTTGATAATGATTCTCAGAAAGATTCAACGCCGAAATCGGTTCTTGACAGAAAAAGTACATGGAGCGAAGGGTGGCGACTCCAGCGGAACAGCACGAGCTGAAAGCCCCGCAGGAACGTAGTGACGAGGAGATTGAAGGAAAGCGTCCACCCGTAGCGGAATGTACGGTCAAGCACATGTTTGGTGAAGAGTCCAAAAAAATACACTTTAATTTTTTTAAAAGTTGCTTTATCATTAACAAACTGTAGAGATGAAAATAGCTTAAAAGAAAACAAAAACAGTTTTTTACGATAGGAGAATGCTGATTATGGCGAAAAAAGTGAATGAATTTAATGACATCATCCGAAAGCTTCGCAAAGATTTATTTGGCAAAGGTCCTGAGCGTATTCATACCATCTTTGTAGAAAATATGGCTGTATCTACGCTATATGGAAATATAACACCAACGGAAAAATTTATTGCTAGTACATCAGAAGGCGTGGCAATGGTACATGCTGCTCGCACAAAAATGATTCAAGAAGTGTATTCGGAGGCAACGCCTGAAGGCATGGAAGAATTGATGGGGGCCAAATTATTGCATCTGTTTTCAGATATCAAAATTGAAGAGGATATGGCCGTTTCTGTTTTTATTTTTGATCAAAATATTGTGGAGCACTAGGAGGAACTATGGATACTGAGATAACGAGAGAAATCCTTCGCGTAGAAAATGGACAAGTGCAAAAAGTTGAAGATACCATCGTAACGGAATATGCAGTGACTGTTAAGATTAACCAGCAGGAATTTGTAACAATGGTTTGTACACCTGAATATGTGGAAGATATGGTCGTTGGCTATTTAGCCTCTGAAAAAGTGATTACACACTTTGATGACATTGAAAAGATTTGGTTCCAGGAAAAAGAGGGCGTGGTACATGTCCAAACGAAAAAAGTGAATCCATTTGCAACGAAGTTACAGAATAAGCGCTACATTACATCCTGTTGTGGTATGAGTAGACAGGGCTTTGTGTTTGCTAATGATGCACTGGCTGCAAAAAAAATGGATGATATTCACATTCAACTGACACCGCAAGATTGTTTTCATCTCATGCAAAATATGCAGCAAAATGCGGTGACTTTTCAAAAAACAGGCGGTGTTCACAATGCAGCATTATGCGATGCAAGTGACGTTGTACTGAGTCGAAAGGATATTGGTCGCCACAATGCGCTCGATAAAATTTACGGCTATTGCTTACAGCACGACATTTCAATTCACGATAAGGTCATTGTATTTAGTGGTCGTATTTCATCAGAAATTTTACTCAAGGTGTCTAAAATTGGATGTGAAATTATTCTTTCTAAGTCAGCTCCAACAGAATTAGCTTTACAACTAGCGGATCAATTAGGGATAACAACTGTTGGATTTATACGTCAAAATTCGTTAAATGTTTATACACATGCAGAACGAATTCTTTTCGATGGATAAATTGGCTTTATCCGAACAAGGAGATGAAACAATGAATTCGATACATGATCAGTTTGAGCGACCTTTGAGAGATTTACGAATATCCGTGACAGATCGCTGCAATTTTCGTTGTCGCTATTGCATGCCAGAGGAGATTTTCGGACCAGATTATGCCTTTTTACCATCTCAGCAAATTTTATCGTTTGATGAAATTGAGCGGCTTGTAAAAATCTCTGTTTCTTTTGGCGTGAAGAAAATCCGCATTACAGGCGGTGAGCCTTTACTGCGAAAAAATATTGCGCAGCTAATTGAGCGACTTCATCAAGTACCGGGCGTAGAGGATATCGCTATGACAACTAATGGTTCCTTGCTGAAAAGGTATGCGGAAGATTTGGCGAAAGCTGGATTATCTCGTGTATCTGTTAGCTTGGATTCACTCAATGAACAACGTTTTTTATCGATGAATGGTCGCCGCGGGAAAGTGAAACAAGTCCTGGAGGGTATTGAAAAGGCAGCGCAAGTAGGCATACAGGTCAAGATTAATATGGTTGTGCAAAAGGGTCAAAATGATCAGGACATTATGCCAATGGCTCAGTTTTTCAAAGAAAAAAAACATATTTTACGTTTTATTGAGTATATGGATGTCGGAAACTCCAATGGCTGGCGCCTAGATGATGTTGTATCGAAAAAAGAAATTCTTCAAGCAGTGAAGCAGCTTTCACCGATTGAGCCAGTAATCGCAAATTATAAAGGGGAAGTCGCGACTCGTTATCGTTACAAAGATAGTGAACAAGAAATAGGTATTATTTCTTCCGTGACGGATTCATTTTGTGCCACTTGTACACGAGCCCGTATTTCAGCAGAGGGCAAGCTTTACACATGCTTATTTGCTACAGATGGTACGGATTTACGTGAGCTTTTACGCTCCGGACAAAGTGATGATATCATTGCAAAATGCATTGCGGATGTGTGGCAGCATCGGGCAGATCGCTATTCTGATGAGCGAACAGAACATACATCTCACCAGCAGAGAAAAGTTGAAATGTCTCATATTGGTGGATGATCACAACAAAATAGAATAGACAAGAGGGATTAGTAAAATGGCTTTTAACAAACCAGAGCAAATTACAGAAATCGCCATTAATGCAGGTGTAGGTAAAGCAAGTTATTCAATTTTTAAAATGTTAGTATTAGGATTTTTAGGAGGAGCCTTCATTGCCTTCGGTTTTTTACTTGATATTCGTGTAAGTGGCAATATGCCGGCAGAATGGGGCAGCTTCGCTGGCTTTATCGGAGCAGCGGTATTCCCATTAGGACTTATTTTAGTATTATTAGCAGGTGCTGAGTTGATTACGGGGAATATGATGTCTGTAGCAATGGCCTTTTATGCAAAGAAAATTTCAATTCCAGCATTAGTCCGTAACTGGTTTTGGGTAACACTTGCCAATTTACTTGGCGCTTTATTTGTAGCATTCTTCTTTGGACATGTCGTTGGTCTAACAGAAACAGGTCCGTTTTTAGATAAAACAGTAGCAATTGCGAAAGCAAAAACAGCAGATTCGTTCTTACAAACGTTTATTTCTGGTATTGGCTGTAACTGGCTTGTATGTTTAGCTGTTTGGTTGGCTTATGGCGCAAATGATTTTGTTGGTAAAATTGCAGGTATTTGGTTCCCTGTTACAGCATTCGTTGCGATTGGCTTCCAACACGTTGTCGCAAATATGTTTGTCATTCCAGCTGCTATTTTTGCAGGACAAGTAACATGGACAGCCTTTATAAGTAATGTTATTCCAGCCTTTTTAGGAAATGTCGTTGGTGGCGCCGTTTTCGTTGGCTTGATTTATTTTATTTCTTATCAAAAAGAATACAGTGCAACTAAATAGCACAAAAAAAAACCGGCATATGCCGGTTTTTATGCACGTTCATGTAAAAAGTGGCCGCTTTTACCGCCTGTTTTTTGCACAAGATAAGTATCTTGAATAACCATCGATTTATCGACAGCTTTGCACATATCATAAAAGGTTAAAGCTGCAATGGACACGGCTGTTAATGCCTCCATTTCAACGCCTGTATTACCTTTGCATTTTACGAGTACTTCAATATGCAGTGCATAGCCTGTATCTGTTTTTTCATAGTTAAATGTAAAATCCGTACCCTGTAGCATAATAGGATGACACATCGGAATAAGTTCAGATGTTTTCTTTGCACCCATAATACCTGCGATTTGTGCAACTTGAGTTGGATCTCCCTTTTTGATATTGCCTTGTTGAATCGCTTCGTATAATTCAGTTGATAATAAAACTGTGCTTCGTGCAATAGCTGTTCGTTTCGAATCGTTTTTTTCGGAAATATCGACCATTTTAGGACGACCTTCTTCATTCCAATGGGTAAATTCAGTCATGATAATCTCCTTTATTGTATACGGTATTGGGTAATTCAGGCCAATCAGTTATGGCGTTAATATTGATCAATGCTTGCTCTTCATCTGAAACAGGCACATAGTAAACGGTCAGTTGATCGAGTAGCGATTTCATGCTTCTTTTATTTTGCTGCAATAATGTTTCTGTTTTGTGTAAAGCGCGACGATGATAAAGAGCAGCAAGCGGCTGTATTTTGTCCGATTGCTTTGGCACGATAGCATCATAAGTATCGTCAACAAAGGAAAGCATCTTGTTGACAAATGAGTCCGTTATATAGGGCATATCACTTGCAAGTAAGAAAAACCAATCTACATCTGGAGTTTTGGATAAAAGATTATTTAAAGCAAAAAGCGGTCCTTGATGTGACATTTCCTCGATATTCAAGCGAACGTCCTTTTCTTCAAATTGTGGAGATAACGATGCATTTGTTGAGATAATAAGAGGCTTCAGTGCATTCTTTTTAAGTGCTTGTAAGCTATATTGATATAAAAATTGTCCATTGAACATTTCAAACATTTTGGGTTTTCCATATCGTGAGGATTGACCACCTGCTAATACGACACCTGCAATCGTCATCATCGATACAACTCGCCAATAAAATGCTGCACTGTAGGAATGATGAGTTGACTCATGCCAAGCTTAACGGCATTTGTTGAGCCAGGTAATGCATAAATGGCTGTTTGCTGTAAGCAACCTGCAACGGCGCGACTAAACATGGTTCGTGGACCAATTTCCTCATAGCTTAATGAGCGAAATAGTTCGCCAAATCCATGCATTTCTTTTTCGAAAAGAGGCGTTAGTGCTTCGTATGTGACATCTCGTGACGTAAAGCCGGTACCACCTGTTACAATGATGGCGTTGATGTGAGTATCCTCACACCAAGCACGCACTTGTTGTGAAATTGTAGCAGCGTCATCTTTTACGATGCGGTATTGAACAGTATGAAAACCCGCGTCTTCTAGTAATGCTTTGATTTGTTGACCACCCTTGTCAGTCTCTACTGTACGCGTATCACTAACAGTTAAAATGGCGGCATGTATGGTGAGATCTTTATGAGTTGGATGCATTATAAACCCTCCTGATCATAGAATCAATGATTAATTATAACGATATAAATCGAAAGGTCAAATAAAATTCAGTAATAGAAAGGCAGCGTTTTGAATGAATGATCGATATTCTAGACAGCAACTGTTTCAGCCGATTGGGGAAAAAGGACAGGCGCTATTGCAACAAAAGCATGTACTAATTATAGGAGCAGGCGCATTAGGTAGTGCAAGTGCAGAGGCTATTGTACGTGCTGGTGTTGGTAAAGTGACAATTGTGGATCGAGATTATGTGGAGTGGAGTAATTTACAGCGCCAGCAGCTGTACAGTGAAAAGGAAGCAGAGCAAAAAATACCCAAAGCCATTGCAGCACAGGAAAGGCTCGCACGTATTAATTCGAACGTACAGATTAAAGGATTAGTCATGGATGCCATGGTCGATTCATTAGAAAGCATCGTGCATGATGTCGATGTTATTTTGGATGGCACTGATAACTTTGATATTCGTTTTGTCATGAATGATTTAGCACAAAAATATCGTATTCCATGGATTTATGGTTCATGCGTAGGCAGCTATGGTACGACCTATACGATTATTCCTGGAAAGACGCCATGCTTACACTGCTTATTGCAGGCGGTGCCAAATATGACGATAACCTGCGATACAGCAGGCATCATTAGCCCAGCTGTGCAAATGGTAGCAGCTTATCAAGTAGCAGAGGCATTGAAAATTTTAGTGGAAGATTGGCAGGCAGTATGTGATAGGTATCGCACCTTTGATGTATGGCAAAATCAGTATTATGATATGCGTGTACAAAAGGCGAAAAAAAAGGACTGTCCGTCATGCGGTGAACAGGCAATTTACCCTTATTTAGCCTTTGAGAATCAAACGAAGGTAGATGTATTATGCGGGCGAAATGCAGTACAGATTCGACCAGTGCGATCAGATAATTTTAATTTAGATTACCTAGCTCAACAACTTCAAAAGCATGGTGCTGTTCAGCAAAATCCATATCTATTATCATGTCAATTAAAGGATTATCGACTCGTTATTTTCCAAGATGGTCGCGTGCTTGTGCATGGTACAAATGATGTGCAGCAGGCGAAAAATTTATATTATCGTTTATTAGGATAAGGAGCGTATGAAAATGTTAGAAAAGAGAACCCCTATTGCAGTCGGAGAGGCTGTTCGTCGCGTGATGCAATTTGCTTTTACAGGAAAAAGGGAAATGGTGCCATTGCCTAAGGCATATGGTCGCTTTTTAGCAGAAGATTTAAAAGCGAATCAAGATGTACCGGCTTTTAATCGCTCTCCCTATGACGGTTTTGCCATTCGTGCAGAGGATAGCGCATCAGCTTCCGCGGAGAACCCTGTTTCTCTTAAAGTCGTTGGAGAAATTGGAGCAGGCTTTGTCTTTCCAGAGCATGTGGAAGAGGGACAGGCTGTTCGTATTATGACTGGTGCTCAAATTCCAGCAGGCTGTAATGCAGTTGTCATGCTAGAATTGACACGCTCTTATGTAAAAGAGGGCAAATCCTATATGGAAATTAAACGTGCTTATCAAGAGGGCGACAATATTTCGTATCAAGGGGAGGATATGAAAAAGGGAGAGATACTTGTTCAAAAGGGAACTTATATTAATCCTGGTGTCACCGCATTATTAGCTACTTTTGGTTATCATGAAGTGCCGGTAACGCGTAAACCGGTCATTGGTGTGATTGCAACGGGTAGTGAATTATTAGAAACAGATGAGCCGCTTCAGCCTGGTAAAATTCGTAATAGTAATGCCTATATGATTATGGCGCAAATTGAACGTGTAGGAGCAGAGGCACGCTATTATGGTATATTCAGCGATAATCTAGACATTTGTATTGACGCTGTGAAATCCGCTTTATCAGAGGTGGATATACTCATTACAACAGGTGGCGTTTCCGTAGGTGATTATGATTACTTGCCTGCAATTTATCAGGCGCTTGGTGCAGAGGTGTTATTTAATAAAGTAGCGATGCGTCCTGGTAGTGTCACAACGGTTGCACAGCGAGACGGACAGCTTTTGTTCGGACTTTCAGGAAACCCTTCTGCCTGCTATGTAGGCTTTGAGCTATTTGTTCGTCCGATTGTGCGGACCGCCTATTCAAATCAAGCACCACATTTGCATAGAGAGCAGGCCATTTTAGGCGAAGATTTCAAAAAGGCTAATCCATTTACACGCTTTATTCGTGCTCGCATTTTCTTTGAAAATGGGCAGCTTATGACAGTACCTTCAGGTTTTAATAAATCGAATGCTGTCTCCTCATTAGCGGAGGCTCAAGCTTTCATAGTACTTCCTGGTGGTACGCGCGGTTATGAAAAGGGGATGCGCGTGGACGTTTTATTACTAGAAGGTGATCAAGGAAGTGAATGGCCATGGGACAACATTGTGCCGTCTTACAGATAGTCGGCTATCAAAATAGCGGCAAAACGACATTAATGGAGAAGTTAATTGCTAAGGCTTCAGAGGAAGGGTCACGTGTTGCAACAATTAAGCATCATGGCCATGGTGGAGCACCCGAAACTGTATATAGAAAAGACAGCCAGCGTCATGAAAGAGCAGGTGCAGTGATTGCTGGTGTTGAAGGAGCCGGTACATTATGTTTGAACATTCAGCAGGCTTCCTGGCAGCTTGAGGAGCTCGTTGAATTATATCAACTATTTCACCCCGATATGATTTTAGTAGAGGGGTACAAAAAGGCAGATTATCCAAAGGTCGTTTTAATTCGTGATCAGGAGGATGTCACCTCTTTACAGAAATTGACGAATATCATTTACGTACTTTATTGGCAAGATGTAGATCTTTCCACTTTTACATGCCCTACATTTCCAATAAGGGAAGAAGCTCTTTATATGGAACTTTTACTAAAAAAAGTGAGGAACTAAAATGGAAGAAAAATTATTTGTTATCACAGATCAGCCTATTCGTGTAGAGGAAGTTACGAAAAAAGTAGAGAGTCGTAATGCAGGGGCTATCACTGTTTTTATTGGAACGGTTCGAGAATTGACAAAGGGCAAAAAAACGTTGCATTTAGAGTATCAAGCGTATCCATCGATGGCGATTAAAATGTTTCAGCAAATTGAAAAGGAAATAAAAGAAAAATGGCCGGAAGCGCATCTTGCTATTACGCATCGTACAGGGCGATTGGAAATTTCAGATATTGCGGTTGTTATCGCTGTTTCCTCTCCACATCGTAAAATAGCCTATGAGGCAAATGAATACGCCATTGATCGCATTAAACAAATTGTGCCAATTTGGAAGAAGGAATTTTGGGAAGATGGCCCAGCGTGGATTGGCGATCAGCTCGAAAATGTACCTTATCCGTCAGGAAAACCTGTAGTGGAGGGAGGGGAAAAGCATGATTAACATCCTACTTTTCGCACAATTACAGGAGGAAATCGGTCAGTCGCAATTGATGATGGATGCCTCAGAAGTAACGGTGCAACAAGTAAAAGAGTGGTTAGAGGAGCAGTATACTTTAACATCTTTACAGCAAACAATAACTGCCGTGAACGAGGAATTTGCGACCGATGAAACCATTGTAACCTCAGGTGATACAGTGGCTTTTATTCCACCGATTAGTGGTGGGTAGTGGAAAAACAACGAACAAGGCAGTAATAGGTACACTCAATTTGTTAGTATGTGGCCTTCATATCAAATCACATTTTCAAAAGGATATGTGTAGAAGATTAAAAGTACTTGCTAGTACTTATCTGAATCAAATTCATAATTCAAAGTTTATATTAAATATACGAACATTTAATAATATCTAATTTTTGTTCATTGTGGAGCGAAAGACGGCGAGTCCTCGAAAATGCATTCGCATTTCCTTCGTGCGAGGTAAATTCAGTGATGTTCATTCAGAGTCCTACGGGAAAAGCTTGAGCTGAAAGCCCCGCAGGAACGATTTTAAGGAACAAAGCCTAAGAACGCCACGTCCTGTGGCAACGGCTTCGTGACCAACATCGTGTTGGCCCGAGGAGATTGAAGCCAAGCCCGTGGAAAGCGCCGTCTGTAGCGGAACATCCAAATCCGAATAGTGAAAAGCACTTTTGAAATGACTCAAGTGTTAATTAATTAAATAAATAAACACCACCTAATTAGTAAATTAAATAGGTGGTGTTTTGATATTTGCAATTAAACTATCTAATGTTATTTAAAGCTTCTGTTAACCCTTCATATGAGTATCCATTTACAAATTAATCGAAAAATATTTTTGTTCTTGTAATGCAAAACTGCACCTCCAATTGAGGTGCAGTTCAGATGACAGTAGTTTTATAATAAGCCTGTTTTCAAAGGTATTTTAAATTGCTCCAATGAAAGGGCACGTTTTCTGTATTTTAGTGTGTAATACCTAAAAAAGCTCCTAAGAAATAAGAGATAAGCCATAAAGCCCATACACCTATGCTAAATTTGTGGAATTGATGTTTGGCATTTTCAGTTCCTTTTCGATAGACATAAATAGCCCAAATAAGATGAATAGCCATTAAAACAATAGCCGAACCGCCTGCTATTTGATGTAGACCTAATTTTGATCCGCCAGTTGTTTCAGCAATAGTGCCCATTGTAGTTGTACCAATTGTATCGAATACAAGACCAATTACAAAACTTAAAATGTGACTTTTTTTAATTGTTCCTGTACGTTTTTCGCTAAATACACCCCATGTGTAGAAAATAAGCGCAAGAGTAATGGTTACAATTGATAAAAGTAATGTACTATCCATTTGTGTTTCCTTCTTTCTTTTTAAAGATATGGTACTAAAGGATCGTGATACCAATTCAATAGTATGGGAGATAACATGACTCAAAGCAACAATAATTTTTGAGTGCGGTGAAGGAGTAGACACAATTAAATAGAGACATAGAGTTCTGATAGAGGTTCATCATAAAAGAAAAAATAAAAGATGTAAAAATTACCTATAAAATACTACCTTATATTCCTAAAAAAATATGCTTTATTGAAATTTATTGACATTTATAGTTAGGAGTAATAGTATTTCTTTGTGCGCCTAAATTTTCTTGTTTTTTCTTTTAATATAGTATTTTATTCCTTTATTCGTATATAGGTATAAAGTATCTACAAAGTTAATCATTTTTTATTTGAAATACATACGTACTATAGAGGCGACATAATAGTAAAGAAAAAACATAAAATTCGCGAAATTTGTCGTAATTAGTCTGACATGTGAATTGTAATACGTAATTGTAAATTTCTATTGGGTAAGAAGGGTAAAATTGAATAGAGAGACATTTCAGTGATAGTCAAACAGAATTTGAAGGGGCAACTTCAGTTTGACCTTCATTGTGTTGTACATTTTGAAGGAGATTATATTCGATGAAGTTACTAACCAAAATATTATTATCGATTCTTGGTACATGTATGATTGTATTTGTTACGATCATAGGATTTAATATTTATCAAGTCAATCAATCATCTGTAAAAAACGCAAAAAAAATAGCCACCACGGAAAGTGAAAGACAAGCAAGTAATGTTCAAGATAAACTAAATTATGCAATGGATACTTCTAAAGGGATTGCAACCGCATTTAGCTCAATGGTAGAAAATCATAAAGCAAATCGTCAACTAGCAAATGCCATTTTAGCAAGTACACTTCAAGCAAATCCAAGTTTCTTGGCTACTTGGACAATTTGGGAGCCAAATGCTTTCGATGGAGCAGATAAAAAATATAAGAACGCCAAGGGGCATGATAATACAGGGAGATTTATTCCTTATTGGACTTGGAAAAATGATCAGATTAGTTTAATGGCATCAGATGATTATGACAAACCAGGAGACAATGACTATTATCAATTTGCAAAAAAAACTGGTAAAGAAGTTATTCTCGATCCTTACACTGATCAAGTAAGTGGAAAAAAAGTACTAATGACCACGATAGTCGTACCTATTAAGATGAATGATAAGGTAGTAGGGGCTGTTGGGGTGGACATTAGTCTAGACTCTATGCAAAAAATAAATGACTCGATTCATCTATATAATACTGGCTATGGAGCCATTATCTCGAATGATGGAACAGTTGTATCTCACAAATCACATCAATTAGTTGGAAAAAGTAGTTTTCAGCTTGCCGGTGCAAATTCAGGTAAAGTCAAAACTGCTGTTCAAACAGGGCAAGCATTATCCTATACTGATGTAGCATCTAATGGAGATGATGTATTTAAAGTGTATACACCGATCCGTATCCATTCAACAGATACTCCTTGGTCACTTATGATCACTGTACCGTTAAATGAAGTTAACCAGGATGCCAATACATTGATGAAGTACTCCATCATTATAGGGCTTATTGGTATCATTATTCTTGCAGTATTGATTACATTGATTGCGAGAGGCTTAGTTAAGCCAATCGTAAAAGTAGTTGATAAAGTTCAAGAAATTGCTGGTGGAAACTTAGCAACAGAAGCATTAACGATTCAATCAAAAGATGAAATCGGGCAATTAGCGATGTCGATGAATGAGATGACTTCTAATACTCGTACATTAATCAAAGACGCTGCAGATATTTCAGGCCAAGTATCTTCTTATAGTGGAGAATTATCGACCTTTACTAGTGAAATGAGTGATGGCATTGAACAAGTATCTGCGACAACGGAACAATTAGCTGCAGGTTCGACTGATCAAGCTCAGCATGCTAATGAAACGTTAGAAAAAGTACAACATGTAGAACGTGAAGTAAAACAGATAACACAAAATATAGAAGAAATAACAAATGGGTCACAAAGAACAGAAGATTCTGTTCAAAAAGGATTGAAAAGTGCAAAACAATCAATCCAGGGAATGCAAAGTATTGAAGAAAAAGTAGGTTCAACTGCAACAGTAGTTCAACAATTAGGTGAAAAGTCAAAAGAAATTAGACAAATTCTTGAAGTAATCAATGATATTGCAGCTCAAACAAATTTATTGGCTTTAAATGCAGCCATTGAAGCGGCGCGTGCTGGAGAACACGGAAAAGGTTTTTCGGTCGTAGCTGATGAAGTGAGAAAACTTGCCGAACAATCGGCAGAATCTACTAGTCAAATCTCAACTATTATTGCCGGTGTATTAAAAGAAACACAGGAAGTTGAACTAGCTATGAATGGTGTTGTTCAAGAAGTTCAAGTTGGTTCTAATTTGATTGACCAAAACAGAGAAGCTTTTGATGAGATCAATCAAAATATTGAAGAAATGGCCAACAAAATCAACCAAGTTAACGGTGCATCTAAAACAATTCAAGATGCAACCCTAGATGTGCTAAAAGCCGTAGAAAGTATTGCTGCAATCAGCCAAGAATCATCTGCAGGGACAGAAGAATTATCAGCAACTATGGAAGAACAAAATGCTTCAATGCAAGAGATTCAGGGAATGGCCAACAACCTTTCTCACATGGCAGAATCGCTCAATCAATCGTTATCAAAATTTAAGTACTAACTTTTTATGAAAAACCCTATAAAGTGGACAATTAAAGGTCTACTTTATAGGGTTTTTTTATTCTGCATAGGTGAGTAGTGCAAGAGAGAGTTCGAGTAGTGCAAGTGGAAACCTGAGTAGTGCAAGATAGAGCCCGAGTAGTGCAAGAGGGAGCTTGAGTAGTGCAAGAGGGAACCCGAGTAGTGCAAGATAGAGCTTGAGTGGTGCAAGTCGAGGTGAGTAGTGCAAGATAGAGCCCGAGTAGTGCAAGTGGGAACCCGAGTAGTGCAAGATAGAGCTTGAATGGTGCAAGTCGAGGTGAGTAGTGCAAGATAGAGCCCGAGTGGTGCAAGAGGGAGCTTGAGTAGTGCAAGTGGGAACCCTAGTAGTGCAAGTCAAGGTGAGTAGTGCAAATCAAGATGAGTTGCCACCAATCCATGCAAGGTTCCTTTCAATCTACGGAAGAGGGAATTTATTAAAAATTGAAAACACCAAAATGCAAAGAAACACAGCATTTTGGCGTATTGTTTTTTTATATGAATCAATTTCATAATGCAAAATTCAAATGAAATATACGAACATTTAGTGACATCCAATTTTTGTTCATTATGGAGCGAAAGACGGCGACTCCTACGGGAAAAGCTTGAGCTGAAAGCCCCGCAGGAACGAAGTGACGAGGAGATTGAAGCCAAGCCCGTGGAAAGCGCCGTCTGTAGCGGAATATGCAAATTTTGTTATTTAAACCAACCATTCGGTTCAACATTTAAACGAATATTCACTTGTTTTGTTTCTTGGAATTCTTCAAGACCGTATTTGCCTAAACTGCGACCAATTCCACTTTGTTTGTAACCACCCCAAGGAGCTTCTACATATGTTGGATGGTAATCATTAACCCAAGTAATACCTGCGCGAACTTTTTTAATCACACGTAAGGCTTTGGCACCATCGTTCGAAAAAACACCGCCAGCTAAGCCGTAATCCGTATCATTTGCGAGTTGAATGGCCTCTTCTTCTGAATGGAATTTTTGGATAGTGACCACTGGACCGAATATTTCTTCGCGAACAATACGCATATCGTTTGTAACATCTGTGAAAACAGTAGGGGCTATAAAGAAACCTTTGTCTAATCCATTTTCTGTGAGACGTTTACCACCAGCAGCAAGTGTAGCACCTTCCTTAGTTCCACTTTCAATAAAATTTAAAATACGATTCATCTGTTGTTCACTTACGATTGCACCTATTTCTGTGTCTTCTGCAAGTCCAGGGCCAACTTTAATATGGTTGGCACGCTCAATATAGCGAGCAACAAATTCATCATATATGCTATCTTCAACTAAAATACGACTACCTGAAGAACAAACTTGACCCGCACCATAGAAAATACCAAATAATGCATAATCAACAGCCGTTTCAAAGTCTGCATCAGCGAAGATAATATTTGGTGATTTGCCACCAAGTTCTAAGGATATCTTCTTTAGATTACTACTTGCTGCCTGCATAATTTTACGACCAACATTTGTACTACCTGTAAAGGACACGATATCAACATCCATACTTTCTGCAATGGTTTGGCCAACGGTATCGCCATGTCCTATGACCATGTTAGCAACACCTTTTGGCACACCTGCATTATGCATAATTTCAAACAGTTTCATAGCTGTAACAGGTGTGACCTCAGAAGGTTTAAAAACAATACTATTACCTGCTGCTAATGCTGGAGCAATTTTCCATACAGCCATTAATAGAGGGAAGTTCCAAGGTACTATCAATCCTGCAACCCCGATAGGTTCTTTTATGACCATTGCCTGCACATTATCGGGTACAGGATAAGTCTCACCATCTGGGTGTAAGATCAGGCCAGCATAATATCGGAAGGCTGTAGCGGCATCTGCAATGTCAAAACTTGCTTCTTCTTTTCTTTTACCGTTATCTAATGTTTCTAGGATTGTTAATTCTTCTGCCATTTCATCGATTTTATTGGCGAATTCGACTAATACTGCTGCTCGTTCATGCGTAGTTTTGGAAGACCAAACACCCGATTGAAAACTTTCTTTTGCTGCTTGGATAGCGAGTTCTGTTTCTTCTTTTGTTGAGAGGGGAGCATAAGCAATTACTTCTTGGTTCGCCGGATTAATCACTTCTTCATATTTTTTTGAAATTGGTTCGCTCCATTGACCGTTAATATAGTTTTTTAATGTTAATACACTTGTTTGAATTGTCATTTGTATTCTCTCCCTTTTATAGTTTTAAAGTAAGTTTTTCTGATTTGGCACGAGAACAGCAAGTTAAGATTGTCTTACGTGTTTTTTTATTTTCCTCACTTAAGAAGACATCTCGGTGATCTACTTCACCATCAATAACATCTATTTCACAACTCCCGCAACCACCAATACGGCAAGAATGAGGAGCATCAATACCTGCTTTTAAAAGTGTTTCAAGTAACGTTTCTTTGCCAGATACTTCGAGTATTTGCTCACTTTCAGTAAGTTCCACGATAAAAGGATTTTTAGGTAGGTTATCGTTGTTGTTACCGAACAATTCAAAATGAATAGCACAATCGGGATAGCCTATAGATTTAGCTGCGTTTCGAAATTCGTCTACCATATTCGCAGGGCCACAAAAGTAAACGTGCGTTCCAACACGATGAGTGGCCATTGTATCAGGTACCATTCGTTGAGGATTTTGAACACGGCTAAAATAAAATGTCGTTTGATCAGGATAGTGCTCTTGTAAATAATCATAAAAAGCACAAGATTGTTTTGTTTTAGATGCATAATGCAATTCAAAAGTATCTTCTTTTGGTAAATCACGAATCATGGTTAGAAATGGTGTGATACCAATACCTGCCGCATAAAATGCATGGTGGCGACCACGGGAACTTAGTGGAAAATGGTTTCTTGGAAAACTGATGGATATGGTTTGACCAATCTCAGCTTGTTCGTGCCAAAACACTGACCCACCACGAGATTGAGGATCTCGCTGAATAGCAATTTCATAAAAACTACGATTGGTTGGCGAACTAGTTAAAGAATAGGAACGAACATAACTTGTTTCACCTTTCTTAATGGTCGTTTCAATATGGGAACCCCCAGTAAAAGCTGGTAAAAGAGTTTGATCAGTTGGAACTAGTCGAAAACGTTTAATTCCATGGGTTTCGTTGAAAATTTTTTCTATTTTAACTTTGATCTTCCCGGCAACTCTCATCTTACGCAACTCCTTACTTTTTCGATAATTGGTAGGAAAGGATAGCCAATGTACCCTTGCCGAAGGGCAGAGAAGAAGGGACCAACACTTAAGTGAGTTCCGCATGAGCACTGTGTTGTCGTATCATCCAGTTTGACTTCATGTAATTGATAACATTTCATACAGTAGACTTTCTTTTTTTTCTCACCTTGTATTTGAATTTGGATCTCCTCTTCGGCCATTCCTTCTTCTATGCACACGTCAAAGACCATACTTGCTTTGTCCCATGGTGCAAGGACAAAAATATGGGTGCCAATGGTTTGACTTTGTATTAATTGATGAATCCTTTCTTTTTTTTCTGGGATTACCATTTCTATAACAGGAATTGTTTTTGGTAATAGTTCTTTTGAAATCTGTGTATCTTTTTCTCGAAGAATTAAAATTTTTTTGGTAGATTCTCTACAAATAAAGGGTTCGTCAGTTAAAACGATAGAACGATCATAAAGGCTTGGGCGTTGTGGCATCTTAAGTCTCCTCCTTTTTCATTTTTTTAGCTTCACGGCGTAAGAACTCAATTGATTGAGGTAAAAAAGGTGCAATGCCTTTGTACTCGGCCATTGCTTCCGGTATATCTTGTAGTACGTTATACGTTAGATCAAACCATTCTTGACGTAGTTTCAAATCTTCCAGAGGTAAAAATTGAGTGTTTAAAACGAAAAGAATCGCATTACTACGTGGCATACGGTAAAATTTTTGTTCTTCTACTCGTAAGCGGACGAGTTTACCGGCGTTTTCTGGTGTAATAAGATTTCTTTGAGGTTCCCATACATCCATTGTTTCGTAGTTAACATCCCAACGGTCGGCCATTAAATTCCAATTGATTCGTGTCCAAGGTTCACCAGGGTTAATAGATAACAAAAACCTGCGAATTCTTTCTACTAACTGATCACCTTTTCTTGATACAAAGGGAACAGGTGCATGAATTTCATCGAAGGACATACCCGCATTCCAATTAGCGGAAAAAAGAGCGGCATACGAAACTTGGCCGACTTCTAAAAAGAAGTTGTTGTCCCGATGCACCATTAAGATAAAATCATTATGGAAATGCCGTCCAATATAATCTAGTGGCGCATACGGAAGTGTACTGCTGTCTCCAAATGTGAATGTATCCTTTTCCTTAAATATGTGGTTTTCGAAAGTCCAAACCTGGTCATTTTTTTCTAAGGAAAAATGTTGAGGATAGCGATCTATTGCCATTTCTACTAACATCTCTAAAATTTCCCATTGGAATTCATCTGTTCCTTCAAGTGCTTGAAAACGTACATCTGGTTGCTCGTCAAGTAATCGTCGTTTAGCCTCTACTTGCAGTTTGTATTCGGGTGTAATTTCAATACAGTTTAAGTTTTCAAGTTTACTTAAATCATTAGAATATCGGTAATTTTCCGAACGGAAAGGGAAAGGGAACGTATTCAAATCAGTACATTTAAAATCTAAATCTTTTGTAAACATTTAAGTTTCCTCCTTTTAATGTTCTTCAGTAGTTTGAATCTTTGGCAATGCAATTGAATGGTCAACAGAGAATTTAAATACATATTTTGCAGAGAGATAATAAGTCACGAGAGCCACAAAGTAGGTTGGAAGACCGGCTGATAAATGCAAAAAGAGTTTGCTAGATTCCATAGTAAGAGGATTGTATAAAGACCAGTACACAATCGTGCTCATACTAATTGCGATTACAGCAGATGGATTAACCCCCTTATAATAGTTATAGTCACCTTTTAGGTTATAGAGCTCACGAAGTGAAATTTTTTGTTTTTTTACAAAGAAGTAATCAGAAATAATAATGCCCCCTAGGCTAGCCATTACAAAAGAAATAAATGACATAAATGAACCGAATGCATTATAGAAAGTGGGACTAATGAGTAAGAGAATTGCAGGAATTGTTGTCCCCATTGAGAATTTCCAAGAGTTTGAAGGAAACATTGTTTTAAAGCTAATTGCTTGGGAGTACATAAGGAAAATAACCGCTCCTACATTTGCTACGGTTAAAAGAAGTAAGCCAGCAACTCCTAGATATGAGCCACCTATTGGGAACATCCAGGTAGATGGATCAATAGAACCAATCACTAATGTTGCTAGAGCACCAACCAATGCTGCAAGGCAGACAATAATGCCATAGCTATAAAAACTAGCTTTATATGCACCAGATCCGGTTTTTGCTAGGCGCGCATATTGCCCAAGGTAAGGTAACCAAGAAAATCCCATACCAATATTAATTTCAAGTGCTGTCATAAAAGATTGTGATTTTATGTCAAATGGTTCTGATGGTATAAGTGAACTAATGGCTGGAATATGAGAACTGAATATTAAAATTCCGAGTAATCCTGCTAAAAATACTAAAAATGAAGGAACTGCTAAGAGGTTAAATTTTTTGATAGCGATTGGTCCTTTAGCTGCTACGATAAAGGCAATAAAAAATAAAAAAATAGCAAAAAAGGGTGTTCCAGTTTTAGAATCTATGAAGAATTTAGGTAAACCTAGCCAAGTAGCAAGTTCCACAAGCGTTTGGCCCGACATAAATAATGCAACGGAAATATAACCAAGAGTTAAAACGAGAAATAATAAGAAGAAGAGAGTTGCCCCTAAATAGCCAAGTGAACTTCGAAAGCCAATAAATGTATCAATTCCATAGCGTGCAAAAAGTAAAACAATCGGTGCAATTAAAAACATCGGAAAAGCATTTCCAAATAGGATGACAGCTATTGAGTCTTTTGCATTCAACATGCTACCTGTATATGCACCAGTTAAGAGCCCAAAAGCAGAAAATCCAATCACTACTTGTACCAAGATTAAATCCCATAAACCGAAAATTTTCCCTCTTTTATCAGTTGGCAAATAGCCAAGAGCAACATCATTCGCAATATTCGAGTTCTCTTTAGACAAAGACTGACCTCCTTTGTGCTTTTTCAATGTTATTTGCATGTGCTTTTAGATAATTTATCCTTAAATTACTGTTATAATGAAGAAAAGTGCTACAAGAGCCATACAGGTTAACACATCAACCGTATCAATAAGGCGAAAATGACCACTATTTTGCGATTCTTCTTTTTCAAATTCATTGATTTTTTGTTCTAGTTCAGCTGTTAGTCGATCTTGTAGAGAGAGCGTTAAGGGATTTACAGAAGCTTTGTTTGTGTATTCTGTCATATTCAATCACCTCCTCATGTTAAGATTTTTTACGGTTACTTTATATAAAAGCAAGAAGCATGCCAACTTAAAATTCTGATTTTTACAACAATTCGAAACTTTTTACTATTCGATTTTGAAAGCGTTATTCAAATCTGAAATTGAGCGGAGTGAATGGAATAATGGACTGGAAGCAATTTTTATTACAACAATTCGATGGTGTGGTGATTGCAGATGGTACTGGCGTAATTGAAGAGTTTTTGGTAGGGCAAAGTAGCTTTTTATATGAGGGAACAATATTACATACCATTCAAGAATTAGAGCAGAGAGTTTTTGAGAAAGCAATTTTTTCATTAATAGTAGAAAAAGAAAAGCAATCATTTCTTCAAAAAACGAGAACAGGACTACAAATCATAACGAAAGTGTTTAAATATGAAACTAAGTGGATATATGCTTACAGTAAAGTGGAGATTAATAGTAAAAATACAATATATAAAGCTATTCCAGCTGAATTTCCGTTTATCGTAAATTGCCCAGAAATGTATGAAGTATATGGAAAATTGTGTAAAACAGCTAAAACGGGTGTAACTGTTTTGCTTTTAGGAGAGTCAGGGGTAGGAAAAGAAATGGCTGCTCGTACGATTCATGTATCAGGTGTGCGAAAAAAAGGACCATTTGTTGCGATTAACTGTGGAGCAATTCCAGAAAATTTAATTGAAAATGAATTATTTGGTCATGTTGATGGGGCTTATACAGGTGCATCCAAAGGAGGAAGTATCGGTAAATTTCGTCAGGCAGATCAGGGGATTCTGTTTTTAGATGAAATTGGAGAACTACCACTTCAAATGCAAGTAAAGTTACTTCGCGTACTTCAAGAGCGTACAGTGACGCCAATTGGTAGCCAAAAATCTTATCCAATTGATGTTCAAATTGTTTCAGCAACCAATCAGAATCTAGCTAAACTTGTACAAGAAGGGAAGTTTCGGGAAGATTTATATTATCGTTTGAATATTGTTCCTATTCATATTCCGGCCCTACGAAATCGTGTGCAAGAAATACCAGATTTTATTAATTTTTTTGTCGCTAAATTTAATCGAAAATATGATTTAAATGTAGTCTTCACAGATGATGCAGTGGATTATCTGTGCACTCAGGAGTGGCCAGGGAATGTACGTGAATTAGAAAATAGCATAGAACGTCTAGTTGTTTTAACAGAAACAGAGATTGTATCAAGTAGAGAAATTTTAGGAATCCTAAATTTAGAAAAGAAACCGACTAAAATTAATCATTTTTTCTCACAAGTTTTGCCTTTAAAAGATGCATTTGATTTAGTAGAGAAAGAGTTAATCGAAATGGCAATGGCTCGTTATAAATCGCCAAAGTTAGCAGCTGATATGCTAGGTATTAGCCAACCGACGATGAGTCGTAAATTACAAAAAATAAGGCAGCAAGAACAATTACCAGTTAAAACGAAACGAGCGGTACTAGAAGAAGAGCTTGATAAAAGGCTACGATCTATCGCAATCGTAACAGCTGTCACAATTCCATTAAAGCTTGTTCAACAAGCAATCGAGGATGAGAAATGCGAGGCTACTGATTTATTGACAAAGAAGCTTTCAGATATAAAACGACTGGAAGGTGTTATTCATTGGGTATATGTATTCAAGCGAAGTCAAGAGGGGAATTTGATACATGTGTCAGCCTGTGACGATTTTGTCATGGTAAACGGTGAAGAATACCAAGCTCCAAAGGAAGTTATAAAGGCTGCCGATGATGCATTCAAAGGAAATGTTTCGATTACATCAGTTTATGAAGATCGCTATGGATCATGGAAAACATGTTTTGCACCTCTCATGACCGATGAAGGTGAAGTACATGCGATTATAGGCTATGATTATAGCCAATCATATATTACGATGGAGTTAAAACGTTTAGGACACCAGTTAAATGTATTGATATAAAAGGACGAAGAAGTTTTTTAAAGAGGACTTCTATGTCCTTTTTGTTTTAATCATGTGGTTGTTTTCATAATGCAAAATTCATGAAATTGATTCTATTAATAAATATTTTAAAAAGAAAAAATATTTGTAGAATTTCAGTTTGAATTATTGGATAATAATAAAACCAATATGAAAATAGTAAAAATATGCTGAATGGGGTAGGGGGTGAAGCGTTAGAGGAGACCGGTAATATAATAGTAAAACTAACGTATCTATCAATTAGTTCGCTTTAATCGTTTATAGTCCATTAATACTTCAAATACAAAGTCTCTTATGGAAAATATCAGGAATATTATATAGGGATTGAAAAACATTTTAGAATAACTGCATAAATGGAGTGGTTAATGATGATGATGAGACCGTGGAAACCTAATGAGAATGTAAGAGTAATCTTTGATGAGTCAAAGCAGCATCGATTAAAACTTATTTGCACTTGGGATGAGAGTTTGCCTGCGTGTTTGTTTATTATGCTGAATCCAAATACAGTAGAATTGGAGAATTGTGATCAAACCACTGATAAATGTATTAAAATTGCTTCTTATAATGGGTATGGTTCGATTGTTATCGTAAACCTGTTTTCTCTACGGACACCAACCCCAAAAAAACTGTTGGCTGTGGATGTTCGTTCAATTCCGCAAAATATAGAAATTGTTAAGCAATCTATTGACGAAACAGATATGATTATCGCCGCATGGGGAGAGGAAGGAACATGGTTCAATGCGAACTATCCCATTCTAAAATATATAGAGGGTACCGGTAAAAAATTGTATCACCTTCATACAGACCAATTCGGTTGGCCAATGCATCCGATATCTATAAAAACGGTAATTAACTTTAAAGAATATAGTTATTTAGAGAATACGAATGTTCAAACTTAAATTAAAAACCTTCTAATAGAGAAAATCTGTTAGAAGGTTTTTAGTTTGTAAGAAGAGTCATCATTGAACCAATCCATGAAACGATATTATTTAAGCCCTAAGTGAGTCTATTAAGGAAATGAAAAGATGCTACGAATCATTTCGTAGCATCTTTCAGTTTCAATTCTATTTACTTACTTTAATGGCAGTACTGTTACTTTTGTTACCAGCTTGATCTTGAGCAACTACTTTTAATGTAGTGCCTTTCTTTAGAGCTTTGATTTTCACTTTATAGTCGCCTTTTGAATTCGCAACTGTTTTTCCTAGTAACTTATTGCCGTTATAGATGAATACTGTTGCATTGGCTTCTGTTTTGCCAGTGACAGATGTTGTTTTTTGCGTTACTTTTTTAACTGTCGGTGTTTTAGGTGGTGCGAAATCTGGCATTTTCACCAAAGAAGGTAGACCAGAGATATAACCAATGCCACCTGTTTTGTTGATACCGATTTGTTTATCAATTGCTTTTTCTAGTTCATCTTTGTTTACAGCTGTAATGGATTTTGTATCGAGTTCATCACCAGGGTGTTGGAAATTACTTAGGATATAGGCGAAATCATTGCGATTGTCTGCTGCGAATAAACCTGTTGATTCGGCTCCTGCTGGTGCGGATAAAACTCGATCCAGTTTCTTCGTATCTACATTATAAGCCCATACATAGTTATTCGTATGCATACCACTGTCTTCACCAATAAATAGTGTTCTCATTGCTTCAGAATAGCTTAAGTTATCTGGGTTTGCTACTTTGTCCACAGTTGCTGTATTACCATATGAATCAGCTGCAGGAAGGTCTTCACCAACTACCAGACCTGACATAGATGAAGCTACATATGAACTATTAATTGCCGCACCTTTGCTGTCTTTTTGACCTTTATTCAAGTCTAATTGATAGGTTACGCCAGATTTAATTTTTGGTAATTGAATATGGTCTACTGGATCTTTTCCTGTTGTGTCCTTTTCCATACTCTTACTTTGATCGGAAATAGCGATATACACTTTGCCATCCTTAGCATTCAGCGTTACGCCTTCCATTTTGTTGAATTCAGTAGTTGCACCAAGTAGTGCTGCATAACGGCGTGTTTCAAGGAAAGCTGCTGCTTTTTCTTTACCAGGTTTCAGTTTTAGATATTCAACTTTACCATATGAATATTGCTTAATAGCTGTAAAGCCTTCTTTAGGAACATCTGAAGTTTCGAAAATATCGTTGAATTGAATGCCACTATCAATAATATCTTTCACTTCTTTATCTGTTGCATGTCCAAGATTAATCCATTCTAAATCTCCTGAACCACCGTTTTCAACACCAGTTTGTTTAAATTTAGCTGCATATAATGTACCTGCTGATAAATCTTTTTCTTTATCTGCTACATACATGAACATTCCTGTATTGGCACCATCATCACCGAAAAATACAGTTTTGTTATCAGGCATTACTTTCATGAGTTCATGAGAGAAACGCCCTGTGCTGTAATGCTTTACAACAGATGCTTCACCTTTACTATTTACTTTAATTTCAGGTGAATAACCGTAGAAATAAGGATTCGCTTTTGTTTTATCTCCAAAATAAAATTGTGCAAATGTGTCAACTTGACTTCTTGTTTGTGAAGTAGCGTCTAAATATTGACGTGCATCTGGCTCATATTCTTCTGAACCTAAATGTGTATTCCATGGTGATAATGATCCGTTACATGGAATCCAAAGACCGTTCACTGAAGAAAAGTCAATTTTACTTACTTTCTTCGGTGTAAGTTCACCGGTTTTCTTATCTTGATCTAATTGAGTTAAAGACATAGAAGCTGGAACTAAACCATATGCAGATTTACCAGCAGCATCAACTGTTTGGTATTCATAATGTGTCACCATGAAAAGCTTACCATCAATAGGATTTAATAAGCTGTTTGAATCAGGAGCATCGGAAACAAAGTATTTGTTACCAGGAACACTTGGATCAACAATTGGATTACCGTTCACATCAATTGGTGTACCTGCTGGAATCATTTCACCTTTTACAGTTGCTACTTTATCTTCAGATTTAAATAATTGTTTATATGAAAGAGGGAAAGTTTTTACTTTTCCGTTATTATATTTAACATTAACTGAAGCAGTTGTGTATGTTTTTACCATTTGGTCAATAGTAGACGGGGCTTTCATTCCATTGAACTGAACAGATTCAATCTTCAATTGTTCCTTAGCAGCTGCTTGAGTAGGTGTAATAGCTGGAATAGCAATGGCAAGTGCTAGTGCCGCTGCAGCTCCTTTTTTAACAAATCTCTTATTCATCATTCAATATTCCTCCTAAAAGATTAATAGCCTTCTATTAACAATTACACATAATAACTATTAATGGGATATTAAGGTGGTGTTAAAGATTGTTAAAAGTGTGTAAGAAATAGTTTATTTGGATGTTGCAAGCAATTTTATAAAACGATAAAGAACCCTATAGAATTTTCTACAGAGTTCATTTCTTTTTTTATTTTAGATATCTGATATAGGAATTTAGAATGTGCAAATTTAGTATTTTAAATATATTTGAGGAACAGGAACATATTTAAAACCTGCTGCAAAAGAATCTAATTCATAAGGATCAAATACAATGTTGATACCTTTTGGTGTCCAATAGAATTGGTGATTATACATTTTAGTATACCGATTTGCTAACGGATATTGATAAGGATGATTTAGAACATAACTTTTTACATATTTATCTGCTTCGGAATAGGCTTTTGAATTTTTGAATGCTTTTTGTAATGTAATGTTATTACCTTTATAGAAATTGAATACCGTCATTGTGACATCATCATGTGCTCCGCCTTGATAAAATGCATTAATGTAAGAAATGCTGATTTTATTATCCTGATTGAACTTCACTTTGCTAATGCTATAGGCTGCATATTTAGAATCTTCCAGTTTTAATTTTTGATCAGCTTTGTAGATACTTGCTACATATTTCAACATTTGATTATTAGCTGCATCGTATTCCTTTCCACTAATGACTGCATACTGAAAGTTTTTGTTATTTTTATAATTCTTAATAGTAATCTTCGGAATTGTTGAAGTCGATGCAGATACTAAGACCGGTGACGAATCGTTAATTCTTGATGGGGAGAATAATAAGAATAAAGCCATGAATATTACTACAGAATTCAAAAATATTTTCATTATATTACCTCCTATTGAAGTGGTGTTTGTTGTAAAGTGGTGTCTGTCACCTACACGATTCTCTACAATTTAGTCTTTGCAATTCCAGCTCTATTTATTTATGCAATATAAAAATATTGTAAATGTAATATATATATTTATGAATAAAATAGATATTTTCCTAGATCCTTGCATACGTTAGAGATTGTAAGAGTAATCGTACAATTCACTGATAAACTAGGAGGATGGTTGAGTGGGAAAGTATAATTTGAAATTTGTTAAACCGGTGGCATCGCTGATTTTAGGGAGTGCAGTAGTATTAGGCGCTGTAGGAGTTACACAAGTAGAAGCGGATGCAGCATCGAGTTATAAAATTTCACATAGTAAATTTGTCGAGAAATCAACTGGTAAAGTTGTGAAGGGTTTTAAAACTTTTAATAGCAAACTTTACAAAGATGGCAAATTGTATACGGGCATAAAAGGTAATATTTATTATATAAATGGTAAAAAAAGTACAGGTAAATATAAAGGAATCTATTATGTAAATGGTAAGGCATTTACAGGTATCGATTCGAAATCAGGGAAGTATTATGTAAAAGGTAAGGTCAATAAAGGACTCGCAGTTTACAAAGATAAATTATATAACGGTGGATCTTTGAACAAAGGTAAAATTGTTTATAAAGGTAAACTGTATGACGGTGCTAAATTGAACAAAGGTCTAGTACTTTATCAAGATAAACTCTATAACGGTTCCACTCTGAATAAGGGTGTTGTCCAATTCAATAAGCTTTGGTACAAAAATTCACAACTCGCAAATGGTACTATCAAAACACCTGAAGGCAATGAAATCATAGTAGTGGACGGCAAGAAGGAAAACTTTACGTTATCTGTAATGCATACAAATGACACGCATGCTCACTTGGATAATATTGCAAAAAGAACAACCGCTATCAAAAATGTTAGAGCCGAAAAGCCAAATTCATTGCTACTAGATGCAGGTGACGTATTTAGTGGCACACTGTACTTCAATGAATTTAAAGGACAAGCAGATCTTAAGTTTATGAACGCATTGGGCTATGATGCGATGACTTTTGGTAACCATGAGTTTGATTTAGGCTCAAGTCTAGAAGGGCACCAAGCACTTGCCGATTTCATCAAAGGAGCAAACTTCCCATTCGTTAGCGCCAATGTAAACTTCTCAGCGGATGCACGTTTTACAGGTTTATTCACGGATCTAATCTCAAGTGACCCTGCAAAAGGCAAAATCTACAATGGAATCATTAAAGAAATCAACGGTGAAAAAGTAGGTATCTTTGGGTTAACAACAGCTGAGACGAAAGATATTTCAAGTCCTGGAAGCATTGCTTTTGAAAATTATATAGCGGAAGCTAAAAGGGCAGTAAAGGCATTTGAAGGCAAAGGTGTCGACAAAATTATTGCCTTAACACATATTGGTTATGACGATAACCCAGCAGTTGACAACGATCTAACATTAGCTGAATCTGTAGAAGGTATTGATTTAATCGTTGGCGGACATAGCCATACACAACTGGATAAACCTGTGGTCGTAGAGAAAGATACCAACAATAATGCAAAAGATCCAACAGTCATTGTACAAGCTTTTCAATATAGTGACTTTTTAGGAACAGTAGATGTTGAGTTCGATTATGCGGGTAAAGTCGTGAAATCAGATGGTAAGTTGATCAAGACAGCTGATTTACCAGAAGATCCAGAAGCAGCTGCGATGCTGAAAGATTACTCGGAGAAACTGAAAGAGATTTCTAGTAAGTCAATTGAAGCGGTAGCAGAAAGTGAACTTACTAACCCAAGAGCTAATGCGGAAGGCAATGGCATCAGCGTACGAAATAGTGAAACAGCTCTAGGTAACATCATTACAGATGGTATGCTAGCAAAAGCAAAAACGTATGATAAAGATATTGTAATGGCACTGCAAAATGGTGGTGGTATTCGATCTGCTATTCCTGCTGGTGATATTACAGTGGGTGAAGTAATCACCGTTCTCCCATTCGGTAACACACTAGCAACGATGACATTAACAGGTGCTGAATTAAAAGAAGCCTTTGAAACCAGCTTGAAATCATATCCAAAAGAAAACGGCGGATTCCTACATGTATCTGGAGGGAAAGTTGAATTTGATTCATCAAAACCAGTAGGTGAACGAGTAGTTTCCATCTCATTTAAAGACGCAAATGGCAACTACACACCTATACAAGATAACCAAACTTACAAAATCGCAACAAACGCCTTCACCGCAAAAGGTGGAGACAGCTACACAGTATTCGCCAAAGCATATGCAGAAGGCCGTGTAACAGACCTAGGCTTATCAGACTGGGAGAACCTCGCAGAACACTTGAAGAATTTGAAGACAATTTCACCTAAGATTGAGGGAAGAATTGTAGATGTGAAGAAATAAAAAAATAAAAGCACCAACTGATGAACTAGGAATCGGATGGTGTTTTTTTGCTATTTTTAATAAAAATATATCTTATGTGAATAGAAAGCGAGAGAACGCGAGAAAAAATGAAAATCAAGAATCTTCTTTATAGATCGCGGCCAAAACTAGAATGATAAATTAAAGGGAGCCGCGAACAGTATGTTTCAATTCGTAATCATTTCATGACTCTATTCAAATGATTAATCCTCCAACTCACTTTAAAAGGGTACGCACTTTTAAATGGATTAATATGTACTAATTAAATGAATAGTATATCCTTATTAAATAAATTTTCACGAATAAATATATAGAAAGAAATTTTTTTTAATTGAATCTCCTAAAAACACACCCAAATTACCATAAATACTAAAACCTAAAGAAATACATATACTCTCTTATGAGAAAAATAACATATAGTATGACATAATTCTCTTATTGTGTTGACATATTAGGAGGATTTCAGTATATTAATGTGTAATCGGTTACATATGTAATCGGTTACACACAGCCGCGAAGGAGGAGAAATATGGTAACAATTAAGGATGTAGGGAAACGTGCAGGCGTTTCTGTTGCTACTGTCTCCAGGTATTTGAATGGTAAAGGCTATGTTAGTGAAGAGGCGAAGCAAGTAATAGAAAAGGCGATAGCAGAGTTAGATTATAAGCCAAACCAGCTCGCTCGATCATTAAGTACAAAAAAGACTAATATCATTGGTTTACTTGTACCGGACATTACCAACCCATTTTTTCCTGAGTTAGCTAGAGCTGTGGAAGATACAGCGTTTGCAAATGGCTATACTGTTGTGCTGTGTAATTCGGGAGAACAGAAAGAAAAAGAAATTCATTATATAGAATCACTGCAGCAAAAGTATGCTGCAGGATTTATTGTGACGACGAATCATCTAGAAGCGAATTATTATCGTAATATTCAATTACCGATTGTTGCTCTCGACAGACGATTAGATCCGTCCATTCCGACTGTGACAACGAAAAATGTTGATGGAGCGAAAATTGCAACGGAATATTTAATAGAAAGAGGATGCAAACACATACTTTGTATGCGAGGTCCCATAGGATTAGATGTTGCAGAAGATCGAATGAAAGGGTTTATTGAAACAATCGGTCACTATCCAAATATAAAAACAGATATCATTACAAGTTTATTTGATTTTGATGAAGCAGAGCATAGAGCATTTGAATTTCTAAAAACACATGAAACAGTTGATGGTATATTCGCGACAAGTGATGCATCTGCGATTGGTGCGATGAAAGCAGCGCATTCACTAGGCATTCAAATTCCTGGCGATCTTCAATTAGTAGGATTTGACGGGATCAGTATTGGAAAACTATTAACACCAGAATTGACGACGGTTGCACAAGATATTTACAAACTCGGCACCGTCGCTACTGAATTGCTCATTAAAAAAATTGAAGACGAGGTAATTGAAAATAATTTAATCGAATTACCTGCAACATTAGTTGTTAGAAGTTCTACGAAATAAGGAGAGATTTCATGATTACTGTGGTAGGTAGTATCAATATGGATTTAGTAGTTGATACAACAATTTTCCCTAAACAAGGTGAGACGGTTTTAGGTAATCGTTTTGAAACAGTACCAGGTGGTAAAGGAGCAAACCAAGCAGTAGCAGCTGCAAGACTTGGAGCAGACTTACATATGGTAGGTGCGGTTGGTGAAGATGGCTTTGGCCAAGAACTAACAAATAATTTAAAGGCTGAAGGTATTCATACACAATATGTATCTACCACAACGAAAGCAGCTACTGGTATTGCCAATATACTACTCTATCAAAATGATAATCGTATTATTGTTGTTCCAGGAGCAAATGGTTTAGTAACATCAACAGAAATTGATGCTGCTAAAGAAATTATTGAGCAAAGTGAAATGGTCATCATGCAACTTGAAATACCAGCAGAAACGGTTCAATACACATTAAATCTTTGCAAAGAACTCGGTGTGCCAGTATTGCTAAATCCTGCACCATCAGAAAACTTTGATGCATCATGGATGGAGTTAATCAGCTATATCACACCAAATGAAACAGAATGTGCAGATATTTTCTCAGGTGATTTAGAAAACACATTAGAAAAATACCCAAACAAATTAATCGTGACACTCGGCTCTAATGGTGCTCGTTATTTTGATGGCAAAGAGCATATTTTCGTAGAAGGATTTAAAACACAAGCGGTTGATACGACTGGTGCAGGTGACACATTCAACGGTGCCTTAGCATATGCGGTAACATCTGGACAATCTCTCAAAGAGGCAGTTCGATTTGCCAACATAGCGGCATCATTATCAGTCGAAAAATTTGGAGCTCAAGGTGGAATGCCAACACTTCAAATGGTAGAAAGTCGCTTGGGAGGACAGTCATTGTGAAAAAGCATGGAATTTTAAATCGCGAGCTTGCTGGAATCTTTGCCAAGATTGGTCATACGGACACAATCGTTATTGCTGATTGTGGTTTGCCGATTCCAGATGGCGTTCCTTGTATAGATTTAGCTTATACATTAGGAAAGCCTAGTTTCGCAGATATTTTAGAAGTAGTTTTAGATGATTTTAAAGCTGAAAAAGCTGTGATTGCACAAGAGATGGAAGGTCAAAATACGGCACTACACAGTCTTGTTCAACAAGTTCTTTACGTTCCAATTGAAACAGTTAGCCACGAGGAGCTAAAGGAACTTTCATCTAAAGCAAAAGTAATTATTCGTACTGGCGAAGCAACACCGTTTGCAAATATCATTTTGCAATCAGGCGTTATATTTTAACGAGGTGGTGAGACCGAATGATTGAAATCACAGGCATTGATAAAGCCTTTAGCGGTAATGTCGTGTTGAAGGATGTACAATTTTCACTTGCAGATGGAGAAATCCATGCATTAATGGGTGAAAATGGAGCTGGTAAGTCAACGCTAATGAAAATTTTAACGGGGATTTACGAGCGTGATGCAGGCATTATTAAAGTAAATGGACAAGAGGTTCATTTTAAATCACCTAAAGAAGCCGAAGCAATGGGGATTGCAGTGATCCATCAGGAGCTTAATATTTTACCCGATCTAACAGTTGCTGAAAACTTATTCTTAGGAAATGAACAAACGATTGGCAAATCAGGCATTTTAAAAACGAAAGAAATGAATAAAGAAGCTAGTCGTATTCTCAGCCAACTCGGTTTAACAATTGATGTAAAAACACCTGCTGGACAATTATCTGTTGGGAAACAACAAATTATTGAAATTGCTAAAGCAATTGAGACGCATGCCAAAGTTATCATTATGGATGAACCGACAGCAGCCTTAACAGATCGTGAAATTGAAACGTTATTTAAAACCATTCGTAAACTACAATCTCAAGGTGTTTCCTTTGTCTATATTTCACACCGTATGGAAGAAATTTTTGCTATTTGTGATCGCATTACGATTTTACGAGATGGTCAATATGTTGGCGTTCGCGTCATTAAAGAAACAACTTTCGATGAAATTGTCAAAATGATGGTTGGACGTGAACTTGGTGACCGATTCCCAGAACGAAAAGCAATAATCGGCGATGTTAAGCTCGAAGTGAAAGGGCTTACAAGGAATGGATATTGCGAAGGTATTAACTTCCAGATACGAAAAGGTGAAGTCCTTGGTATCGCTGGTTTGATGGGTGCTGGTCGTACAGAAGTTGCACAAGCATTATTTGGCTATCGAAAAATGAACAAAGGTGAAATATTCATAGATGGGAAAAAGGTGAAAATTTCCAATCCGCTTCAAGCGAAAAAACATGGCATTGGCTATGTAACAGAAGACCGTAAATCAGAAGGGTTAGTAGTTGATTTTTCGATTAAAGAAAATATTATGCTAACAAACTTAGATAAAGCTTCTAGATTAGGTATTATCGATCGTAAAAAGGAAACGAGTTTTGTAGATAAGCTTATTAAAAAACTTGGGGTTCGTACATCAGGTGCTGCACAAACTGCAAAATCATTGAGTGGTGGTAACCAACAAAAAGTGGTAATCGCCAAATGGTTAGGTGATGAACCGAAAATTTTAATATTAGATGAACCAACTCGTGGTGTCGATATCGGTGCAAAAAAAGAAATTTATCAAATTATTAATGACCTTGCAGAACAAGGTGTAGCGATTTTAATGATTTCGTCAGAGTTACCAGAAGTCATCGGTATGGCTGATCGAGTGCTTGTTATGCATGAAGGTAAAATCACTGGTGAAGTCACAAAAGAAGAAATGACACAAGAAAAAATTATGTTTTATGCCACTGGAGGTGACAAAGTTGTCCAAATCTAAAGATTTAATCCAAAAACTTGGACCACTACTAGGGCTCCTATTAATTATCATTATTATTTCAATTATGAGCCCTAGCTTTTTAACAGCTACAAATATTTTCAACGTACTTCGTCAAGTATCAGTTAGTGCGTTAATCGCATTCGGGATGACTTTTGTTATCTTAACTGGCGGTATCGATTTATCAGTCGGATCAACCCTAGCCTTAACTGGTGCAATTAGTGCTGGTATGCTTGCAAGCGGTATGGATCCAATTTTAGCAATGCTTATCGGATTAGCGCTAGGGGCAGTGCTTGGTGCAGTCAACGGTGTCATCATTGCAAAAGGGAAAGTTGCGCCATTCATCGCAACATTAGCAACAATGACAATCTATCGTGGTATAACACTTGTTTATACAGATGGTAAACCAGTATCCGGCCTTGGTGATTCAATGGCCTTCCAAATGTTCGGTAAAGGGTATTTCTTAGGAATTCCCGTACCTGTTATCACGATGATCGTGGCATTCTTTGTCCTTTACTTTATCTTACGTAAAACAACATTTGGTCGTCGTGTATATGCGATCGGTGGTAACGAAGAAGCATCTCGTCTTTCAGGTATCAATGTAGACCGCGTAACAATCGCTGTTTACTCACTTACAGGTATGCTTGCAGCACTATCTGCTTTAATCTTAACTTCTCGTCTTAATTCAGCTCAACCAACAGCCGGTGAATCATATGAACTTGATGCCATCGCTGCAGTTGTACTAGGTGGTACTTCGTTAACAGGTGGTCGTGGTTGGATTTTCGGTACATTAGTGGGTGTGTTAATCATCGGTGTACTAAACAATGGTTTAAATCTGATTGGGGTATCTTCATTCTTCCAACAAGTTGTGAAGGGTGTCGTAATATTAATCGCGGTACTTCTTGACCGTAAAAAAACAGCATAGGAGAGTATCAATACAATGAAAAAACTATCTTGGACTTTAGCATTATCAGCTTCACTACTACTAGGCGCATGTTCTATGTCACCAAATGGTGATAGCTCATCATCTGATAAAGCAGCAAAAAAATCTACAGATGATATGAAAATTGGTATGTCAGTTTCAACATTAAACAACCCATTCTTCGTAACACTATCTGACGGTGCAAAAGCAGAAGCGAAAAAAGATAAAGTAGATTTAACAGTGGTAGATGCACAAGACAATGCTTCAAAACAAGCTTCTGACGTAGAAGACTTAATCCAACAAAAAGTAGACTTAATCATCATTAACCCAACAGATTCAGAAGCAGTTGCTTCAGCAGTACAATCTGCAAATGATGCCAATATTCCTGTTATCACTGTTGACCGTTCTTCTGATGGCGGTAAAGTTGTATCACACATCGCATCAGACAACGTAAAAGGTGGCGAAATGGCTGGCCAATACTTAGAAGAATTAGTAGGCAAAGGTGCAAAAGTTGCTGAACTTGAAGGAGTAGCTGGTTCATCTGCAGCTCGTGACCGTGGTGAAGGTTTCCACAAAGTAGCTGATAAAGACTTAAAAGTAGTAAAATCTCAAACTGCCAACTTCAACCGTTCTGAAGGTTTAACAGTAATGGAAAACATTCTTCAATCGAACCCAGACATCAAAGGTGTATTCGCACACAATGACGAAATGGCTCTAGGTGCCCTTGAAGCAATCGAAGCTGCTCACAAAGATATTAAAGTAGTAGGTTTTGACGCTACTGACGATGCTCAAAAAGCAGTTAAACAAGGTAAATTGTCTGCAACAATTGCCCAAAAACCAACTGAAATCGGTAAAATAGCAGTAGATACAGCTGTAAAATCACTTAAAGGTGAAAAAGTAGCAAAATCTATCCCAGTTGATCTTGAATTGATTAAAAAATAGTAAATAATTTATTGAAATAGAGGGCCACACTTGGATAACAAGTGTGGCTTTTTTTAATGGGAAAGAAGGTTGAGTGATGCAAGTAGATTGATGAGTAGTGCAAGTTGAGCGATAAGCAGTGCAACAACACATTATTACTATAAAAAATATATTTTTACAATTTCATACAATAACTTAACGCCTCCTTTAAATTACCAAAATACGTATTTTCTATAATGAAGATGGAAATTTAAAGGAGGCAATGTTCACAATGACAAAGAAAAAGAAAATGTTTACATCAGCAATAGCAGCGGGAATTCTTTTTTCTTCATTAGGGCTTCAAGATTTAGGGTTTGACCATGCTTATGCGGAACAAAAAGCACCTTCTATATTGATTACTGAAATTACACCAAGCACTGGCAATATTAATAATGCGGATGGCTATGAATTTATTGAACTCTATAATAACTCAGATCAAGAAATTTCACTGAAGGATTATAAATTGCTCTATCGCTATCCAGCTTCTGCGAATAAAGCGGATGCAGATTGGGGATTTACAGAAGATAAAAAAGTGCCAGCACATAGCGCAATTGTCGTTTGGGTGAAGAATAGCGCCAATCGAGATGCAACACTTGAGCAATTCAATGCATACTACAAAACCAATTTAACGAAAGACCAAGTTACTTCCATTGAAACAGATGGTATGGCAAATGCTGCTGAACGTATTCTTGTTGTTTCGGATACATACAAAAATGAAATAGTTAGTGCAAAATACGCAAAAGAAGATGTCAAAGAGGATGTAGGTATTCAATATAAATGGACTGGCATAGATCAGACAATGGAGATTTTAAAAAAGGATGAAGGTGTAACACCTGGGCAAGTCATTGATGGACAAGTCCCTGACAATCAAGGAGATGTCATAAAGGATACTACGCCCCCAACGATTAACCATATACCTATTACTAAAGTAAGTGCAGAAGAAGGCTTGAAACTTCAAGCGAAAGTGACAGATGACGTATACGTAAAAAATGTCGTATTGTCGTATCGCTTAGATGGACAAAGTGAATGGTCAGAAGTACCAATGACCATATCTGCAGACAATAATTATCATGCACAACTAACTGCTTCTCAGTTAGGAGGAAAAGAATTAACATACAAAATTACGGCTTATGATGGAACGAACGCTGTATCATCAGACGAATACAAAGTCGAGATTACACATGAATCTTATAATCCACAAGATGTCCCTTATTTGTTGGTGACAGAGATTGTGCCAGATTCCACAAATGTCGGAAACTCTGATGGCTACGAGTATATTGAAGTTTACAATAACTCTGACAAAACTTTGAATTTAAAAGACTATAAAATTCACTATCGCTATCCCGCTGAAGGACCAGAAGCGGACCTTGTATGGGCACCTGAAAAAGAAGATCTTGAACTAGCCCCTGGTGAGACAATGGTCTATTGGATTATTAACGCTGAAAATGGGTCCAAAACAGTAGCAGATTTCAATCAAAACTATGGTGTCAATTTAGTTGAAAATAAAAATATCGTCAAACTGTATAACAATGGTATGGCAAATGGTAGCCATCGAGGTATTTCGATTTCTACAAATACAGGACAAGATATTTCTGTTGCCTATTACAATGTTAATGGCACAAATATAGATGCAGCAAAAGACAAAGGTATACTTTACAAGTTTCCAACAATCCCTGGCGACAATGTCATGAAAAAATATAGTAGCAAAACGGAGAACGGAACACCGGGTGCTGTCTCTCCTTATCAAATGCCAGAAGAAAGAGTGAAGTTTACAGAAGACAACGTAGCACCTGTTATTACAGATCAATCAATTACTGAGGCTGTATCAGAACAAACTGATGTTAAATTGGAGTTTGACATTAAGGACAGTCAAATGGTCAAAACAGCTCGTCTATACTATAAGAATAATCAAGAATCTACCTATCATTCTGTTGATCTAAAAAAAGATCATGCAGACGGCTTATATAGATATACAATCTATTCTGCCAATCTGATTGGTAAAGAGTCACTAGAATACTATTTAGAAGCTTCTGATGGTACCAATACAGCTACAACAGATAAAAAGAAGATTGGTATTATTCAAGATAAACGTCCTGAAGGTCTTACACTAAATGTTGAAGACAATTCTTTACTATCCAAAAATGTATTATTAAAAGCCTTCCATTCTAAGGATAATAATGACACGAAGCTAGTTTTGGATGGTCAGGATATTACCAATAATGCAACATTTACCATGGCGGATCCAGCCTATTTTGCAGTAGATGTAAAAAGTACAAATTTATTTTTCAAAAATGCTATTACAATCGGTGATGAAGCCTTACGTATTTTTGATGATACGATTAATGACTACACAACATTAACAGTTCCAATCGATCCGAAATACTTTGAAAAAGGTAAAGAAACGAAAATTTCCATTCGTTCCGGTACGAAAGTGTCCCCATTCGATCCAAATTCAGAGGAAAACCGCGATGATTTTTATGTAAAAAATATTCGCCTCATTTTAAGAGATGGGACAGTCATTTATGATCCAAAATATAATAATCCAACGAAGGAAATTTCTGTTGGGGATAGTAGTGGGATGTCCCCAGTATTAGATGCGAACTTTATGGTGCCAGATGAAAAATATACAGCCAAATCTTATGCGTGGGATACAACAACTGCAAAAGACGGTGAGCACACATTCATTGCCCAGAATGGTAACGAATCAACCCAGGCTAAAGTATTGGTTGATAATACAGCGCCTAAAATCACAGCATCTGTAGAAGAAGGCAAAGAATATAAAGGTGATTTTACATTGCAAGCTGAGGCACAGGATGAACATGCAGGTGTGCAAGAAGTAACAGCTACATTAGATGGCAAAGACATTACATTACCGATGAAAACATCTTCAGCTGATTTAACATCAGGTGAACATTCATTTACGATAACAGCAAAAGATCAAGTAGGAAATACTGCAACGAAAACAACAACATTTAAAGTAGTGGAAGAGCAACCTTATGCACCTGTATTAATCTCACCGAAGGATCATGAAAAAGATGTTTCATTATCACCGAAACTTCAAGTAAAAGTATCTGATCCAACGAATGATAAGTTAGGTGTTTCGTTCAATCGAGGATATCAATATACAGCTGATCAAACATCGCACATGACGGTCTTTGCAAACAGTGCAGACCGCGAGCCACCAACAACCATTTCATCAGAAGGAGAAAAACTTGTCAAAGATGTAGACAAACTAACAAAGGTGGATGGCCAATATATTACAACAACCGGGGACGAAAAATACCCATATCATCGTTTTGAAATTAAGCTCGACAAAGCTGTCGATAACAATGATGAGATCGAAGTAAACTGGGAAGGTAAATCTATTATCGGACGTAAAGTTTCGATGTATGTGTGGAATTATGACACTAAAAAATGGGAAGTCAAGGAATGGAAGGTTGCAGAAAATAGTAAAAACTTTAAACTCCATGCTACTGTTAAAGGGAATGCATATGTAAAAGATCAAACGGTACAAGTAATGGTGCAAGATGAAATTGCAGCAACCACTCAATTTGATTATTCATTAATTTGGATGTCCGATACGCAATATTATTCTAAAAGCTATCCACAAATTTATAACAAAATGACTGATTGGATCGCGTCTAAAAAGCAAGAGATGAATATCAAATATGTATTCCATACAGGAGACTTAGTTGATAATGCGGATCAAGAGTACCAATGGCAAAATGCGGACAACTCGATGAAAACACTTGATCAAGCAAATGTACCCTATGGTGTCTTAGCAGGGAATCATGATGTGGATCATAAAGCAGAAGACTATACAAAATACGGTGAATACTTTGGCGAAAGTCGATTCAAAGAAAAAAATTACTACGGAGCATCTTACAAGAATAACCGTGGTCACTATGATCTAATTAGTGAAAAAGGCAATGACTTTATCATGCTTTATATGGGGTGGGGTATTAATGAGGAAGACATGGCTTGGATGAATAAAATCCTTGCGCAATACCCAGAACGTAAAGCGATCCTTAACTTCCATGAATATTTACTTGTATCTGGTAATCGTAGCCCGATCGGTGATGAAATCTATAAAAAAGTTGTCATACCAAATAAGAATGTCATTGCCGTATTATCTGGCCATTATCATGATGCTGAAACACTCGTTGATGAAATTGATGATAATAACGATGGCACACCAGACCGCAAAGTATATCAAATGCTGGCTGATTACCAAGATGGTCCTGAAGGAGGACAAGGATTTATGCGTCTACTTCAAGTCAACCCAGTAGAAAACAAAATCTATATGAAAACCTATTCTCCTTACTTAGATAAATTTAACTTTTATAATACGACAGATTATCCTAGCAAAGACGAATTCGTGATTGAAACGGATCTAACACCAAAAGAAAAAGTCGTCGCAACAGATGCTATCGAAGTAAACGTCTACACAAATGACGAAATTGGTAATGTGAAAAATATTAAAAACGGAAGAACAGCTACAGTTAATTGGAAAAAATTAGATGAAAGTACAAGCTATAGCTGGTATGTCAATGTTATGGATGATTTTAAAGGAAAAGTACGCTCACCTATTTGGACATTCGAAACGATCGATAACACCAAACCATCACATGGGAAAAAGTAACAGTGTCTGTTACACACAAAATCGAATAACATGCCACAATGCAGATTCCAGTCTCTTATGAGGCTGGAATCTTTTTTCGTATTTTTTCTTAGGTTAAGGCAATCAGCGATTTCGAGACATGTATCCACATTTTCGTTAATCATAAAAGTATTGAATCTAGATTCCACTCACGTTCATCCAAAGAATCTATTAAGTTAATAGAAGATTGCACAAACTATAATGCATATTGATCCGTAGCAAATAAAGCAGGTTAAATAATATTTGAATGATTCCATTTTCTTCAGATAGTACATAAAGAAAGTCACATTTTATATAGTTTAGCATTCAAATCAAATTAAAAGGCCTTGATATCCGACGGATATCAAGGCCTCAATTTACTAACTTTTTAAACTGATACTTCACATAAGCTTAGAAAGCTTAATGATTAAATATCAAATATTACAGTAGAAAAATATAATAATAACACTTAATGAAAAGTTTTTAATCCATTAGGACTCTTTACGAATACGTGAGGAGTTATTAGTTTGTGAATTTAATTTGTTCATCTCGTCTACACGTTTTTCCCAATAATCTGCGTTTTTAATCCCCAATTTACGAGGGTCAAAGACAGGGTCTAAGCCTTGTTTCTTCTGTTCTTCGTAATCTTTCAAGGCTATTAAAGCTGGCTTTACTAAGAATAATAAAGCAATTACGTTAACATATACCATTAAACCAAGACCAGTGTCCCCAAGTGCCCAAGCTGCTTCTGCTGTTTTTACTGATCCAAAGAATAATAGTACTAAGAACACCACTTGCATGATGCGAATCGAAATTTTTAGCTTCGCACCTTCCATCATAAAGGCTAAGTTGGTTTCTGCGATATAGTAATAGGCCATGATCGTAGTAAAAGCAAAGAATAATAACGCGATAGCGATAAAGCCTGAACCTAAGCCTGCAAGTGGGAAGGCTTGTTCAATTGCTGCTTGCGTATAAGCTTCACCTGGATTTACTCCTGGAATATTTTCTACTAAAACTTCCCCTGTTTTTTCATTTTGTACGTTATACGCTCCTGTGAACAAGATGATAAACGCTGTTGCTGTACATACTAAGAAAGTATCAAAGTAGATTGAGAAAGCTTGAACGAAGCCTTGCTTAACTGGATGTGATACTTCTGCAGCAGCTGCATGATGAGGACCAGTACCTTGTCCCGCTTCATTAGCGTAAATACCACGTTTTACACCCCAAGCAATTGCAGCACCTATAATCCCACCGAACATTGTATCTTGGCCGAACGCACTTGAGAAGATCAAGCTAAATACTTCTGGAATTTTATCGAAGTTTAAAATAATAATTACAATTGCCATTAAAATATACATTCCCGCCATGAAAGGAACGATAATTGAAGCAGCTGTTGCAATACGTTTAACTCCACCAATAATAATGACACCAATCAACGCGACTAAAAATACACCAGTAATCCATGCAGGGATATGGAATGCATTATTCATAGCACCCGCAATTGAGTTTGCTTGAATAGATGGCATTAATATAGCCATAGCAATTACACCTACAACAGCAAAAATCATACCAATCCATTTTTTTTGTGTAAATTTGTAAAGATAGTAAGCTGGTCCACCACGGTAGATGCCGTCTTTCTCATCTTTATAAATTTGAGCAAGTGTTGATTCGACATAAGAGGTTGCGGCACCAATAAATCCTAACACCCACATCCAGAAGATTGAGCCAGGCCCACCGTAAGCAATTGCGGTTGCTGTACCAGCAATATTCCCTACACCGATACGTCCTGCTAGTGCCATTGATAATGCTTCAAAAGAAGATACACCAGAAGACGATTTTTCACCTTTCGCTAACTGTACAAACATGTCTTTAAAGAAGCGTACTTGCATGAATTTTGTACTAATTGTAAAAATTAAACCGACTACTAATATTCCGTAAATAAGTACTGGACTCCATAGTAATGCATTAATTTTCGTTAACATTTCTTCCATAAAACTTCACCCCATCCGTTGTAATATAAAAGTAATATATTAAAGTAATTATATTCTGATTATTTAAAAGATTCAATGAAATTTTGTAGAAAAATGTTTTTAATGATGATGGTTTTATTTAAAAACAAAATAATAGATATAGATTTTACTTATGAATGCATGTTCAGGTTGAGTATAATAAATTCCAAGAATTACAGGAAAAACGAATTTAAAAATGATTTTTCCGTTTTTTGTTTAATATACTAATATTTATTTACAATTCTTAACACAAATTTAGCTTAGTAGAGTGTTGACAACTCATTCCATAAGTTACTAAAATAAGAGGGAAGAATGAATTGAGACCGTTACTATCAACTAAAATACATAAAGTATTTTAAAAAAAAGCTCTGTTATGAGAACCCTCTCTACAGGGCTTTCTGTATTTCTATAGACGAGTTTTTAGTTAATAGAATTGACACTCTATACTATTTGTTTGGATTACAATTCATAATGTTGGTAGTACATAAGGAATATATTCAGCAACAGAAATGAGATGGCATGCAAGGAAAGGATTTTAGGACAATAGCCATCATGATTAAAGGAGAAGTAAACATGACTTTGAAGGTACAGCCGTTAAAGGGGATATTTAAACCAAAGGATTATCGTACTATGTTACAAGAGGCTGAAGATTATTCTTATTATAAGTTAAATATATTGATACTTTTTGTAATAAGTGTGTGTGTATATGTAGTAAGTGGAGTATTGGGGATAGGGACTGAGTCATTATCGAAGGAATTACCAAGTGTTAGCAGTCATGCATTTGAGGCAAGAAAACAATTATTTTTAGTCGGAAGATTATTGCAAGGTATTTTGATTCCATGTGTATTTCTTTTCGGAAGCGCATTATATTATTATGCATTTATTAATGGCGGTTTTCGTAAGTTAGTCATCGCTCAAATGAATATATTTGGTATTTTCTTAATAGAAAAGATCATTCAGATTCCATTATTCTTATTGCTAAATATTGATGTAACTTCTAACATTTTTTCATTTGGTATTATTGCACAATATATGACGAATAATGAAGTAATTATTCACTTTCTTGGGGAGATTACGTTATTCAGAATTGCCATGTTAGTATACTCTTATTACTATCTATCAAGAATAGTAGAAGTTCGTAAAAAGACTTTAATAATCGCTATCAGTATTTTATTTTTACTTTATTGGATTTTCGCAAGTTTTATGTCTTATATCAAAATAGGATTCTTTTTCTAAAGGGGGATGAGAGACTTGAAAAAATGGGGCAAGTATCTTATTGCTGCAGTTGTCGTTATTTTTGTTGGGAGTAATCTTTTCCTCTTATTAAAGGAAGATAGTAAGGCAGCTCGAACAATTAATATAAGTGATTGGACAACAATAAATAAAGGTAATGTGAAAAAAATATTACATACAAATGGTGTTACACAGCCAGAAACTGAAACCCATATGTATTTTGATAGTCAAAAAGGTTCCTTAGGTGAAATCTTAGTAAAAGAAGGAGACGTAGTGACAAGTGGTACTCCTTTATTTTCTTACGATTCACAAAAGCTTGAAGAAAGAAAAGCAGATTTAGAAGATGAAGCAAAACGTTTACAAGGTGAAATGGACAGTATTGACCAAGAAATTTCACAATTGCAACAAATTGATACAAATGCAACTTCAGACACGACGAGTACAAGTTCTAATAGCAAAAAGGTTAAATTGGATGTAAATGTGAATGTATCATCCATTGTTGAAGGAAATGTTCAAGAGAAGGTTGCAGAGGCAGAAGCGGAAAAGGGAAAACTTGAAGCGGCCTTAACTGAAAATGAAGCAAAGAAATCTAGAGTGGAGAAAGAGCTAGATGATTTAAATGTTGTAAGTACTGTAGATGGTCAGATCGTGAAAATTAACCCAGATTTAAAGGATCCAATGATGACAATCGCTTCTACGAATTCAGTAGTAAAGGCTATTGTACCTGCAAAACAAATACAAGAAGTAATTACTGGTCAACAAGTAGAGTTATATTCAAAACTAACCGATCAAACTTACAAGGGGACTGTTGCAAAAGTTATCACCTATCCGAATAAAGATAAAAAGAAAAATAAAGAACCTATGTATTCGTTTTTGGTTAAGCTAAACTCAGAAGCAATAAATGAAGCTAATGCTGATAAGAATGAAAAGACAGACAACACAAAGAAAGATGGACAAGCTACAGATGGGCAAATATCTAATGCTACTACTGGACAGTCTCAATCTGAACAAACAACAGATACGGTAAATCAAGAAAACCAAATGGCAGTCAAAGAAGATAAGCCCTTGTTGGTTGGAACAGATATGAAAATGCAAGTAACAGTAGACGAAGCAACAGGTGTACCAACCATCTATTCTAAATCTATGTGGAAATCTGGCAATAAACACTATGTATATCAGCTTACTACCAATGGAGTTGTTCAAAAACAACCAATTACTTTGGGTGTAGCATATAAAGGTAAAAATCAAGTTGTAAAAGGGCTTCAAGCAAATGATGTAATTATAAGTGATCAAGATGCTATTTCATTAGCATCAACATCAAATTTCATTACACCTATCAAAACATACGTAATACAAAAGAAAGAGCTAAAAAGTATGACCAAAAAACAACTGGCCCAATATATATTGACTGGGCTATTTGAGTAACAACACATAAATAGCACCTAGTTTCATTAGAAACTAGGTGCTATTTTTAATCTTTTTTAGGACGTGAAATGAGCAGAGATAAATAGATTTATCCGTGATGCCAAGCGCTATAAAAACGAAGCGAAAATACAGCATCCTCTTTGGGGTTATTTGGCATGGAAGTTCAAGGTGCCACAATGATATTTGTCGTCTATAACAAATGGATTTGAAATTACTGTATGAAAAAGAGAGAAAGTAAACAAAGAAATCCGGCACTTTTTGTTCAAAATCGATCGAACAAAAAGTGCCGGATCTGTATGTAAAAAAAATTAACCATTTTAATAACGTAAGTTTTTCAACGCCCTCGTAGAATACGAATGGGTTTCTAAAAATTCCAATTAAAAATAAGCTACATTATTGTTCGATAAATATTTCATTCACTTTGTTGAAGCCAATGACAATTCTTCCACTATTGGTGATGGAAATGCCTTCAGGTTCTCGGTTGGTATTTAAAGATACGCGTTTTATTTGAGAGCCATCCGGTTTAAATGTCATGTATTGGCCATTGGAAAGTAGATAAAATTTCCCTTTGCCATACGCAAATCCTTGTACTTCTTTTCCTGGTGTCTTTCCAATTAGACCATTAATGTGGATTTTTTCCTGCCATTTCCGTGTTGCATTTATTCCTTTTCCAAGGTGGATTTTATTTAAATCATAACCATTTCCTGATTTTGATACACCCATAACTGTTTTGCTGTCCAACATGGCGATGACATTTGGATGAATAGTTGAAGGAATTTTCCACTTTTGAACTACTTTGAGAGTTGTTGCGTTTATTTTGTAAAGGGTATAGCTAGATTGACCTCTAATATCCGCTAATTGATAGATGGATCCATTTTTATAGGAAATAGCTTGTCCATGACCAATAGTTAAACGTTTACTCTTTTTAAGCAACTTACCATTTTTATTATACTTATATATATATCCATAATGGTTTTTATCACCGGTCACATATGTAAGATAAAAATTATTATTTTCATCAACTGTAATACCTTGCAATCCCTTAGCCTGATAACTAGTTATATTGGAAGGATCACGGTAAGGGTAAAAAAGGGTTTTGACTTTAATATTGTTATTAAAGGTTAGGGAATGAGGGATATTTCCCGTTTTTGCTTCTACTTTATTCTGAGGAATCAGTGAGCATACCATTACCAATAAACATAGTATTGCACCTGAAAATTTCCATTTTCTCATGCTGCACCTCGATTTGTTATTAATTTAACTTAAAAATCAACTATATCATATATTATGTTAAATAGTGCCTAGCACAGACACAATTCACAACAAATTAAGTCTTTAATTAGCGAAAATACAGCTCAATCTATAGTTTAATAAGTAGACTTTTAAAAACAAAAAATACCCCATCCATGATTTTTTCGAACTTGGATGGGGTATTTCTTTAATTGTTCTACTGAGGGAGATATTTTACTCAAATTTCAATCCCACCTCTTGCTGGCATAATATCTTTTTCTTCATGATCCACATCTATTTTTTGCAAATCATCAGCCGGTTTTTCTAAAGGATTGCCTTGTTTAGGCTGATTCTTTTCTATATTATCGGAAACATCTTTTGGGTGGGCCAGTAAGTTGTCTATTTTACTATCAATAAAATCCATTGATGTAGTTAAGACAATTTTTAAGTCTTCAAAAGCCGAATTCAGGGTGGCAGGTGTAGAAGCAAATAACTCAACACTCGTTTTATTCCAATCATTGAGGGGAGTGGAAGGATTGTTCATAGTATAATACGATCCTGCTAAAAAAGAGATAAAACATACAAGTACAACAGTAACTAACTTCTTAATCATCATTTCCACCTCCTTCTTAAAAAGCTAAATACATCCTTTCCAAAAAGAGGAGAAATTATAACTAGGTGTTAGAAATAGGTAAGTAATACAAATGCAATTTTGGCTAAGATTGAGTTTTTGATTGGCAAAACCCTCTAATTGATTTGCTTTGTTTGCAGTTTAAGTTTTGGCGTGCATTTTTTAGTTCAGCTGCATTTATCGGATTGTAGTCATCTCTCGATGGAAACAATTCACATCCTAAAAGATATCTGTTTTTAGACAATTGAATCAATTTCATAGATCTGTTTTCGTTTATAATTACGAACATTTCAACACATTAACTTTTCAATATTCAGATGTGGATGTTCCGCTACAGACGGCGCTTTCCACGGGCTTGGCTTCAATCTCCTTGCGGGGCTTTCAGCTCAAGCTTTTCCCGTAGGAGTCGCCGTCTTTCGCTCCACAATGAACAAAATTGGATATCACTAAATGTTCATATATTTCATATGAACTTTGCATGATGAAATTGAATCAATTCATATCATAATCAGAAAAAATAGTACCCCAAACTAAAATTCCTTTCCAATAATAGAAAAACGTTCTCATAAAAATTTTCTTTTGTGGAAGTATAACAGTACATAATATGGAGGTGATTCATTGAATAATGACAATCTAAAGAAATCTACGAAGACTGAAACAGGTGTAGAAAAAGTTATAGGAAAAGGCACATATCCAGGTACAACGAGCAACGCAATTAAATCGGTCGTTGCAGATTATGGTGGAACTGCTACATCTGCTTATAGCCACCCGGTAAATTATAATAAGCCTCCAATTTTCTCATCAGGTGGTCTGACTATCCACGAAGCACAAGGGGGAAAAGTAGAACCTCATCCTTCTAAAAATGAAACAAATGAGACATTTGAAGAGCAATTAGGTGCAGATTAAGACACTAGTTAGATGCACAATGGAGGTGAGTAAATGAGTGGCAAGAAATTTACATCCGTAGGAACTGATATTGAGGAAGTAAAAAGACAAAATGCAGAATCTGGACCAACATTTAATGAAATGAAAGAAATTATTGCGAATAGTGATGTAGGAACTCCTTCTATTGATGTGCCAGATATCGATGAGCCAAAAAAGTATACATGGACTGGAACGGATATTAATGAAGTAAAAAGATTAAATGCCGAATCCGGTCCTAGCTATAATGAGATTTTTGAGATGCTTGATAAAGAATTAGAAGCGGAGTAGAATCCACTTATCCTTACCGCATTCAATTCGATATATTTTCATAGAGCCTCTTATCTCTTTGGAGATTTGAGGCATTTTGTTGTGGAACTAAAATGGATTGGCAGAAGTCTCCTCAATCATTTTCTCCTCTCCTTCCTAATTGTCACCGTTCAGCAGTATTTTTCATAGTATAAACTTAGACGCATACCTGATTTTGGTTGGTATTTTGTATTGATAAGAACGAGGAGGAAAGATATGCCTGCGATTACAGGAGCACAATACATTGATCGGATTAATAAGCTGAATACGAATGTATGGATCGATGGAAAACAGGTGATGGGCAATATTTCGGAACATCCAGCGTTTAAGGGGGTAATGCAAAGTCAAGCAAGTCTTTACGATTTGCAAAATGATGATAAATTAAAAGATAAGATGACTTATACATCTCCATCAACTGGTGAAGCAGTGGGATTGTCCTTTTTAATGCCAAAGACTAAAGAAGATTTAGCAAAGAAACGAGCGATGGTACAGCAGTGGGCTAGAGAGAGTAACGGAATGATGGGAAGAAGTCCAGATTATATGAATACGACGCTAATGACGCTTGCAGCTTCAGCACATTTGCTGGAAGGAGAGGAGAATTGTTTTCCAGAGAATATTAGAAAATACTATGAATATGTCCGTGATAATGATTTATCCCTTACTCATACTTTTATTGAACCACAAGTAGATCGAAGTTTAAACTATTGGGAAAGATCAGCAGAGCCTATTTCAGCAAGTATTGTGGATAGAACAGATGAAGGATTAGTTATAAAAGGAGCTCGTTTACTTGCAACACAGGGCGGAATAACAGATGAAATGCTCTTAGTTTCAGCAGGTAGACCATATGATGATGAAAGTGGATTTGCATTCTCCATTCCTAGCAACAGCAAAGGACTTAAGTTTATTTGTAGAGAATCCTTTGTTGGAGGAGATTCCAAATTTAACTATCCATTGAGCTCTCGCTTTGAAGAGATGGATACGATTGTTGTTTTTGATAATGTATTGGTTCCTTGGGATCGTGTATTCTTTTATGACAATATAGATGTTGCGCAGTCTTATCTTAACCAAAGCTCGTTTCAACCATTTGCATTGCATCAGGTTCTATCTCGACAGATTGTAAAAACCGAATTCATGCTGGGGATTGTTCTGTCCATCATCGATTCAATCAATATTTCAATCTACCAACATGTGCAAGAAAAGGCTGCTGAAATCATGGTTGCGTTAGAAACTTTGAAGGCTTTAGTGATTAAATCTGAAGTAGAAGCAAAAGTGAATGAATCTGGTTTAATGCAACCGGATTTCATCACACTTAGAATTGCCAATAATATTTTTGCTAAAGTATATCCACGATTTACGGAAATTGTGCAGTTGCTAGGAGCAAGTGGACTAATGTCCATCCCTACAGAAAGCGCATTTCACTCTCCAATTAGAAAAGATTTAGATCAATACCTTCAATCCAAAGGAAATAATGCAGAAGACCGTGTCAAACTATTTCGCTTAGCATGGGATGCCACTATGAGCCCTTTTGGCACACGCCAAACACTATACGAACGCTTTTTCTTCGGAGATCCAGTGAGATTAACAATGGGAATTTATCAAGATTATGACAAAAAACAATATGTTGAGCTCATCAAGAGAAAACTAGAATAGCTATACAAAGAGCCTATCTCCTTACAAGATTTTAGACAGCAAATAGGACCTACCTACATTAACCATCTGATCTCTATTAGATCAGATGGCTTTTTCTATGAGCGATTTTGCAATAAAAATAATGAGATAACAAAAATAATCCGTATCAATCATACATATATTGAATTTGACGATTTTCTTAAAATAAAAGCTGTATAGATATTTTAAAGGCAATTAAACAGCTTTAGTTGCATGATCTTAAAACTTAACCTTAATAAAGATTGGATGATGAAAGTTATTGAAAAATCGCTTCTTCTTATTGTTATTTTGCGTCTACTGTCTGGAAGTATTGAAGTAACAGCTGCTTTGTTTATGTTAAAATTCAATAGTTTAGAAAAAGCTTTCTATATTAATACGATGCTTGCTTTAGTAGGGCCAACTGTATTAATTGTAACTACGGCAATTGCATTATTTGGACTAGCTGATAAAATTTCTGTGACTAGAATGATTTGCCTCTTTGCAGGAATCACACTCATTCTTATTAGCGTAAATTCTAAATAAAATATTTGTAGGTTTTTTTGGATATATTTTATATACGAGGATCAATTTAAATCCATTTTCGGTTTTTAAATAAAAACTCTTTAATATTTAGATTTGGATGTTCTTTTACAGACGGGCTTTCCAAGGGCTTGGCTTCAATCTCCTCGTCACTACGTTTAGGGACTGTAAAGTGTTTAAATGCAAATATTAATAGTATGAATCTGCTTTCTGCATGATGTGGAATTAGCTTCGCTTTCCGCGGGCGAGCGTTGAGCCTCCTCGCTCACTTCGTTCACTGCGGGGTCTCACCTATCTCGCTTTCCCGCAGGAGTCTTCGCTAATTCCACATCAACAAATATAGCAATACAAGTTTTTTGTAATAAATTTCCATTTATTTTTACTTTTTCACTATCTTTTCTACGTTCCTGCGGGGCTTTCAGCTCAAGCTTTTCCCGTAGGACTATGAATAATCTTCACTGAATTAACATCGCACGTAGGAAATACGAATGCATTTTCGAGGACTCGCCGTTTTTCGCTCCACACTGAACAAAATTGGATATCATTAAGTTCGTATATTCTATTTGAAATTTGCATTATGAAATTAATTCGCGAAAATATTTTTCACAGAAAAGATAACTAAGGACGGATTCTGCAATTAAAAAGAATCCGTCCTTTTGTTAGTTTGGAGATTTGCCTTTATCGTCACCGATTGCCTCGACTTTTATATATTTCAGAACTAAAAATAACAGAATCAGTCCTAACACGCCTGCCACAATATAGCTAGTGTTTAGGTAATTTTCCATCACGAGTGACATAATAGGAGGGCCAGCTGCAACACCAATATATCTAGCGGAGCTGTAAAAAGAGGTGACTGTACCTCGCTCTTCTTTTTGAATATTTTCTGTAATGATTGCGTCGAGCACTGGAAGAAGTGCTCCTAACGCGATTCCTGCTATACTCGTGACGATCAACAAAAGAGTTAAACTTTCCTTTGAAAATCCGACGAACACAATGCTTGCAGAGACAATGATTAAACAAGTAATGATTATTCCCTTAATTGTTTTCAAATTGCCCTTAATTTTCCTTCCAGTTACGTACGAAGCGATACACAGCAATAATAAAGGAATTGCTAAAACAAATCCCTTTTTAACTCCTTTTATATGATGCCCTTTTTCAAGATGCTCAGAAAGGAAAAATAGCATGCCAAATAGTACTAGCATAACGAAAATGCCATTTAGAAATACTACAAATAACCAACTACCATCTTGTTTAAACGTATTTTTGACCCTTTTCCAAAATTCTTTAAATGCTATAGGAGCATCTTTTTCTTTTGGTGTTTTTACAAAGAAGAAGATCAAGATAATAGAGATTAAACTAAATACAGATATAGAGAAAAACGGAAGAAACCATAAAAAGGCAGCAAAAGCTGAACCGAGAATGGGACTTAAAACTTTTCCAAATGTGTTAGATGTTTCGATAATTCCTAGAGTGGAGCTTGTTTTTTCATCGTCACCATTGTACAAATCGCCAACGAGTGGTATAACAATGGGCATAGCGCCAGCAGCCCCCATACCTTGCAGTATCCTTCCTATAATGATCATTGTATAGGGATTTTCCATTTTCCATGAAGCCAAAGCAGCTATTAATCCACCGATTATTGCTAAAAGTAAACTGGGTAGGATGACTATTTTTCGACCAAAACGGTCAGATAAATAACCAGCTACTGGAATGAGCAGGATGGCTGCAACTGAGTAACTGGTAATTATCATACTTGATTGAAATGAAGAGATCCCCACTTTTTTTTCCAAAATGGGGAGAACCGGAATAAGCATAGAATTTCCAAGTGTCATAACAAGAGGAATTGAGGCTAAGCTGATGATACACCATATACTAACCTTTTCCTCATTTTTATCGGCATTCTCCATAAAAACACCTCTATATTTTTTTCAATAATATAGATATGGTTTCCAAAAGTACTGAATTTATGCTGTGCAAGGGTTATTATATTTTAGGTTAAAATACTTTTACGATGAGGTAAATTAAAATAGCGATTTATATGCTTGTATACCAAAATGAATGCCGAATCCAATCATAGAAATAGAAGATAAAGCAGATACGATGTTTAAAAACTTATAAGATAAAACTTTCCTTGAACCGCTTGATATAATTGCCATAATAAAATCCACCAATATTATACCCAACAATATAAAAAGACTATAAAGTGCTATTTCAAATCCACTTAGTCTCCCTGATCCACCTACCAGAACGGAGCCATAGATCCCTAGCCAAAAAAGAATTGTTAAAGGGTTTAATAATGCGATAAGGAATCCTGATAGAAGTGAATGTCTGAGACGCAACATTTTTTTAAAATTGGAATCAAGTTTAACTTTGTGCATTGTAAGTAAATTCTCAATCCCTGTATACAATAGAACAAAGCAGCCAAATGACCATAAAATGGTTTTGAAAACTGGATATTCTATAAAACTTCCAATGCCAAAGTACACTAAGAGCATATACATTAAATCTGTGGCGATCGCTCCAAGACTGAAAAACCAAGCGTGAAAAAACCCGTTTTTGATGCCTAAATTAAGCAAAGTAGCCTTTACTGGCCCAATAGGAGCAGCTAAAGAAACCCCTAAAAAGAAATAGGGAAATAAGGAATGCATAATCATTTTCCTCCGTTTTATAATGTTGTAATATCATATTCCGATGAGACAACCGCTACGACAAAGAAGGAAAAATATTCAGCGCCAAGCACAGAGACAATCTTGAAATTTGTGTTTATATGAACATAATAAGTTCTTCAAATCACACAATTTGATAACGAACTAATCTTTCAAGCGTGTTGTTAGGATAAAATAGGAAGGATATTCTTCTGTAATCTTACTTTCAAGGTGCTTGTGTCTCATTATTTATTGATTGTAGCGGAGGGTTGCTCGACTCCCGCGGGAAAAGCGTGGCAGCTGAGACCCTGCACGTAGCGTAGCGAAGGAAGCGGCTCAGCGCGCGCCCGCAGGAAAGCGAGCAATCCGTAGCGGATATCGGATAATCATCCATTTATTAATGGAGAAAACTAGAAAATCAACACGCATGCTAATCTTTAAATCTATTGCATCTTTCATTAAAGCTCTGGAAAAGTAATGTACGCTTTGCATCAAATAAAATGAAATTCAAAAAAGTTTTTTAACCACTGGTCATGATGTTTCAAGTGATAGTAGTTGGATATCCTATAGAAGTCTAAGTAAAAAACAATATTCCGATAATTAGAACATATAGTTGAGGTGTAAATGAACGATGAAAGAATTCAAGGTTACTTATTTTTTTGATCAAGAACATTATGTCAGACGTTTCATCTTTATTGAATCGCAAGAAGCAGCGGAAAATCTTATTCAGAGTGAACGTGACCAATATATTTCGTTTACAGACAATAGAGGAATTTACCATGAATTGAATACCAGTAATGTTCGGGTTATTCAAATTTCTGAATATCACAGAGTAGACAAAAGTAAAAAAGCAAAAGAAGATACTTACGATCAAAATAATTTTTACTCATAATTTTATGTGTGGCGGAAATAGTAAAGGGTACAGAAATGGAGGTGCTTCAGTTGAGCAATTATAAGCGTGATGGATTTACAGTTGCTGGGACGGATATTGATGAAGTAAAACGAAAAAATGCCGAATCAGGCATGTCCTATAATGAAGTAAAAGCAATGCTTGCAAAAACGAACTTACAAGGTACAGCTATTTATAGCGATACAAATGCCCCCAAAATACAAACTGAAAATAAACTTAAAATGTAAAAAGTATATTAACGCCATTTGGAAAGTACTTCATAAAAGAAAATACAAAAGATTCGTTTCTGAATGTAATACGAATCTTTTGTTATTTCTCTTCAAAATATTCGTGTTGCGGGATGTGAAATTAATAATATTAGAAGAAAAAATAAGTTAAATATCAAATAAATATCATTTTGTGTAATATAATCTCCCATTTTGTAATATTAATTTGATATTACTATAACAAGTTTGTTACATAACTCCTCTATAATAGATTTTATTAGTAATAGACAAAGGGAGTTAAGAAAATTGAAAAAAACCATCATCTCAGCAATGGCATTAAGCTCGATTATGCTATTCTCAACAATTAGTGAAGAAACAACTGCATCAGCAGCTACTACTACATATACAGTAAAAAAAGGCGATACATTATCAAGCATAGGCGCCAAATATCATATTTCATATAAAACTCTAATGAGTTGGAATAATTTAAAATCAACAAATATTAAAGCTGGACAAAAATTAAAAGTTAAAAAGAGCTCATCAACTAGCTCTAGTAAGAAAAGTTCTTCTACCTCAACTTCTACATACACAGTAAAATCAGGTGATACTTTATCTGGAATTGCTAAGAAATATGGTGTATCGTACAAGACACTAATGAGCTGGAATAATTTAAAATCAACAAACATTAGAGCTGGACAAAAGTTAAAAGTTAAAGGATCTACAAAAAAAGTTAGCGATAGTGTTGCGCCAATATCTGGCGATACGAAACTAGAAAAAGCTGTATCAATCGCATTAGCTCAACAAGGTGTACCATATGTATTCGGTGGAGCAACAACAAGTGGATTCGATTGTAGTGGACTTGTATACTATGCATATAAAAATGCTGGGCTTGCTTCTTACCGTACAACAGCAGCCGGTTTCTACTCTATCTCAACAGCAACTAGTTCACCTAAAGTAGGAGATTTAGTATTTTTCAAAAACACATATAAATCTGGTATTTCTCATATCGGACTTTACATGGGTAACGGAAAATTTGTCAGTGCAAGTGGTACAAAAGTACAAGTAAGCTCAGTGAATGAATCATACTGGAGCAGTCATTTTGCAGGATATAGACATTTGTAATCGGTGACTGACACAGACATTTTATATAATTTCGATTAATCAATACCATCTGATTCGATGCAATCAGGTGGTATTTTTTCTTGAGGTTGTGGTTAAATGCTCTGAAGACTTCCCCAAACATTTGCCATAGAACTAAAAAGGAATAGTTAGTCTGCTGAGGAATCTGGATAAAAAATCAAAAGAAAAATAATAAATAAAATGCCAAGACCCAAATCAAGGCCTTGACACTTTAGTAAGATAAGTAATTCTAGTGTTAAATTCTAACTCTATATACTACATTTTCGATATTTAATTATATTGAAAATTTGTTAACAGATGTTCGAAGTTGTTCTGCCATGGCTGCTAGGTTATTTGAAGAAGCGGTGATTTCTTCCATGCTAGCAGTTTGTTCTTCAGAAGCGGCTGCAACATTTTGAATGCTACTAGAATTTTGAACAACGATTACGCTGACTTCTTCCATTGATTCTGCAATGTTGCTAACGCCACTATTCATAGATTCAATGGCATTACTTACTTGTGTCATTTGAGAAGTTAGTTTGGACACTGATGTATATATTGCATTAAATGCATTACCTGCTTCATCAAAAGCATCGGCGCTTACTTGTAGATTTTCATAACTAGTAGACATAGAATCAACAGCATTTGTCGATTCAGTTTTGATTGAATCAATCCGGTTACTAATATCGTTTGCGGCGATTCTTGACTGGTCCGCAAGCTTTCTTACTTCTTCTGCAACGACAGCGAATCCTTTACCATGTTCACCAGCACGTGCAGCTTCTATCGAGGCATTAAGTGCAAGCAGATTTGTTTGATCTGCAATTTCAGTGATCAATGAAACAATTTGGCCAATTTCTTTTGAGTAATTGTTTAAACGATTCACAACTTCAGAAGTTGTATGAATCATGTCAGTTGTTATATTCATTTTTTCTACAGCGTTTTGAATAATCTCTTTACCATTTTCAGCTGTTTTGGTTGTATCAATCGCTTTTGTACTAACTTGTTCTACATAGTTAGTTACGTCATTCATCTTTTTCGAAATAGTATTGACGTTAGCGCCGATTTCTTCAACAGCGTCGGTTTGCTTGTCAGAACCAGCTGCCACTTCTTGCATGGATACTGTAACTTGTTCAATAGAAGCGCTTGTTTGTTCTGAACCCGCAGATAATTCCTCAGATGTAGCCGCTACTTGCTCAGCATTTGAACTAATTTGTGAAATGATGGTTTTTAAATCATCTACCATATGATAAACGCCAAAGGATAATTGGGCGATTTCGTCTTTTCCTTTAATTTCAAATCTCTTAGCAGCTAAGTTACCTTTTGCGACTTCATCCACATAGCTGTTTACTGCAAGGACGGGCTTAATAATTTGTTTACTTATGATGTAAGCTAGTAGTGCACCTACAAGAATGAACAATAATGCTAAACCTACTGAAATCCATATTACTTGTGTTTGCACTTGCGAAATAAATGAAGCGTCCATATCTATTCCAAAAATGATATCAGTCCCTTTAAAAGGGATGAAAATAGATTTATGAACACCGTATTTATCTTTATAAATATCACTATACATGATTTTTTCTTGATCAATTGCTTGATTCATTTTAGGGTCAAATTTATAAGCGGCATTATGATTGTCTGTACCACTTAACGCTACAATATGTTCTTGCCCATCAGAACGGGAAAGAACATAGGCATCTTGAATGTTTTGCTGTTTTTTGGCTATATTTAATGTATTTAAAAGTGTTTTATATTGTGTTTGATCATTATTATCAGCATTCGTAACAAGTGAAGTATCTATATGCCCCATTACTTCATTTGAAACAAGTTGTAATTTATCTTCAAAAAGGCTCATTACTTTATGTTGGATAATATTGTTACAAGAATAATAAAGTATAGTACCAAATATTGTTGAAATTATCGCAATTGGAATGACAAACGACAGAATATACTTAAATAGCATTGAATGTCTATTTTTAGCGAGAAACTTCAAGGGCCGAACCCTCCAATTCTTCAATTGAGTGTTTAAGTGATTCAATCATTGCAGGTATATGTTCAACTTCTGTATAAGGTGAAATTGAGAAGAATTTTGCTACCCCAACTGGAATACGGTTTGTGCTATCAGATGCATCAACAGTACAAATACGTGTTGTGTCTCCAAAGAACACATCATCACGATGTTTACCTATTACTTCAAATAAAGATGAATTTAATGTGTTTATACTTTCAATTTCTGAAACTGTATAAGTTCCTGCTTGTTCTGATTCCCAGTTATAACCATTTGGGTATAGACGGAATGCTGTAATTGGCCCAATATTGGTTGTATTAACGACATGAAGTGATTGGATTCTGTCTGCTAATAGTTGACGGAATACTAAATTTACTCGAACATAATTCGCTAATAGTTCTTGGTAGCCAGTTTTTCCGAATGCCATTAAAGCAGCATAAATGGCAATTGAACTACCCATTCGAGAGCATTCTAATGTATAGCCTGTGTGATATGAACCATATCCACGGTTACCTACATATGGTGTATCAAAATCTTCTAAATCTAGAAGACCAAGTGCACTACCTTCTTTTAATAGGAATAGACTTGTTAAGTATGGAGTTTGACCGAGTTTTTGGAAGTCAAAGCATAAGGAATCAGCCAAATATAAGTATTGCATACGTGAACGGATGACCATTAAGCTTTCAAGCACTTCATCTTCAAAGTGTAGTGGGTTTTTCTCAAAATCATAATCATTAAAGAATGCATAAAATCCGCCTAACGCTGAATCTGCGTGAATATGAATTGGTTTCAAGTTATGACGACTTTCTAAAGTAGCTGTAATTTCTTTAATCTCTTTAATATTGTCAATTGCAAAACTATCTGTAGCACCAGTTGTCGCAACAATATATACTGGAATACCACCTTTTTCGATAACTTCGGTTAAACGGTTTTGTAAATCATCCATATCCATTGAATGATCTTTACCGGCTTTAACTCGGATTAAATGGTTGCTCCCAATTCCTACTGCTTCAATTGATTTTAATAAACTATAATGCGCATTTTCAGAAGCGAAACAGTAAAGGTTATTTGGCACACCTTCTTCTTTCGCATGTGGGAATTGTTTTGCAATTGCTACGCGAAGTCCACTGAATACAGCACCTTGTCCGCCCCAAGTTGTATAACCGAAGCTTTTTGTATAATCATATCCTACCAATTTAGACATCATAGAAATGACTTTTACTTCAGATTCTGTAGCTGCAGGTCCGTATACATCCCATAAGTTATTACCATTTAAAAGAGAATTAACAAATAAGCCTAAAATACCTGGAATGCTTGCCATAGGTAATACATTTGTTACAAAGTTATGAGTGTGGAATGGGTGTCCTTTCATTAAGTCAGTTAATTCATTCACTACTGTATCTAATCCCGTACCATTAGTGGGAACACCATGTTCTTCCATCAATTCTTGATAAAAGTTAGCTGAGCGTTCCTGCATAGGACCAAGTGTCGTTTTAGATGGATCTTTTAATTTGTCCATTGATGTTAAAATTTTTTCAAGATAACTTACTAGTTGCTCTCTCTGTTTTCCATTGCCATCTTCGCTTTGGAATAGTTGTTTAATATTATTCAATTTAAAAACACCTTTCATAGTTCTAAAAACTTATAGTTATTTTTATTGATATAGTCCCTTGTACATAAACAGTATAAGAAAAAACACTTATAAAATCCATGAGATTAAAAATTGAAATAATTCCGAAAATTATATTAACATAGATTCGTGGTGATGGATCCCTTCTACTTGGTAGCCGCAAACTTTTGTCATTAGGTGAAAATTGCTGTAGTTATTGTTTTCATATATCCAAAGCAAAGCCCAATCTGAAATTTTCCTTTTACATATACTACAAAGAATTTCAGAAAAGGAGAGGAAGTAATGGTTCAACCTTTCAGAGGACAGGGCGGCGGTTTTGGCAGACAGATGTTTCCAATGCAAAGGTTTCCGATGCAACGGTTTCCAGAGCAACGGTTTCCAGGACGAGAAGAACGAGAAGAACGTTTTAGAGGATTTGGATTTAATCAATTTAATCCATGGTGGGGTCCGGGACCATGGAATCCATGGTGGCAATGGAATCCGTGGTGGCAGTGGAACCCATGGTGGCAGTGGAACCAATGGCAATCATGGTAACAATGAAACCCAGGTAACCCATGGATGAGATAAAATAGGGTAACTTTCACCAAAATATACATGATAATAAACTACAATCAAATTTAATAACAAAAAGGTATCCATAAAGTCATTCAAAATTGACTATTATGAGATACCTTTTTTATTAGTTAGGCTCTGTAATACGTCATTGTTGATAGTAAATAAGTTTTTATTGAGCGAAAGGAGATTTTCTAAGTGTTTAGTATATATTCAGTCCTTTTTCCGTAGACTTAGTTAACTATAATTGAAATGAAAGGTTTGATAAATCTGGAAGGTAAAATTTCGTACAACTCAAATATTAATTTTTCAACAATAGGAACATGCTTGCTATTATTATGTATGTTTGATGCACTCTTTACTGACATAGGCATCCGAAATCACCTTATTACAGAGGCAAATCCATTGATGAACTGGATATATCATAATAGTATTTTATTGTTCTATGCACTGAAAATTTCAATGCCAATTTTATTAGTCTGGATTTTGAGGAAGGTTCAACCATCTCTGTTAATTAGAATTCTAATGATCTGTGCTACATCTATATATTGTGCAATCCTATTTACGCATATTTGGTGGATTACGATTGCTGTTTCATGACGACCAAAATCAACTATTAAGATAGAGCAATACATTTGCAAACCAATTTGATCATTGCTATAGCTGGCCATTATCCGAAATTATTCACGCTAAATTTGTTGAATTATGCGTGGATTTTTTTATGGAAAAGAAATTCTTGTATTAACTTATAAAGAAATGATATGCAAGAAAATTACTATTTCAGTCCATGGTATTTGTACTGTGTGTAGAGTTGAATTACGAAAAAAATAAATGATATAAATACAGTGGAAATGCCTAAAAATACTTATTTAAAGGGATTTGTTTAAAAAAATGATAAATCTAAAATGTTAAAAATTGAAAATAAAGAATTATTTGACAATTAGAAAATGTGGTTATAAAATGATATAAATGGATTATATAAACAGGACAAAAGTTCTTATTTTTTATAGTAATCTGTTAATGGAAAAAAAGGAAGTAGGTGACTGTTTTGGACTATAAAATGCTTCGGATTGTGGTCTAAACTCGAGAAAACCTCTACAAATATATTAGCTTAAAGTTCGTATACTATTTTTGATTATTTAGACTAATTATAAAAGGAGGGTTACATAATGTTAGAAGAAATTTATACAGTAAGTGACAATACAATGGCATTTCTCCCAGATTTCGATGGTGTTGGTGGTTTTAAAACTACTATACTTGAAGTGGATGATTTAAAAGAATGTCATTTGAATCCCATTGAACTTCTTGATCAAAATTTACGCTTTTTTGGATCTAGTTTAAGAGGTGCAAGTGAAGGAACTCGTTATATTCTTGGAGAAGTTAATATGTATCCAGTAATTATGAATCTGAAACATCAACTTGTATGGTTTCCGACAAGATCTCCAAAAAAGAATGATTGTGTTTGGTTAGCGCTTAATCATATTAAAAGTTACAAGCGCAATAAAAACCAAAGTACTAAGATCATTTTTACAAATGGTTCTTCACTAAATATTGAAGTTAGCTTTAGTTCCTTTGAAATGCGAATGAATCGCGCTTATGCTTTGAAATTCCGATTAGAATATCGCTCAAGTTTTATGTTAATACCCCCAAGTGTCCAGAGAAATTTTCTAAAATACGATATCATTAAAGAAGCGAATGATATAAATTATCAAATACATAGTAAGGATGAGGATTCACTGGATAATTAATTTTGCTATGTACTATAATAATGCGATGCCCTTAATGACGAATAGAATTAGGGGCATTTATAGTTCATACAGAATTAAAAGTGTTAGATCATACCATCCATTATTTTTTGTTTACATAGTTCCGTTTAACTCCATGTAAAATTTCAAATCTAACATCATTTAATTCATTTGAATCAATTTCATAAATTCATTTTCGCTTTAATGATATCCAACTTTGTTCATGTGAAGTGAAAGACAGCGAGTCCTTGAAAATGCATTCGCATTTCCTTCGTCCGATGTAAATTCAGTGGGGTGCATTCATAGTCCTACGGGAAAAGATTGAGCTGAAAGACCCGCAGAAACGTAGAAAAGATAGTGAAAAAGTAAAAATAGATGAAAATTTATTATAAAAATCTTGTATTGCTATATTTGTTGATGTGGAATTAGCGAAGACTCCTGCGGGAAAGCGAGGAGGCTCAACGCTCGCCCGCGGAAAGCGAAGCTAATTCCACATCATGCAGAAAGCTGATTCATACTATTAATATTTGCATTTAAAATACTTTACAGTCCCCTAGAGGAGATTGAAACCAAGACCGTGGAAAGCGCCGTCTGTAGCGGAACATCCAAATCTGAATATGGAAAAGTTAATGTGTTGAAATGTTAGTATTTAATATTTCATATAAATTTCGAATTATGAAATTGATTCTTTTAAAGGTACAATAGTTTGTGAAAATACTACCAGAATGAGGGATACTATGAAAACACTTCGAATCTTTTTAGCTAGTGTAATGGCTATGATGCTCTTCTTTACTTCTTCATTTGCATATGCAGCAGAGCCATTAAATGAGGTGAAAAGTATAGTAAAAGAGCATTATTATCCAAAAGTCCCAACCGATGCATTGAATAGCAAAACCATTAAAGATTTAATGAAGCAATTAGATCCCTATTCCATTTATTTGACAAAAGATGAATATCAATCTTTCATGAATTCTATAAACATGGAGTTGGTTGGAATAGGTGTTACCACTCTAGAAAATAAAAAAGGGCTTAAAATCACATCGATTATTAAGGGGAGTCCTGCGTCAAAAAGTGGATTAAAAGCAGGGGATATTATAACAAAAGTTGATGGGGAAAGTATTGCGGGGAAATCTACTGAATCAACGCTATCACTATTAATTGGGAAAGAAAATACAACAGTAAATCTAACAATTTACAGATCTTCAACGAATACAACATTTGCTAAAGAATTAACGCGTAAAGTGATTTCCTTACCAAATGTAGAAAAAGAAAAACTTGCAGGGAAGATTGGTTATATTCGCTTAAATAGTTTTTCAGAAGGTAGCGCAAAAGAAATTCAGGATGCAATCAAATCAATGCCAGAAATGAAAGACTGGATTTTCGACATTCGTAGTAATGGAGGTGGCTATGTAGGTTCTGCACAAGAAGTAATTGGTCTTTTTCCAACCGCTAAACACGCATTTTTATATAAATTAAAAGGTACTAAAATGTATGGGGTCGATGCCATAAAGCAAAAAGTGCAATGGAATGCACCTGTATCTATTTTAACAGATAAGTATACAGCCAGTGCTTCTGAGATGACGGCAGCTGCTGCGAAGGATCTAAAGCTAGCGAAAATTTACGGTCAAACTACATTTGGTAAAGGTGTTATGCAAGAACCGATAGAATTAAGCGATGGCAGCTTTTTAAAGCTAACAATTGCTGAATTCTTTGGACCTAAAAATTATAAAATTAACCAAAAAGGCATCAAGCCAGATGTGCCAACAGCAATCGGTAAAGAAGTTGAAAAGAGCCATAGCGACTTTTTACTAAAGCAGTTGAAGAACTATAACAAACTAACTTCCATTGAAAATGGGTCAGCTTCAAAATCAATTAGTTTAAAAGCTAGCAAAAATCTATCCTGGAATACAATGAAAAATGCGAATGTTTACTTATGGCAAATAGGTGGCGTATCACGGAAAATTTCGCTGAAACTAGCATCTGGTAAAAAACTCATCATTACACCAAGCAAACAACTAAAACCAGGAACAAAATATTACTTAGTAGTTCAACCGAAAAAGAAAAACGAAAAAGGTGCGTACAGTAAAGTAACCATCAAATAATAAAAAGTGACTCATTGCGATTGACAAAGGGATTAATAGAATCTTGTTAATTAGATGAGTCACTTTTTTGTTTTGAACTTTATATTAAGAAAATCTTAAATTTAATACAAAAAATGCCTATAAGTCTAAGCATAGACTTAATAGGCACTGTTAATATTAATTTACTCTTTTTCATCTAAATAGCTATTAGGATGAATTTGGCAGTAATCAATATGACCATACTGTTTCGTATGTTATGTTTCATCAAAATACGCCTTAAATCCCCGTAATTTCCTCTATTATATCCAAAATTAAAATGTAATAGGGTAAGGGGGGGAGTAGGTAAAAGTATATTTTATCCTATGGGGAATTAGTTAGATCCTTTAAACGTGGCAGTTGCAAAGCCTACAAGCTCTTGATTTTCGTCGTATAATCGACCTTCTAAAATAGCTGTTGAACGAGTTTGTGAGATGACACGACCTAAAGCTTGGATACGGCCTTCAGTAATTGGTTTTAAAAATCGAGTCTCCATTTGCATTGTAACGACATTATCAAAGCCAAGTGTATGAGTTGCAATCCCCATAACTGTGTCGAGTGCTGCCATAAATACACCACCATGTAGGGTTCCTACGACATTTGTTAAATCATCATGGAAATTAAAAGAAATTTCAGCAATACCGTCTTCAGCATGACCATATTCAAAACCAAGAGTTTGCCAGAAAGCACTTTCTTCAAAACGTTGTTGTACTGTTTTCATCGTTGTCAAAATATCTCCTCCAGTACTATAACTATATCTTTTTACGGCTTAATAGAAAAGATACATTATAAAAGTAACTTGAACATTATTTTACCTAATTATTTGATTTATCTTGTACTACATTGGTGACGATTCACAATAGGTGTAGTTATTAGAAGACTCCCGAGCGAAAGAAGACTGAATATAGTATATATTTGCTGTTATCTGAAGTGGAATTAGCTCCGCTTTCCGTGGGCGAACTGACGAGCCTCCTCGCTGTGCTCCGGGGTCTCGTCTAGCTCGTTTTCCCACAGGAGTCTCCGCTAATTCCACTTCAACGAAGATAGCTATACCGGATTTTTATCATAAATTTACATCGTTTTTACTTTTTCAGTGCCTTCACCGAAGTGAGCGAGGAGGCTTATTTGCTTTCCCACATTCGACAATAACAACTTTGTTCGTCAATTTTGCATAAATCTATGAATAATCTAGGCTCTATATTTTTTTTAATCTTCTATTTGTATATATTTTAGTCAATTTCATAATTCGAAGTTTTGATATAAAACACGAACACTAAATGAGGGAATTGTTTGTACTATATCTATTAGAATATTGTCTAGTAGCGGAAGATGGCGACTCCTGCGGGAAAGCGAGACAGTTGAGACCCCACAGGGAACGATTAAGGAACGGAGTCTAAGAACGCCACGTCCTGTGGCAACGACTCCGTGACCAACATCCTGTTGCCCCGAGGAGGCTCAACGCTCGCCCGCGGAAAGCGCCATCTGTAGCGGCATATTAAACAAATAGTATATTTGAAGTATAATCCGAATTATTGGATTGTACATTTAGATAATATGCGTGTTTTTTGCCTAGAAAAGCATTTATGAAATTAACTCATTTACATGATCTAAGATATAGTAAAAAAACGCTTTCAAAACTATGAAAGAATGAAATTATATCATGTATAATAGTAAGTGTGATTACTTTACATTATTTTTCAATTTATGCATTGAATTGTAAGACGTCAGACCGTAGAATATTTAGAGTATCGAATTTTTTATTAGGGAGAGTGTTAATGTGTTCAAAAAGAAATTAGTTGCTACTTTAGGTGCAGCAGCATTGCTAATGGTACCGGTATCGGGGTATGCAAAGACAAATACGTCAAAGGTAGAAACAACTGTTCCAGTTCAATTACTAGCAATCAATGATTTACATGGTAATATCGGTGAATCATATAAAGCAACAGACGGCACGCCAATCGGTGGAGCAGCTTCTCTTGCTTATAACTTTGAACAAGAGAAAGCAGCATTTGCGAAAAAGAACAAATTAAAATCTACTACCACAAACACTTTAAGTATTCAAGCAGGTGATCTAGTTGGTGGTAGTCCATCTTATTCAAGCTTATTACAAGATGAACCAACTATGAATGTAGCAAATGCAATGAAATTCCAAGTAGGTGCACTAGGAAATCACGAATTTGATGAGGGTATTGAAGAATTCCAACGTATTTTAAAAGGACAAGCTCCAACGACTGCAACACAAAACTATGATTTAGTGAAAGATTATAAACAAACTAAGAGTGATATGGAAGTCCTTTCAGCAAATATCGTTGATAAAAAGACTAAGAAACAAGTAGCAGGTTTCAAGCCTTATACAGTGAAAAAAGTAAATGGCGTAAAAGTAGGTTTTATCGGTGTCGTAACGCCAGATATTAAACAAGTTGTATTATCTAAATATGTCGAAAATATTGAAGTAACAGATCCAGCAAAAGCTATTGCAAAATATGATAAAGCTCTACGTAAGGAAGGTGTCAATGCTATTGTAGTTATTGCACATTCTGGTGCTTATAACACCAATGCTGACACATCAATTGAAACGCAAGGACAAGAAAAAGTTGCTGGACAATCAGTTGATATGCTAAAGGAACTTGAAAAAATTGATCCAAATCACTCAGTAGACGTAGTATTTGGTGGTCATGACCATAACTTTGCAAATGGAGTATATAAAAATACACGTATAATTGAAGCAAAATCATTTGGTAAAGCATATTCAGTAGTTGAAGGTACATTAAGCAAAAAAACAAAAGACTTTACAAAAACACCTTCTGCTAAAGTGAAATATAACTATATGAAGACTGATGAAGAGATTAATAGTAACAAAGTTTCTAAATCAGTTAACAATATAGTAAACACAGCAAAAGATTTAGTAAAAGAAACTACAGATAAACCAATTGCAACTGCAGCATTCGAATCCATTTCAAAAGATCGTGCTGCGTATCCATTAGGTGGATCACCAGTTGGAAACCTTGTAACAGATGCACAACTATATGATGCTAACACAAATGGCTACAAAGCTGATTTTGCTATGACAAATTCAGGTGGTATTCGTGCAGATTTAACAACAGTAAAAGATGGCGACAAAAACGTTATCACATGGGGTAAAGCACAAGCTGTTCAACCATTTGGTAACTACTTAAAAGTTGTAACAATGACAGGTGCTAACATTAAAGAAGCAATCAATCAACAATTCACTGGTGGTTACGGTTTAGAAGTTTCAGGCTTACATTACACTTACAATGCAAAAGGTGTTGTTGATGTATTTGTTGGAAATACAGAAGAAAAAATCGATCCAACTAAAAGCTATAATGTAGTTATTAATGATTTCATCGCTGGTGGTGGAGATAACTTCCCAGCATTCAAAACAGCTACGAATGAACAAATTATTGAAATTGACACAGATGCCTTCATTAATTATTTATCAAGTGTAAAACATGTAGAAGCATCAAAAGATGTTCGTAATGTGAAAGTCGACTAATTCGTTAGTAAAATATTGAGAGTCTCTTAAGTAGGTTAAGAGACTCTCTTTTTTTATGTAAATATATGAAAAAAGTCACTGGAATTGTCGATAATTAGGGTATAATAGGTAATTGTAAAAATGAATATATTCTAACATTTAAGAATTTTTAGAGCCTAATTGACTGATAGGAGAATGAAATTTGGATACGATACGAACTTATGCAAGTAATAATCATGATATTAAAGTAGCAATTCGGGACATAACAGGTCAACTACATCCTACACCAGAACTTGTTATCTTTTTTTCAAGTACAGTTTATTCATTTGAAGAGGTTTCAAAATTATTTAATGATCACTATCCTTCGGCTCAAGTTGTAGGATTGACAACCACTGGCGAAATTGGACCTAAGGGATATCAAGAGTTTGGACTTTCAGCTATTAGTTTTTCAAAAAACTTTGGGCATGTAAGAGCCGTCTTAATGAACGATATTGGAAAGTATCCTGTATTTGCACGTCAACAACTAAAAACAGCAGCACATGAGGTAGGGATTCAAACCTCAAGTAAGCATCCTGAAAAGGAAGGAATTGGACTCGTTTTTCCAACTGGATTAATAGGTGCGGAAGAAAAAATGTTATCTATAGTAAATTCTATTTTTGATGAGGATGGTTTTCAGTTTTTTGGTGGAACAGCAGGGGACGATGCAAAATTTGAAGCTACTTATGTAAGTGTAAATAACCATATTTCAAGTGTGGGTGGCGTTGTTATTTTCATGAAACCCGAATTGGAATTCAGTGTGATAAAGGAAAATATTTTCACAAGTACAGGAAAGAAGATGAAAATCACAAAGGTAGATACAGAATCACGCATTGTTTATGAAATGGATGGACAACGTGCAGCCACAGTTTACGCAAAGAAACTTGGTGTACGAGAAGCTGATTTATCTAATTATTTTATGTCCAATCCAATTGGCCGACGTTTCAATGATGAAATTTTCATCGCATCCCCATTCCAGATCATGTCAGATGGGGCTATCCAGTTTTATTGCCAAGTATTTTTGGACTCTTTCGTAGAAATTTTAGAACCAATGGATCCTGTCAAAACATTAGAACACACATTACAACAATTGACTTCTCAATTTTCGAAATTAGATGGCGTACTAGCATGTAACTGTATTTTGAGAAAGCTACAATTTCAAAATCAGAAGTTATTCCCAGCGCTAAATCGACAACTTGAACAATTGCCTAATTTAGGTGGATTCTGTAGTTATGGTGAACAAATAAATAAATCATTAATCAATCAAACACTCGTATTATTAGGTTTTGGAGAAAAGGGAGGAAGATAGCTATGTTCGAAAAACTATTTAAGCATCCGGTAGATGAAGTGGAAGTTGCAAAGAAATTTGAGGGATTAACAACTGACGAGAAAGAAAAAGTCATATCAGGTCTCGAAGATTTAATGGCTTTACTAAAAAAATCAAATGAAAAAAACGCAAAAGGCGATAGTGTATTTATCGAGAGAATTACAGAAATAAAGAACGCCTTAGAAGATGAACGCCAATCAATACTTGCATCTAATGATAATCTCCAAAAAATTGTTACAGAAACAGAAAATATACATTCCATTACAACTGCTGTCGAAGAACAAGGAGAAAAGAACATTCAGCTTGTAGTTGAGGGCAACCAGAACATGGAAAAACTTGATCAGCAAATGGATTATGTCAAGAATGTCTTTGAAGGTTTCGAAGTGTCTATTGAAGATGTGCAAAAAGAAACGAGTGCCATTACTCAAATTACGAAAATGATTGGAGATATTGCGGACCAAACGAACTTGCTCGCATTAAATGCTTCAATCGAAGCGGCAAGAGCAGGTGAGCATGGAAAAGGATTTTCTGTTGTCGCACAAGAAGTTCGCAAACTTGCTGAGCAAAGTAAAAGCGCGCTTGTTGATATCAATAAAAAGGTGCAAGAAATCACTCATAAGGTTGAGCTTCTAGCTAAAGATATTAGGGAAAAATCTGAAGATGTTGCTAAAACACAAGAAATGACACGTTTTACAAGTGAATTCTTTGAAAAAATTTCTGCATCTGAAAGCGAATTGTTCAATAGCATGTCAAGTATTAATCTTGCAACAGATGCAGCGATGAATGAAATTGTAGCATTCCGTCAAGAATTAGAATCCATTGCAGAAACATCTTCAGGTTCTATAGAGAAAATTGAGGGATTGTATTCCTTTGCTCAAGATAAATTCTTTTTATCTACAGAGATGACCTCTTTTATCTCACAATCTAATGACCTAGTAAAAGCACTAAAAAATCAAAAGCTATAAATAATGTTGAAAAATGAATAAATTAAAGTAGCCCTTGCGTTTCATTTTATTAATCTTTGATGTAATGATAAACTAATAGTAAGTTAAAAAAACATACAATTATTAATGGAGGTTATTTTAATTGAAAAAACTTGCAGCAGCTTTATTTGCAGCAACACTTGCTTTCTCTACTTTTGGTCCAGTTGTTATGGATAGTCATCATGGTACAATAACTGCGGAAGCCAAAGGGTATAAATCAGGAAAACGTGGATACAATTCAAACGGAAGTTCAAATAATAATTCAATGTTCAATAATAAATCAAATACAAATAGCAACACGCAAGATAATAAAAACTCAAGCTTCAACAATAAATCGACAAATAACAAAACATCTACAGCAAATCCTACAACGAAAAAAGGCGGATTCCTTAAAGGGATGATGGTCGGTGGATTAGCAGGTATGCTATTTGGCGGTATGTTAGGTAATATGGGTGCAATGGGTAATTTATTTGGTTTACTTATCAATGTCATTGCGATCTTAGCATTAATCATGATCGTAATGAAAGTCTTCCAAATGTTCAAGCGCAACAAGAGACGAGATGAGGAACGTAACACATGGAGACAATAATCGTATCAGAAGATAATTTGATAAACGCTCTATGCGTGTACCATGCTCGTCAAATTAATGTAATGCCTGAAAACGTTGAAATTGAACTAAACTTCGATGACGAAGAAGGATACTCTGCAGAAGCTTATTACAATGGTCGAAAAGACATTTATCGAGTTGCAAATATGTTAGCAGCAATTCGCATATTCCTACAGGAAGAAATGAATGTTGATCCATATGCAGCAAGCATCCACTTAGAAATTGATGACGAACAGGGCATGATTGCAATAGTCGAATAATAAATTTAGCCATCCAAATAGGGTGGCTTTTTTTTTATGATAATTATTCATTCAACTTCAAGCTACATGCTATTTAGATAGTTTTCACTAATATAATAGTAGAAACTCATATGAATAAACAAAGCATCCTTCTTAGTAACTTAGTATTTTTCAGCTCAAACTTTTCCCGTAGGACTCTGAATGAGCTTCACTGAATTAGCCTCGCACAAAGAAAATCGTATGCATTTTCGAGGACTCACCGTCGAAAGCGTTGCAATGAACAAAATTGGATATCATTAAATGTTCGTATTATGAAATTGATTTAGTTATCAAAAATAATAATTATAATACGTAGTTACATATATTTAATAAAAAACGGTGATTTGTAATAATAAAATGATATTTTTTGAGGTATTATTATCCATAAGGATTGCTGATAGGTGAAATATGGAATATTTACATACGAAATGCACCTTAAGGTAATCCTAGAATAATTCGATATCTAAAGGAGAATGGACAATGAAAAACTACAAACAAAAATTAATAAAATCTGCCACTGCATTTGCTTTAGGCGTATCTGTTATTACAACTGCAGTTGTAGCTGTTGATACAACTGCATCTGCAAAAACTTCTTGCAAAGTATCTCATGGTAAACTAGTAAATCCTAAAAGTCATAAATTGATTGCGGGCTTCAAAACCTATCAATCAGTACTTTATAAAAACGGTAAAAAATTTACTGGTGTTTACAAAGGTAAATACTATAAATGCGGTACATTATTTACTGGGGTAGTAACTAAAACTTATTACAAAAAAGGTGTAAAAGCTACAGCTACAGTTAAAGGCGTATACTATAAACAAGGTAAACCATTCACTGGAGATAAACACCAAGTATTCTACAAAAACGGTAAACCATTCACTGGAGAACAACACCACAAGTTCTACAAGAATGGTAAACCATTTACGGGAGAACATCACCATGTGTTTTTCGAAAACGGTAAAAAAGTTAACTGCACAATGCCAAATGGTAAATATTATATCAACGGCGTACCAGCAAACGGAATCTACGAAATTAATGGAGTAAAAGTAGAATACAAAAATGGTAAAGTTGTAACTGATAAAACTTCTCCTGTAATATCTCTTGAAAAAGGGGCTAAATCTGTTTATAAAATTAAGAATGGTGAAGTATTTACAGTACCAACAGCAACTGCAAAAGATCATTTAGGCAATTCTGTTGAAGTAGTTTCTTCAATTATCGATTCAGAAGGCAAAGCTGTTGAAAAAATTGACACAACAGTAGCCGGTACTTACACAATCACTTACACAGCTAAAGATAATTCTTCAAACAAAGCAACTGCAATTCAAATATCTGTAGAAGTGAAAAAAGCTACACCGGTTCTAAAATAAAAATCTATTAAAAGAACACATGATACATTCACTCAATCCATAATTGTTAAACATGTATTTTTTATTCAGAGATAAATAATAACAATTGCATCAAGAAAAAGGCGCTAATCTTATAAGAGATTAGTGCCTTTTTTGATATGAGTTTTTAAGCTTCTTTAGCGATTAATTATTCGAAAATTATTTATAAAATTATTTTGGTTATAGCATTATGAGAATTACAAATTAACGTAATAGGTATAAACATGGTAAAAATACTTGTTGTATAGGTAATTAAGACTATGAAAGATTTATAAAAAAGTGATGTAATATATTTTCATGTGACATATCTCCTTAATTTGGATATAAGTAAAGTAAAATACGAATATTTGTCGTAATTTGTCGAATAATATCAATGATTTTTATATAAAACACGAACATTTAAGTAATAAGTATTATATTAATATTAAAGGTAACTATATAAATACCAAATATTATTAAGTAAAAAATAGTAAAAATACAAATACAAAGGGTAGTGTTAATTGTAAATTTTTATAAATATTATATTAATAAATTTACAATCTACAAAAATATAATCAAAAAATTATTTTAATTTTATTATATTAATCCATCTATTTACTTATATTCAAAAATTAATACATATTAATTAGATTAATTGTAGTTATAAAAGGTAAAAAATATAAATTTAATAGTAATAATTAATTATTATTCATGTTTTTGATAAAAAAACTGTTAAATTTATTAAAAACACAAAGATTTTATGATAATATAGTCGATAAGGATTACTAAGAGGGGATATATGGAATATCTTCGAGTATGAAATGCACATCGGTGTGATCCAATTATAGTTCATCGGATAAAGGAGAATGGAAAAAATGACAAACTACAAATTAAAACTTGTTAAATCTGCAGCTGCACTAGCGCTTGGTGCTTCTGTAATCACTACAGCAGTAGTTGCTGCTGACACAACAGCATCTGCAAAAACTACATACAAGGTATCACATGGTAAACTTGTAGATGCGAAAACTGGTAAAGCGGTTAAAGGATATGTAGTTTACAAATCTACTCTTTACTACAATGGTACAGTGAAAAAAGGCTACAAAACAGTAGGTACTGGTTCTTCTATGAAACTTTACTACAATGGTAAACTTGCAAAAGGCTACAAAACAGCTGGTACCGGTTCTTCAATCAAACTATTCTATAATGGATCTCTTACAAAAGGTTACAAAACAGCAGCCAAAGGTAGCGATGATAAATACTATCTATTCTACAACGGTACTCTTAAAAAAGGCTACAAAACAGCTGGTAATGGCGAACGTTTATACAAAGATGGCCGCTTAGATAGTGGTTATGAAGTATACGGTGATATTGATAAAAATCCATCACTATACTACAACGGTTACTTAAAAGAAGGCTACAAAACAGCTAACAAAGCAACTCTTTTATTCTACAATGGTAAATTAAAAGAAGGCTATAAAACAGCTAATAACGATACTGTTCTTTACAAAGAAGGTCGCTTAAACGAAGGTTTAGTATTAGTTAACGACATCCTATTTGATGGTAGCAAACAAAACGAAGGTCTAAAAAAATTCGAAGATAAAACTTACTTCGATGCTAAATTAGCAAACGGCACTTATAAAGATGAAAACGGTGTTGAAAAAACTTATAAAGATGGCGTAGAAGTTAACCTTGCAGTTGAATCAGTAAGTGCGATTAACGCTAAAACTTTAGAAGTGAAATTCAACCAAGCTGTTAATGTTACAGCTGACGCTTTCTCTGTAGCAAAAGGAACTGTTAAAGCGAACGTTGCAAACGTAACAATTGCAGAAGACAAAAAATCTGCTAAAATCGAATTAACTTCAAAATTAACTAAAGGTGATTACACTGTAACAGTTAAACAAGCTGATAAAGATGCTTTAACTGGTAAAGTATCAGTTGAAGATGAAAAAGTTGCTGGTATCAAAGTTCTTTCTGATGTAGCTCCTTTAGCTACTAATAAAGAAACAGCAACTGCAGCTCTTCAAGTAACAAACCAATATGGTGAAGATATCACAGCTGCTAACTACAGTAACCTAGACCTAACTGCTACTGGATCTTCAGTAAAAGCAGCAAGTGGTGTAACAGCTTCTGTAGATAACAAAGGTCAAATTACTATTAACTTAGATTCTTCTGTAGCTAAAACAGATGATAAAGTAGTTCTTACAGCTGTTGATAAAACAACAGGTACAGTAACTAGCAAAACAATTACTTTATCTACTTCAGCAGTAGCTTCAGATGTCGAAGTTGGTACTTTATACAATAAAGATGGCGAAGTATTATCAGAAGATGCAACAGGTGAATTCTACCTACCAGTTACTGTAAAAGATCAATATGGTAAAGAAATTACTGATGTAGCAGCTGCAAATGCAGCACTTCTTGTAACTAATACAAATGCAACAGTTGCAACTATCGCAGATACAAACCCAATTGTTTCTACAACAATCGATGGTAAAACTGTTCTTGCAGTAAAAGTTACAAAAGCAGCAGCGGGTTCTACAAACTTAGTATTTGTTGTAAAAGCAACTGGTAAAACAGCTCAAAGCACAGTAACTGTAAAAGCAGGTAAATCAATTGCTGGAATTTCACTTGGTTCTCCAGTAAATGATGTTGTTGCTGCAAACGAAGATGTTAAATTCCCATTAACTCTTACAGATAATGAAGGCAATGAAATTAAAACACTAAAACAATATAAAGCAATTGATTCGGCACGTGGTTTAAACACTTTAGATACAGGTTTAAGCATCCAAGAAATTGATGGCGCTCTTTACATTGTGAAAGATGCATCTACAGTAACAAAAGGAACTACAAGTATTCTTGTAACTTCAAAAACAGGCAAAATTGCTTCACAAGTTGTTACAGTAAAAGATGCAGCAGAAGCTGCAACAATTACTGGTATTTCTTCTAAATTAGCAACAAGCTTCCGTGAAGGTTCTACATCTCCAATTACTGTATCAGCAGCAGATTTAAAGATCGAGGATCAATATGGTCGTGTAATGGATGCTTCTAAACTAGGTTCTGTAGCTATTACAGCAACAGCAGCAATTACTGGTGACAAAGCAGTATTTACTACAGGAACATCTGGAAATTCCGCAACTATTACCCTTTCAGGTAATGAAAATGTTGCAACAGCAGATTCTATTACATTTGCTATCACTGGTAAAAAGGGTAGTGAATTAAGTAAAAAATTCACTGTAGTTAAAGATGCAGATTTAGCTTCTTACAGTGTAAAAGCTGTTCCTACAGTTTATGTTTTAGATGATTACTCTCTTGCTTCAGCAGCTCAAGATTCTAAATATACTTCAGATGAACCTGTAGTTTTAGCTTCATCAAAAGCTGGAGATACAGTAACTTTAGATAAAGCAAAAGGCGAATACACTGTAACAGCTGCTCCAACTTTGAATGAAGCTTTCTTCAAAGATGATAATGGTAAAGCTGTAACTGAAAAAACAGTTAACCGTACAGTTACAATTAATGCAACAGGTGAAAAAATCACTGTTCCTGTAACATACTCAATTGCACCTGCAAAGGCTTCTAAAGTAGAAGTATTTAAAAAAGGTACTGACGTATTAACTTCTAAAATTACTGAGACAAGCAAATTAAAAGCAAATTATGATGCAAATGCATTATTAGCTGCAGCAGATTTCACAACAACTGACCAATATGGTGCGGAATCAGCTCTAGATACTGCAGATGAAGTAACATTCACAAAAGTATCTGGTACAGTTACATTTGAAAACAACGGTACTGAAAATGCTGCAGTAACAAAAGCTACAGCTGGTTCAGTAGTAAAAGCAACTGTAACTAAAGATGGTAAATCTGCAACAGTTGAAATTACTTTTGAAGATGGCGTTGAAGTAGTAGTAGCTCCTAAATAAAAATAAACGAAACGTTTCTCTATAAGTCTTAAACATTTAGGATGATAGAGTGAAATCCTCCCTTACCTTATTGGGTGAACGGATTGAAGACTCCTATCTTCTTCGGAAGATGGGAGTTTTTTTCTTCATAGCGAAATAAATTTAGTTTGAGTTGCAAGTACCCATTCTGACAATAAACTATAAATTAGTCTTCAATCCTCGAGGTTGAAGGCTTTTTTCTTTTCTCAAATAGGGCCTAGTAATCTCTTTTTCTAAGGAAAGCGCAGCAAGAACATTCTTCTATATAGTAAAGGGTTAAGAATTCGGTGTTCCCTTTAATAATTATGATCATAGACTGTAATTTAGATTCTCTTCTCTTTGACTTAGCAACTAAGTAATTATTAAGTCTCAAATCCTTTAAAAGATTGACAGAGGAACTATTGATACAATAAGACTCTATTACTTTCGAAGATTAGATAAACTTTCATGATCATTTGTTTTAGGTGCCAGTCGCCCATACAATTCAGACAATAGTCTACAATTCCAGTCCCAACCTACTTATAGGTTGGGATTTTATTAACTAATCTTATTGGTCGGAAACAGACCCTTAAAACAATTCATAACAACCGTTTTTATATCAAAAACCTTTGTGAATTTGAAATTGTTACTATAAAGGAAAAAAGCCAGCATTCGCTGGCTTCCTTCATCATTTCTTTGATTTTTTTACTTCAATTAAAAACTGAGGAATTTTCAACATTCGTTTGAATCTAGTTGGTTGGGTAATTAAACGGTGGAACCATTCAAGATTTAGTTTGATGAAGATTTCTGGAGCGCGATCTACATTTCCAGACAGTACATCAAGGCTACCACCGACCCCCATCATCACTGCATTTGAAAATTGACCTCGATGTTTTGCAATCCATTCTTCTTGTTTTGGGGCACCAGTTGCTACAAAAATAAAGTCAGGGTTTAAAGCAGCTGCTATTTTAGCCACTTCATCTCCGTCACCATTACCACCATATCCATCAGCTACTCCAACAATTTCAGTGTTTGGATACATAGCTTGAGCCTTTTCAGCAGCTTGTTTAGCGATACCAGGTTTACCTCCATAAAAGAAGAAACGATTTTGTCCCTTTCTTGCTTTTCTCATGAAATCGTGGACGAGCTCATATCCTGGAATACGTTCTTTTAATGGCGTGCCAAGCATTTTAGATCCAATGACAACACCAATTCCATCCGCAACTACATAATTAGAGTTTAATAGGCAATGTTCGTAATTCTTATTTTCTTTTGCTAACATAATAATTTCAGGGTTGGCTGTAACAATACAGATAGGCTTTTCAGATATTCGCATTTCATCCAAAACGTGGTCAACAAATTCGCACTTCGTCGTATCTGCTACAGGAATTCCTAGTATATCAATCTTTTTCATAATCTAACCTTTCTACGGACTTTCGACATATTTCTTCTTATTATATACCACTAACTAATAGTTTCAAACGAAGTGGTGTGATTAAAAAAATCGAATATCTAATAAGTGAAAATGTTTCCTTAAAAGTAACGTATTAATTTCGAGCGCTGACATGAAGAGCAATTGAAGCATACATAAAGGTAATGTTACCAAAATAAAACAAATGCTCGCGAAAAAGTAATAAATCAAGAGCAGGCAACCAGTTCCCATCTTCGAAATTCTAAAAGCTTAAAACCCCTTTCAAAAATTAAAAATTTTCTAAGAAAAGCATACATGGAATCACTTAAAATGGGGTAGACCATAAAAGGAGAATTTTTCTAAATAAAAATCCATTTTTCTCATTCTATTCTAAGAAATATGTGCTATGATAATCTTTGTGAAAAATTGATAAAGAAGATGATTATTAATGCTTTTTGAAACTTTAGGTATGATGTATCCGTCTATATATAGTATAGAATTTTTGGAAGATAGGAAGTGGATGTGAAATGACGAATAATCGACGATATCAACCTAAGAAAGCATCCATAAAAAGAATAGCTGTTTCCATTGTTTTGCTCATAGCAGTTATTTCGGGTGCATATATGCTCCTAACGAAAAATGACAAAGCAGCAACAGAGAACAATCACATTAAAGTTCAAAATGTCCATAAAACAACGACGGAAAAACCGACTGAGAAAAAGGATCCCGATAGCAAAAAGGAAACCGATTCTACCAGTTTTAAAGAAGGAACCGTAACAAATGCCATCCAATCGAATAATGATGGAGATACAACAACAAAAGACTCTACAGATGTAATCATGCCGAAAAACGATACATCTGCTATTATTGCAAATGCAAAAACGCAAGTGTACACAGTCTACACAGATTTACAACAAGGCTCAGGGTTTTTGTTCAATAAAAAAGGGGACATTATCACAAACGCACACGTTGCAAAAGATGCCTCTTATGTATTTGTAACAAACGAGCATGGACAAGAATTCCAAGGGCAAGTCATCGGGATTTCGAAAAAGACGGATGTTGCGTTAATTCGTGTACCTGAACTAGCCGGAAAAGATCCACTTGTTCTAGATACCGCATCTGCAAGTGTGAATACCCCAGTTATTGCAATTGGTAGTCCGAAAAACAAGGGCGGTACTGCAACGGAAGGTAAAATTACAAGCATTGGTGCAGAATTCACAGATGAATACACTTATAATGGATTGTATGAAATGACGGCTCGCTTACATTCAGGCTCAAGTGGCGGCCCGCTTATTAATGCAGAAACAGGTAATGTAATAGGAATTAACTCAATTATACTTACAGATGAACCTGAAATTGGTTATGCAATTCCAATTAGTAAGGTTATGTCACTCATTTCAACTTGGTCTAACAAAGATGTTAAAATTAACATCGAGAAGGATCAAGATTTTGAAGATAATCACAAAGAAGAGGCTTACTTAGGGAAAAAACTAATAAAAGATTATGTAGATGGTTATTATGAATTGTTCCCATACGCGATCAAAAATAAATCGAAAAATTATTACGAAACTTATATTATGCCTGGAAGTAGTGCGGTTAATTCAGCTAAAAAAATGGTTGAAAGCTATTCAACAGATGAGAAGAAATACAAAGATCTGCAATACACAATCGGTAATATCAATATCTATGACGAGTATGCAACAGTAGAAGTCAATTCAACATTTGTTTATACAGATAAGAATACGAAGCAAGAACATAAACTTAAAGAAACAATTGTATACACAATTGTGATTGATGATTATGGTGACTATCAATTTACGAAGATAGATGTTACAAACTCATCTGACTCAGCTGATGATAACCAGCCAGCGGATACAGAGCAAGGGTCAACAAATAATGCAGAAACAGAATCAACAAACAGTTCGAATAATACAGATGGAAATCAAAGTACAACAACCGAAGAAGATCCATCAACTATAAATAAACAAAGCGTTAATACAGATGTAAAAACAGATGCAACAACAGATTCAGTTAAAGATAATACAGACAGCAAAAATAATACTGAAGATAATACTTCTACTTCAACTGATCAACAAAAAATTCAATAATAACAAACGAAGAAATCACCCGGTCAATGAACTACAATTCATGGCCGGGTGTTTTAACATTTTTAGAATAGAGAGGCGTGTAAAGATATGCCTAATTAGATGTTTACTCAACAATATACATATAAATGGTGGAATATTAGAAACAAACGATATAGCGCTTTATAGCGGCTAATAAAGCGAAAGGTAACCAGCTAAAGTAGCTGCAAGAGCAAAATTTGCGGATAAAGGGATAATCAGAAGTATAGAATATTGCATCTTGTTCCACTTTTACAGACCGGAATGAAAGAATAGCAAGGAAAATGAAAGAGAGTAAGTGTACAGACAATTGATACATGGCAAACGGTTTTTATACTGGGAGGAAAGTGTGTACGATTTAGAAGATAGAAAAAACCTAAGTAAATGACTTTGGAGAAGAAGCCTTTTACTTAGGTTTTTGGTTTGTTGTTTTATGAATAGTTGAGTGTAGAGTATTTGATTAACGTACTGTGCCGTAGCTGTGTACGTAGTATTTCCAGTAAGTGCTCATAGTTTGGAATTGAACGTGATCACCTGCAGCGTGAACTAGCATACCATTACCAGCATAAATAGCAACGTGAGTAATTGCGCCGCCACCAACGTTGAAGAATACTAAGTCGCCTGGTTGTGGGTCATTAGTATATTTAACAGCTGCGCGTTGTGCTCGGCTTGTACGTGGTAAAGAGATACCGTGTTTAGCATAAACATAGCTAGTGAAACCACTGCAGTCAAAACCAGAAGGAGTTGTACCACCGTAAACGTAAGGAACACCAAGGTAGTTTTTAGCAGTGCTCACGATATCACTCATTGCAGCACTTTCAGATGTTTTCTTAACGCCAGAACCCTTTTTAAGATATGCTGCTGACATCCAACCTGTTTTACCGTTAACAGTCACTTTAAACCAAGTTTTACCACCAGCAACTTTTTTGTATTTTGCATTTACAGTTGTGTTTTTGCTAATATATCCTAATGCTTTTGAACTTGTAGAAGAATCAGCACGTAAAGTTAGTGAACTAGCAGTAACGTGATATTTTCCACTAATTTGTGTTGCTTGCGAATCAGTTACCATTGTAACTTCTGTGTTTTTAGTTACTCCAGATGTTGCTTCGTTGTTTTCTGCAGCTTTCACATGTCCAAAGCTAATTGTTAATGCTAGTGCACTTGATGCGATTGCTGTAAATAATGCTTTCTTATTCATCAAATTCCCCCAACTATTCTCAAATGTTTTGTATATATAGTATTTAAACGATTGTTTTAGTATTTGTAATATTTACAAGTATAACTTTATAAAAAATCTGATAAAATAACAATGCTATTTCGTTTACAGTTATATTACAGTTATGTAACAAATGGCATAGATTACGACTCTAATTGAGTATATTTATCCTAAATAGCAGTATTTTCTTTCAAATAAAACATTCATTTGCATAAAATTAAGTAGAATATGACGTAATTTGAAAAGTAGGATATTTATATAAATGCCATTTTATTAGGATAGTATTAATATAGTTTTGTAATATTACATATTGTTACAAAAGAAAAAGTCCTTGCCAAGGTTGGTTGGCAAGGACTTAGGATCGATATATTTATGAATCTCTAATTAGTATGTTAGATCATAGAATCGTTTATAACTATCAAAATGGCTTTTCCAGTAGGATTCGTTAACAGAAGAAACTTGTACATAATCGCCACCTGCGTGAACAAATTGACCGTTTCCTATATAGATTCCCAAATGTGAAATACCTTTTTTGTACGTATCTTTAAAGAATACTAAATCACCAGCTTTAGGTGATGAAACATAGTATGATCGTGCTTCGTAATCTGCAGCGCTTGTTCTTCCAATATTGTAACCTGATTGACTGTATACATAATAGATAAAGCCACTGCAATCAAAGCCACTAGGAGAAGATCCACCCCAAACATATGGTACCCCTTGAAGTGAAAGAGCTATATTCAAAGCTTCTTTTACTACTTTTGAAGAAGCTTGCCCTCCAGTGTTCGGATTTGAAACAGATGTCGTATTTTCCTTTTGCTGTTGACTAGTTGATCCACTTTTTTTGACAGATAATACTTGTCCCACACGGATAATATCAGATGTTAAGCCATTCCATGATTTTAATTGTGTAATTGTAATTCCGTAGTGATTTGCAATGGTCGATAGTGTATCACCCGCAATTACAGTATGTTTTGTAGCTTTTGAAGAAGCTGGTGCTTTTGTTTTATTTGTTGAACTTGTATTATTTGCACTATTAGAATTAGAGTTCAAACTACTTCCAGGAATCTTCAATGACTGTCCAACGTATATTGAATCATTTTTAAGATTATTACTTTTTTGAATTGAAGCAACAGTTACATTAAATTTAGAAGCAATTTTTGCTAAATAATCACCGGATTTCACTTTATATGTAGAAGTGGTTGTTTTTTTAGTAGTGCTATTTTTGTTTGTATTAGTTGTGTTAGTAGTACTAGCAACTTTTACGCTTGAAGTACCAGGGATTTTCAAAGTTTGCCCCACATAAATCTTATCATCTGCAAGATGATTTTCTTTCATAAGCGATGATAATGGAATATTATGATATGCAGCAATTTTTGCTAAATAATCACCTGATTTTACTTTGTAAGTACTAGACTGTTTTGAAGCAGTGGTTGTTTTTTTTGTAGCAGAAGCAGTACTCACTTTTGTAATAGACTTACTGTTTGTTTTGATATTTTGTCCAACATAAATCATATCGGAAGAAAGATTATTCGATTTTTTTAGCTGACTTACAGTTGTATTATATTTTTGTGCAATCACATATAAAGAATCGCCATTTTTGACCTTATATGTATTGGAGCTTGCTTCTGCATCATGTGCGTTAACAACCAGCGTAGCTGCACCTACTGCTAAAACAGAATATAAAGCTTGTTTCACAAAAATCACTCCTTTTTTGTTGGATAATAGCGTACGAATATCGTTAACTTCATTGTAGATAAAAACTAAAATTAAAACAATCTACTTAAAAAAAAGGGTAAATTTGATAGATTAGTAATCGTATTATTTTATTTACAACATCGAATTTTTATAACTAAAGAACTAATTGTGTGGTATTTAAATACGTAAAATCCTAATTAATTGTATAAAAATAGAAAACTTAATATGCAAAAAGAGCGCAATTATTGTTAAAAATTGTGCTCTTTTTGTAATATATTATAATTTGAATACTTGAATGCTATTGCTTAATGACTCAGCCATTTTACTTAATTCTTCAGTGGATGCTGTAATTTCTTCTATTACTGCATATTGTTCTTCAGAAAGACTTGCAATATGTTGTGTTTTGTCAGTTGTATCTTGTGAAATGGTATTTACATGATCAAGTGAAGCCACAGTTTCTTGGGATGCTACAGCCATAGCTTCCGTTACATTCGATACTTCTTGAATTTCATTTGAAAGTGATACAGAAGTTTCATAAATCTCTTTGAATGTAGATCCTGTAATTCGAATACTTTCATATCCAAGTTGGGCTTTCTCATTTACATTTTCCATTTGTTCTACAGTATTCGTCATATTTTGATGAATATGCTCAGTTGTTTGACGTATTTCGTTTGCTGAACGTGCTGACTCTTCAGCCAATTTTCGTACTTCATCAGCAACAACTGCAAATCCTTTTCCATGTTCACCGGCACGTGCAGCTTCAATGGCTGCATTTAGTGCAAGTAAATTTGTTTGTTCAGAGATTTCCGTGATAGCGGTTACCATTGTATTTATCTTTTGAGAACTATTTGCTAATTCTAAAAGAGAGGTTTGAGTTTCTACTATTGAACCTTGGATTGCTTTAACATGCTTTACTGAAGTTTCAAGATTTGTGCCACCTGAAACGGTTTTTTCTGTTGCAGTTGCCGCAGATCGAGCTACTGATGCTGCAGATGCTGCGACAGATTGGATTTGGCTAGCAACAAGATTCATCGAATTTGTCCCATTAGAAACATATTGCATTTGCACATTCGTATCATTTGCGAGTTGATCAATTTCTTCACTTACTTGTTTAGTAGCAGCATTTGTTTGATCTGTACTTGCATACAGCTCCTCGGAAGCGGCAGCTAAATGCTCACTTGTATGTGTTACAGTTGTAATCATTTTCTTTAAATTACTGTACATATGATTAAATGCTTCTGCTAGTTGGCCAATTTCATCTTTAGAACGATGGTTTAATAAATCTAATGTTAAGTTTCCTTCTGCTATTTCTGTTGCAAAATGGGTCATACTGTATAGTGGACGAATTTTTCTAGATAAAAGAATAAGGATTGTCATAAAATTTATAAGTAAAAGTATGAGCAATATTGTCATGATTAATACGCTTACTTTGACTTGTGAGTTCGCTTGCTCAACTTGATTACTTGTCCAAGCGGATAGCTTATTATCAAAAGAAGCAATGGTGTTACTAACATTATCTTTAAGTAAACTATATTCTGTTCCATATAGAGTTTTTTTCGCTTTGTCGAATTCACCTTTTTGAATGAGGACAATTACATCTTCTTCAATTGGTTTAAGATTAGTAGACTGTTGAAGAGCATATTCAGCAAGTGCTAACGTATCTTCAGGTAAGTGGTCACGTTTAAGCTGTTTGATTGTTTTATCAGCATCAAGAGATTTTTGATCTTCATCTTCATAAGCCTTTAAAAAGCGATCTGAACCCGACTCAGCGTATGAGCGAATATTAGAAGATTTAGTTTCGATATTTTTCATAAGACGTACTCCGATAGTTCCATCTTGTTTATCAATTTTTAAGGCATTGGATTGTTCGGATATACTTTTAGTCAAATACCCCATACTTAAACCATTTAGCACAAGAAGTACAATGGCTATAATGATTGAGTATTTTATCATGCTACTTATTTTCATGCTCCCACTACTTTGTAAAAGTAATATGTAGATATTGTTATACAGTACTTATTGATTACTTATTACCTTACTTCATAAGGTAACTATTGATTATAATATATTCCATATTAATAGTATAAAGGTAACTTATTGATATTAAAATATAATCTTCCAGAATATTTCATTGTATAGTTTGAAACACTAAGAATAGTATGGATCATAAAGAAAATTGAGTTATCACAGAGAAATGTAGAACCCTGAGTTTAAAGTCATATTGCAAAAATTATTTTTCTTAGATTATGGGAAGAATATTAGGTAGTGTGGGAATATGTAATTGAGACTATATAAAATTAATTGTAAATGGAAATAGGGGTATGAGTGTGTTAAGTGTAAAAAGAAAATATAAAGTTTTGGAATACAACAAAGAACCGCTAACAAAGGGGGCTAGCGGTCTCTGTAGAGCTGAGGAGGTTAATTGTTCCGAGTTGCAATGAGAATATATTTCAATGTTGAAATAAACAATTAGTAATGGAATAGTGAATAGAATAAATGTAAAAATTTCCATAAATTGATTCATAATCCACTATAGTTCAAGCATACCCGAAAAAAGAAAATTTAAAACCAAGATAGGTGAATCAATTTTATAATGCAAAGTTCATATAAAAAATACGACATAATGATAGCCGATTTTGTTCATTGCGACGTTTTCGACGGCGAGACCTCGAAAATGCAATATTAATTCAGTAAGATTCATTTAGAGTCCTGCGAGAAAAGTTTAAGCTGAAAGCCCCTTTTATAGTGGAACATCCAAATCTGAATAGTTAATGTCTTGAAATGTTCGGATTTATGAAATTAATTCAAGTGTATATTTTACAGAAATTTTTGACTCCTCAGTCCCTTTATGATATAAATATTTACCTTTATAGTGCATAGTAGTAGAATGAATTTCAAATGGTCACAGAAAAGTCATAATAATTAAAGATAAAGCCAGAATGGAGGAAAAGTAATGTCTGCTCAAAGTATCATGCGCAATATAATAGTAGAAACACCATCAAAGCCAGGGAATTTAGCTAAAGTCGCAAAAGCAATAGGTGATCAAGGTGGCGATATCGGTGATATACAGACACTAAAGATTGGAACATTATCTACGGTTCGAGACGTTACTTGTACTTGTGAGAGCCTTGCTCAATTAGAAGATATCGTTAAAGCTATTAATGAACTTGAATGTATTACTGTTCGTGCTGTTTCAGATGATGTCATGAAAGCACATGAAGGCGGAAAAATACATATGACTAGTAAAATCGATGTTCGTTCGTTAAGTGATTTACGTCGTATTTATACACCAGGTGTAGCGAGTGTTTGTCAAGAAATCCAACGTTCCCCAGAAAAAGCGCATTATTTTACAAGTATCGGGAATACAGTGGCGATTGTAACAGATGGCACGGCCATCCTTGGTTTAGGCAACATTGGTCCAGTAGCGGGTATGCCAGTAATGGAAGGGAAAGCCGTATTATTCGACCAATTTGTTGAAATTAGTGGTGTTCCAATTTTGCTAGATACAAGTAATCCAGATGAAGTAGTGGAAACAGTGAAGCATATAGCTCAAGGTTTCGGCGGCATTTTATTAGAAGATATTGGATCTCCCCATTGTTTCGAAATTGAAGACCGTTTGAAAAAAGAATTGCAAATCCCAGTTATGCATGATGATCAACACGGTACAGCGGTAGTAACGTTGGCGGCAGCTTTATCAGCATGCCGTTATGCGGGAGTAGATTTAAAACAAGCTGTTGTCGGTCAAATCGGTCTTGGTGCAGCGGGTCTTGCGATTAGCCGAATGTTGTTAGAATATGGAGTAAAAGAAGTATGTGGCAGCGATTTACAAGAAAGCGCTCTTGTCCGATTAAGCAGCTTTGGTGGAACAGTAATGAACTCCATTGAAGAATTAATGGAACACTGTGACATTGTAATTGCTACTACAGGTGTAAAAGGTCTGATAAAACCTGAAATGATTCGCAAAGGGCAAATTATCCTAGCGTTATCAAATCCATATCCAGAAATCGCACCTGAAGACGCACTCAAAGCTGGAGCAGCCTATGCAGCGGATGGCCGTCTTGTTAACAATGTACTTGGTTTCCCGGGTATTTTCCGTGGTGCATTAAACGCAAATGCAAAAAGAATCACTTATCCAATGCTACTAGCCGCAGCAAATGCAATCGTGGATTCAACACATAACGGTGATCTCGTACCACACCCACTTGATCCAAACGTCCATAAATCAGTAGCAAAAGCAGTAGAACGTATTGCGCTTAAAGAGCTAAGTCAGGAAACAATATAATAGAAGAAAGTACTGGGAAGGACTGCTAAGGGCGGTCTTTTTTTGTTTTGTCAATTGTGCGCAAATAAGGAGTAATTGAGAGAGTTAGAGAAGAAGTGGTGACGTAAAATGTTGTGAATGCAAATACAAATTGGAAAGTCGCAAGTAATTCGATCAAAGTCGCAAGTAAATGACAGGAAGTCGCAAGTAAAATGACAAAGTTCGCAAGTAATTTTTACTCACCAATTGAAAAAATACATGAAACTAAATTTTGTACAATAAAAATAATAATTATGTATGATATTTATTGTTTTTTAATAAAAAATAAAGATTTCTCTCGAAAAAATACCCTCATTTTTTATTTTCGCCACTTTGCATTAAGAAGCAATTCAATTTATACTTTGACGTAAAATTCAAAGATGGAGGGGATTCTTTGATCGTCAAAGCATATTCATCAACATACTATTTAGAGGCTCTAAAGGGATTAATTCAACGTCTTTCTTTATCAAATCCAAAACGGCAAGAGTTAGAAAATGAATATATGCGTATCAAGGCTGGTGATATCGGTGAGAAAGTTGTGATGGATACACTTGAGCAACTTCAGTTACCATATGACTTCTATGTCTTTCATAATCTTTCATTGCTGTTAGAATCTAAAATTCAAATTGATGTATTAATTTTGACAGCAAGCTATATTATTATTTTCGAGGTGAAAAATATTAAAGGTTCTATTGAATTGCGCCAAAACCCGAGTCAACTTGTTCGAACTCTACCAAATGGAGAAGTTCATGCATTTAACAGTCCAGAGCCTCAGCTACAAGAGTATGTACATCAACTCAAGAGATTTTTCCTGAATCAAAATATGAATATTTCTATCTACGGGGCAATTATTTTTCCTTTTACAACTAGCTTTATCAAACAAACATCCAATAAAACAACCATCTTATTGAAAAATGAAATAAAGCCTTTTTTAAGGAGTATGCCGACAAGCACAAAATGTCTTTCTAACAATGAAATTGAACATTGGAAAAGCTATTTTATGAGAAAACACAAAGAATTTAATCCTTACCCATTAATGAATAGATATAAAATTTCTCGCGAAACTATTTTGAATGGAGTTATTTGCAGTCAATGTGGAAAAATCGGAATGCAAAGAATTGCGTTTGTTTGGTTTTGTTCAAATTGCTTTAATAAAAGTACTAATGCACACGAATATGCAATTTATGATTATTTAAAAATATTGAATAATACTATTACTAATAAGGAATGTAGGGAATTTCTTAGAATTAAGGATATTTATCAGTCCAGTAGAATGCTAAAAAATATGAATCTGAAGAAATCAGGAACGTATAAAAATGCAAAGTATATGCTACCAGAAGAGGATATAAGTAATAGGTAGAGAAAAAATCAAAATGCTCTTTATCGTTCGCGCATCAATTATAAATTAAGGAAAAATTAGGTCCGCGAACAAGATATGCAAACCATAGAGAAGTGGCTGAATAGAGGACGTAAAATGTTGTGAACGCAAATACAAATTGGAAAGTCGCAAGTAAATTGATTGAAGTCGCAAGTAAATGACAGGAAGTCGCAAGTAATTTTCACCCGCAAATTAACCACCTGAAAATGACTCCAAATCTGTGCTAAATAAAAAAATCCCCCTGTAATACCAGGGGGATAAATTTCTATTATTCTATATATCTACTTTGCTTTCAAATTCTCAACGGTAAACACTCGGCCGTAGTCATCTTTGTAGACGATATGTTCGCTGTTGAACTTTGTTGGGGAATCAAGTCCAGCAGCTGCTGCTACTCGGAAAAGTCCCTCGCGCATTGTGATGATGTAGTTGGTTACACGATATTTTTTCTCTTCAATAATTAGACCGTTTTGTAATTTTGGATCCGTTGTTGCGACGCCTGCTGGGCACTCATTAGTATGACAACGTTGAGCCATAATACATCCAACGGAAATCATGAAGCCACGTGCAACGTTGATAAGGTCAGCACCTAAGCCAAGAATAACAGCTGCACGGTCTGATGTAATGATTTTACCTGAGGCGATAATTTTAACGCGATCGCGAACGCCATGTTTTACAAGAGCATCATGTAAAAGGACAAGACCTGAGTGAATAGGAAGACCAACGCTATCTGCTAAGTCTTGGAATGTAGCACCTGTACCACCTTCAGCACCATCAATTGTAATAAAGTCTGGACCTTTTCCGGATTCTTTCATATATGAGGCAAGTTTTTCTGCATCCTCAGGGCTACCGATTACAACTTTAATGCCGACTGGTAGGCCGCCAGCTTCTCGAATTTTTTCAATAAAATCGAATAATGATGGGAAATCATCAAATTGACGGAAGCGGTTTGGACTGTTAATTGTTTTATGTGGTTCTACATTACGGATTTTCGCAATTTCTTCAGTTACTTTATCCGCTTCAACGTGTCCACCACGAGTTTTTGCACCTTGCGCAAGTTTTAATTCGAAAGCTTTCACTTGTGGTATAGCAGCTTTTTCTTTTAACAACTCAAAACTAAATTCGCCTTCTTTTGTGCGATATCCAAATAAACCTGAACCAATTTGAGCGATTAAATCAGCACCACCAGCTAAATGGTGGTCTGAAACACCACCTTCACCAGTGTTCATCCATGAACCTTTAGCCATGCCAATCCCTTTAGATAAAGCTGAAATGGCATTTTTACCTAATGCACCGTAACTCATTGCGGATTGTCCTACTAAACTACGAACGTGGAATGGTTCGCGACAATTTCTTCCAATTACAACTGCATCTTCTTCTGGTATTAACCAAGGTTTGACGGTTACTTTTTCATTATGTTCTTTACGATTGAACAAACCATCAGAATCAATTACGTATTTTTGTGTTTCAACAGTTTGACTTTGGTCGACACGCATTTCATCGACTTGTTTAGTGAACATAGCATTACGTATGTAGAATCCTGCTTCATCAAAATTACGTTTTGAACCAAATCCAATGACATTTCCTAAGTATTTCCCAGGTAATACGACATGTAAAAACTCCTCACGACTAAAAGGTTTACCTTTATGGTCATCGTCGAACAGATATTGTCGAAGTTCCGGTCCGATTTTTTCTGTAATATAGCGCATTCTACCAAGAACCGGGAAGTTTCGTAGAATTGCATGTTGTTTTTGGTTTCGATCCATAAAATATAAAACCAAGAATGTAATACCAGGTATTACAACAAATATAGCAATTAGTATAAGTAATAGTGAGAAGATTATCTTATAGCCTTCCATAATAGCCACCCTTTTAATATTTGTGTCGAATTCGTGAATTCATCTAATTTGCGTATTAAATATATCACAAAACGAGATGAATTCAAGTGGTTAAACCAAAAAATGTATTTATTTTAGGAAATGGTTGCAAACGCTTACCTTAAACAGAAAATTTTTAGGTTGGCGCAATGAGTGTCGTAAACAATACTAGTATGCTTTTGGGATATTTCTAATTAATTTCACTATATCCTATGGCTTTTTCATTCATTTCATCAAAAAAGACGATTAGAGTAAAATCACTCTAATCGTCCATATTAAATCAAACTAATTATCTTTTTTTGTAACTATAGTAATCACATAACCTATGATTGCACCAATGATTGCTGGTACTAACCAGCCAATTCCTGATGAGTACAGAGGTAAATGACTAAGTAAAGTATCGTAAGCTTTGATGTCGAGTACTTTCGCACCTTTTAATCCATCATAGATACTAACTAGTCCAGTGAAGATTAATGCAACGATGTAAACAGGACGTGCATCATTGAATAGGTTAGAAACTAGGATTAATATCATTAGTACGATAGCTAATGGATAGATCATGTTCAATACAGGACCTGAGACAGCTAACATTTTTTCAAGACCAAAATTAGAAATGATTGTACTGAATATCGCGAAAATCCATACCCATGTTTTATATGAAAGTGCTGGAATAATTTTATGGAAGAATTCAGATGAAGCAGTCATTAAACCAATTGAAGTTGTTAGACAAGCTAGCATAATTACTAATGTTAATAGATAGTTACCAAAATCACCGTACAAAACATAGGCAGATTTTGTAATAACATCTGATCCAGTACCGATAAAGCCAATTGTTTTAACACTTGAAGAACCGATGTATCCAAGTGAGATATAAACAAGAGCAAGTCCAATAGCTGCAATAAAAGCTGCGAAGATTGTTGTTTTTACAACAGTTGGACGGTGAGTAATGTTTTTACCTTTTAGAGCTTCAACAATTACAATACCGAAGATTAATGCAGCAAGGAAGTCCATTGTTTGATAACCTTGGATGAATCCTGAAGAGAATGCATTGTGTAAGTAATCAGCTACAACTGTAACTTTTGCCTCACCATGACCAGCCATTGGTGTAACAATTGATTTAATTGCCAGTGCAGCAATAACGATTAATAGTGCTGGTGTTAGGATTTTACCTACGCGGTCAATTAATTTACTTGGGTTCAATGCGAAGAACAATGTAATCCCAAAGAAAAGGATTGAGAAAATAACTAATGGCCAGCTACTTTCTAATAAAGCACCATGTAGATATGGTTTAACACCTAAATCGAATGAAACTGTACCTGTTCGTGGCATTGCAAAAAATGGTCCAATTGCAAGATAAATAATCGATGTGAAGATAATACCGAATGCCGGGCTGATACGACCAGCCATATCTTGAAGTTCACCACCAGATTTTGCAACGGTGATTACACCTAATAACGGAAGACCGACACCAGTAATTAAGAAACCAATTATAGCAACAGCAAAGTTTTCACCGGATTCTTGTCCTAATTGTGGAGGGAAGATAATGTTTCCGGCACCCAGGAACAATGCAAAAAGCATGAACCCAACCGAAACTTTTTCCCACAGAGGAAGATTTTGATTCTGCATAAAGAAGACTCCTTTAAAATGTACTTGCGTATAATCTCTGAAAGATTTTATGAAATTAGAACGCTAATTGTAAAAGTATTAAATATTCGTTTTTATCTGAAAATTCTAATTACAAAAGTTATAAAAAGTTACTTGAATAGATTAACATGAATATATCAAGAATGGAACCTTAAATTGTGATGAAAAAGTGAAAACTTACACTAAAAGGGTATAATGTTCTAAAATGAAAGAAAATTATGAACAAACTGATTATTGAAACGTTGTAAAGAATTATTAAGAGTTTGTAGGTTCATATAAAGAACTGTATCTTTATGATAGATTGTTGCTGAAGAGGGTTTTTACTTGTTTCGATGGAATAATATATCATTGCGAAACGGAGACAATTAAACTCCTTTTATGATTCATACTAAAAAATAATCGATAAACTTGCTTTGGTTCAAGAAAAGAAATCACAAGAGGGGATAAATCATATGAAATCAATTAATAGAAATGATTCAAATGATTAAACAAACTGCCGATACGATTTTACAAGCTAGTAGCGATTTACAGCGATATTCATATAATTAGGTTGAAGGTACAGGAGATGTTTCGGAGCTATAAGAAAAATGTCTGAAAAACGCAAAAGAACAACAAGCATTATCAGATAAAATTATTCAATATATGGATCAGTTTTCGCAAAAATTGCAACTGATGAAGGAATACATGGCTTTCTACTATAAGAATGATGCTGAGAAATTTATGTATGAAAGCAATCAATCTATACGTGAAGCAGTAGTACAATTACTCGAATCAAAGGAAAAGTGAAACTTGTTGCTTGAAAGAATAGATGAAATTATATGTGTTTCTCTATTAGAAAACAAGTTTCGAAACTAATATTTATTGTAACTAAAGGTAGAAATTGAAGATGCAAGAGTTGCTGAAGTGGTTAAAAAACAGCATCACAATTGAAGGTTGTCACGACTAATATCTAAGAAACAAAACTACAATTTTAAAATATAGAGCGAGAAATTACGTAGCTTGAGGAAGAAAAAACAAATACATTAGAATTTATTGAGCATCTAAACAATACGATGAAAAGTAGCACTGCTCATATTGAGCATACAATCTAAATTCTTTTGGAAAATAAATCTATTGTTAAATAGCTTTCAGATTTAACGGAATGGCGTACATAAGTAAACAAAATGTATGTACACATCAACTGAGAAAATCAGTTTGGCGTATAACAAAAGTGATTGAGAATTCATACATACTAAAAAATGAAATGATTTATGATCTCCTGGTTGATTTGTCAGGAGATTTCTATGAATTTGAAACAATTCAAGTCTTAAATGCGTCCTAGTAGAAGTATGAAGAAAAAGTACGAACATAGTAATATGCTAAGAAATTAATTGAAACAGAGTGTTATTTTCCTGAAATCATGCTATAATACTTCTTGTATTCGATGATGACTAGCATTTGAATGCGTTTTTTATTGCGCATTTATTAATATATGTAGAGTTTATAAGGAGGACGGGTAATATGAATTACCTAGCATTAGTTGTAGCCTTTGTAGCTTCAATTCTTTTGACTCCGCTTGTTAAACGACTCGCATACCGTATTGGTGCCGTCGATAAACCAAATTATCGTAAAGTGCATGCCCATATTATGCCTCGCTTAGGTGGATTAGCTATCTTCCTAGCATTTCTGATAGGTGTAGTTGTTGCACGCCCTATGGATGAATCAATGATTGCGATCTTAATAGGAAGCTTTGTTATTATTGTGACAGGCGTCCTTGATGATATGCTTGAAATCTCTCCAAAAGCAAAATTGATTGGGCAAACAATTGCCGCTGTAATCGTTATTTTCTTTGGTGATGTTCGAATTGATTCTATCAATTTACCATTTGATGGAAAACTAGATTTCGGTTACTTAAGTATTCCATTAACTTTAATTTGGATAATTGGTATTACGAATGCGATTAACTTAATAGATGGATTAGATGGCCTTGCAGCCGGTGTTTCTACAATTTCATTGATCACGCTTGCTGGCATGGCGTTTATAATGAGTAACACGTTCGTACTTGCAATGGCATTAATTCTTGCAGCAAGTACATGTGGATTCTTATTTTATAATTTCCACCCTGCGAAAATTTTCATGGGTGATACCGGGGCATTGTTCCTCGGATTTATGATTTCTGTTTTAGCCTTACTCGGATTTAAAAACGTAACATTTGTTTCTTTAGTAATTCCTATTATTATGTTAGGTGTTCCAATTTCAGATACATTCTTCGCTATTTTGCGTCGTTTGTTAAACAAACAACCACCATTTAGCCCAGATAAATCTCACTTGCATCACCGTTTGATGAGTATTGGCTTTACACACCGCCAAACTGTTTTAATCATTTATGGTATTGCTTCAATGTTCGGTTTAGCAGCGATTATCTTCTCAATGGCAAAACTTTGGGGAGCTATCCTTCTAATCACAGTAATTTTAATAACAATCGAGTTATTCGTTGAAGTGATCGGACTAGCAGGAAACAATTATCGCCCATTGTTAAACTTAGTACGGAAGAAATAAAACTATATAACAATTAGAGTGAACTGAAAGATTCTTAGATAACAATCTTTTAGCGTCACTCTTTTTTTTATAATTGAAATTTAGTATAGTACCTATTTAATGATGTTGTACTTGCATAGGGATATAAATTGTTGGGGACGCAAATACAATATTAAAAGTAGCAAGTAAACTGGTCAAAGTCGCAAATATATCATCGGAAATCGCAAGTAAAATGGTAGAATTCGCAAGTAAATTTCACACATAAGTGAGTTGTAATTCAAACGTATAAAGAAAAGATCATAATGGTCTTCAATATTCGCGAAAGGGATGAAGTAATAATAGCAAAAAGATGACGCGGATAAGTGGTGAAATATCTTGTATTTGTTGAAGATGTGTCTTATGCGAATACAATTAGAAAGAACGCGAGTAAAATCGGCAAACCATCCACGCCAATCAGTCTTATTTCACCTTAAAACAAAAGGCATCTATCAGCAAAAAGCTGTTAGATGCCTTTTTATTATTGGTTATTGTTCGAGTTATTATTCGAACTGTAATTTGAGTTTTAGTTGCTACTAGAACCAGAGCCGCTATAGTTGCTATTGGTGTCTGTTGTATTGTTATTCGTGTTCGTAGTTGAGTTATTATTCGAATTTGTTTTTGATTTGTTGATATCGTTTGCTGTAAGACCTAAATGTTTTTGCAGTGTTTGTTTAATCTCTGCAAGATTATTGTCATCTAGCTTGTAATAGTAAATACCAGTTGACATATCATCATAACCTTTTAAAGAAAGGGAATCGACTTTTGGCATACCGTTCTTTAAGTAGGCTGCAAGTGATTTCATTTCGCCGAATGTCATGTTGGTTTTCATATTGTTACCTACAGCAGCTAAAATATCATCGTATTTTGTAAGTGATGAAATAGAAGAAGCTTTTTTAATAATGGCTTCTAAAATCATTTGTTGGCGTTCGCCACGTTTAATGTCATTATCTTGATGGCGTGTACGTGCCAGAGCTAATGCTTCTCGACCATTTAATGTTTGCATTCCTGGTTTTAAGTTAACTGTACGTTTATCATTTTCATCAAGTTCATGCATTGCATACGGTACATTTACTTCGATTCCGCCAAGTGCATCTACAATTTGGATAAAAGAGTCGAAGTTTAAACGATAATAATAATCTACTGGAACGTCTAGTAAATTTTCAACTGTATCGATTGTCGCTTGAGTGCCACCGAATGCGTGAGCATGTGTAATTTTATCATAATGACCTACATAAGGAATATAAACATATGAATCTCGAGGAATACTTAATAATTTCACAGATTTATCTTTGTTGTTTAATGTTGCAAGCATAAGAGAATCTGAGCGTGAGTGGTCAGAACCTTGTTCCCTCTTTTCACTATCATCGATCCCAACAAATAAAATGGAAATATTGTCTTTTAAAGGTTCAACTTTTGCATTCCTTAATTCGGATTTAACGCGTGTATTATTTTTATCGAAAGCTTTATTAGCAGCTTTTTCGCCTTGTTTATATAGGTAGAAAGCATAAGCTCCAGTAGAAACAATCATTAAAGAAATCAATATTAAAAAGATTTTTAAAAACAAATGCTTCTTCTTTTTTCTAGGTGCTTTCTTCTCCTTTTTCGCCTGTATTCTTGAATTTGTCATATATAATCTCCTCTAAATTAGGAATACTAATCTACATGTTGTATTTGACGCTAACACAAAAATAAAGTTTCCGCTTTTTTGTGCAACGAATTTAATTATACTATGAGGAATTAAATCAGTAAAATGAATTTTTAGTTATATTCTGTCAAATTCAAGAAATATCTTGTCGTAACATGTAATAATAGCTTGTCCGTTTGTAATTTCGGTAAGCCATTCCTTAAATTTAGATTCTTCCTCTTTTGGTACAAAGACATAAATTTCCACATGACCTGCATAGTTTATGTCCCTTATAATATAGGAAGAGTTTCGAATTTCATTTTCAAGTTTTCCTAACCAAACATATTCGACATCAATCTTCATAAGATGATGGACTCGACGTTCAACAATGCCAGAAGCATCAATTCCAGATGTAGTGGCCTTACCATAAGCACGGACTAATCCTCCTGCACCTAATTTAATGCCCCCGAAGTATCGCGTGATAACAACTACTGTATCTTGTAAATGTTGTTTTTTTAGCACTTCTAAAATGGGCACTCCAGCTGTTCCGCTTGGTTCACCATCATCATTTGCTTTCTGGATTTGGTCATGCTCGCCAATTAGGTATGCAGAACAATTATGAGTGGCCGAAGAATGTTCTTTTTTGATGGATTGAATAAATTCTATAGCTTCTTGTTCGGATTCCACTCTTTTGCAATTAGCGATAAATCTGGATTTAGATATTACTATTTCACTGGTTCCAGAACTTTTTAGTGTTAAATAATTTTTTCGCATGTTACACTCCTCGTTAAATAGGTATTCCCTAATGAAACCTTTGACATCTTCTTGAAATCAAAAATTAATAGTCATAGGACTGACTAATGATATAATAGTGACTGGGGTACAGTAGGAAAGGTGTAGTTTTGATATTTATTTAATAGTGTATTATTTATTTTAAATGTAGCACAAAATGTAAGGGTGATGTAAATGCTAAATGAAAAAGTTGATTTGAAATCATTAGATTTGGTTTTCAATCGAATGGTTAAAATGATTGATGAATCGAAAAATGACATCTTTACGATCAGTGAACAAAGCCGAAGAACATTTGAAGAGATGAAACTTGAACTAGAAGAAGTTCGTTCTAATATAGAGAATGTAATAGCCGAAAATGATGTACTCGAAGCTAAGTCAAGACTTTCAAGAAGTCGTTTAGCAGAGGTGTCAAAGAATTTTAAAATATTTTCGGAAGAAGAAATTCACAAAGCCTACGATCAAGCAAATAAAATACAAATTCGCTATTCAATTCTTCAAGCTGAAGAAAAACAATTACGAGAAAAACGAGATGATTTAGAAAGACGAATGCGCAGTTTACTTGATACAATCGAAAGAGCGGATCATTTAGTAAACCAAGTAAATGTTGTTTTAAACTATTTAACGTTCGATCTTAAGCATATTGGTCCAGCACTTGAGAATGCTAAGATGAAAGAAGATTATACGATTAAAATCATTGAAGCTACGGAAGAAGAAAGAAAACGTATCTCGAGAGAAATACATGATGGCCCTGCTCAAATGCTCGCGAATGTACTGTTACGTACAGATTTAATCAATCGCACATATGAAGAGCGTGGTGTTGAACAAGCTATAAAGGAATTATCATCTCTAAAAGATATGGTACGAGATGCTTTACATGAAGTTCGACGTATTATCTATGATTTGCGACCTATGGCTCTAGATGATTTAGGAATCGTACCAACTTTGAAAAAATATTTGAAGTCAGTAGAAGAATACAACGAAGGAACTATAGTTCATTTTAATTCAATAGGTGAACAAGTCCGTATAGGTACAAATTATGAGGTTGCTGTCTTCAGATTGGCTCAGGAATGTGTCAATAATTCAATCAAACATGGTAAATCACGCGATATATGGATAAACTTTGAGTGGCGAAAAGAACACTTCAATATTACTATTAAGGACAATGGTATAGGGTTCGATACAAATATTGTAAAAAAGAATTCCTTTGGGTTAATCGGTATGCGTGAAAGAGTCGAATTATTAAACGGAGAAATGAATTTAACATCTGCTGAAAAACAAGGTACACGAATTATGTTTAAAATCCCCGTAAATCAAGATGAGAAAAAATAAGGGACCAATTTTAGGAGGAAATATTAATGACGAAAATTATTATTGTAGATGATCACCAATTATTCCGTGAAGGTGTTAAACGAATTTTAGATTTTGAAGATACTTTTGATGTAGTGGCAGAAGGCGATGACGGTGTAGATGTCGTTAATCTATATGAAGAATTCCAACCAGATGTGATATTGATGGATATCAATATGCCACAAAAGAATGGTGTAGAAGCTACTTCAGATCTATTAGAAAAGTATCCTGATGCAAAAGTGATGATGCTTTCTATCCATGATGATGAATCATATGTTTCACATGCATTAAAATCTGGTGCACTTGGCTATATGCTAAAAGAAATGGATGCAGATGAAATCGTCGATGCCATTAAAATTGTAGCATCTGGTGGTTCATACCTACATCCAAAAGTAACACGTAATTTAGTAGCGGAATATCGCCGTTTAAGTGAACGTGAAAACAAAGGATCTTTCCACCAAACAGAGATTCGCCGACCTTTCCACCTACTTACAAAACGTGAATGTGAAGTTCTACAACTTTTAACAGATGGACAAAGTAACAGAGCAATCGGTGAAACATTGTACATCTCTGAAAAAACCGTAAAAAATCACGTATCAAGTATTCTTCAAAAAATGAATGTAAACGACCGTACACAAGCAGTTGTAACAGCGATTAAAAACGGCTGGGTAGAAGTTCGATAATCAAATAACAATAGTAATAAACGAATTCGTATAAGGCTAGGGTGACTGGGAATACAACAGTTGCTCTAGCCTTTTTTCACTATCTAGATAGTGAAAACGTGTTTAATATTTAAGCGCTGTTAATCTTCGGTGTTGACTTATATAAGTGATATATGAAGTGGAAATGAAGTAGACTTTTGAGGGAAAGCGAAGCGTTTATCAACAGTGTAATTTAAAATAGCTCCTATTAAAAATGGCAAAATTACGACATATTTCTACTAGAAAGAAACTTTAAATGACATATAAATAGATTCTAGATTATACTAATTGAGTATGTCTTACAAGAATTTTAAAAACGGTGTGAGTGGTACATATTAGAAACTTATTTATAGCGATTACGTCTTAATAATTATTGAGATTATAGAAATTATGAATTTTTAGAAATTTGGGTATTCTAATCCCAAGAAGAATGTAGGAGGGTTTTAAATGGTTTTTAGAAAGTTAGCACTTGTCGGGATTTGTGCTTTAATGTTAGCAGCTTGTGGAAACGATGAAAGTGCTAAAGAGACTAGTTCTGGTTCTACAAAAGATACCGATTATACATCACAAAATAATTCGATTAATCATGGTATACCAGATGCACAACAAAGCAATGCAGAATCTACACAAGATTCGACAAAATCTAGCAAAGAACAAACATCACCCGATTCATCTACTTCCAATAAGGATGACCAAGTAGGCTTCGAAATAAATTCAGATGGTAAAGTCGAAGAAGCAAAATCTATTCCAAATGAAGAAAAGAAAGCAATTATTGCAGCTTTCAACGAAAATATAGATGCATTCAACGCTAAAGACATTAATCGTTATGCAGCAACAATTTCTGAAAAACCAAAAGGCTTCAATCGCCAAGAAGACATTGATTATGCGAAACAAGTCTTCAAAGAATATGACGCAAAACGAATAGCCAAAAATATAACAATCAAAAAATATAAACAAGATTATGCAGAGGTATTTGCAAATGTCAAAGTTTTTATGAAACAAGATAACAACTCATTTTCTCAACCGACAAATCAGGTATCAGTAATGGTAAAAGAAAATGGTAAATGGGTTATCTCAGCAATTTATGTAATGGGAACAAAAGAATAGTTGATTTATTTAGAGGATGCAAGGGGTTTACCTTTGCATTCTTTTTTATCCCGCATTAACGGGCAGTAAGACCCCCACCTCAAGATTTGAGAGAGAAGCGAAGAAGAAAGGTGGGGGAAAACTGCCCGTAAAAGCCCGATTGGTTCGGTCCAACAGGATGTTGGATACTCAGTTGTTGCCACAGGCCGTGGCGAAATTAAACTAAGTTCTTTTTTGTGTGGGGGATGAAGATAACCCCCACTGATGGAAGTTTCACTTTATTGAAATTTGACCTAAAATAGAAAATCAGCCAAACTAGAAAATAAGCATATTTATTATTTAACATTGATAGAAATATATTATAAAATGAATAAATTAGTTAGGAGAGTGAAATTCGTTTATGAGAACAGCAATTGTAACAGATAGTACAGCCTATTTGTCCCAAGCTGAACAACAACAATATGATATTCAAGTAGTACCTCTTAGTGTAACTTTCGATCAAGAATCATATGCTGAAGGCGTCGATATAGATGTTACTACTTTTTATAATAAAGTCAGAGTCGCAAAGGAGCTTCCTAAAACCTCACAGCCACCGATTGGCGAGTTTGTCACTTTATTTGAAGAGCTAGCAACAGACTATGATGAAATTGTAACGATTCATTTATCAAGCGGTATTAGTGGTACATATCAGGGAGCAGTCCAAGCTGGAGAAATGGTCGATGGTATCAACGTCTACGGCTTTGACAGTGAAATTGCTTGCGAAGTCCAAGGTTTCTATGTAATAGAAGCGGGAAAAATGGCTCAAACTGGCGCTTCAGCTAAAGAAATCATCGAGAAACTAGATGAGATGAAAAAAACAATTCGCGCATACTTTATGGTAGATGATCTATCTCATTTGCAACGAGGTGGACGACTTTCTGCTGCATCTGCATTGATTGGTGGCTTGCTTCAAGTAAAACCTCTACTGCATTTCCAAGAAAAAGTTATCGTACCATTTGAAAAAATCCGCACACGAAAACGTGCTCTAAAACGAGTTGAAGATTTATTGGGTGAAGACGTAGCAGTACATCCAAATATCAAAGCAGTTGTTATCCATGGAAACTGTGAAGCTGAAGGAAAAGAATGGCTAGCTACGCTTAGTGAAAAATATCCGACTGTACACTTCGAACTAAGCTACTTTGGCCCAGTCATCGGTACTCACCTAGGTGAAGGTTCTATGGGGCTTGGATGGTATAGAAAATAGGTTTATATGAAAAAAGTATCTCACCAAATTTCTTGGTGAGATTTTTTTGCGGCAAGATTATGAATAATAGATTGAAATATTGTCGGGAATAATGAGAGCATTTAGTAGTTTCACAAATTTTGAAGAAGTAATTTGCTGAGAACACAAATACAGTTTCAAAAGTCGCAAGTAAATCGGCCGAACTCGCAAGTAAAACAATCAAAGTCGCAAGTATTTTACCCAATTCCGCAAGTATTATTTTTCCTAAATGTAGAGAGTGGTATGAAAAGAAATTTTAGTACCACTTATCTAAATAGTCTTTGATTATCCGCGGCAGAATCTAGAGTAATATGACCCAGACTCCATCCGCGAACAATCAGAGCAATTAATCTTTTGCTCTCATAAGTTCAAGAAAGTCTTACTATAAATACAACTTGCAATATCACTCCAGAATCTGTAAACTAAACCCAATCCAACCCCAGATTTTGGAGGGAACAATTGCACTTTACACTAAACAAAACAAAACTACCCCATAAACTTTCTTTCCAACACAATCTTATTAACTTTCAACTACGTGACTTTCTAACAGGTCGGTTATGGCTTCGTGATCATTCTCCATTCATGGAAGAAACAATCAACAAACATATACAAATGGGATACATTCAAACGATTCCAGGTGTACAACCAATCAACTTAACTAAAAAGTTATTCTCGAATAACAAATATATTTGCAATCGCTGTCAAAATCAGAATCCAGAATTTTTTGCGTTTTTTAATTGTGCTAATTGCCAGCGTATTTGTGTTTATTGCCGACATTGTATCAACATGGGAAGAGTGAGCAGCTGTTCAGATTTGGTGAAATGGTCAGGACCGCAGTCCAAACTAATTCTGCCGAACCATACAAAATTCAACAATTCTCGCATTTTTCAATGGGATGGCACATTCACACCTCAACAAAAGAAGGCTTCAGAGGAATTAATAGAAAGCGTCAAAATGAATCGATCCCATTTGACCCATGCAGTATGCGGAGCAGGGAAAACCGAAATCCTATTCCCTGCAATTGCAGAATGTCTAAAGCAAAACAAACGAGTCTGCGTTGCAACACCGCGAACGGATGTTGTGCTCGAACTTGCTCCACGTATTCAAAAAGTATTCCCAAATACTTTTGTGCAAGCATTATATGGTGGGGCGACGGTTGAAAAACGCTATTCTCCACTAATTATTGCAACGACTCATCAGCTCTATCGATTTGAAGAAGCATTTGATATCGTCATAGTCGATGAAGCAGATGCCTTCCCATATACATTTGACGAAACGTTGAAACAAGCTGTTAATAAAGCGAAGCAACCAGAAGCACCAATATTATTCGTAACTGCAACACCATCTGATGAATTAATTGAAAAAGTAAAGAAAGTAAATGGTGGATATTCTTTTATTCCTAGAAGATATCATGGTCACCATCTTCCGGTGCCACGCTATGACGCACTTTTTAATTACCAAAAACACATTACTAAAGGAAAGATTCCAGAAAAATTACAGAATTGGACAAACACCCGGCTCACCAATGAAGAGCCGTTTCTCATATTTTTCCCAACAATTGAACTAATGGAGAAAGCAATACCGTTATTTCAAAAATTGCATCCACAAATTGAAGCGGTTCACGCAGAGGATCCTGATCGCAAAGAAAAGGTACTCGCACTTCGTGAGAAAAAAGTTCCGGGTCTTCTAACAACAACAATTCTAGAACGAGGAATCACCATTCCAAAAGTACAAGTAGCAGTAGTTGGAGCTGAAAGTGGAATTTTCACAGCGAGTGCACTAATTCAAATCGGTGGTCGTGTTGGACGCTCGGCAGATTGCCCAAAAGGGGATATAGTATTCTTTCACCATGGTATTACGCTTGAAATGGATGAGGCGCGGAAGGAAATCATAAAACTAAATCAAATGGAGGTGCTAACATAATGCTGACTAGTAGAAACCCAGACAGAGTAACACAGAAAGTCGTGACACATTGCTATCTATGCAGCACGCCACTCCAAAATAAACTCACTTGGCGCAGACTTCTTATCCAAACCGTTGAACCAGTCATTTGCGAAAAATGCATGCAGAAATTTGTATGTGTAACACAAGAGCAGCAAAAATATGAGGATGTCACAGCGCTATACCACTATAACGAACCGATGAAAGACTTCCTACATCAATATAAATTTTTTAAGGATGTCGTACTCTCAGAAGTTTTTCATGCGCAAATTCATAACTACTTGAAGGATAAACAAGCAATTATCGTACCAATTCCGATGCATCCCGATAAATTAAAACAACGTACATTTGCACATATCGATGAAATACTTAATGCAGCGAATATCTCCTACACACATTTACTTGAGAAAAAGTCTCCCATCACTCAATCAAGTAAATCGAAAGTAGAGAGGGAACAATCAGAGCAACTTTTCAATCTGAAACCGCATTCCATAATCGAAGCTGTACACTATATATTGGTAGACGATATAGTGACAACCGGTACCACACTAAAATATGCGAAATCATTATTACTAGAAGCAGGTGCCAAAAAGGTTACAGCATTTACCCTAATCCAAGGGTAGGCAGAGCAATCATAAATAGAGTAATGAAAAGTACCCGAAAAATCCACTGAAACTCCCACATTAAGTATCCAAGGACCTATATATTTGTTATGATGTAATCAGAAAAAAGTTTACTAATATTACACTTATAAAATATTGCTTCATTATGTCGACAATATGAATATACGTAAATAGAAATAGAGATGGAGGTACTATATATGGGGGAGTTACGAAATTGTCCGAAATGTGGAAGTTTCTATAACTATACTGGTGTTAGAGAAATTTGCCCGAAATGTGCTCAGGAAGAAGAGCAGATGTACGAAGTTGTGTACCGTTTTTTACGTAAAAGAGAGAACCGTGCAGCTACTGTAGATCGAATTGTTGAAGCAACAGGAGTCGAAAAAGAACTATTATATAAATGGGTACGAAAAAATAGATTACAGCCTGCCCTATTCCCTAATTTAGGCTATCCATGTGATAACTGTGGTCACCTAACTAATCAAGGGAAATTATGTGATGATTGTACCGAAGAGCTGAAATCGAATCTTAATAAATTCGAAGCTGGGCGCGAATTCCGAAAGAATATTGAGGAAAATAACAAAGGAACTTATTTAGCAGAACGTCGAAAAAAATAAAAGAACTAAGTCTCCATGCATAGTATTTGCATGGAGATTTATTTTTGAAAGGAAAAAAGCACTATAACGGTTTTGAATCACTAGTATGTCTTTCGCTTTTCTTCTATTTTACTTAACTTCACTTAAACTTATCCGAAATAATGTGTAGACAACAGAACGAATGAAAGGAGGTCATAGAGATGAAAATCTATAACTACGGTGTAAATAAGGTAAATCCTTATCAAAACCAATCGCTGAAAACAGAGCAAGTAAAGAAAAGCACACTTAATGTAACAGACCAACTAGAAATTTCTTCAGCTGCAAAGGACCTTCAAGGGATTAAAAGTTTTGCTGATGAAAGAGCCGAGCGTGTTCAGCAACTTAAAGAACAGGTCCAATCTGGTAATTACAAAGTAGATGCGCAAAAGCTTGCATCAGATATTTTAAAATATCACCGCCGATAAGAAAAAGGAGTATAAGACATGTCGATTGATCCACTACTATCCATCATGGATAAACTCGAAAAAATGCATAAGAGTCTGCTCAAGCTTGCTTACCACAAAACAGAGCTGATTAAAGTTGGAGACATGGCTGGACTCGATCAAATGCTCAAGGACGAGCAAGCGCATGTAGCTGCGATTTCACAGCTCGAGCAACAACGTCAGAAAATGGTAACGGATTACCTAGGAGCTAAGGGGATTGCTCTATCTGGCCAAGCTACAGTTGCCGATGTAATGGAAGCAGCTGATACGCATGAAGAAAAGTCGAAATTAGACGAAGTACGAAAAAGACTATTACTTGTCATTGATACATTAAGAAATCAAAACGACTTAAACCAAAAATTAACTTTCCAATCACTACAATTCGTCAATATGACATTAGATTTACTAAGACCACAACCTGATCAGATTAACTATTCTAAGACTCAAGTGCGTGGTAGTAGTATAAAACAAACTCAATTTGACTCACAAGCTTAAAGGTACCTTCTATTAAAAGTGCTTCAGACTGTAGACAAAGTCGATTTTTTCGACTTTGTCTATTATTTTAGAAAAAAATTCTACCGAGTAGATAGTCATCAAATTTTAAAAGTCAACTGTAATTAAACAAATATTAATTTATATAATAAAACTAAAGAATATAATAATTCATCCAATTGTAATTATTGATCCATGCCTTTTGTAATGATTTATTATACATAATAGTATTTTTGTTTCGTAATTCAAAATGGATTATATGATACAATATTCTCAATGAAAGGAGTCTTTTTAAATGACACATAAATTAAAACATCATTTAATTCCTACTTATTATAATGAATTTAAATGTATCGGTGGTTCGTGTGAAGATACATGTTGTGGTGGATGGAGAATTACTATTGATAAAAAAACATTTAAGGCATATAAAAATGAAAGACGCTCAGCTATAAAAAATGACTTACATAAAAGTATTCTTCGAAATAAAACACAGGATGCTATTGAAGCTAACTACGGTTACTTTAAACTTGATGAAGAAAATAAATGTTCAATGTTAACTGAAGAAGGACTATGTGGGGTACAAAAAGAACTAGGCGAACAATCTTTATGTAACACTTGCAAAACTTATCCAAGAGAAATCATTGAAGTTAATAGCATAGTTGAAAAATCTTTAACGCTTTCATGCCCAGAGGCAGCGCGGATAATGTTGAATCGCCCCAATGGGATAGATTTTGTTGAAGAAGAAGCAGTTGAATCAATTAAACCGAATGAAAAGATTAAGCATACCCCTGAAGAAAATGAAATATTTTGGAAAATACGAATTTTTATGATTGATACTTTGCAAAATCGTAATTATTCTTTAGAAACCAGATTATTAGTTATTTCAATGTTTATTCAAAAATACTCAGAATTGGAACAAATCAATACATCAAATGTGGACACATTAATCTCTAGATATAGTAATTATTTAAAAGATAATTCACTTGAGAAAGCTTTCTCAAATATTAAAGTCCTACATTCTAATCAATTACTATTCGCATTACCTTTACTTAATTATGAAACAGTATCTAGTAGATACAACAATTTAGTCCAAGCTATCAAAGAATCTTTTGAAATAAAAGACAATTCCTTATCTGAAGAATCGGTTAATATTTACAAAGAAACACTAAACAAACATTATAAAAATTTCTCCGATACATATGGTTATATTCTAGAAAACTACTTAGTAAATTCTATATATGAGCAAATTAAAATGCCAGACACTAAATATCTTTTAGATAAGTTTACTTCTATTTGCGTAAACTTTACTTTAATTAGACTATTTATTCTGGGGTATGGTAAATCACAAGGTGAGTTTGATCAAGAATTAGCATTATATTGTATTCAAAGTTTTTCAAAAACATTAGTCCATAACTCTAATTATAAAACTCAGATAACCACAATTTTACAACAAGATACGTCTTCTATTCTTTCGCAAATTACAAGTTTTATTCATATCTAAAAACAAATCAAAAAGTATTAAGCACATCTTAATACCTCAGACCGTAGATAAACTAGAAATTTCGAGCTTATCTACGGTCTTTTTCTATTAAAATATTATTAATATCTTTGGAATTAAGTTAGTTGATGTCCGTTTTGGCGGACGCTTTCTTATCTCCAGTCAAGAGGTTTTGAGAAATATTTCGCATGCCCAAAGGACCTAACGAAATTTCGTTTTTCTCAGGTGCAAATGCGTAAAAGAACTCGAAGCTTATTCTATCTATCAATTAGTCGATAATCTGAAGCACCTTATTAAAGGTGCTTTTTCTATGAATAAATATAGGATTGGTGATTAATTGTAGATAGCTTCTTCAAAAACAACAATACAATCCGATTAAATATATAGATAAAACGAGATTAATATACAACTGCATAATGCAGTATTACATAGGAGGTAAAATAATGGGCTCCACATTTATGGGACTGGAAACAAGTAAGAGAGGTCTAACTACTCAGCAAAGCGCTCTTTATACTGTAGGGCATAATATCGCAAATGCAAATACACTGGGTTATTCAAGACAACGTGTCAATATGGAAGCAACAATGGGCTTCCCAGGTGTTGGGATGAACGCTCCAAAAATTCCAGGTTTTTTAGGTACGGGTGTTCAAGCGGGATCAGTTCAGCGCATTCGTGATCAATTTGTTGATAATCAATACCGTCAAGCAACATCAAAGCTAGGCTACTGGTCTGCAAAATCAGATGCCGTATCTCAAATGGAAGACATTTTATCAGAGCCTTCCGAATATGGGTTAAATAAAGCATTTGATAATTTCTATGCAGCATTACAAGACTTAAGCACGAAACCAGACAGTTCGGCAACTCGTGCAGTAGTTGCCCAACGAGGCGAACACTTAGCGGATTCGTTTAACTACCTTAGTACACAACTAAAACAGGTCCAATCGAATCTTAAAAACGAAATTAGTGCTGAGTCCAATAGTGTAAACTCAATCATCCAACAAATCGCTACATTAAACCAACAAATCGGTAATGTAGAAATAAACGGTTATTTACCAAACGACTTGTATGATGCACGTGATAATCTTCTAGATCAGCTTTCTGAATATTTCAATGTTACTGTTGATTACACACCTTCAGGTGGTAATGCATTAGCTATTGCAGAAGGCTCTATGAATGTCTACATCAAACTAGATGATGGCTCTAAAGTACAAATAGTAAACAAAAACCAAGGCGCTACACTTACTGCGAATGGATATAACCCAGTAGTAGATGCTACAACGAAAGAAATTACTTCATACACGCATGGCTCTTTTGACAAATCGGAAACTTTTACCGCCTTTACGGATTTTACTATTAATATGGGAGGTACTACTTCTACCATTACTTATGACCAATTTGATAACGGTGGTTCAGGTAAAATGGCTTCTTTGATCGATTCTTACGGTTATGCAACTCAAACAACTGACACATGGGATTCTAATGCAAAAGCATGGAAAGATACAGTTGATGTTACTGCAGGTGGAAATGTGTTATCAGATGGGGTATATCCACATAAAATGGAGGAATTGGATCTATTAGCACAAAAATTTGCTGAAGAATTTAATAAGATACATACATCTGGTTATACATTGGGGGCAGGTACGGCAGACAATTTCTTCGTTGATAGTGACGGAAAAGGCACAGTTGGTAATAACCATATTACTGCATCCAATATTAAAGTGAATGCTGACATTTTAAAAGATTTAAATAAAATTGCAGCTTCCACAGAGCCAGGTGAAGTAGGAAACGGAAAGAACGCAATTGCTTTATCTAATTTAAAAACCACAACAATTGCAGGTTTAAATAATGCATCAGCACAAACTTATTACGAAGGGGTCATCGGTAACTTAGGTGTCCTAGGCGAAGAAGCATTATCAATGACATACAATTCAGCAACAATCCAGTTAACTATTACCAACAACCGTGCATCAGTCAGCTCTGTATCGTTAGATGAAGAAATGACGAATATGATTACATTCCAGCAAGCATACAATGCATCTGCACGTATGATCACAGTAATAGACGAAACACTAGACAAAATCATCAACGGCATGGGCCGTGTAGGCTTATAGGAGGGTAATAAACAATGCGCGTAACTCAATCAATGCTATCTAACAACCTACTTCGTAACTTAAATACAAGTAACAGTAAAATGGGGAAATTACAAGAACAACTATCATCAGGTTCTAAATTAACTCGCCCTTCTGATGATCCAGTTGCTTCGGTTAAAGGTATGAATCATCGTACAACTCTTGCTAAAAATGATCAATATACACGTAACATGGGTGAAGTAAATAGCTGGCTAGATGCTTCAGATGAATCACTTGGTCAAGTAGGTAGTGCTCTATCACGTGTTCAAGAATTAGTATCACAAGCAGCGAACGGTACAAATACAGCAGACGACCGTGAAAAGATATTAAAAGAAATTGAACAAATTCGTGCTCAAATTCGTGATGTTGCTAACACTAAAATCGGAGATAATTATATATTTAGCGGTACGATGACGACAACACCATTGTATGACAAAAGTGGTTTTATCGGCGGTACGGTTGAAGGAACTACAACTATAATTACACCGCCAAGTACAACGACTGGTGCGATTAAATTTCCGGTTAATTCAGTTGATTTAACTACAGGAACTGCAAAAGATGCAGATGGAAATGATGTTCAGTTTACGACTGGAACAGATGCTAACGGAAATACCATATTATTAACAAGTTCTAGTGCTGGTGCACCGCAATTTACACTAGATGAAAACGGCTATGCAGTAATTAAATCTCAATCAGGGTTTAGCTCTAATGTTCCTATTGAACTTTATAGTGGAATTACATTAGACGTTAATTCAGAAGGATATGAATTATTCCAAAAAATCGATAATATGATGGCGAAAGTGGAAGATAAATTAAAATCTGGCGATGATGTAAAAGAATTAGTAGGTGATCTACTAGGAGGAACTGGTTCTTCAAAAGACAAATCAGGTGCAACAATTCAAGGTGCAATTGGTCTTGTATTAGAAGCTCGTGCTACGGTCGGAGCAAAGCAAAACCGAGCAGATATGATGGCAGACCGTTTAAGTTCTCAAAAAATCAGTGTAACCAAGCAAATGTCTGATAATGAAGATGTAGACTATGAAGAGGCAATAACAAACTTAATTACTGAAGAATCCATTCACCGTGCAGCATTATCGGTGGGAGGAAGAATTATTCAACCTACTTTAGTTGATTTTATTCATTAATAGGTTACTTTTAAGCCCTCGTAGAGATAGGGGAGCTTTTTCGTAAGGATGTGAAAATATGAAACTAGACCATATTCAAATTCGTACGACAGATGCTAAACTGGATTTAAATATAAATAAACCTGTACAACGTATAGAACAGCCCAGTGCACAACAACATATCGAGCAACCAGCTGCGACACTTGAGATTCATTCGGAAGCGGCAAAGCTGTTTATTGATTCTTCACAGGCATATCGTGATCTTGGATTACTTACACCAAAAGAATCGACAGAACAAAATGCACAAGAGGGGCAACAAAAGGCTATGGAAGGAATAGCTCGCCGCGTAAGTGAAGGTGATCAGATGATGGACATCTCTATAAATGCAGGAGATGCCATTCAACAAATTGCAGAAAGTAAAGCATTTCCTGCACCTCCTCAAATGGCAATCACATGGAAACCATCAGTAGGTGCAGTGAAGGTACATTATCAAGAAGGAAGCCTTAATATTAATATCCAACGACATGAACCGAAGATTGATGTCCAAATTGGAAAAGTTGTTCATGATTACACACCTGGCCGTGTTGAAGGAGTAATGGAACAACATCCATCAGTAGAAATTACAGTTTTAAAAGCAAATGAATAAAGTGTATGCTAGTCTAGCGTACACTTCTTTTTTGTTTCACATTAACACGAATTAAGCTCCTTAAAGCCTTAAGTACACGCAAGAGAATAAAAGTAAGGAAACAACTATCCTTATAAACATATTGTTTCAGTTAATATATAGCGGAAGTAATAGTGCCCTCTGTGAAAAGTGTCACTTTATCACGGATAGAATAGAGCATAAAAATAATTTTTAGTAAGCTAAAATAGCGGTAGAAAAGAAGTGGAAGAGGGATGAAACCCATGAAAATTGATACTAAATTTTTAGGACAAGTAGTAGTAACAGCAGAACAACTATATTCTTTTGAAGAAGGCATACCAGGCTTTCCAGAAGAAAAACAATTTGCACTCATCCCATTTGGCAAAAACACGCCATTTATTATTTTACAATCAACGAAAACTGCACAAATTAGCTTTGTCCTAGCGTTCTCATACACGTTTAAAGAGAACTATGCATTTGACCTATCAAAACAAGACGTAGAGGCACTTAATATCGAAAAACAAGAAGATATGCTTACATACGCTATCGTTACTTTAAAAGACACATTACCAAAATCAACGATCAATTTACTAGCTCCAATAGTTATCAATACGAAAACTAACCAAGGACGACAAATCGTATTAAACGAAAACAGTCAAGAATTACTGCATTATCCCTTACATCCAGTCAAAGAAGGTGTAAAATAATGCTCGTCCTAACACGTAAAACTGGAGAATCAATAATGATTGGCGATAATATCGAATTGAAAATCATTTCAGTAGAAGGAGACCAAGTAAAAATAGGGATTGATGCACCTCGTTCGGTAAGAGTATATCGTTCAGAAATCTATAAAGCGATTCAAGATGAGAATAAAGCAGCGTTGAATTCTTCTATAGATTTGTTGGCGGATTGGAATAAGGATTAAGACACTATCCAGGATAGATGGTCTTTTTTATCTCAATAAATAAATTAATTTATTTAAGTGTTAAAATCCAGGACCTTTAAAATAGATAAAAAAATTTAAAATATTTATCAAAAACACTAAACAAAAAATAGTAGACTACGATATATATAATGTAAGGCAAATAAGCCAAACAACTCCACAGGGACGTGGAATTAAAAACATTTCAAGGAGGAATCTCACAATGAGAATTCAACACAATATCGCAGCATTAAACACACACCGTAACTTAGCAGCAAACACTGAAGCAACTTCTAAAAACTTAGAAAAATTATCATCAGGTTTCAAAATTAACCGTGCTGGTGATGATGCAGCAGGTCTTGCAATCTCAGAAAAAATGCGCGGCCAAATTTCTGGTTTAAACATGGCTTCTAAAAACGCAAGCGACTCAATCTCTTTAATCCAAACAGCTGAAGGTGGATTAAATGAAACACATGCAATCCTACAACGTATGCGTGAATTAGCGGTACAATCTCGTAACGATACAAACGATGAAGCAACAAATGACCGTTCAAACTTAAATGACGAGTTAAATCAACTTCAACAAGAAATTACTCGTATTTCAAGTCAAATGGAATTCAATAACAAAAAGTTATTAGATGGTTCACAAAAAACTAATGGTTTAACATTCCAAATTGGTGCGAATGCGGGCCAAACAATCAACTTGAAAATTGATACAATGTCAGCAACAAAATTAGCAGTTTCTGCAAAGGATATCAATATTTCAACTGGTAAAGCAGCATCAGCGGCTATTACTGCAATCGATAAAGCAATTAACACAGTATCAAAAACACGTTCAAATCTAGGTGCTGTACAGAACCGTTTAGAACACACAATTAACAACTTAGGTACATCAGCAGAAAACTTAACAGCTGCAGAATCTCGTATCCGTGATACAGATATGGCAAAAGAAATGATGACATTTACTAAAAATAACATTTTAACTCAAGCAGCTCAATCAATGTTAGCGCAAGCTAACCAACAACCACAAGGTGTACTTCAATTATTACGCTAATTAAGTACGCGTTTAGCAAATGAATTAAAACAGAAATGTTGTTTCACAACATTTCTGTTTTTTTATATTAAAGACTTAAAAGTAGGCTTTATTTAAACTAGAAATAACCGATATATAGAAAGAGGTGAAGTAGATGTACACTGATTTGATTGAACCAGAAGTGGCGAAAACTGGAGATTTCACATTAAAATATAAAAATGTTTATTTACATAGCAAGTATAATCCTAAAAGAGAAGCACAACAATTTATTGAAAAACATTATAATAATGCTTCCGTACAAATATTAATAGGGTATGGAGCAGGTTATATTTATAAAGCTCTACAAAAAAGAATTGATAAGAACGAAAAAATTATTGTAATCGATCCAATAATCGAGCCCAATGAAGACGTCTTTTATTTAAAAAGTTATGATTCGAAAAGTATAAAACATTTTTTAGATGAACATATCCATCTTATAGATACCGTAAATTGTATTGTATCAATTAATTATGACAAAATTATTGCTGAAAGCGATGAATTAGAAAGATTTATAAAAATATTACGCGAAAAAATAAGTTCAAATACTATTTCTGAAAACACAATTACATTTTTCAACTCCCAATGGAATAAAAATTATTTAAAAAATTTAAAATATGCATATACAAGCAAATCTATAAAAGACTTATTCAGCGAAAAAGATATTCCTGTTGTTGTTGCATCAGGTGGACCATCTTTAACAAAGCAATTACCTTTCGTTAAAAAATATCGAAATAAAATTATTTTAGTTGCTGCAGGTACGACAATTAATTCATTGTTAAAAAATAATATAAGGCCTGATTTAGTAGTATCTGTAGATGGTGGGGAAATAAACTATAATCATTTTAAAGAGTTACAAATTGAAGATTTCCCCTTAGTATATTGTCCGACACTGCATTATGGAATTCGAAGTCATTTTAAGTACGCATATCACTGCTTTTTGACACTGGAAGAAAGTTTAATTCCCCACTATGAGTTATTTACGGAACAGCCTGTAGATACATTGATTGGTGGCAGTTCAGTTGCTCATACAGCATATAACTTAGCTCTATTTTTAACAAAAGGGCCAGTTGCACTAATTGGTCAAGACTTGGCTTATACAAATGGAAAGTCACATGCAGAAGGAAATTTAAATCGTAATACTATTACAAATAAAGAATTACTTGTTCGTGAAGGATATTATGGCGAAGATGTAGAAACAGATTCAGTTTTCTTACAAATGCGTGCTGGCTTTGAAATGATACAAGAAAATATGAAAGCTTATGATAAGTCGTATAATTGTACAGAAGGAGGATTAAAAATCCCTACCTTCAAGCAAATGCGTTTTCAAGATTTTTTAGAGAATTATGCAAAAAAAGAAGCGGACATAAACTACAAATATGAAATAGTAGATTCAAAACATGAAAAATGTCAAAATCAATTCAAAATTGATGTAGAAAAACATAATAGATTAATTGAACTATTTAATGAAGCTTTAAATGAGTTAAATAAAAACGAAGAGCGTACATATTTTTCTGCTGAAATTTTAAAAAAATTAGAGGAGATAGATGGTGAAATACAAGAAAAATTAAAAGAAAGTAGTTTAAGTTATGCTTTTAATTTAGTTAATTTAAGAGTGTTACGATATTTTAAACTAAGTAAAGAAGCAACATTAGAAGAAAAGTATAAAATGTCATTTAAGCAAAGTGAGTATATGTATAGTGAAATGCTTAATATTACAACAGAATCTTTAAAAATTATACAAGAACTTTAAAAAAGGAGATGCTGGTTAAATGGAGTCAATAATTTTTGAAACAATGCAAAGTTATAATGAGTATTTAGAAAAGCTTAAAGTAAATATTTTACCTTTAGCAGAGAAATTTAGAGGTGAATCCGTTACAGAAGCATTAAATGAAGTACCTTTTTTATTTGAAGGTATCGAATGGATTGCAACGATAAATAAAAAATTAAATGATTTAAATTATAGAAATGAATTGGATATAAATCATTTAAATACTATTTTAAATGAATTAGAGAGAGCATTTGAAAATAAAGATTATAATTTATGTGCTGATATTTTAGAATATGAAATTTTAAGTACAGTTAATAAATTAAAAGTATATGAACTAATTGAAAATTAAGGAGAAAAAATGAATAATTTAACAGATAAGACTGTACTTGTTACTGGAGGAACAGGATCTTTCGGTAAAAAATTTGTACGTAAAGCATTAACTCTAGGTGTAAAAAAAATCATCGTTTTTAGCCGAGACGAACTAAAGCAATACGAAATGAAACAAGAATTTACAGATGAGCGTATACGCTTCTTTATTGGAGATGTTCGTGATAAAGAGCGTTTATATCGTGCATTTGATGGCGTTGATATTGTGATTCACGCAGCAGCAATGAAACACGTTGATGCATGTGAATACAACCCATTTGAAGCGATCAAAACAAATATCCATGGTGCGCAAAATATTATTGATGCTGCAATTGATAAAGATGTCGAAAAAGTCATTGCATTATCAACGGATAAAGCTTGTAGCCCAATCAATTTATATGGCGCAACAAAATTAGCTTCAGATAAGTTATTTATTGCAGCGAATGCCTATGTTGGTGAGAAGAAAACAAAATTCTCAGTCGTGCGTTATGGTAACGTTGTAGGTAGTCGTGGCAGTGTTGTACCTTTCTTCAAAAAAATGCGTGAAACTGGTGTACTACCTGTAACAGACGATCGTATGACTCGTTTCTGGATTACGTTAGACCAAGGTGTGCAATTTGTTATCGATAACTTAGGACGTATGCATGGTGGCGAATTATTCGTACCGAAAATTCCAAGTATGAACATTATGGATTTAGCGAAAGCAATTGGCCCAGAATGCGAAGTTAAAATAGTCGGTATTCGCCCTGGTGAAAAACTGCATGAAGCGATGATTACAGAAGATGATGCGCGTCATACAATTGAATTTGACGATTATTATGTGATTCAACCAGAGTTTAACTGGTGGGCAGAGGAATATAAAGTTGGTTCCAAGCAACTTCCTGATAATTTCCATTATGTAAGTAATGAAAATACGCAATGGCTAACAATTGAAGAACTAAGAAAGTTAGTTGAAGAAATGTAGTCATATGACTACATTTTTTCGTTTAGGAGGCATTTTAATGAGTGTATCAGCAATTATTCAGGCAAGAATGGGTTCAAGTCGATTACCTGGAAAAATATTAAAAGAAGTTAATGGGAAACCTTTATTACTACATCAAATTGAGCGTTTAAGACAGTGCAAGGAAATTGATCAATTGATTATCGCTACAACAGTAGAGGAACAAGATAATCAAATTTTTGAGTTTTGTAATCATCATAATGTATCCATTTTTAGAGGATCTGAGAACAATGTGCTAGAACGCTATTATGAAACTTGGAAGCAATTTGGTGGAGACGTTATTGTACGTCTAACATCAGATTGTCCAATTATTGATTATAAAATTGTAGATAAGACAATTCGATTTTTCTTAGATAATGAGTTTGATTATGTTTCAAACACAATAGAGCGAACTTTTCCTAGAGGATTAGATACAGAGGTATTTTCAGTTGCTACATTAGAAACTACATATAAACAAGCTAAATTGGAAAGAGATAAAGAACATGTAACAGCTTATATTTATACGCATCCTGAAAAATTTAAAATCGGCTCATACAAAGGAGAAATTAATTATAGTAAGTATCGCTGGACAGTAGATACAGAAGAAGATTTTGCATTGATTAAAAATTTATTTGAAGCTTATAAGGGTAAAGAAAATCAACTTGATTTGGCATCAGCAGTTCGATTGATGGAACAAAACCCAGCTTGGTTTTTAATTAATGAACATATTGAACAAAAGAAAATTTAGGTGATGTGAATGAATATCGTTTTTCGAGTAGATTCTTCAATTGAAATAGGTTCAGGACATGTGATGCGATGCCTAACTTTAGCAGAGCAATTTAAAGAAAATAATGATACTGTTGAATTTATTTGTAGAAAAGCAGAAGGTAGCATGGAAACCTTCATTGAAGATAGAGGTTTTCGGGTATATTTATTACCAAAAATTCAAGATTCGTTATGGACATGGACAGCAACAAATTGGAGACAGGATATTGATGAAACAAAGCAATATTTGGTCGATAAAAAGATTGATTTAGTTATTGTTGATCACTATGCCATTGATGAAAAATGGACAAAATCAGTAAATACATATACAAGAAAAATTTTAATAATAGATGATTATAGAAAAAAATTTCAAGAATGTGATATTTTGTTAGATCCATCGTATGGAATGGAAGGGTTAGAACAAATATATAAAGTCCGTAACCCAATAAAAACTAGGTTTTTTTTGGGAACAAAATACACATTATTAAGGAATGAATTTAGCAATATAACACCTATAGATATTTCTTCGCAAAAAGAAAAAATAATTCATATTTTTTTCGGAAGCATGGATGAATTTAATTATACTTTGAGATTTAGCAAATATTTAATTGAAAGTTTTACAGATATTAAACTTTTAATAGTCGTTGGTCCCTACTATAAATTTTACACAGAATTACAAGGCCTTGAAACAAAATATAATAATCGTATTAAAATCTATCAAAATGCTCAAAATATGGCCGAGTTGATGACAATGTGTTATATGTCTATTGGTGCTCCTGGAACAGCAACATGGGAAAGAGCTGCTGTAGGTTTGCCAGCATTATATTTATCCACAGCAGAAAATCAGTTTCCAATTTTAAAATCATTACAGGACGAAGGTATTTGTCAATATATTGGAGATGCATCAAAGATAAAAAAAGAAGAGTTTTTACAGTTTGTTGAATATTATATTAACAATTTTTTAGCTTTAAAAGAGTTCTCTGAAAAAAGTAAGACACTTGTAAATATAAAAGGAAAACAAGTCGTAGTAGATGAAATTATAAAAATCTTAGGAGGTTGAATTTTATGAGTAAAGTACAATTAGTACCTTATGGTTTACAACACTATGAGAAAACTGTTGAATGGTTAAACATCTCTTCTATACAAGAAAACTTTGGAGTCGTAAACAAAATTTCTTTAGATTCTCATACAAATTGGGTTAAAAGTCTTTCAAATGCAATTATAAAAGCTATCTATGTAGATAATTGCTATATAGGTAATATCCTACTCCATACTAATCAAAAACATCACAGTGGATTCTTTCAAATTTATATAGGTGAGGCACAAGAAAGAGGAAAAGGCTACGCAAAACAAGCTTTACAATATGCACTAACAGAGTTTTTTGAAAGGTTGGATATAAATCGTATTTGGTTAAAAGTTTTTGAAGAAAATAAAACGGCAATACACATTTACAAATCTATAGGTTTTAAACAAGAAGGTGTAGAGAGGGAATCTTTCTATTATCAAGGGAATTATAAAAATCAATTGGTATTTTCAATTTTAAAAGAGGAATGGGTTAAATGATATTAAAATGTGCTATTATGCAACCTACTTATTTACCTTGGGCAGGATATTTTTCAATGATTTCTAACGTCGATAAGTTTGTTTTTTTTGATGATGTACAATTTGCTCGTAGATCGTGGCAGCAAAGAAATCGCATTATTTTAAATAAACAAGAGAAATGGTTAACAGTTCCTGTTGAGAAAAAAGGTAAAAGAGATCAATTGATACTAGAGGTAGAAGTTCTTAATGATGGATGGAGAAATTCTCATAGTGAATTATTAAAACAAGCGTATCAAAAACATCCATATTTCAGAGATGTTCAGCAAATTTTTGAAGAGAGTGTTTTGAATAATTCTTCTGATTTATTATGTGATATAAATATTCAATTCATTTCTACTGTTATGAGATATTTGGAAATAGATACAGAGATTTTATATAGTAGTCAACTACAGTCGACAGGGAAGAAGTCTGAATATCTTTTGAAAATTTGTGAAGAAATAGATGCTGATACATATGTAAGTGCTCCAGGTTCTTTAGAATATATTACGGAAGAAGGGTACTTTTCTAGCTCGATAAAAGTAGAAAAATTTGATTTTGTTCCAAAGAAGTATAACCAAAAATGTACAGAGAACTTCATCCCATATTTATCTATATTAGATGTTATAGCTAATCTGGGTAGAGATGGAACGAAAGAATATTTAAAGCTAGAAATATGAAAGGTGATAGTTTATGAGAGTATATTATTTAACAGATGCATGTGTATTACTTGAGTATAAAGATAAAAAAATCATATGTGATCCATGGCTTACAGAAAGTATTTGCTATGGAGGATTATATCATTATCCTCCTATTCAATTGAAAATAGAAAATTATATTGATGTAGATGCTATTTATATTTCACATATTCATGAAGATCATTTAGATAGCATGACATTGAACTTTTACGATAAAAAAATACCGATTTTGATTCATTGTTATGAAGAAAAGCATGTTTTAAATAAACTACGAAGTATAGGTTTCGAAAATATCATTGAAATAAGTCATAAAGAAAGTTATTTTATAGATGCTGATTTCAGTATAGAAATTTTAGCAGCCGATAATTGTGATCCGTTAATTTGTAATAAGTTTTTTGGATGTCAAGTATCACAAGGATATGAAAAATCTCTTCAAATCGATTCAATGGCGATTTTTAAAGGGGGAGACTATGCAGTGGTAAATACGAATGATTGTCCATATGAATTATCATCCCCTATGAATCAATATATTAAAAAAAAGTATAAAAAAATTGATTATTTATTAACGAGTTATAATGGTGCTAGTCCTTATCCGCAATGCTTTGAAAATTTTACACATGATGAAAAATTAATAGAGAAAGAAAAAATCCAATTAAAATGTTTAAATCGCTTAGTGAAATATTGTAAAGATTTAAAACCAACATATGTATTACCGTTCGCTGCTCAAAGGGTTATAGGTGGAGAAATGTGGCACTTAAATCAATATACAGCAGCTACACCTTTTGAAGATGTAGAAAAGGCAGTAATACAATTATTAGTGGATAATAATATAAGTACAGAAGTTATTATGATGAATTCTGAAGAGTTTTTTGATTTAGAGAAAAAATCCAAATCCGCGCCATTTACACCACCATCGAAAGAGGAACGCGAAAATTATTTAAAAGAAATATTAAGTAAGAAATCATATTCATTTGAATTTGAAGACATAGAAGAAAATAATTTATTAGAAGATATTAAAATAGCGCAAAAACGAATGAATAAAAAAATTACAGATGTTTACCATAATATGAAGATTGATACAACGCTATATCTTAATACAAATCAGGGCTATTTATATAAAGTACCAATGAATGGAGAGTTATGTGAAATTGTTAAAGAGAATGAATTAGAAGAGCCATTTTTAAGAATAACATTGGATTATAAGTTATTAGATCTTATCTTAAATCGTAAAGCACATTGGAATAATGCAGAATTTGCTAGTTTATTAAAGTTCTATAGAAAACCAAATGAATTTGAAAGATCTGTACATCATATGATTTCATATTTACATAAATAAGGAGAATATTTAATGGATCATACTGGAAAAGTAGTATCTCATAAAGATGGTCATGATATAATTGCTTGCGAAAAATGTGGTTTTTACCATGTATATCCCTTTCCTTCTCAAGAGCAAACTGAAAATTTGTATTCAGAAGAATATTATCAAAAAAATAGAAAAGATTATATAAAGAATTTAGAAGAAGACAAAGAATGGTGGCAAAATTTATACTCAGAGCGTATCCAACAAATATCGACGTACTTAAATAACGATGAGGATATAAATGTACTCGATATAGGGACAGGTGCAGGCTATTTTTTAACTGCCGCTAAAGAAGCTGGATGGGAAGAGTTAGGTATAGAACCTTCTACAATGGCTAGTTATTATGGGAAAGAAAATGGTTTAAATATAATACCAAACTTTTTTGATGAAAATATCAGTAACAAGATAGGGAAGTTTGATGTTATTCATATGAATCATGTATTAGAACATATGTTAAATCCTACAAAAATTCTTCGAATGATACATAATAATTTAGAGAATGAAGGGGTTTTTTGTTTAGCTGTTCCTAATGATTTTAATGAGTTACAACAAATAGCATGTACTTTAAATGAAAATAAAGAATGGTGGATTACTCCTTTTGAACATATTAATTATTTTTCATTTGATAGTTTAAAAAAATTACTTGAATCAAACGGATTTAAAGTTTTGGAAGAAACAACGAGTTTTCCAATGGAGTTATTTGTTTTAATGGGAGAAAATTATATTAAAGAAAGTACTTTAGGAAGACAGTGCCATAAAAAACGAAAAAAATTAGAAAAAAATCTGTTTACTAATAACCCAAATCTAAAACAGAAATTGTATAAAAGTTTAGCAAAAGAAGGGTTAGGAAGAGATGTTATTTTAATAGCTAGAAAGAGAGGGAGTTTAGATGATTAAAGTTGAGAAGTATTTAATTGGCAGTGAAAGTAAACCATTCATTATTGCAGAAATGTCTGGTAATCATAATCAATCTTTAGAAAGAGCTTTAGAGATTGTTGATGCAGCAGCTGCGTCAGGTGCACATGCATTAAAAATTCAAACGTATACAGCAGATACCTTAACTTTGAATGTACATGGCGAAGGATTTGATATTGTAGATGAAGGGAATTTATGGAAAGGTAGAAACCTATATGATCTTTACAATGAAGCTTACACACCATGGGAATGGCATAAACCAATTTTTGACCGCGCAAAAGAATTAGGTATGATTGCGTTTAGTACCCCATTTGATGATACAGCCGTTGATTTCTTAGAAACATTAGATGTGCCATTATATAAAATTGCATCATTTGAAAATACAGATTTGCCATTGATTAAAAAAGTAGCCTCTACAGGAAAGCCTATGATCGTTTCTACTGGTATGGCAACAGCTGCAGAATTAGATGAAATGGTACGTACAGCAAAAGAAAATGGTTGTAAGGATTTAATTTTACTGAAATGTACAAGTACATACCCTGCAACACCCGAAAATACAAATATTACAACAATTCCTCATATGAGTGAGTTATTTGATGTACAAGTTGGTCTCTCAGATCACACTATGGGTACAGGAGTTGCAGTTGCTGCAGTAGCATTAGGTGCAACAGTGATTGAAAAACATTTTACATTAAATCGTTCTGATGGTGGAGTAGATTCAGCCTTTTCTATGGAGCCAGCAGAAATGAAGGCTTTAGTTGAAGAAACAGAACGTGCATGGCAAGCATTAGGGAAAGTAACTTATGGACCTACTGAAAAGGAAAAAGCCTCACTAAAATTCCGTCGTTCAATTTATGTTTCTCAAGATATTAAAGCTGGAGACACATTCACTGAAGAAAATATTCGTATTGTTCGACCAGGGTATGGATTAGAACCGAAGTACTATCCAACACTTTTAAATAAAGTAGCGAAAAAAGATTATTTAATGGGTACTCCAATCAAATTTGAAGATTTAATTTAATGAGGCGATAACAAATGAAAAAACGCAATGATTTCCTTCCATACAGCAAGCAATGGATTTCAAATGAAGATATCGAAGCGGTAATTGAAACGTTAAAATCACCGTTTTTAACAACAGGACCAAAAGTAAAAGAGTTTGAAGATGCTATTGCAGATTATGTAGGTGCTAAATACGCGGTATCATTTGCAAATGGTACGGCAGCATTGCATGGAGCTTGTTATGCGGCAGGTATTACAGATGGCGATGAAGTAATTACAACGCCTATTACATTTGCTGCAAGTGCTAACTGTGCACGTTATATGGGTGCAACAGTTGTGTTTGCTGATATTGATGAACAAACGTATAACATTGATCCAAGTGAAATTGAAAAAAATATCACAGATAAAACGAAGGCAATTATTCCAGTCGATTTCACAGGTCAACCGGTGGATATTGATCGTATTATGAAGATTGCAAAAGAGCATGATTTAATTGTGATTGAGGACGGAGCTCACTCTCTTGGAGCGGATTATAAGAATCGTAAAGTTGGTCTCACTGCGGATATGACGATGTTCAGCTTCCATCCAGTAAAACCTATCACAACAGGTGAGGGTGGCGTTATCGTAACAAATAATAAAGAATACTACGAGAAATTATTACTATTCCGTGGTCATGGCATTTCGCATACACCTTACTCAGAAGAACAAGGTGGTTGGTACTATGAAATGATTGATCTTGGCTACAATTATCGTATGACCGATATTCAGGCGGCTCTTGGTATTTCTCAAATGAAAAAGTTGGATACTTTCATTGGAAAACGTCGTGAATTAGCATCGATTTATACGAAAAAAATGGAAAATACTGACACATTAACAGCGCCATATCAATTAGAAAATACGAAATCGGGTTGGCATCTGTATTCTATTCAGCTCGATACAGAAAAACTAGGAAAATCACGTAAAAAAATTTTTGAAGAGATGCGTGCAGCGAATATCGGTGTGCATGTACACTATATCCCCGTTTATTGGCATCCATATTATCAAAGTTTAGGGTATGAACGGGGCTTATGTCCGAAGGCAGAGAAGTGGTATGAGAATGCATTGACATTACCATTACATCCAAAGATGAGTAATGAGGATGTTGAGGAAGTATTGAGTTATTTTAAATAAATCAATAAAGAAAGGAGATTTCTTCTTTCTTTATTGATTTTTTTTTTTCTAAACCGATATTACTTTTAGAAACGAAAGATGAAGGAGGGATATAAGTGAAAATCGTCTCAGAAAATACATTTGAAAGCTCAAAAACTTTACAAGCTTCTACAATACCTAAGGCTAATTCGATTGTAGAAAGTAGTAAAACTTTAGCTAGTAATTTACAGCCTTATGATATGACCGATGAAAATGGATACCCTACTGAACAAGCTTATCAAACAGCTGTTAATAAATTAAATGAGTTTATGGAATATAGCCAAAGAGATTCAAAATTTGTTTTCCATGAAGAACTTGGTCGTTATTATGTAGAGATAGTTAATGCTAAAACAAAAGAAGTTGTAAAAGAAATTCCACCAAAGGAATTACTTGATGCTTATTATGAAATGCAAAAATTAGTAGGGAAAATGTTTGATAAACAAGCATAAAAGGAGGAAGAAAGATGGTTTCAGTAAACAATTCAGCCAGTAGTCCAAAAGTGGCGTATTCTTATTTACAATACAAAAATAAAGTCAGTGGTTTAGTATCTGGCATGGATATTGATTCAATTATGGAGAAATTGATGAAGGCTGAAAGTGCTCAAATGGAGAGACTTCAGCAACAAAAGCAAAAATATGAATGGCAACGTGATGCATATCGTGAAGTAAATACATCTTTATCAGCTTTTAGAGATGGTATATTTGATAATTATGGACTTAGTGATAAATGGAATGCTAAAACAGCAACAAGTTCATCTAGTGCAATTTCAGCAACAGCTACAAATTCTGCAACTGGAACACTTACTATTTCAGCAGCAAAAGCAGCAACTGCTGGTAAATCAGTTGTTCCATTAGCTCAATATAAAGGAGTACAAATTACTGATAGTACTACTATGGCTGATTTGGGTATTGGAGAAGGAACATTCAAAATTAAGGCTTTAAGCGAAGATGGTACATCTTATATAGAGAAAGAAATTAAGTACTCTTCAACAGATAAAGTAAGTAGTATTATGTCTAAAATTAACTCATCAGGTGTTGGTGTGACAGCAATTTCTTCAGGAAATCAAGTTTCCCTAACTGCTAATAATGCTGGTAAAGGAACTCCTACTGATGGTTCGATTAGTATTTCGGAAGATGCAAATGGATTGTTCCAAACATTAGGAGTTATTAAAGATATTACTTCTCAAACAGGAATTATTGCAGATAACGGCAAAGATGGATGGTTTAAAGTTAATGGTATTAAAATAAACGGAACATCTAATAAATATTCTATCTCAGGATATACCATTACTGTAAATGAAGATATTGCTGCAGGAAGTACACCTGCAAAAGTTTCATCTACAACGGATACAGATTCATTAGTTAATAAAGTAAAAGAATTTGTTGAAACTTATAATGGGTTGATTAAAGGGTTAAATGGTAAGGTAACTGAGAAAAAGAATGTAGATTTCGCACCATTAACAGATGCTCAAAAAGCTGAAATGTCAGAAGACGAAATTAAAAAGTGGGAAGAAAAAGCTAAAGCAGGACTTTTAAAAGGCGATACTAATATTAATTCAGCTTTATCTTCAATGCGTTCAATGCTGTCTCAATATGGAAGTAGTTCAGGAAATAGTTTATATAATTTAGGCATTACTACATCAAAGACATGGTCTGAAAACGGTAAATTAGAAATTAATGAAGAGAAATTACGTGCAGCTATCGAAAAAGATCCTGATGCTATTACTAAAGTTTTCAACGGTACCGCAGTAGCAGGAGAAAAGGGTATTATCGCTAATTTACGTGATATTGCCAAAACAACAATATCTAGTATTGAACAAACTGCTGGTAAAGCAGCATCTACATCAGATTCATCATATTCTTTAGGAAGAACAATTTCAAGTTTAGACACGAAGATTTCTGATTGGAAAGATCGTCTAAAAGCTATCGAAAACCGTTATTGGAATCAATTCTCTGCAATGGAGACAGCGATTCAAAGGGCAAATAGCCAATCATCTATTTTCCAAGGATAATTAAGTAAGTATTTTTGGTTTCATATAAAAGGAGTTGTTCAATTTGTCAGTACAGCAAGCATACAATGCTTACAAACAAAACAGTGTTACGACCGCGTCCCCAGGCGAACTGACATTAATGCTTTACAATGGTTGTATCAAATTTATCCATCAAGGGAAAAAGGCGATAGAAGCCAAAGATATTCAAAATAGAAACAATAATATTCAAAAAGCACAAGCGATTATTTCGGAATTAATGGCTACGTTGAATATGGATATACCAATTTCAAAAGAAATGTTCAATTTATATGAATATATGCACCACTGTTTAACCCAAGCCAATATAAAAAATGATTCTGCTATTTTGGATGAAGTTGAAGGACTTGTAACTGAATTCCGAGATACTTGGAAAGAAGTTATTAAGATTAATCGGCAAAAACAATATTCCGGAGATCAATTCTAATGGAGCTACTCCAAGAGTTATTACAAGTATCCGCTCAACTATTCAAGCACTTAACAATGCTCCCTCCAGATAAAGAACGTGATGACTATATCAAGAAAATCGATGACTATTTGGACAAGCGTGGGGAAATTATTGAGCAATTACAACAAATCGAAGTGAATCCATTACCTGGGCATCCATTTGAAAAGCAACTCCGTGAGCTTGATAAAGGTATACGTGACCGCTTGCAAAAATCAAAAAATGAGATTGCACAAGATATAAAAAATCTGCAAAAATCAAAAACATCTGAACGTAGATATGTCGATCCTTATGCTAGTGTTCGTGTGATGGATGGTACTTATTTCGACGGAAGAAAATAGTAGGTGATCCTACGTTATTTCTAACAAAAAATTCTGGTGAAACTTTTTGTTTCTCCAGAATTTTTTTCTTTCCTCGTAATGCCATCACAATTAAGTCTTTCTCCTCCCCCTCTTTCCTCCTATTAACAAATTATATATAATGAAAACTATCTAATAGAGAAGGTGACGTGTTTTATGAAGTATAATCGTAAAGAGTCATTTCGTCATGAGTTTGAACGAAGAGTAGATGCTCAATATAAATTGGTGATGGGAGAAGCGGGGAAAGAAACATTTACACAAGATGCTTTTTGTCATTTAGTTGATTTAAGTCCTAGTGGTACAAAAATAGAAATGTCTCAAAGCTTACCAGCAGAGACTCAGTTGATTAGAATGGAATTGAATTTTGTGCTTTATGCAAAGCCAATTTCTGTGCAGGGCGAAGTGAAATGGAAGCGACCAAAAAATGGTGAGTATCTATATGGTATTGATCTAGATACTGACGATGTATTGGAAGCTTTGATTATTTCTGAGTTGAAATTGCGTCGCCGCCAAGAAGTAAATGAAAAAAAGCTAAATATATAACTCAAAAAAAATTCTTGTATAAGGTAAATACCTCTATACGAGATTTTTTTTTGATTGTGTAAAACTTTAATCTTTATTCTTCAAAAAATAAGCAACTAAAAACTTGGTAACTTTAGACGATATAAGGATTAATAGAATGTTTAACTAAATGTTAAAATTTACCATTTAATAATTAAATTGTTATTAGATTAAAAAGAAACGTCTTTATAAAAGGAATACTATTCAACATCTTGAAAATAAGAGGAGGATTCTCGTGCGTAGTAAATCTTTAGTATCAATGGGCCTAGCCTCTGCGTTAATCGTACCAACTTTAATAACATCTGCTAATCCGCAAATGGTACATGCGAAATCTGCTTCGAAAGTAAACGGAGCAGCACAACCAGAGGTTAAAAAGGTATCTAATAAAATAAGCAAAAAAGCAAAAGCAGTGATTAAAAAAATCAAAGCGATTAATCCTAAAAAATCAAACTATATCGCCAAAACAAAATCTGCTAAAAATGCTTACAATAAACTATCCAAAAAAGATAAAAAGATGGTTACAAACTATTCTACACTCAAAAAACACTGGAACAAAATTCAGCCATCGCTTAAAAAGATTGATCAACTCAACAAAAGTGTCTCAACACTAAATACTAAAAACATCACGACTAAAGCTACAAGTGTTCAAAAACAATATAACAGCTTAAACGCAACAACAAAAGCTGCCGTCCCTACAGCAACTGTTAAAAAATTGAATTATTATGCGGATGTTAGTAGTACACATAAATTAATGCTAATGTCAGTTGATACAGATAGTATGGATGGATCTGTAATATTAAATATTATCAATTCTTATAAAAAATTATCTGCGGGACAACAGACACTATTAAGAGATTTATTGGATGATAGTAAATATAACGAAGAACCAAGACTTGATAGATATTTAGCTTTAGAAGATGTAGTGAAAATCGCAGCTGATATAGAAAAAAAATATGCAGCTTTGAAACCAGCTAGTAGTAGTAAATATGCTCAGGATTTAGTTGCTTTATATAAAGAATATGCTGCTACTGCTAACGAACCGAAAAAATACATGCCTCATAATAATGTAATCGCTAATATTGGGAACGTATATAAAAAACAAATTGAAGATGCTTCCAAATTCTCAGATGAAGTTGACAAATTAGAAGCGGGCTCAATTTCTACGGATAATATTCTTTCTACTATAAACAATCTTTCACAATATAAAGAAAAGGGCATTACTGATCCTACTTCCAGCTATCCAAAAGTAGCACCAATTGATCTAGCTGATAAGAAAGATGTAGCAACATATAACAAATATGCTCCAATTCCAGCAATTGTAGATGGATTCAATTCATTTCCAGTATTAAACACTGTAACTCCTGGAAGTCTATCATCTTCTACGGTTTCCAAAATGGCAGATTTACTTGCACAATACAAGAAATTAGGCGCAAATCAAAAAACGATTGTTCAAAACTTAATTCCAACTAAAAGTGACTATCTTTCAGAAGATAAAAACATCGCAAACGCACAAGCAATCGATAAAAGTTATGATATGGCATTAAAAAATAAGAGTAAACCATCTTATTACAATGATCTTCTTAAAGCATCCAATGCTTATGATAATGCGCCTGATGAAGTAAAACGTTTTGTAGGGAAAGTAGATGCTATAAAGGGGAGTACTACTAGTAAAGATTATTTGGAAGCAATAAACAATGTGAAGAAATTTACAGAGAAGGTAAATGCAATTCCAAACGCTTCAATTCCTGAAAACGCTGAAAATGCTATAGCTGAAGCAGTCTCTGCTTATAATACAGTTGCTTCAAATCCAGCTTGGTTAGCACTTGTAGATAAAAACACGCTAAAGACATATTTAGATTATGCGAAAGTGCCAGATGTTTTAAAATCGGTTGCCAAAATACTAGCTGCTACATCTTACAAAGCAAATGATATTACCAATATGTTATCTACTATAAAAGACTATAAAAAATTGGGTGGACCGCAAAAGCAAATTGTAGATGCTAAATATCCATCATTCAGTAATATCGTTGCGGATGAGGCAAATATCAAAGAAGCACAAAAAATTGACAGTTCTTATTTGAAACTGAAAAAGTCAAGTAAAACGTATCCTAGCGATGCTAAAAAAGTATTCACTTCTTATGATGATGCTTCAGATGATGTGAAGAAATATGTAGTAAACGGGGATAAAATTGCTAAACTATTGAACACATTTACACCTGTGCAAGAACGTGTGACTGATTTTGAAGAACTAGTTAAACCGTTAAGTAAGAAAAGTACAATTAAGAATGTAGAAGATGCAGTTGATTACTATAACAAATACATTAGCCCAGATCCTAAAGCCAGTAGTTTAGTAGATAAAGCAATTATGAAAAAATACAATCAATACGCACCAATTTCAGATGTTGTCAAAATGTTTAGCCTTATTAAGGAATCAACGGTTAATTCTCCTACAATTACACCAACTGATGCGAAATATATTCAAAAAGTTATTAAAGCGTACAATGCATTGGGACCAGATCAACAAATGATTGTGGATAATGAGGATCGTTCTAAATTCCCATTTTTAGAGGATGCAGAGGAAATAACAGCAGCTGAAGTGATTGATAAAGCTTTTGAAAAGATCAAACCAACTGATGACAAATATGAAATTGAAGTTCTTGATGTATATTACAAACTATACGATCGAGCACTGCCTATCGTAAAAAAATATGTTGCTAATAAGGCAACACTAGAAGAAATCGGACAACGCTATAAACCTCAGTTAGATAGAGCTAGAGAGTTTGAAACGATGGTAACAGATATGTCGCATGTTAGCCAAAAAGGGAATACGCCGGGTGTCCTGGATGTCAGAAAACTTGAGAAATATTATGAAGATTACATCAAGTACAACATTATTAATGCGAAATATAATGTGCCACTTAAAACGCTAATCGATCCCGATATTTTGGCAACTTATGAAAAATATTTGCCGATTTTGCAAATTCAAGATATCGCAAAAAGTTTATATGTACAATATGGAAAATTATTCAACTATGAAAATAACAAAAAAACACCAATTGGATATACGGATACTGGTAAGGCAGATGGTACACCTATCAAAATTACCAATCCAAATGATATTAATAGTATTTATAAAGCAATTGAACTTTATAAAAAATTAGAGTCTCCACAAAGAGCAATACTTGATAAAGCACCAAAATTCCTTGGAGACCATGAATATGAAGACAAATATCATATTCCTTACACTGGAGATCATGTTGAAAGTGAAGTTATTCGTCCATCTATTCCATTAAGTGATGACGAAATTAAGAACTTCTTGAAAGCCCAAGAAATAGATAAAGCTTTCGAAGCTTTAAATCCATCAAGTGAATCTTATCCACTTGATGCCGTTAAACTGTATTATCAATTTAATAAAGCTGGAAAGAACGTTCAAATCTATGTTATGCATGAAAAAGAAATAGAAGATTTTAAAACTAATTATAATACCGCAAAAGTAATAGCTGGACTAGATGATTTTGTTAAAGCTGTTAATGCGTTATCTAACGATAGTTCATATGCAGCCGTTAAAGATGTCGTAGATAAATACAACAAATTAAACGAAGCTCAATTAGCTTTATTAGATAAACCAACTTTGACAAAATACAATAGCTATGCACCAATTGTTGAATTGAAAACTTTAGCAGGTAAAGTAAATAATCCTGTGAACGGAAAATACAAGGAACCCGACATAACTACAATGCTACAAGCCATCGCAATTTACAAAAAGCTTGGTAAAGATCCTAAAGCAATTGTAATTAGAGAAGTTGTTCCAGATTATGCCTTTTTAAATCATGAAAAAGAAATCAAAGATGCTCAAAAAATTGATAAAACCTACAAAGCCTTGGATAAGAGTGACGATAAATACGTAGCGAATCTTAAAAAGGTAATTAAAGACTATGATAAATTATCTGCTATTGCTAAAAAGTATGTGGTCTCTGATATAGATGCAGCAAGAGATTTTTTAGTAAATAAAACACCAAACCAGAAAGCAGAGGATTTCGAAAAATCAGTTATGGATTTACTCGATAAGTATCCGATGACATATAAAGATGTAAAAGCAGTAGTAGATGAATATGAAGGTTTAAGCTCCAAAGCAAAATCATTAGTCGACAGCAATATATTAAAGACTTACAACAAATACGCACCAATTGTAACGATAGTGAAAACATTACAAAATATAGACCCTAGTAGCAATCCAAGCAATGAGAAAGCTGGATATTATAAAAATAAATATCCAAAAAGAGATGTAGCGAGTGAACTTTCAGATGCTATTAAGTTATACGGAAAACTAGGTTTAGATCAAAAGGATGTTATAAATGATACAACAATTCCTGACTACTTGAATGCTGGACAATTAGCTCTATTAAAAGAATCAGCTAATATTAAGGCTGCCCAAGATCTAGATAAGAAGACAACATCCATTAAAAAAGGATCTTCTGGCTATGTAAAAGCTGTAATTGATGCGAATAAAACGCTTAAGGTGATGCCTGGTGAGCAAAAAGTGTACCTTCAAAATGCAGACACACTAAAAGGTTATGCTACTAGTAAACAAATGATACAGGCTATTGATGATTTGGCAAACTTTGAAAAAGGTGTTGATAGTGTTGAGGAATTATCTTCCGATGCACAAGTAAATAAAGATAGTATTATTAGTACTTTGATAGATCTTGTAAAATTATATGACAAACTAAATACGACAAGATTAATCGATGGTTCAGAAACGAAGTTATCTACATTAATTGATCGTAATAAATTTGCACGTTATCAATATTACCTTGCAGTGTATGACATCATGGATTTAATAAAAAAGAATTAGGTAATAGTGTTAGCACTTAATAATCAAAAGCCTCCTTTACTTGGTAAGGCCACTGAAAAAGTCTATAAAGTATTCTTAAGCAAAATCTTAAACGATTTATTTATCGTTAAGATTTTGCTTTTTTTGTTTGATCCCGTTGATTTCCGTTTCAGACGTACGCCGAGCTACCTCGTTGCTAGGTTTTGCTGAATCTCGACTGTCTCGCTGTTCCCGCTGAGTTGTCACCTTTCACTCAATCAAGAGCCATTGCTATCAAGTTTTCTATCACTCATCTAAAAATAACTGTTTTCCTGTATTACTAGGGCTATCCACGAAAATTGAGCTTAAATTCATGAATCACTCCTCCAATCCAAGAAATTCGAATTGTAACCAAGGCTCTCTCCATAAATTTATTCTTGTTACAAACCAAGAATATTCATCAAATTTTACATTTAGTTCATATTTTATAAAATTTCTAAATATTTACTTTTGTTATTCGATATTAGAGTGAGAGGTTATAACATACATATAAAGTAGGAAGGTGGAATTGGTGGAATATAGGCGTAGGGAATCATTTCGGCATGTGCTAGTTCATGAAGTACCAGTGACCTACAATTGTCAAGATGGTGGGTTGAAGACATATCGACAAGGTGAAATTGTTGAGATTAGTCCAAGTGGTTTAAAGCTTTTTACTGAGGAAAACTTGCCTTGTGAAAAAGGAGAAATCGAATTGGACTTGTCATTTAAGTTATATTCGAAACCGATTAATGTAAGAGGAGATGTTCGTTGGAAGAAGGTCATTGGCGGTGGTTATCAATATGGCGTTTTTTTGAATACAGTGGATGAACATCAAGAATTAATCATTTCTGAGTTGAAACTACGACGAAGGAAAGAAGTTTTTGAGTTTAAAAGACAAAATTCGTGATTTTATTTGTTCAAAAAAGCGTAAAAAATAAATTTTTTTTTCGGTTTTAAGAAGGAGTTTTTGGGGAAATGTAGAATATGTAAGTATGGTTGAATAAAGGAGGAGTTTACATGCTAACATTTAACATTCGTGGTGAAAACATTGAGGTAACTCCAGCAATTCGCGAGTATGTTGAAACAAAGATCCAAAAATTAGAACGTTATTTTAATAATGATCTAAGCGCAACAGCAAACGTGAATCTGAAGGTGTACAATGACAAGAATACGAAAGTGGAAGTAACGATTCCTATGAAAAGCTTAACGTTACGTGCAGAAGAACGTAATGGTGACATGTACGCAGCAGTTGACTTAATCACTGCTAAATTAGAACGTCAAATTCGTAAACATAAAACAAAAGTGAATCGTAAATTCCGTGATCGTGAAGGTGTAGGTCTATACTTCGCAAGTGTTCAGGCTGAAAACTCTGCTACTGCTGTAGCGGATGCTGAAGATGATTTATCAGTTGTTCGTACAAAACAATTTGCTTTAAAACCAATGGATCAAGAGGAAGCTATCTTACAAATGAACCTTCTTGGACATGATTTCTACATTTTCACCGATTCTGAATCTGATGCTACGAATATCGTGTATAAACGTAGAGATGGTAAGTATGGTTTAATCGAAACAAACTAAGTTCAAGTGTAATCTAAATCGATTACTTATAATAAACCCAGCTGACAATCAGCTGGGTTTTCTTCTGGCAACTATTCATACAGATTTTAATATCCATAAAATATAGGTTCAATAAGGTTCTCCTTTATTTAGTAGAATCACCAGAAATACATTATATTATTTTACTTTTTTCGTTGAAGAAACTTCTAAATGCTTTTGTAAAGTACTAGAAGCTTGAGATAACTCTTTTTTATCCATGATGTAATACCAAATGCCATTAATAATCTTGCCTTGCCCTTTTTCAAAGTGAATTTGTTTGATATCTTTAAACGATTGTCGATAATTTTGTTGTAATTCTTTTATTTGGTTAAATGTTAAGTTCGTTGAGACGTTCTTGCCAAGAATATTGAAAATATCTTGATATTTCATTAGTGTTTTTAATGATGTACCCTTTTCTATAATAGATTGAATGACTTGCTTTTGACGATTTTGTCTTCCAAAGTCGCCTTGTGGATCTTCTTTACGCATTCGAACGTAATCTAATGCAGCCTCTCCATCTAAAGTGACCATTCCTTTTTTAAAATGATGGCTTCCTTGTTGGAAAGCTATCTCATTCTGGACTTGTATATCACCAAGTGTATTAATGACTTGTTCAAATCCTTCCATATTGACTTTAGCTACATAGTCTATTGGGATGTCCAAAAGTTTTTCTACGGATTTCATTGACATTTCGATACCGCCAAATGCATATGCGTGATTGATTTTGTCTTTCGTGTTTTTACCAACAATTGTTGTATACGTATCACGTGGGATACTTACCATTAATGTGTTTTTCGTTTGTGGATTAACTGATAGGACAATGATCGTATCTGAGCGGCCTTTATCATGTTCTCGTTCATCTACACCGAGGAGTAACATTGAAAATGGTTGCTTTTCTTGTAATGTTACTGGTTGAGCGCGCTGCTCAGTCGGAGTATGTTCAATAGGTGTATAAATTTTCTCAATTGTTGAAGTAGCGTTATAATAAATAGTATAAGCGAATCCCCCTATACCAATTATGACAATGATTATGATGCCCAAACACCATTTCATTAATCTACTTTTTTTCAATTGTATAACCTCCAAATATGATATTTTCCGAATGGATAGGGAATCTTGTGAATTAATAATCTTATAAATTGTCAAGCTTGTTGATTAGGATAAAATAGGAAGAATATTCTTCTGTAATCTTACTTTCAAGGTGTTTGTATTTCACTGTTTATTGATTGTAGCGGAAGATTGCTCGACTCCCGCGGGTAAAGCGTGGCAGCTGAGACCCTGCACGGTGCGTGTATCGGTAGAGCATATATTTTTTATGGAGAAAACTGGATAATCAACACGTATGATAAATTATATTATTTCGATGGGGTCTTAATGAAATGATGTCCAATATATTCGTTTATTTATTTATAATCTCCTGTATATTTTATGCATTTAATAGCTTTTTAATAATTAGAAAAATTAATAGGATGAGTCTTATCGTACATTTGCACTAATTACTTATACAGTGTTAAAATAAAGGTTGAGACTATATAGGATGTGAAAATGAATGCCCAGCATATTGAATAAAATTTTTGATCCAAATAAAAAAGAACTTAAACACTTAGAAAAAGTTGCAAGTGCAGTTGAAGCATTTGCTAAAGATATGGAACAACTTTCTGATGAACAACTAAAAGCAAAAACGGATGAATTTTACCAACGCTATTCTGAAGGTGAAGATTTAGATAGCATTCGCCCAGAAGCTTTTGCTGTTGTTCGTGAAGCATCAAAACGCGTATTAGGCATGTACCCATACCCTGTACAAATCATGGGTGGTGCTACTCTTCATGAAGGTAACATCGCAGAAATGAAAACTGGTGAAGGTAAAACATTAACATCTACTTTACCTGTTTACTTAAACGCACTTACTCATAAGGGTGTTCACGTTATTACTGTCAACGAATACTTAGCTAGCCGTGATGCTGAAACAATGCGTCCTTTACACGAATTTTTAGGCTTAACAGTTGGTTTGAATTTAAACAACATGTCAAAAGACGAAAAGCGTGAAGCTTATGCATGTGATATCACATATAGCACAAACAACGAATTAGGTTTCGACTATTTACGTGATAATATGGTTCTTTACAAAGAAGAACGTGTTCAACGTCCTCTTTACTATGCTGTAATCGATGAAGTTGACTCCATCTTAATCGATGAAGCGCGTACGCCATTGATTATTTCCGGTCAAGCCAATAAATCAGCTGCACTATATAAACAATCAAATGCATTTGTACGCATGTTGAAAAAAGATGAAGATTTCAACTACGAGGTTGAAACGAAGGGCGTTACTTTAACTGAACAAGGGATTGAAAAAGCTGAAAAAGCATTCAATATTGAAAACCTATTCGATTTAACTCATGTTGGATTAAACCATGCGATTAACCAATCTTTAAAAGCACATGTAAGTATGAATTTAGATGTAGATTATGTTGTGCAAGATGGAGAAATTTTAATCGTTGACTCATTTACTGGTCGTATTATGCAAGGTCGTCGTTATTCAGATGGACTTCACCAAGCAATTGAAGCAAAAGAAGGCGTGGAAATTCAAAACGAATCCATGACTATGGCAACTATTACATTCCAAAACTACTTCCGTATGTATGAAAAACTATCTGGTATGACAGGTACTGCAAAAACAGAAGAAGAAGAATTCCGCAACATTTACAATATGTATGTGGTTAGTATTCCTACTAACAAACCGATTGCTCGTGATGATCGTCCTGATTTAATCTATGCATCAATGCAAGGTAAATTCGAAGCAGTTGCCAATGATATCGCTGAACGCCATAAGAATGGCCAACCGGTTCTTGTTGGTACTGTTGCTATTGAAACTTCCGAGCTGATTTCACATTTATTATCTAAACGTGGTATTCCTCATAACGTATTGAACGCGAAAAACCATGAACGTGAAGCTGAAATCGTAGCAGAAGCAGGTCATAAAGGCGCAGTTACAATTGCTACAAACATGGCTGGACGTGGTACGGATATTAAACTTGGTGAAGGTGTCCTTGAAGTAGGCGGCTTAGCTGTAGTTGGTACAGAACGTCACGAATCACGCCGTATCGATAACCAATTACGTGGTCGTGCGGGTCGTCAAGGGGACCCTGGCGTTACTCAATTCTATCTTTCACTTGAAGATGAATTGATGAAGCGTTTTGGTTCTGAAAGTATGAAAGCTATGATGACTAAATTAGGTATGGATGATTCTCAACCAATCCAATCCAAAATGGTATCGAAAGCTGTAGAATCAGCACAAAAACGTGTTGAAGGTAACAACTTCGATGCTCGTAAACGTTTATTACAATATGATGATGTATTACGTCAACAACGTGAAATTATCTACAAAGAACGTTTTGAAGTATTAGAAACTGAAAATATGCGTGGATTAGTTGAATCGATGGTGGATGAAGAATTAGTCAACGTAGTACATTCTTATACAGCTGAAGAAAATGCAAATGACTGGAATTTAACAGGTTTAGCAACCTTTGTAGGTGCTAATTTACTTCATGAAGGAGTTGCAACAGAAGAAAATCTTCATGGTAAATCTCAAGAAGATATCATCGAATTCCTTCGTGCAGAAGTGAAAAAAGAATACGATCGCAAAGAAGAAGAACTTTCACCAGAACGTATGCGTGAGTTTGAAAAAGTTATCTTACTTCGCGGAATTGACTCTAAATGGATTGATCATATTGATGCAATGGATCAATTACGTCAAGGTATCCACCTACGTGCGTATGCTCAAACAGATCCACTTCGCGAATATCAATCAGAAGGTTTTGCGATGTTCGAAACAATGGTTGATGCAATTCGTTCAGATGTCGCTAAATATGCGATGAAAGCTGAAATCCGTAGCAACTTAGAACGTGAAGAAGTGGCTAAAGGTGAAGCAGTTAATCCGAAAACAGAAGAAAACGGACCTGCTAAACGTAAACCAGTTCGCAAACAACAAGAGGTTGGTCGTAACGATCTATGTCCTTGTGGTAGCGGTAAAAAATATAAAAACTGTCATGGCGCTGTTTAATCTAGCCCTTTCAGATTCATATAGTACACTCTTCTTGAGTTCTTGTAACCACAGAGTGATATTGGCAAAGGGGCTGTCCAAAAGAGCTTTTGGACAACTCCTTTATGCCTTTTATTAGAAGCTCTGTTTTAAGAAATTTGGTGACTTAAGCGAAGGTGAAGACTCCTGCGGGAAGCGTCTTTGTAGCGGAAATATTAATAGAAAAGTGGAGGTGAATGCCCCGACACACACTCCTGCCGAAAAACTGGCGGGCGAGACCCCGGAGTGAGCGAAAATTCTTTTTGCTCTGCAAAAGGAATTTTCTGCGACGAAGCTAGCGAAGCGATGCAGGAGCATAGGCTTTTCGAATGAGGAGGCTCGCCAGTCAGTCGGTGGAAAGGGAGGGGCAGGCACCGGAACGGGTTAGTTAAATACTTTGAATTCTTACGATAATATTTAACACAGAACCTGTATTTTTAGACAGTAACAACTTTGGAGGAATGGAAATGATCGAATTATCAGATGTTCGAAATGAGTTAGATAATACTGCTAAGAAATTAGCGGACTTTAGGGGGTCTCTTTGACTTAGAAAACAAAGAGGCTCGTATTCAAGAATTAGATGAAATGATGCTTGAACCTTCCTTCTGGGATGATCAAAACAATGCTCAAAAAATCATCAATGAATCAAAAGGCTTAAAAGATATTGTCAATGAATTTTACGTACTAGTCGAAACACAGGAAAATCTTGAAATGACTTTAGAGTTATTAAAAGAAGAACCTGATGAAGAATTGCAACAAGAGCTTGGCGACGAAATGAAGGAATTCTCAAATCGTACTTCAGAGTTCGAATTACAATTGCTTTTAAGCGGCGAATACGATCAAAATAGTGCAATTATAGAATTGCATCCAGGTGCAGGTGGTACTGAATCGCAAGACTGGGGATCTATGCTTTTACGTATGTATACACGCTGGGCTGAGAAACATGATTTTAAGGTTGAGACATTGGATTATTTACCAGGTGATGAAGCAGGTCTAAAATCCGTTACGCTTGCAATTAGAGGGCATAATGCATATGGCTATTTAAAAGCAGAAAAAGGCGTTCACCGCTTAGTTCGTATTTCTCCATTTGATTCAGCTGGTCGTCGTCATACATCCTTTGTTTCTTGTGATGTGATGCCAGAATTCGATGACGAAATTGCCGTTGAAATTCGTTCAGAAGATTTGAAAGTGGATACGTATCGTGCATCAGGTGCAGGTGGTCAGCACATTAACAAAACAGAATCTGCTGTCCGTATTACCCATTTGCCAACAGGCGTTGTTGTAGCATGCCAAGCCGAACGTTCACAAATTAAAAACCGTGAAAAAGCAATGAGTATGTTACAAGCAAAATTGTATCAACTAAAAGTAGAAGAACAACAAGCTCAATTAGATGACATACGAGGTGAGCAAAAGGAAATTGGTTGGAGTAGCCAAATTCGCTCTTATGTATTCCATCCATATTCAATGGTAAAAGACCATCGTACAAATACGGAGACAGGAAATGTACAAGCTGTTATTGATGGTGATATTGATCAATTTATCAATGCTTACTTGCGCTCACAATTATAATCAACCAAAAACTGTGGAAGAATGAAAATGTTCTTCCACAGTTTTTTTAAAATTGGCTATTACTAGTAGGTGGTTTTTTTAAAATCTTCAGAAATATTAAGCGCTATCCTGTAATACTTGGCTGCCATTTTATAAGCCCGTAGCGAGTTGTAATGGTTAGCGAGTTCAGTGCTTATTTGTTTTACGAGTAAAGGGTATTTTCCATCTTGAGCTAGCTGAATGGCTTGTTGGAGGCCTTTTTCGTAAGATGGAAAATCAAAGCGTATTTTATAAATTTGGCATTTTAAATAATTGAGTTGGATATATTCATTTGGTACGTTATAAGCATGGGTTAGCCTAAAGGCTTTTTCTAAATATTGGTTGGCTTCTTCCCAATTTTTCAATTCTATATAAACTTCTGATAAGCATTTTAAGGCATGGATAGTTAGTTCTTCATTACCTGAATTGGTATCCATTTCGATACTTTCAGTAAAGTACATAATAGCTTGGTCGTATTGTTTTTGGAGTTGATGGATTCTGCCATAGTTGAATTGAATAATGGGTTCATAGTAGTTTAGGTTGTGCTTTTTTGAGAAAGTATCTAGCTGTTGTAGGATATCTAAAGCCTCTTCATAGAGCTCATTGCGATGGTATTGAATTGCTAATTGAGATAAGGCATTACCGATTCCAATGTTATAGTGTTCTGTTTGGAAGAGATTTAGTGCTTTCTTGTTATAGAGTCTAGCAAGCTCTAAATCTTCATCAATTTTTGTACGTATTAACGAAATATTGTAGTAGGCTTTGCCTATTCGAAGGGGAGGTTCGTCCCCTTGAAGTGAATTTAAATGTAGGTTTGCATATAAAAAGGCTTCGGTATATTTGTTAGTAAAGTAATAGTATTTCGATAAAATATCGAAGTAATACGAAATTTCATTTTCTGAAGACGAGTAGTTTGACGAGATGATGTTCTTGGATTGTTCCACGAGTTGGTGAGTCTCTTCGATCTCATGATTTAAGTAGTAAGAGATCAATACTGAATAGATCTTAATTAATGTAGAGTTAGGGTGATTTTCTCGAGCATGTAATTTTAATAAGGCCAAATTTTGAGAAGTAATCTGTTTGGTTTCCATAAATAATTCATAGATACGGTGAATATCATACTCAATATTTTTAACATTGGTGTTCATAAGAAATTCAAAATCAACTTCTAATGCTCGGGCAACTTTTACTAGAAATGAATAAGAAGGTTTTGTTTTCCCACTTTCAATTTTACTAATATAGGTTGTAGAACAAATTCCCTTTACCAATTCCGTTTGTGTGAATCCTTTATGTATTCGTATTTGACGAATTCTTTCACCAATCTCCATCTCCGCACTCCTCTCCTTTTTCTTTATCTGAAATATTTCTCTCTATTATGATACCTTATAAAATACTATTTTTACCAGATTCAAGGAGTGGGATTTTCGGAAGTTGGATTATCAAGCATTTATTCAAGCATCCAAGATGTCATTAGAAAATGTAGCAATGATTTGTTCGCTACTCAAGTTATCAGTTTAGGTTTGTCTGAAGAAGAATTCGACGAATCGATTCTCAAGGATGCAGCTACTACGACTTTTACATCAATAAATTCCACACAAAAACCCTTGTAGAATCTTCTACAAGGGTTTTTATTCGTTTGCTAGGACTCTTTTCTATATCTGAAATGGGATTAATTGTAATTTTAGTTAAAAATACTTTCATTTTTCTTCTTTTTTCCTCATGCTTTTTCGTATATTTTTACTTATTTCATTCAACTTTCGGTTCCTATTAAAGTAAGGATAGGAAGTTCATTAAGGAACTGTTACCGTGCGTATTCTAATGAATCTTCTTTACTTAATCCTTTTTTAATCATCATGGACCCATACGCCATAGACGGAGTGGCAGAATCAGGAATATTTAAAATGGAATTTGACAATAATTGTGTAATAAGAACCAATAATTTACATTTAGTATATTCCAATGTCAGAAAAAAAGACTTCCGACTAGGAATCGTATACGAAGCCAATGATTCAACAATCATGGAACAGTTTTCAAAAGCGCTTCTGTTACACGGGGAATTACGAGACGTGATAGAAAGAAGCGTTTTAAACGGAAAAGAAGTTACCATTCAATGGGTTACCAAAGGAGGGAATTAATATGAAAAACCTTGTGAAATATGGATTCTGTGCTCTAGCAGGAATTCTTTTGGTCGTTTTATACAAAACATTTTTATAATGAAAGAAGGGAACTACTTTGAAACTACAAATTAATGAATTAAATAAACATTTTGGACCGTACCATGCGGTGAAAAATTTATCTTTATCTGTGGATGAGGGAGAAGCTGTTGGTCTACTTGGGAGAAATGGTGCTGGGAAAACGACAACAATTCGGATGATCCTCGGGTTATTATCACAAAACTCCGGAGACATCCTTTGGAACAATCAACCTCTATCACGCAACGATGTAAAGTTAGGCTACCTGCCTGAAGAACGAGGATTGTATCCTAAAATGAACATGCTCGATCAATTGGTCTACTTTGGTCAACTAGAAGGTATGAAAAAAAGTGAGGCCAAAAATGAAGCTTTAAATTGGATTGAAGAACTGGGCATGAGCCAATACATCAAAAAAAATACCGGCGATCTTTCGAAAGGGAACCAGCAAAAAATTCAACTTATCGCGGCAATTATGCATAACCCGGATCTTATCATCTTAGATGAACCGTTTAGTGGACTAGACCCTGTCAACGCACAAATGTTAGAAAAAGTCATCCGTGATTTAATCGAACGAAAAAAGACGCTCATCTTCTCGAGTCATCGGATGGACAGTGTCGAATCATTTTGCGATAAAGTCTATCTTATGAAACAAGGTGAAGTTGTGCTTTCTGGCTCCATTTATGAGATCAAAAATAAATATGGTTTCAAATATGTCAACATCGAATCGGCTGATTCGTTAGAGGAGCCTTTACATCAGTTGGATACGGATTTTGTGAAAAGAGGAAAAGAGTATCAGGTCCAAGTGAAAACAATAGAACAGGGTATCAGCTTAATTGAAAAATTAAAGAAAATAGTAAATATAAGGAAAATAGGGATTGCCGATCCATCCCTTCATCAAATTTTCATTGAAAAGGTAGGGGATTAAGATGCGAAATTTCTTCCTTGTATTCAAACAATCCTTTCAAGAAAGGGTCACATCGAAATCGTATCTGCTTACGACGATTTCCTTGATCTTGATTTCGGTTCTCGCAATATCCTTGCCAAGTATTCTTGATAACTTTTCAAATAAGAAAGAAAAGGTCGTGGTGCTTGACCAAACAGCCAATATTACGGTTGAAGAATTAAACCAAGGATTAAGGAGTTGGGACTGGGAGGAAGGATCTGAAGATAAGCTAGAGACCTACAAAAAAGATGCCCAGGCAGGAGACATACTCGGTCTTTATATCATTTCGGCAGTCGATAATAATTACACAATTGAGTACTATTCGAAATCTAGTGATGTCCAATTAAATTCAGAATTAACGTCCTATATACAAACGAAAAAAATCCAGCAAATTGCCTTGAAAAATAACTTATCTGTTGCGGATCAACAAACCTTATTTACCCCTATCGAAGTCGAAAAGCAACAATTTACAGCTGAAAATGAAGCATCCATTTTTGTGACCTATCTTATGTTGATGTTCATCCTCATGGCAATTATGATGTATGGTACGACCATCGCAACCGGAGTTGCCTCCGAAAAAGCATCACGGGTGATGGAGGTTATGGTGACCAAAGTTAACCCGCTCGCGATGATATTCGGGAAAATATTCGGTATTGCGCTGGCAAGCCTCGTTCAATTCACAGCTTTCTTCGGCGCCGTCGCCCTGTACTTAAAATCAGGAATCGTCAAACCCGCAGAAAGCCTGGGCAATTTCGATCTCAATTTATCAGCCCTTACCATACAACATTGCGTATACTTCTTTATCTTTTTCTTACTAGGCTATTTCTTATATGCCTCGATATACGCCGTATTTGGCTCAATGGTAAGCCGACCAGAAGAACTGAATGGAACAACGATGCCCGTTACCATCTTACTCATGGCAAGTGCCTTTTCCGGGATTCTATTTGTAATCGATAATCCTACATCCGTACTCGCCAAAGTTCTGGCTATTTTCCCATTCACGTCGCCCTTCAACATGATTATTTTAGTCATGAAGAATGCAGCATCGGGCCTAGAACTTACGATATCCATATTAGCACTCGTAATCACAACATTTGCGCTCGGCTATATGGCTGCCAAAGTTTATCCAAAAGGCATCCTCCACTTTGGAGAAAACTTAAAACTACGTCAGTTACTTACACGGCAATCTTAGGAGATAATAAAGTAGTTTAAATTTAGTCTAAGAAATGTAGTAGGGGCTGTCTAAAAGGTCCTGTTACAAGAAAAACAAGGAAATAGTATGGTGAAAATTAATTTTACAAATCAAGAGATAGAACAACTATGGCTGGTTCTTCGTTTCAGATGACGAGTCCTCGAAAATGCATTCGCATTTTCTTCATGCGGTGCTAATTCAATGTCCTGCGGGAAAAGCGTGAGCCTTGAGATCCTGGACGTAGCGAATGGGAAAGCTCAAGCCACGCCCAGGAAAGCGTTCACCAGAAACGGAAAACCATTTGCAAACATCAAAAAAGTACAATTCAAATCAATTTTTGAATTGTACTTTTTTACTTTTAGGATATCCCCTTTAAAAGTTTATTTACCAAATATTACAATACCTATTTACTTGTCAAAAGCGTGACTCCATTGTAAAATTAAATCAGAACATTTGTTCTTAATTTGGAGGTGGAATGATGTTGAATTTATCAAAGGAAGCAATCCAAATGCTAGAACAGGTCATTTACTTACCAATGGTTTTACAAATTCTACAAAGAGACTGTCAGGCGTTTGAACAAGGCACTTTTAAACTAAAACAACCATATATTAAATTGGTCGAACAGACTATATCATTTGTTCAAAAAGAATTAGCAGGGGCTAAACGCTATTTACGTCAAAATCAGTTACAGGTATTTCGTGGTGAGCGGGACGATTTATTTTCGGAATACATTTTCGTACGTCAACGTGCACAAGATTGTCGGCGATATTCTAATATTCGGCTACGGAACCATGTAGAAGATTTACTGTCTTATTATTTAGCTAAGGCACAAGAAATAACTCATTGCGAACAGTAGCAAGTACACTTTCAGCATAGTGTTGCTGTAGCATATTATCCATATGACGGAAGTATAAAATGGATGCATAGTATTGCTGTCTTGAAAGGGTTGTGAAACTAATCTGCTCTTCTGTATACACATCGTTTTTAAAATGTAGGCCTATACCTTGTTTACCGATTAATGAATGCCCTCTAAAGTTTTGCCACAGAATCCACGTATTATGATTCTTTTTAGGAGATGCAGTTGGAAAGAAAATATACGGCTTATTAAGAACAGACAAAACAATGGGAAGTTTAATCATATTTTCTTCCTTACTTGAATTTACATTTACCTCTCTAAAAATACTATTGGAATAATTTAAAGTGACGTCTAAAGTAGTTCCTAATGATGCACAAATGCGATTCATCAAACGTGTTACTGTACATGGCACTACATATCTTTTTTCTAATTCCAAGACTAACGAGTAATTATGTCCATCAATTATCATAGGTTTTAACATACAAATATTAGGCGTCAAACAAAAATCATAAAGACTAACCATTCTGTAGTTCATTTTAGTTCCTCCTTTGCGATCAAAGTATTGTTTCGAATGACGATACCAATAGTGAAAAATTAATGTGTAAATTGTGTATAACAACACCCGCTTTCTTTCCTGAAATGTTATGAGAAAGTAAAAAATTTGCATATTCATGATGTTTTTTCTATACTATCAAAAAGTATTTAGAATAGAAAAATGACAAAAATGATCATTTCGTTGGCAAAATTAATCGTTTGCCTGGACTAAACGAGCAGTTTGATTGGACCAAAAAATTTTTAATCAACTGTTTTTTTAATTTATCTTTTTCGCAAAATCTCCCAAGGACTAGCAACTAAAATGACTTATATTGAAAAGAGTACAAGTCAAGAAATTGCTAACAGAAATGGTAGAGGACTATACTCATTCGGAAGATCAAATACCGTTCAATTAGAGCGGTTTTTTTATTACAACTATCTAAAACGTACGTTCGCGTTTTTCTCGATATTTTCTAACAGCTATGTTAAAATATAGCTACTAGATTGCGACGAACGAGGAGGACAAAATAATGGAGCAGGAATTTGATTTGCATTCACCCTACAAGCCCAGCGGAGACCAACCAACCGCTATTCAAGAACTTGTTGAAGGTGTAAAACAAGGTAAGCAACATCAAACATTACTTGGGGCAACAGGAACAGGAAAAACATTCACCGTTTCTAATGTGATTAAAGAAGTAAAAAAGCCAACACTTGTAATTGCTCATAATAAGACACTTGCAGGACAACTATACAGTGAATTCAAAGAATTTTTCCCAAATAATGCAGTTGAGTATTTTGTTAGTTACTATGATTACTATCAGCCAGAAGCGTATGTGCCACAAACAGATACTTATATTGAAAAAGACTCCAGTATTAATGACGAGATTGATAAGCTACGACATTCTGCAACATCTTCTTTGTTTGAACGGGATGATGTAATTATCATCGCATCTGTTTCTTGTATTTATGGTTTAGGTAATCCAGAGGAATATCGAGAAATGGTTGTATCCATTCGAACTGGTATGGAAATTGAGCGTAATCAGTTATTGCGAAAATTAGTGGATATCCAATATGAACGAAACGACATTAATTTTACTCGTGGTAAGTTTAGAGTACGTGGAGATGTGGTTGAAATTTTCCCAGCATCTCGTGATGAACGCTGTATTCGTATTGAGTTCTTTGGTGATGAAGTAGATCGTATTCGTGAAGTTGATGCCCTCACAGGCGAGATATTAGGTGAACGTGAGCATATAGCAATCTTCCCAGCTTCTCACTTCGTAACACGTGAGGAAAAAATGTTAAAAGCAATCGAAATGATTGAAGAAGAATTGCAAGATAGATTAAAACAGCTTCGCTCAGAAGATAAACTTTTAGAAGCACAACGATTAGAACAACGAACGAATTATGATTTAGAAATGATGAAAGAAATGGGCTTCTGCTCTGGTATTGAAAACTATTCACGTCCTATGACCCTACGTCCACCAGGAGTAACCCCATACACCTTGCTGGATTATTTCCCTGAAGACTTTTTGTTAATAGTGGATGAAAGTCATGTTACATTGCCACAAATTCGTGGGATGTATAACGGTGACCAAGCACGAAAAAATGTCTTAGTAGAACATGGTTTCCGTTTACCATCTGCACTTGATAATAGACCGTTAAAATTTGAAGAATTTGAGAAACATATTCATAACGCCATTTATGTTTCGGCAACACCAGGTCCTTATGAACTGGAACATACACCTGAAGCGGTTGAACAAATTATTCGTCCGACAGGTTTATTGGATCCTGAAATTGAAGTGCGTCCAATTGAAGGACAAATTGATAACTTAATTGATGAAATTCAATTACGCGTAGAACGTAATGAACGTGTACTAGTAACGACTTTAACGAAGAAAATGTCAGAGGATTTAACCGATTACTTAAAAGAAATAGGCATTAAAGTTCAGTATTTGCACTCTGAAGTTAAAACGTTAGAACGTATCGAAATCATTCGGGAATTACGCATAGGTACGTATGATGTCTTAATTGGTATCAATTTATTGCGTGAGGGATTAGATATTCCAGAGGTTTCGCTAGTGACAATTTTAGATGCAGATAAGGAAGGTTTTTTACGATCTGAACGTTCACTAATTCAAACAATTGGACGTGCGGCTCGTAATGCCAATGGACATGTCGTTATGTACGCAGATCGTATGACGGATTCCATGACGAAGGCAATTGAGGAAACAAACCGTCGTCGAGAAATACAAATGGCTTACAATAAAGAACATGGTATTACACCAAAAACGATTCAAAAGAAAATTCGAGATGTAATTCGTGCAACACAAGCAGCAGAAGAACCAGAATCTTATCTAACAAAAGTGACGAATGGTAAGAAATTAACGAAGGTAGAAAAGACAACATTACTAGAATCACTAGAAAAAGAAATGAAGGATGCAGCAAAAGCGCTTGATTTCGAACGTGCGGCTGAACTTCGAGATACTATTTTGGAATTGAAAGCGGAAGGATGAGCAGTTTGAAAAATCAAGAAATCGTTGTACAAGGAGCACGTGCTAATAATTTAAAAAATATTAATGTAAAAATTCCGCGAGATCAATTAGTTGTCATGACTGGACTTTCAGGTTCTGGTAAATCGTCACTTGCATTTGATACGATTTATGCAGAAGGGCAAAGACGCTATGTGGAATCACTTTCTGCCTATGCGAGACAATTTTTAGGACAGATGGACAAACCAGATGTAGATGCCATTGAAGGACTATCACCAGCAATTTCAATTGACCAAAAAACAACAAGTCGTAACCCGCGTTCTACAGTCGGAACAGTGACAGAAATCTATGATTACTTACGTCTACTTTTTGCGCGTATCGGAAAACCAATTTGTCCAAACCATGGTATTGAAATTACGTCTCAGACCGTTGAGCAAATGGTGGATCGAATCGTACAATACCCTGAACGAACAAAGCTGCAATTACTAGCACCGATGGTATCTGGTCGAAAAGGAACACATGTTAAATTATTAGAAGACTTGAAAAAACAAGGCTATGTTCGAGCACGAATTGATGGAGAGCTACGAGATTTAGATGACAATATCGAATTAGAGAAAAACAAAAAGCATAATATTGAAGTGGTCATTGACCGAGTGGTATTAAAAGAGGGTGTAGAGTCTCGTTTAAGTGATTCTTTAGAAACAGCTTTAAGATTAGCGGATGGCCGAGTGATGGTCGATGTGATGGAGTACGAAGAATTGTTGTTCAGCGAACATCACGCTTGCCCAATTTGCGGATTCTCTATTGAAGAGTTAGAGCCTCGTATGTTTTCATTTAACAGTCCATTTGGAGCTTGCCCACAGTGTGATGGACTTGGTACAAAGCTTGAAGTAGATGAAACAATGGTCATTCCAGATTGGGATGTAACGCTAAATGATGGCGCGATCGTGCCATGGAATCCAGTCAGTTCTCAATTCTATCCACAATTATTAAAGTCTATATGTGACCATTACGGAATTGATATGGATATACCTGTAAAGGATATACCAAAAGAGCAAATGGATAAAATATTACATGGCTCAGGAGAAGACTTCATTCATTTCCATTATGAAAATGAGTTTGGGAATATTCGTGATCAAGATATTCAATTTGAAGGAGTTTTACGGAATGTAGAGAGACGTTATCGCGAGACTTCTTCAGATTATATTCGTGATCAAATGGAAAAATATATGGCACAGCAACCTTGTCCATCTTGTCATGGTCATCGTTTAAAGCCAGAAACATTGGCTGTGAAAATTGATGGGAAGCATATTGGTGAAGTGACAAAATTCTCTATTAAAGAAGCCTACACATTTTTCCAAGAGCTCAAACTATCAGAAAAAGATATGCAGATTGCGCGTCTTATATTAAGAGAAATACAAGAACGACTTAGCTTTTTAATAAATGTTGGTCTTGATTATTTAACATTAAATCGAGCAGCTGGTACTTTATCAGGTGGGGAAGCACAACGTATTCGTTTAGCGACTCAAATTGGATCGCGTTTAACTGGTGTTCTCTATATTTTAGATGAACCATCAATTGGACTACATCAACGTGATAATGACAGATTGATTGCGACATTACAAAGTATGCGCGACCTTGGAAACACACTAATCGTCGTAGAACATGATGAGGACACGATGCTTGCGGCTGATTACTTAATTGATGTTGGTCCTGGTGCGGGTGTACATGGCGGTGAAATTGTCGCAGCTGGTACACCACAGCAAGTAATGAAAAATAATAATTCGCTGACAGGTCAATATTTAAGTGGTCGTAAATTTATCCCACTTCCAATAGAGCGAAGAAAACCGGATGGTCGTTTCCTTAAAATTAAGGGTGCGAAAGAAAATAATTTAAAAAATGTAAAAGTTGATATTCCGTTAGGCGTCTTCACGGCAGTTACTGGCGTTTCAGGATCTGGAAAAAGTACTTTAGTAAATGAAGTACTTTACAAATCATTAGCGCAAAAGTTAAATCGTTCAAAAGTAAAGCCCGGTGAAGTGAAAGAAATTGAAGGAATTGAACAATTAGAAAAAATAATCGATATCGATCAATCGCCGATTGGTAGAACACCACGCTCAAATCCAGCCACTTATACAGGTGTGTTTGATGATATTCGGGATGTATTTGCTGTGACCAACGAAGCGAAAATACGTGGCTATAAAAAAGGACGTTTTAGTTTTAATGTCAAAGGTGGTCGCTGCGAAGCATGTCGTGGTGACGGTATTATTAAAATAGAGATGCATTTTTTACCTGACGTTTACGTACCATGTGAAGTGTGCCATGGAAAACGTTATAATCGCGAGACATTAGAAGTAAAATATAAAGAAAAGAGCATTTCAGATGTATTAGAAATGACCGTTGAGAATGCATTGGAATTTTTCAAAAATATCCCGAAAATTGCACGGAAATTACAAACGATTGTCGATGTAGGTTTGGGGTATATAAAATTAGGCCAACCTGCTACTACATTATCTGGTGGGGAAGCACAACGTGTAAAATTAGCATCTGAATTGCATAAACGTTCCAACGGTAAATCTATTTATATTTTAGATGAACCAACAACAGGTCTGCATGCAGAAGATATTTCGCGTTTACTAAAGGTATTACAACGTTTAGTCGACAATGGTGATACCGTTTTAGTGATTGAGCATAATTTAGATGTCATTAAAACAGTAGACTATATCATTGATATGGGACCAGAAGGTGGCGACAAAGGTGGTACAGTCATTGCCAAAGGTACACCGGAAGAAGTAGCTGAAACAGATTGCTCTTATACTGGGTTTTACTTGAAGAGGATATTACAACGAGACCGTGATCGTATGGAAGAAGCAGTTGCGGGTGCAAAAAAATAGTTGCCTAGGCAACTATTTTTTCTGCGACGAGCAAGCAAAGCGGCAAAGCTAATTATTGTTTCAGGTTACAATATCGTCGGGAAAACAACTGTCGAAAAGGCACTTGAAATGTAAAAACCTTGAAAAATTATAATGGAAATCTTAGATAGCGATATTTTTTGATGTGGAAATAGCGAAGACTCCTGCAGGAAAGCGAGACAGGTGAGACCCCGTAGTGAACGAAGTGAGGCCACTGAAAAAGTAAAAAAAGCTAAATTTTTATGATGAAAATTTTGTATTGCCATCTTCGTTGAAGTGGAAATAGCGGAGACTCCTGTGGGAAAACGAGCTAGACGAGACCCCGGAGCGCAGCGAGGAGGCTCGTCAGTTCGCCCACGGAAAGCGAAGCTAACTCCACTTCATTCAATAGCAGATATATACTATAAATATTTGTTTTACTACACTTTTTAAGTAGCCTCAACGCTCGCCCGCGGAAAGCGAAGCTAATTCCACATCACGAAGAAAGCAGATTAATACTTGAAAAGCGGAAAGTCAATGTATTGAAATGTTCGTAGTTAAACACCAAAAATGGATTTATGAAATTGATTCAAATAGAATAAAATGAAACTTTTTTCCGGGCAATTCGTAACTATTAGTAATACGAACAAGGAGGCCATTTAAATGCAAAATGAACGTAAACGCATTTTAGATTTAGTTGAAAAAGGCACCATTACAGCTCAAGAAGCGATAGTATTATTAGAAAAACTGGAAGAATCATCTACACAATCAATGGAAAATCAGCATCAAGATAGCTTAGACAATACAAATACGCAATCAAAATATGAACAACCCCAATTTAATACAAAAGAAACAAATCAACAATCCCAATCGTATTCGCAAACAAATGATGAACAATATTCTTGGCAAGAGCAAGGGCAATCATCTAAACAATATCAATCTTCAAAGGGAGTCGATGAAACATTCTTCGAAGATTTGAAGAGGGATTTTACACAATTCAGTTCAAAATTTGTTGATTTGATGAATACTGCTGTTTCAAAGGTAAAAGAATTTGACTTTGATAAGTCATTTATTGATCCTAATTTCTTCGAAAAAGAAGAAATAATTGAAACATCAGATTTTTCAAATATAAGTATAGACATTCCAAATGGCAATGTTGAAGTGAAACCATCAATAGATGGTACGGCAAGAGCTGTTTATAAAGTGAGACCTTCGTTTGTCAAGATAAGTGATGATCTAGAAAAAGAATTCCGAGATCAATTTGTTTGTAAGAATGACAACGGGACGTTACGAGTAATTAGTACAACAAAGAAAATCCGTGTCGACGTTACTTTATATATTCCTCAAGCAAATTATAATACGGTAACAATCCATCAATTTAATGGTGGGTTCAGTACAGGAAATATTAATATTGAAAAATTGAAAGTGAAAACGATGAATGGCAGAATAGACTGTAAATCCTTTAATTTTAGAAGGGTGGATTTGGAAACCGCGAATGGTGCGATTGAAGTTCGCGATGTAGCCGGCGATGAACTAGAAGCAGAAACAGTTAATGGTCGTATTTATGTTGATGGTGCTATTAGTGAAATCGAAGCAGAATCTGCTAATGGACATGTGGTAGTTACAACTCGTTCTCAAGAAGCAAAGAGCATCAAAGCACAAACAGTAGCAGGTACTGTAGAAATCTATATACCAAGTACAGTCTCTTTACAAGGGGAAGTTTCATCTAATCTAGGAAAGATGGATGTTCGATTACCAGATATACAGCGTTTAAATGAACAAAGTCAATTTTTACAAAAATCTGTTCAATTCTCTAAAAAGATTGAGGATTCATCAACTTTAGTCATTGATGGAGAAACAAAGACAGGCTCAGTTATTGTTAGATATAATTTATAATCAAAGAGTTTTGACAAAAACCGGGGAGATTTTCTCTCCGGTTTTTTTAGGTTTCGAAATTTGGCTGAATAGAGGCAGATCTCCAAAGTCCGCTCCCACCAGTGCCAAGGGCTATTGAATTAATATCAATATCGTGTGAGCCATTAAGAGGCATGCGCGGAGCTAGATAGATTACAAACAAATTTCATGCAAAACATTTATTTTTCATCAAATAAACACATTTAAATATATTTAATGATTTGAAATAAAACTGTAATGATAGAAAACTAGTACAATGTTATAATAGTCTTAACTAAAATTGGTTAAGTTTTACTATAAAATAGGTGGTAAAAAAATGATAGAGATGAAGAATGTCTATAAAAAGTACCCAAATGGAATCGTTGCGATTAATGGACTTAATATAAAAATTAACCAGGGAGAATTTGTTTATATCGTTGGTCCTAGTGGTGCAGGTAAATCGACATTTATTAAAATGATGTATCGTGAAGAAAAAGCAACAACAGGCGAAATTATTGTCAATGGAATGAATTTAACGTCATTAAAGAGTAAGGAAGTACCTTACTTAAGAAGGCAAATCGGTGTCGTTTTCCAAGATTTCAAACTCTTACCAAGATTAAATGTGTATGAAAATGTCGCATTTGCACTTGAAGTGATTGAAGAAAATCCGACAAAAATTCGTAAGCGCGTTATGGACGTGTTGGATTTAGTTGGTTTAAAAAAGAAAGCAAGAATGTTTCCTGATGAATTATCAGGGGGCGAACAACAGCGTGTATCAATTGCACGCTCCATTGTTAATGTACCAAAAGTGGTTATTGCTGATGAACCGACAGGGAATTTAGATCCAGATACTTCTTGGGATATTATGAATTTATTTGAAGAAATAAATGCACGTGGGACAACAATTATTATGGCAACGCATAATAGAGAAATTGTAAATAACATGAGACGTCGCGTTGTGGCAATTGAAGGCGGTCTAATTGTTCGTGATGAACATGGAGGTGACTACGGTTATGAAATCTAGCACCATAAGTCGTCACATAAGAGAAAGTTTCAAATCAATTGGGCGAAATGGTTGGATGACTTTCGCATCTGTAAGTGCAGTAACCGTTACATTATTATTAGTTGGCGTATTTATGGTAATCATGATGAATTTAAACAAGGTTGCTACTGATGTAGAGAATGATGTAGAAATCAAAGTTCTCATTGATTTACAAGCTGATTCAAAAGCTGAAACAACCTTGCAGCAGCAAATTAAGGACATGCCGGGTGTAGAGTCGATGAAATATTCATCGAAAGAGCATGAATTAAACGGTTTAATAGAAGATTTTGGTGAAGATTTAAGCTTATTCAAACAAAGTAATCCATTAAGAAATGTGCTTTATGTAAAAGCAGAAAATCCTCAACAAACAGCGACAGTAGCTAAACAAATTGATGCTTTAGATAATACTTATGAAGTGTTGTATGGAAAAGGCAAAATTGAAAAGCTATTTAATTTCTTAAATATTAGTAGAAATGTTGGGATTGTATTAATTATCGCATTGCTTCTTACTGCGATGTTCTTAATCTCCAATACGATTAAAATTACGATTACAGCAAGAAGAAAAGAAATTGAGATTATGAAATTAGTAGGGGCAACAAACTGGTTTGTACGTATTCCATTCGTTTTAGAAGGTATGTGGCTAGGATTATTAGGGGCTATTATACCAATTGTAGGTGTCACTATTTTATATTCACAACTTTATAGTGTAATTGCTCCGAAAATGAAAGGTGAAATCTTCCAATTATTAGATGTAACACCATTCATCTTTGAAGTAGATTTATTAATATTATTGATGGGTGTCTTCATCGGTATTTGGGGAAGTTTTATGTCAGTAAGAAAATTCTTGAAAATATAATATTCGATAGAGCTAAGGGGGGCACCAGTTGAACAAGAAAACCAAAAGTTTTACGAGCGCAATTGCCACGACACTAGCACTTACATTGTTTATGCCATCTGTAAATGTTAGTGCCGAATCTATCAATCATTTAAAAGATAAACAACAAGAATTAAATCAAAAAACGTCTGAATTAAATTCGGATATTCAGAAAAAATCAACAAAGATTAACAATAATCAATCAAAGATGGATGGCATTATGGAGCAAATATCAAAGCTTGATAAAAAAATCCTGAAAACAGATAAAGAAATTACAGTCGCTTTAGAGAAAATTGATCATACTACTTCAGAAATTAATGATTTGAAAACATCTATTGCTGACTTAGAAAAGAAAATTAATGAACGTGATGATCTACTACAAGATCGTGCTAGAGCAATTCAAGAGAATGGTGGTTCAGTAGGATATGTAGATGTTCTACTGAAAGCAGAAAGTTTTACTGATTTTATTGATCGTATATCAGCAGTTAATACATTATTGGAAGCTGATCGCCTGATTATCCAAGAGCAAAGTAATGATAAGAAAAAGCTAGAAGAACAAAAGGTAACGTTAGATGAAAAGTTACATAAACAAGAAATCGATCGTGATAAACTCACTTCATTACGCAGAACATTAGATGCAAAGAAAAAGGATAAAGATCAATTGATCGATAAATTAGAAGCTGAACAAAGTAATTTAAAATCTGAGAAGAAGTTATTAGAAAAAGAATACTCAGAAGCAATTAATATTAGCAAAGAAGTCGAAAAAGATATCGCAAAAGAACAAGAACGTTTAGCTAAAGTTGCTCGTCAGCAAGCAGAAGCCGCGGCAAAAAGCTCTAACGTAACAACAGTATCAAACGAAGGTGAAACAGGGGATATTCCAGAAGTAGCAAGTGGTACTTGGACAAAACCTACAAACGGGACCCTTACATCAGGATTTGGATGGCGTAATATTGGCTTCGGTCCTGAATTCCACTATGGAGTTGATTTAGCCAATAAGCAAGGCACACCGATTGTAGCAGCAGCTGATGGAGTAGTGTTCCGTGCTAGCCCATTATCTACATATGGAAATGTTATCATGATCACACATTCTATTAACGGACATACATTTACGACAGTCTATGCACATTTAAGTGGATATAAATCTACTGTAGGGCAATCTGTGAAAAAAGGACAAGTTATTGGCTATATGGGCCAAACTGGTCGAGCATATGGAAGCCATCTGCACTTTGAAATTCATACAACAGCATGGAAGGGACAAAGTGTAGGAGCTATTAATCCATTAAGATATATTTCCTTATAGTAGTTAGTTTGAGCTATTGAAGACTATTCTTCAGTAGCTTTTTTTTATGCAATGAGAAATAGAGGAACATCAAATTGTTTGCTACTATTGATTAGAGTGGCTTTATTGTCGATTACGTGCCCTTTATTCATGACTTTATATTGCATTCGCGAACTCGATATTTTACAAAGAGAAGGTGCCTAGTCCACCATACAATCATTCGTGTGTAGCAGGATATGAAGATCTTTAGCCAAAGAAGAAGCTTGTTTTGTATGACCTTATAATTTAATATACGGTATAGGGTATACATCATTCGAACATGGAGGTGGGAAATAAATGCAGGTAACTGAATGGTATAGCATCAGAGCACTTACGATGCCATCTTCATGGGTCGCTCTATTTATAAGTTTTGTTCTAATGGGACTATTATTATGGATATTATATAGTAAAGAGATTGCATCTATTTTTTCTGATGTAGCTTTGCAACTCATATTAATATGGAAATTTAGTGTCATTGTCACAGACTTTTCAATGGTTATCAAGCATCCACTGACAATATTATATTTTAATGGTGGTATGATGGGATTTGTACTAGGTATATTGTTTATATGCATCAAACTTTGGCATAAATTACGTCAATGCGGTTTTAAAGGCGAATATTTACAAGCGGTATTTGTCACAAGTATTCTTTGTTCCAGTATGTATCAAATATTGATGGCTTTTCTAAATGATGCTGCACTATGGCAAAGAGTACTTACAATCACGAGCTTTACATGTTGGATTATGCTAGCATTATGGAAAAGAAAGGCTGATTTTACTTGGCATAAGCAATTGTTACTTCTATTTCTTTGTACACATGCATTTGTCGCTACATTGCAGCCATTAGGCATTTGGCAATTGTCTGTGCTAGTGACAACAATGCTCGGCTTATTTAATCTCGCTTTAACAAGTAGTAAGTTCTCTAAAACTAAGTAATGTAAGATAGATAAAACTTAGGTGGAATACAACTGTCGCAGAAGTCCAATTGATTCAACTAACAAACGTAGGGGAGAAGGACGACCCTATGTTTGAAATTTCATTGTCTGTATTATTGCAATCTAGGAGGCTACAAAGTTGAAAAAGAAAATATTTGGTTTGCTACTAATCGTGGCATTAATCGCTATTGCACTAACAAATTTTGTAAAATCAAAAGTAGAAGAAGGCCAAAAAGTCGATACATCATCTACTCAAGTCTCAGCTAAAGTGGAGAAAAATAGCGGTTTAGCAATTAACCAAACAGCGCCGAATTTTAAACTGAAAACATTAGATGGTAAAGAAGTACAACTCTCAGATTATCTAGGAAAAAAGGTTATTTTAAATTTCTGGGCAACTTGGTGTCCGCCATGTAAAGCAGAAATTCCTCATATGGAAAAATATTATAAAAAACATGCAAAAGAAGATGGTGTGGAAATTCTTGCTGTTAACTTAACAAAATCTGATAAAGATGAAGATTATATTCGAGATTTTGTAAAATCATATGATATGACCTATCCAGTTTTATTGGATGAAGATGGGGAGCAACAAAAACAATATGAAATTGTCACAATTCCTACGACTTTCTTTATCGATAAAAATGGTAGGATTCAAAAAAAGGTTGTTGGACCAATGGATCAAGAAATGATGTCACAAACTATTGCTAACTTAAAATAATAACGGTCCGTCCACCATTTTCGGGTTTTAAATTTCGTTTCCTATTCATATATTAGATGGATATGGGAGGGACGAGATAAATGCGAAAATGGTGGCTTTATTTATGTATGGTTTTTGTATTATGTGTAGGGACATTTGCTTTTGTGAAGTACCAGAAAACAGACGCGGTAGTAAAAGAAGAACGAGGAGTATTGAAATCTGTAGGAGAAGCTTACGAGCTAATTCGCAAAGAGTCTGTCCATGAAACGACAGAAAAACAGCTTGTAGAAGGAGCTATCAATGGGATGGCTGGTGCACTAAAAGATCCGTATAGTACGTACTATACGAAGGAAGAGGCGAAGTTGCATAGGGAACAATTATCAGATGAAAGGGTCGGAATTGGCGCAGAGATTACTGTAAGTCAAGGTCGTTTTATCATCGTATCACCGGTGAAAGATTCTCCAGCTGAAAAGGCAGGATTAAAACCATACGATGAAATTGTACAAGTGAACGGTGAACGCACCGATGGTAAAACATTAACAGAATTATTAGCCCTTATTCGAGGGGAAGCAGGTACAAACCTAAAGATGACAGTTTATAGACCGTCAGAAGATCGCCATGTGGAGTTAAATATGACAAGGGCTGCGATCACCCAGACGTCGGTTAAGAGTAAAATATTGGTTTCAGACAACAAAAAAATCGGTTATATTTCGATGACAGTATTCGGAGAGAAGACAGCAGAAGAGTGGTATAAGAATACTAATGAGATTTTGAAACAACAAATTTCTGCCTTAATAATAGACGTTCGAAGTAATCCTGGTGGTTATTTGAAAAGCGTGGAGCAAGTGATTGGAAGTTTGGTACAACCCAATACAACCTATGCTTATATGGAAAATGCAGTAGGAAACCAGCAACCTTTACAAGTAACGAAGAAAAGAATGGCATTTAATTATGATGAAAGATTAAAGACGCTACCCATTGTATTATTACAAGATGAAGGTAGTGCTTCTGCGAGTGAAGTTTTAAGTGCAGCATTAAAAGATTTAAACCGTGCTTCTATTATTGGCGTGAAAAGCTTTGGAAAAGGAACAGTTCAAGAAACGTGGCCACTATCTAACGGTGGTGAGCTTAAGCTTTCAACACATAAATGGTTAACTCCAAAACGTGAATGGATTCATGGCAAGGGAATCAAAGCAACATTAGAAGTAGAACAAAACCCATTATTCCATATGAAATTCCCACCAATGACGGGGAATTTTAAAGAAGGAGATTTTTCTGAAAGTATTCAATCTGTTCAGGAAGTTCTAAAAGCTCAAGGGTTTTCAATTAGTAGAGTGGATGGCTATTTTGACAGAACAACGGCAAAAGCAGTAGAAGAATATAGTAAAAAACATATGCTCACTAATGGAAATAAAATGGATGAAAAATTCCTTTTTGCATTACACGAAGAAATGGTGAAATTTAGAGAGAATCAGGAAAATGATATGCAACTACAAATGGCAATCGGTTATATCAATCATCAATTAAAATAATAGGCGAAATCTATTTGGCGTATAGGTCGAAAAAGACTTCGTTTTCAAACGGCTGTTTGATACAATGAAGAGACAATACTATTTATAGCAAAAATTGAAAGGTGATGCGAACTATGTATTTAGACATTGTCATGGAACTCTTAAAAGGCATCGGCCGTTTCTTTTTAAATCCGTTATTATATGTTGCTATCATTTTCTCTATCTTAATAGGCTATCGTCGTGTAAAAGGGGAGAGAAAATCTTTTAATATACGAATTTTCTGGGGCTGGTCTGAGACAATTTTAATGATAAAAGAAGGCTGGTTACTTGGATTAGTCATTTCGATTATTAGTATTGCAGTTGGTTTAGTGGTTCCAATTCAATTTATCGTTTTAAGTGCTGCTGTAGGTGTCATATGCTTACTAACATTCTATTATCATCTAGCATCTGCAGCATATTCCTTAGGAATCGCTTTTATCATTTTGTGGTATACATATATAACTGATGGTTCATGGCATTTCTTAAATTGGGACGTTACGAGTGCATCAATGCATGTGGGTATGCTGGTAACGATACCAGTTATGATTGGTCTTTTACTAATTGCAGAAGGATATTTAATTAAAAAAAATGCAGCAAAACTTGCATCTCCTAAAATATTAAAAACAGAACGTGGACTACCATCAGTTATTTATCTAGCAAAACGTTTATGGCTACTACCAATATTCTTTGTGTTGCCAAGTGGAGCGATTCAAGAATATATTCCATATTGGCCACAGATTCCACTAGGCAGTGATTCATTTTCATTGATTCTAGTTCCGTTTGTGATTGGATTTCAACAACGTTCACGTAAAATGCTTCCAGTACATTTCTATCCACAATTAGGTAAAACGATAGAAATGTTAGGCTTCCTTGTATTAGCAGAAGCAATTGTCGCTTATTTCTTCCCGATTATGGGGATCGCAGCAGTTTGTGTTGCAATTGTTGGACGAGCGTTGATTTCAATTATTTACTCAATAAGTGAACGTCATGGTAGTTATGCTGTGACTCCACAAGATACAGGGGTTATGGTAGCTGGCGTTTTACCAGATTCACCAGCAGAAGCAATGGGCATTCAAGTAGGTGAATGTATTCGTAAGGTCAATGGAATTCCTGTGAAAACAGAGGACGAGCTTTATGAAGCATTGCAAATCAATGCCGCCCATTGTCGACTCGAAGTACTCGATCAAGATGGTGAAGTTCGCCTAAGACAACATGTCATTTACCGTCATGACCATTTTAGAATCGGCTTACTCGTTGTACGATAGGGAGTGATTGAATGTCGGTGATAAAATTGTTAATGGCGCTTATACTTCCTGGCTTATTGGTTATTTTATTTACGCGAATTACGTTTAAAAATTATGTAGGTTTAGCCCTTTCAGTAGCATTAATGGCGGCGTCAATTTATGCAGGCTACACTCATCCGCCTATATTGTATGTAGTGGATGCAATTTCGCTAACAATTGGTTTCTGGTATGCAACAAAGATGATGAATCGACATAATAACTGAAATAGAAGAAGCTTGTCCTTAATTGTGACAGGCTTTTTTATTTGTATAAGAACATGTCACTTTTAGCTTTATCTGTCACATGTTCTTCACACACGAATGATCAATAAAAAATCATGAAGAAAAATAGTTCATACTACATTAAAGAATAATGGAACTATTGTATAATGTATGGAAAGAACCAGCATGTTATAGAAAGTGGTTATTTTTCGAACTATGTAGAATGCTGTCCTTTTGCGCAACTTATAGGTGTTTGAATCGCTCCTATTAACTGAATAGAAATATAATCGAAAAAGTTAAAAAGGTAAAATAAAAAGGAGGCAATTGGAGTGCCAGATTGGTTATCCATTGAAAATTTTCAGTCACTAGCACATCAATATCGCTTAATTGGTACTCTATTGGCCATTGCATTACCACTCTTGGAATCGTTTTTGCCATTCTTGCCATTAGCCGCATTTGTAGTAGCTAATGCCAGTGCTTATGGTTTGTGGTGGGGTTTCCTATTCTCTTGGGTTGGTGCAGTATTAGGTTCGTATTGTGTATTTTTAATTATACGTAAATTTGGTAAAAGTAGAATTTTACGTTTCGTTACAGAAAGAAATACAGTGAAAAAATTAATCCATTGGGTTGAATATCAAGGTTTTACCCCATTATTCATCTTATTATGTTTTCCGTTTACCCCTTCAGCACTTGTCAATATAGTGGCAGGGTTATCTAATTTGAAGAAAAAAAGATACCTCATTACAATTATGTTGGCTAAATTTGTGATGATTTTTATCATCAGTTGGATTGGCTCTGATTTACGAGCTTTGGTTACGAATCCAATTCGGACATGCCTAATCATTACCATCGTGCTCTTGTTATGGTGGGGAGGAAAGCAAGTGGAAGCGAAAATGAATGAAAAAGTAGAAAGAGATATGAGAGAATTTTCGAAAAATAAAAAGGTCCACTAGAACATTAGTTCTTATTTTGTGTTAGAGTGGTAGTAGATATATATGCAAGTTAGGAGGATTAAGATGTCTCTACGTATTGTAACAGGACGCTCAGGAACGGGGAAATCAACACTCATACAGCAAGAGATCGCTGCTGAGGTTCAAAAGAGAACGATTGGTTCACCTATTTTTTTGATCGTTCCAGATCAAATGTCATTTTCTGTAGAATATGATATGACGCATAATTACAAAGTAAAAGGATTAATACGAGCGCAAGTCACTACTTTTAAGCGTTTAGCGTGGCGTGTTTTGCAAGAAACAGGTGGAATCAGTCGAAAAGAAGTGAATGGTTTTGGTTATCGAATGCTTATAAGGAAGCTACTTGATCACCATAAAGAAGAATTTACTTTGTTTAGAAAAGCTGCGGATAAACGTGGATTCACAGCTGAAATGGAATCATTATTAAAAGAATTTAGCAGATATAGTTTAGATAGTGCAGCGCTAATGAATCTAGAAGAAAATTTAGGACAAGTTGAAGCTCCTCAAACTTTACGAGATAAAGTCCATGACTTGCATCTCCTTGTTCAGGCAATCGAAGAATCCTTGGGAACTACATATGTAGATAGTGAAGGATATTATCCTTTACTAACTACACAGTTAGTAAATTCTGAAATAATTCGAAAAGCAGATATTTATATAGATGGATTTACAGCTTTTACGACCAGGGAGTTTGAGTTGGTTCAAGAACTATTAAAGGTAGCCAATCGTGTTACCGTTGTTTTACCAATGGAAGCAGAAGCGGATGCAGATGATGAACAATCTTTGTTTTATCAATCAGCACGAACATGCGCGAGATTAAAAGAGTTAGCATTTGAGAATGGCATTGAAGTCGAACCAATAGCTCATTGTACGCAACAATATCGATCTAATACAGATGATTTACGCTATATTGAAAGTCAGTTTGAAGTATTTCCGCCAATTCAACAAGAAAGTGATGGCAGTGTAGAAATTATCGAAGCAGCCAATCGACGTTCAGAAATTCATGCTATTGCAAGAAAAATTAAAGAATTAACCCGTAATGATCAGATGCGTTATCGTGATATTGCCATTTTATATCGTCAGGCAGATGTTTATGATCCACTGATTTCAACAACTTTCCCACAATATGATATTCCCTTCTTTGTCAGTCAGAAAAAAACAATGCTTCATCATCCACTAATTGAGCTAAGCCGTTCAGCATTAGAAACAATTCAATCTGATTGGAAGTATGAACCTATTTTTCGTGCAATTAAAACTGACTTATTCTTCCCAATGACTTCAGATATTCAAATTTGGAGGGAAAGAGCAGATATACTTGAAAACTTCGTATTAGCTCAAGGAATATATGGAAAACGTTGGTTTGAAGAAAATCGCTGGTTATATAAAAAATATCGAGGTTTAGAATTATATTCAAAGAATCAAACAGATGAAGAGAGAGCTTACCAAAAAGAAATTGAAGCAGTACGAGCGCAAATAAGAGAACCCTTAAAAGCTTTCGAAGATCAATTAAAAGGGGCTTCAACTGGTGAAGATATTGCCACAGCTTTATATACTTTTATAGAAAAATTGGAAGTTTTCGATAAGCTGCAAGCATTGAAGGATCGTGAAATTGAGAAAGGTCGTTTGCTAGAAGCAAGTGAGCATGAGCAAGCTTGGAACAAGTGGGTAGAAATATTAGATCAGTTTGTTATGCTGTTCGGCGATCAAAAAATGACAGTAGAGGAAGCGTTCGAAATTTTAGATGAGGGCTTCGATACATTGGAATTTTCTCGAATCCCACCCTCACTCGACCAAGTAACCGTTGCAACATCGGATATTGCACGTCTAACGAAGTCAAAAGCAGTATTCGTAATCGGCGTAAATGAAGGTGTCTATCCGAAACGTATTGATTATGAGGGGTTATTAGGAGACAACGAACGTGAATGGTTTACGCAAATTGGTTATGAAATCGCACCTACATCCAAAACACGATTACTAGAAGAAGAATTCATCACATACCATGCTTTTACAATGCAATCTGATCGATTAATCGTGTCGTATGCGATTGCTGATGAAGAAAGTAAAGCCCTATTACCTTCGTTATATATAAAACGTTTGGAAGATCAATTAAAAAATATTAAGAAAACGGTTGCTTTAGTCGATCCTAGTGAATCGACAAATGAGCAAAATGCACTTTCTTACATTGTTCATCCTAGAACTTCTTTAGCTTATTTAATGAAGCAACTTCGTTTACATCAGGAAGACCATGAACTAGGAGAAGAGTGGCTTGCTTTAAAACGTTATTATGAAGATGATCCATATTGGAATACTGTTTTAGAGCGTCTAATGCGACCGTTGAAAACACATAATAAAGCAGAAAATCTAACACCTGAAATTACAGAAGCATTATATGGAACTACGATGACTTCTAGCGTTTCTCGTATCGAAAAATTCTATCGTTGTCCATTTGCTCATTTTTCTTCATATGGTTTGCATTTAGAAGAAAGACCAGAATATCGATTGGAAACTCCAACAATAGGAGATTTATTCCATGCAGCTTTAAAATGGATTGGGGAAGAGACAGATCGTTTGAAAATCACATGGGCACAGCTATCAAATGAACAGTGTACATTATTAGCAAAGCAAGCAGTGGAAGCGATATCGCCACTTCTCTATCATCAAATCCTTTTAAGTACAGCACGTTACCGTTATATTCAGCGCAAACTTACTTATATTGTGCAACGTACACTGCAATCACTAAGTCAACATGCAAGAGTTTCAGGATTTAAGCCGATTGCTGTCGAAGCTGCATTTGGACCGGGAGATCCATTACCACCGCTTGTTATCCAACTAAAAGATCATAAAACAATGCAAATGCGTGGTCGAATTGACAGAGTAGATGCGACGATGGTTAATGGTAAACCCTATATTCGTATAGTGGACTATAAATCATCTGCACATAAATTAGATTTGAATGATGTTTACAATGGATTATCATTACAAATGTTGACGTATTTAGATGTTGCCATAACAAATTCTGAAGAATGGCTACCGATTCATGCCGAAGCAGGTGGTGTGCTCTATATCCATGTCCATAATCCAATGCTAAGTACAAACAATAGTTTATCTATAGAAGAAGCAGAGAATGAGCGGTTGAAAGGTTTTAAAATGCGCGGATTATTGTTAGATGATTATGACTCGATTATAGCAATGGATGACCAATTATCAGAGAGTGGAGGTTACTCTCAAGTAGTTCCAATCTATATGAAGAAGGACGGTAATACGTCTCCTAATCTCTCATCTGTTATTGCACCGAAAGATATGCAGTCTCTCACAAACTTTGTTCGCAATAAGCATAAAAGTGCTGGAGAAGAGATATTAGAGGGTTGTACAGACATTAGTCCATTTAAAATGAATCAACGAACAGCATGTGAATTCTGTTCATATAAGAGCGTATGTCAATTTGATACTACGGATACCAATCAACATTATCGTCAACTACATGTAGAAAAATCAGGAGAAATCATCGATAAAATTCGTAAGGAGGCTGGCACAGATGATTCAGATTCCTAAGAAACCAGAAGATGCGACTTGGACAGATGAACAATGGAAAGCTATCTGGGCAACAGGGAAAGATATATTAGTTTCTGCTGCTGCAGGTTCAGGGAAAACAGCTGTTCTTATAAATAGAATGATTGAAAAAGTCATTTCTACTACAGAGCCAATAGATGTTGATCAGCTTCTAGTTGTAACGTTTACAAACGCTTCAGCCGCTGAAATGCGCCATCGGATGGCGAATGCTTTAGAAAAAGAAATTAGTAGAAATCCTCAATCCAAGCATTTACGTAGACAGCTTAGCTTGATCAATAAAGCACAAATATCAACATTGCATTCATTTTGCTTAAATATTGTGCGTCAATATGCTTACTTATTAGATGTTGATCCAGGTTTTCGAATTGCAGATGAAACAGAAGTAGCTTTATTAAAGGATGATACCTTAGCAGAAGTATTAGAGACAGCTTATGATGGAGAAAATGTAGAAGATATCTATCGTTTAGTTGATAGTTTCACTTCTGACCGTGATGACCAAGCGATTGAAGTGTTACTCAATAAGCTTTATGAAATGTCTAGAGTAAATCCTGAACCAATTAAATGGCTGCGTTCTTTACCAGATCATTATACGATTGAAGAAAATACTACAATTGACGATTTAGAAATGACTACACATATTAAGAGGGCTATTTTACACAGTATTGATGGAGCGATAGCTTTAATTGAAGAGGTACGTGAACTTTCTTTACAATCTGATGGACCATTTGCTTATGGAGAAACTGCGCAGAAAGATCTAATCCTGTTCCAAGAAGCAAAAGGATTCATAACAGAACGTAGTTGGTCTGAAGCCTATATTTTCTTCCAGTCTGCGAAATTAGATCGGGCAAAATCGCAGAAAAAAGGTAGCTGTGATGAAGTGTTACTAGAACTTGCGAAAGCAAAACGAAAACAAGCGAAGGAACTGTTTGAGAAACCTATCGAAACTTATTTTAAACGTACTCCTGAGAGACTATTAGATGAAATTCGTTTGATGAAACCTATGATTGAAACATTGGTAGAACTAGCTATTCAATTCAGTGAGCAATATGGCAAGGCTAAGAGTACAAAAGGGGTAGTTGATTTTTCAGATTTAGAACACTTTGCATTGTCTATTTTAACGGATGAAGTAGACGGTGAGCTTGTACCATCTTCTGTAGCACTTGATTATCGTGCACATTTTAAAGAAGTTTTAGTCGATGAATACCAAGATACGAATCGCTTGCAAGAAACCATTTTGCAACTTGTGAAAAGTGGAAATGCATCAAACGGTAATCTGTTTATGGTTGGTGATGTGAAACAATCTATTTATCGATTCCGTTTAGCTGAACCAACGTTATTTTTGCATAAGTATTTAAAGTACAATGAAAATCCAACTGATACAGGGTTACGAATCGACTTAAATGCGAACTTTCGTAGTCGACCGGAAGTATTGCATGGTACGAATTATATTTTCCAACAAGTAATGGGAGAAGAAGTCGGTGAAGTTGCTTATGATGAAGCAGCCGCTTTAAAGCCTAAAGCTCCTTATGATGAAAAAGAAATGCCTCTTGAATTGGCAATATTACATACAGCTGAAAAAGAGGAAGAACAAACCGATTCTGAACTATTAGATGAGGAAGACTTGAAAAAGTCGCAACAAGAAGCAAGATATATTATTAAAGAAATTCGCCGCATAATGGATTCGAATATGGTTGTTTATGATCCATGGGAGAAAAAAGAAAGATCCGTCGAATATCGAGATTTTGTCATTTTGATGCGATCCATGACTTGGTCTGTTGATATTGTGGAAGAGTTTAAAACAGCTGGTATTCCACTTTATGCGGAAATTTCAAAAGGTTATTTTGAAGCACTTGAAGTGATGATTATGTTAAATACATTGAAAATCATCGACAATCCATATCAAGATATTCCATTTGCGTCTGTATTAAGAGCACCGTTTGTAGGTTTAACAGAAAATGAATTAGCAAGTATTCGTTTAGCAGATCCAAAAGCAGCCTTTTATGATGCATTAAAACAATTCGTTCGAAACGAAGGAACAGGACTAAAATCAGCAACAGCTGAGAAATTACAACGATTCTTGTTACACCTAGAAGATTGGCGCGATTTAGCTAGACGTGGTTCATTGGCTGATTTAGTCTGGCGAGTATATATGGACACAAATTATTATGAAATGGTCGGTGCCATGACAAATGGTAAGCAGCGTCAAGCTAATTTACGAGCCTTACATGATCGAGCAAATGCCTACGAAAAAACATCTTTCCGAGGATTATTCCGCTTTTTGAGATTTGTAGAGCGGATGCGTTTAAGAGGAGATGATTTGGGTGCTGCTCGTGCAATAAGTGAAAAAGAAAATGTGGTACGTCTAATGACAATTCACTCCTCTAAAGGTTTAGAATTTCCGTTTGTATTTGCTGCAGGACTGGGTAGAGAATTCAACAAAATGGACTTCCATTTACCTTATCTATTTGACCAAGAATTTGGATTGGCGGTTAAAATGATAGACCCGGAAAAGAGGATTCAATATACGTCTTTCCCATTTTTAGCAATGGTTGAAAAGAAGACACTAGAAATGAAATCGGAAGAAATGCGCATTTTGTATGTTGCGATGACGAGAGCAAAAGAAAAGCTATATCTAGTTGGTACGGTGAAAGATTGGGAAAAAACTCAAAAAAAATGGGTTGATGCAAAACGACTTAATCCTGATACGATGCTTCCGGATTATATTCGAGCTAGTGCGAAAAACTATTTGGATTGGATTGGGCCAGCATTTGCAAGTCATCCAGATTTTGAGGGTAATGAAGAAAGTGTTAAGGAATTATCACGTTGGAAACTTACTGTCATTGATACAGATGATTTCAAATCAATAAATGATGAGGTAACTATAGAGGAAGAACTTGTACAAGAAGAACCACAAGTTGATGAAGCAATTTTAAAAGAAATTCAAAATCGATTTGATACACCTTATGCCTTTGAACACGCTATTACAAAACGATCCAAAACATCTGTAAGTGAGTTGAAGCGTTTACAACATCTAGAATCACAAGAAGAACCAGAGTACTTTACTAAAGTCTCATCAAATCAGCAAAGAGTAGCAACAAGACCTGCATTTTTACAACAACATTCATTAACAGCTGGAGAAGTTGGTACGGCTATGCATACAGTTATGCAGCATATTCCTCAAGAGGGCATACACGATGAAGAGGCGGTCCGTCAATTTGTGAAAATATTAGTGGATCGTCAACTTTTAACAGAAGAAGAAGGCACTGCAGTACAAGCGTCTAAAGTTGTAGCATTTTTTGAAACAGAGATTGGGCATCGATTCATGAATGCGCAAGAATTACACCGTGAAATGCCATTTACAATTAGTCTTGAGGACAGCGAGCATGATACACAAATTGTACAAGGGGTAGTAGACTGTTTACTAAAGGATTCAGATGGACAATGGATTTTACTCGATTATAAAACAGATCGTATTCTGCCAAGGATGAAAACAATTGAAGGATTGCAAGCAGAAATGGTTGATCGATATGAAGTTCAACTTTCATTATATAAGAGAGCGTTAGAGGAGATTTTAAAAATTAGCGTGCATGAAAAAGTAATTTATGCATTTGATGCTAAGCAGTCAATTCGATTGTAGGAGGAAGTTAAAAGTGAATAGTATACCAACAACTAGTAAACAGCGAATAGATACTTTAGACATACTTCGTGGTGTCAGTTTGCTAGGTATTTTACTAGTTAATATGTTCGCATTTAGCACACCGTTGCCACATATTGATTTGAAGACGTGGTTTACAGTGCCTGCGGATAAGGAATTTCAAAAATGGCTAGATATTTTTGTACAGGGGAGTTTTTATCCACTTTTTTCAATGCTATTTGGTTATGGACTTGCCATGCAATATTCAAAAGCATCTCGTTTAGGTGAATCATTTTATAAAATTGGTATTAAGCGTTTGATCGTTCTTTTCGTCATTGGTATTTTACATGCATTTTTCATATGGTGGGGAGATATTTTGATGACGTATGCTTTTTGCGGTTTTGTAGTAATTGCTCTAATTAGGTTAAGACCAGGTTTTTTATTAGCAATTGGTTTAATTTTCTACACGGGAATCAATGGATTAATGGCATTGTTAACAGGACTTTCCACTCTAGTTGATCCTTCAAGCAGTGATATGTCTCAGTTTATCGATATTGAGGGTGTACAAGGAGCATTAAAAGCATATGGCGCAGGCTCCTGGACTGAAGCATTTACACAACGATTAACAGACTTGTCCGTTCAATTCTCTCCGTATATGTGGGTTATGGCCTTATTTACAATTTTACCCTATATGTTAATTGGGGCAGCTGCTTCAAAATGGCAATTGATAGAAAAGGCAAAAAGTAAAATGGTTTTATGGGGTATCTTAATGATTATTATGATTCCGCTAGGTATTTCTCTAAAATCATTGACATATACTTTGCACCGTAATGTCTTTTTAGATTATATTCAATCATATTTTGGTGGTCCAATTTTGGCGTTAGGTTATGCAAGCTTAGTTGTCTTAGTTTGTTGTATTCCTCACGCAACAAAAGTATTATCACCGATTGCAAAAGCTGGTAGGATGTCGATGACGATTTATCTCATGCAATCAGTTATCGGTACTTTCATCTTTTACCATTATGGTTTAGGACTTTATGGTAAAATTGGAGTAGATACAGCAACTTGGTTAGCTGTCGGCATTTATGTGATACAACTCGTCTTTGCAACGATTTGGTTCATGCAATTTAAGCAAGGACCGGTTGAAGCAGTTTGGAAGAGAATAACTTATGGAAAAACTGTACTGAAAAAAGAGGAAATAAATCACTAAATGATGTATCATGGTAAAAAAAGAAGGAGTGCTAATTTTCATGAAAATCTTATCTTTTCGTTATAACGATGTTTTAAGCTTTGGTCCAAAAGTAAAAAAAGAAGAAGCTGTTTGGGATGTATTAGCAATTCAAGAAGCGCTTCAAGTACTCCCTTCTTATTCAACAACCATAGTAGAAGGCATGACATATGGTTATGAATTTGTAGAGCAAACTCGTAAACTTGTAAGAGCAGCTCAACAATCAGAGAATCCATCTCAGTTTAAACATGATTTCAGTGAAATTGAGTGGTTAGCACCAATTCCTCGTACAACCAAAAATATTATTTGTATCGGTAAAAACTATGATGAGCATGCAAAAGAAATGGGCTCCGATCAAGCGCCCGAAGATATCATGGTCTTTACGAAAGCACCAACATCAATTGCAGCAGATAAACAAACGCTATCCGTGCATGCAGATGTAACTTCACAATTAGATTATGAAGGTGAATTGGCTATAGTCATTGCTAAAAAAGGGAAGAACATTCCGAAAAATTTAGCCTATGATTATGTTTTTGGTTACACAATTGCAAACGATATTACTGCACGTGATTTACAAACAAAACATAAACAGTTTTTCTTAGGTAAAAGCTTAGATGGTGCTTGCCCAATGGGACCATACTTAGTAACGAAAGATGAAATACCTAATCCACAAAATTTAACTGTTGTGACGAAAGTAAATGATGAAGTTCGCCAAAATGGTTCAACTAGTGATATGATGCACTCAGTAGAAGACCTAATCGTTGAAATCTCTAAATTAGTAACTTTAGAACCAGGAGATGTTATCTTAACAGGAACTCCAGCTGGTGTTGGTAAAGGTATGAATCCGCCACAATTCCTTACAGCAGGCGATGTAGTAAAAGTTTCAATTGAAGGCATAGGAACTTTAGTGAACCGCTTCGAGTAATTTTCTAAATTTATTCACTAATTTGACACAGACCGATGGAAGTAGTTTTCCATCGGTCTGTTATATTTGTTTAGTTCTTACTGATTTGATAGTATAAATGTGATAATTAATAATTAAATAGAATGTGGAGGATTTCGAATGATACACATGCATTTAACTGCGATTATAATCGCGATTATTTTATTCTTTGTATCAGCAACGATGCAAGCTGGTTCTAAAGGACAAAAAGTAACACATATGATTTTACGAGTATTTTACATTTTAATCATCATCACTGGCGGAATAATTTTCAGTTCATCAATGGCTGGCACAATGGCTATGCAATATGGTCTAAAATTACTAGGTGGACTTCTAGTAATCATTATGATGGAAATCGTATTAGTCCGTAAAGAAAAAAGCAAATCTACTGGTACTCTATGGGTTCTATTTTTGATTTTCTTAGCCTTTACTATATATATGGGCTTCCATTTACCACTAGGTTTTAAGTTCTGGTAGAATAAAGTTTTTTGGCACACCCTGACAGGTAATGTCGGGGTGTGTTTTTTTTATGCATTTTTACTTGAGCGAAATACGGCAACTCCTACGGGGAAGCGAGACAAGTGATACCCTGCAGCGTGATTAAGGAACGGAATCTAAGAACGCCAAGTCCTGTGGCAACGACTCCGTGACCAACATCCTGTTGCCCCGAGGAGGCTCATCGGTTCACCCGAGGAAAAAAGCGCCGTCTGTAGCGGAACATCCACATCTGAATAGTGGAAGGTTAATGTGTTGAAATGTTCAAAATCATTTAGTTTTTCACACTTTTGTCGAATTTTTCACTATTTTATGGGCTTTTTGGATGAAAGCATGGAGAGTTTTGAAATGGTTTGTTAAAATTACTTTGGACAGTTCTGCAGAGGAGGACTTCAAAAGTGAATGTTGCAAAATGGATAAGTACAGCTGTAGCTTCGGCGTTGCTAGCTTCAACAATTGGTACAACGACGATTGCACATGCTGAAGAAGAAACACATCAAATTAAAGATGAAAGTATATACGACGTATTAGTTGATCGTTTTTTCGATAAGAGTGTAGAAAACGATTACAATATTAATGCAAAGGACCCGAAAGCATTCCATGGTGGTGATTTTGCTGGTATAGCTACGAAAATCAATCATCTTAAGGATTTGGACTTTACAATGATTTCAATGGGTTCCGTCTTTTCATCCGAAACATATGATGGAAGTGCAGTAGTAGATTATAGCAAGATTGAACGACAATTTGGTACAAGCAAAGAATTTAAGTCACTATTAAACGACTTGCATAAAAATAACATGAAAGCGATGGTTGATTTCCCAATTAATAATGTCAGCAAAGACAATGTATGGGCATTAGAAGGAGCTCACAAAAATTGGTATACAACTGCAAGTGGCAATCGTATTAACTGGAAAACAGAAAATCCAGACGTGCAACAAGCATTAATTAAAGCAGTTGTAGATTTTGTTGGGAAGTATAAAGTTGATGGCATTCGATTGACTCATTTGGGTAATGCAGATACAGCATTCATCAATAAAATAATAACTGCATTAAAGCAACAAAATAAAAATCTATATGTTATTTCCAATGAAGAAAGCGAAGCTGACTTTGATTTAGAGTATAACCCTAAAACAATTGATACGTATCAATCCATCTTCAAAAATGTAGACGAAGATTCATCTAAAGTAGAAGAACCTTATAAAGCATATGTGAATGGTGAAACTGACAAGCCCGCTGCATTAATGATTGATGATTTGAATAGTGCTCGTTTTACTCATGCTTCAGCTGAGGAAAATATGTTCCCTCCAACACGTATTAAAGTAGCTTTAGGTGCCTTAATGACAATGCCTGGTGTACCAATTGTTACTTATGGAACTGAAATTGCTCAAAACGGTTCGAAAGTCCCTGAAACGCATGCAACATTGGACTTCCGTACAAAAGAAGATATCATTTCCTACATTGGTAATCTTCAATCAATCCGAAATAAATCAGAAACACTTCGAACAGGTAAATATAAATTACTAGAAAATAAAAATGGCTTAATGGTTTATGAACGCTATTCTGATGATGAAAAATGGATAGTAATGGTCAACAATACAGATAAAACACAAAGATATGAATTAGATCCAGCGGTCATTGGAAAAAATAAAGAACTTCATGGCATGTTTGAAAATGATATTGTCCGTCAAACTGACAATGGAAAATATAACTTAGTTTTAGATCGTGAAGTGGTAGAACTTTACCAAGTTACAGACCATAAAGGGATTAATATTCCTTATATGATTGCATTAGGTTTTGTATATGTGATTTTCATAGGATTTATCGTTGCGCTATTACGTAGAGGTCGCAAAAATAATAGAGCATAATTAATCGTAAGAAGCCCCTGATTTCATTTGAGATCAGGGGCTTCTTAAAAAATAATCTATTAGTCTAAGTAAAAAAATAGTGGAGAATAGAAACAATTAATCTTTTGGTAGTTTACTTAAGAAGAAAATGGCAATTGTTCCTGTACCAGTGTGTGCAGCAATAACAGAACCGATTAAGTGGATTTCTACTGCTTTTGGATGAAAGTTTTCAATAATTAATGCCTTCATCTCTTCAGCTGCTGCTAGGTCATCACTATGAGTTATGGCAATAACTTGATCAGAAAGAGATTCGCCACGTTCTTCCATTAATTCGATGATGCGTTTAAATACTTTCTTGCGACCTCGGTATTTTTCGATTGGAATAAGTTTCCCATCTTCAACATCAAGGACAGGTTTAATACTTAAAAGTCCACCGATAAAGGCACTTGCTTTAGATAAACGACCACCTTTTGCAAGATAATCTAAATCTTCTACAGTAAATAGATGTTCCATGTGTTGAGCATTGAAACGGATTTTTTCTACTATTTCATAAGCAGTGTAACCTTCTTCACGTAATCGAACGGCTTCTTTTACAAGTAGACCATAACCCATTGATGCACATTTTGAGTCGATGATTGTTAGTTTTAAATCAGGATATTTTTCTTTCACTTGTTCTGCCATCATTACGGCAGTGCTGTAGGTGCCTGAAAGTTGAGATGAGAAGGCAATGTAAATGCCTTCTTCTCTAGATTGACCGAGTGAACTGAATTCTTCTAGGAAGAGTTCAGGTGATGCTTGTGATGTTTTTAATAATTCGCCTTGACGAATGGAACCATATACATCTTGTATATCGACACCAATTACATCATCATATTCTTGGCCTTGGAGTTGAACGCGTAGTGGGATTATTTTGACATTGTTTTCTTCGTAAAAAGATTTTGGTAAATCACAAGCGCTATCTGCGTATATTCTCATTTTTTGAAACCCCCTATATTTTTTCTATAATCGAAGACGATCTTTGAGGATTTCTGCGATTCCATCCTCATTATTTGATTTGGTAATTTCATTAGCAATATTTTTTAACTGGTCGATACCGTTCCCCATTGCTACACCGACACCTGCATAATCAATCATTTCTAAGTCGTTATCTTCATCTCCAAAAGCAATGATACGGTCACGAGGAATACCCAAATCCTTTGCAACATGAGAAAGTCCCACGGCTTTGTTCATGCCATGTCTCACAATTTCGATAACTGGGAAAGGATCTCCCCAACGTCTGTGATCAATCAGTTCAGCTTTTGTGTCTGCTAAATATTGACGAATGATAGGCACACTTTTCTCGTTAGATTGAATTAATAAGCTAGTAGGGTTATCTCTTAAATAATCTTTTATGGCGCCGGTTGTAACTTTCGGATCCCCCATACTAAAAATATTGAGTAATTTTTCATCATGGTATTGGACATATACATCATCCATTACCTCCGCAATCAAGTTTTCAAAATGATCACGATTTAAGGATTCAACGACCTCTTGTACGACTTTTAAATCGATAGGGCTGTGTACAGTTTGCCAATGCTGATTTAACGGATGATGTACGAAAGCACCATTAAAATTCACGATTGGCGTATGTAAGCCTAGTTCATGATAATATATTTTACTCGCACGATAAGGTCTACCAGTAGCAATCATTACTTCATGACCTGCTTCTTTCGCCTTTAATAATGTGCGCTTTGTTTTATCGGAAATCACTTTTTCATCGGTTAATAGAGTACCATCTAAATCTAAAACAATCAAATGGGGTTGTACCATTCGTAACACTCCCTTCGTTTCTTCCTTTAATGTATATATACGATTATTATAGCCATACATGTGAAAATATTGTGACTAAAGGAAAATATATATAAAGTTTATCCTTTCTATAAGCTTTTAGTCAAAGCTTTGTAACAGTTCCTTTTTTTTGATAACATTACAACATAGAGATAGGGAGTGAAATAGATGAAAGTCGATCAAGAAACTTGGGGCAATATCCCTTTACTTCATGTATATAATGAGGAAACTGCTACTGAAAAGACACCAGTCGTTATTTTTTTACACGGCTTTGAGAGTGCAAAAGAGCATAACTTACATTATGCTTACCAGCTTGTCAACAAAGGTATCCGTGTAATCATGCCAGATGTACTTTTACATGGTGATCGTGAAGAAAATCTAGATTCGATTCAACTAAGTTTACGTTTTTGGGAAATAGTCCTTACTTCTATTGAAGAAGTAAACTATTTATACAATCAATTGAAAGAAAGAGGATTACTTGCTACAGACAAAATTGGTGTTTCTGGAACTTCTATGGGGGCCATTGTTACAATGGGTTGTCTAAAAATGTATCCATGGATTAAAACGGCAGCTGTCATGATGGGGGCACCGGCTTATGTTGAATTAGCGAAAGCCCAAATGGCTGAAATCGAAGAAAAAGGTTTTAAAATTCCACTATCTGAAAAAGAATTAGATAAGATGTTAACAACGATAAGTTATTTTGATATGAGTAAACATCCAGAAACAATGGCAGGACGACCTGTGTTATTCTGGCATGGTAAAAAAGATCACATGGTTCCGTTTGCTCCTGCTTATGCATTTTATGAAAGTATCCAACAAGATTATGCAGAGCATACTGATGATATAACTTTCATCGTTGATAAAAAAGCAGGACATAAAGTATCACGTTCAGGAATGCTTGCTGGTACGAAATGGCTTGCAGACCATTTGGCATAACAAAATAGTAATGTTATGATGGAGTTATCACTATACAGAAAGGGGAAACACCATGGATGCAGATTTAAAAGAAAATATTCTAGGTGCCTTAGAAAATGTTATTGACCCGGAACTGGGAATTGATATAGTTAATCTTGGCTTAGTATACGATGTAGATTTATCAGATGAGGGTATGTGCTTGGTCACTATGACTTTAACTTCAATGGGTTGTCCATTAGGTCCAGTGATTGTCGATCAAATTCGTACAGCATTATTCGAGATTCCAGAAGTAAAAGAAGTCGATGTAAATGTCGTTTGGAATCCACCTTGGTCAAAAGATATGATGTCACGCTACGCAAAAATGGCATTAGGTATTCGATAATATACAGAGATTTAATCAGTGAGGATTGCTTTTCCCTCACTGATTTTTTTATTTTAGAATCGAAAAATTATAATAAATGAATCAATTTCATTGTTCAAAGGTTTTGATAAAAAACACGAATATTAAATGGAGCATTGTTATATGCCATTCCATTAGAACAAGAATATTTCTATGAAGCGGAAGATGGCGACTCCTGCGGGAAAGCGAGACAGGTGAGACCCCGCAGTGAAGCACGGTACGGGCTTCCGAGGAGGCTCAACGATCGCTTAGCACGAAAGCGCCATCTGGAGCGGAGTACTGAGTAAATACTATAAATGAAATATTTCCCAATTATCGAATGGTTTTTTTTGAAAATATCGTATTTTTTAACTAGAAAGAACTTAGGACATTGACTCAAATACCTAAATATATCAACATTTTACGCTATATCAAAAAAAGATATAGCGTATTTTTTTGCTTTGACATATTCCTGATACATTCGATTTATATACTTTGTTTGTAAACAAGATACAGTCAGTGATGTTTTCAATGATTACGAGCTCGCATTGGTTCATCATTAGGCTTTTCAAAAAAAGAATACTACATCTACACATTTAACATGATAGGAGGCTTTTAAATGAATTTTATAAAACGTGCATTTTATAGTACAAAAGCGAAAAAAGGGAGAACCCTTTTACTTACTTTTGTATTCTCAGCGATATTAATATTCATTTTAGCGGGATTAACAATTCAAAGTGCTTCACTAAAAGCAACAGAAAATGCCAAGAAAAGTATGGGGGCAACGGTTACGCTGTCTACGAATATGGAGAATGCTTTTAAAAAATCAAGCTCATCTAATAGTAGTAGCTCTGATGGTAATAGCAATCGGCCAGATCCGGGAAGCTTTAAGATTACGCCAGTTGATCTAGATACAGTCAATAAATTAGCAAAATTAGATAATGTTTCTTCTTATAGTATTGCATCGTCTACATCTGTTAATGCTAAATCCTTTGATGCCATTTCTTCTAGTGATGAGGAGGAAAATACATCTTCGTCTGATGATTCTAGTAAAGCTAAAAATAATCAGCAAGGCGTTCCAGGTGGTGGCATGCAAATGATGAGAATGTCATCAGGTGATATCACGATCGATGGAACAAATTCTACGGCAACTGCTAGTGACTTTACAAGTGGAACAGCAAAAATTACAGAAGGTGAAGGAATTACTGAAGATGATGCTAATACCAATCATGCAGTAATCGAAACAAATTTAGCAGAAGCAAATGATATATCTGTAGGTGATACGATTAAAGTAACCGATTCTGAAAATGAAGATAAAGTTTATAGATTGAAAGTAGTAGGTATTTATAAAACTTCTGCAACAGCAGATGCGAGAAGTATGCGAATGGAATCTTTAAATCCATACAATGCGATTTATACATCTTACACATTTGCCAATAAAGTAAAAGGCAATGACTATAAAGACACTGCGGATTCTGTCGTGTATACATTATCTGACCCAGAAAAAATGGACACATTTGTGAAAGATGCAAAAAAAGCTGGTCTTGATACAGATACGTATAGCTTAAGAACAAATGACCAAGTGTATCAACAAATGATTCAACCGTTAGAAAACGTTGAAAGTTTTGCTCAAAAAATCGTCATCCTTGTGTCTGTAGCAGGTACAGTAATCCTAGCTTTAATCGTTATATTAACGATTCGTGAACGTAAATATGAAATCGGGGTACTGCTTTCACTTGGCGAAAAACGTACGAAGATTATTGGTCAGTTCTTCACAGAATTGCTCGTCGTTTTAGTAATTGCCCTCGTAATTGCTGGAGTTAGCGGTAAATTTGTTGGCAATATTGTAGGAGAACAACTTTTAGAACAACAAGCGACTACGACTGCTTCGACATCAAGTAATCAAGGAGGTCCTGGACAATTTAGAGGACAAGCCCAAGGTCAAGGAGGTCCATGGCAAGGTGGCCCTGGAAATGGTGGAAGAGGTCCATCCTTCTCAAACTTCGGCGCATCCAGTGCTGAAAATGCAAAACAAATTGAAGCTTTAAATATTACATTATCATTGAAAGAATTAGTGGATTTAGGTGGCTTTGGCTTAGCGATTAGCTTCCTAGCTGTGATCATCGCATCTATTGGTGTAATGCGCATGCAACCTAAAAAAATTTTAATTTCATAAGAGGGTGAAATGATGTTAGAAGTAAAAGAAATGAATTATTGGTACAAAAATAAAGCGGATGTACTTTATGAAAATGTCAATTTAACATTTGGAAAAGGGAAATTATATAGCATTTTAGGTTCAAGTGGTTCGGGAAAGACAACATTTCTTTCCTTAATCGCAGGACTAGATGTTCCAAAAACTGGTGAAATAATATATGAAGGAAAATCATTGAAAAAGATCGGTCTAACCAATTACCGCAATAAATATGTATCGATTGTATTCCAATCCTATAACTTGCTTCCGTATATGTCCGCGGTAGATAATATCGTATCTGCAATGGAAATTACCCATAGCCAACCATCTAATAGGAAAGAATACGCATTCTCCATGCTTGAAAAAGTAGGAATCACAAAGGATATGGCACAAAAAAATGTGCAGCATCTTTCAGGTGGTCAACAACAGCGTGTTGCAATTGTTCGTGCCATGTGTTGTGAAGCCAAGCTCGTTGTTGCTGATGAACCAACAGGAAACTTGGATGAAAAAAATTCTTTAGAAATCATTCGATTATTTAAAGAACTTGCACATGAACAAGAGAAATGTGTTATTGTCATCACCCACGAAAGAGAAATTGCAAAAGAATGTGATATTGTACTTGAATTGAAACATAAAAAATTCAACGAGCTTCAATTTCAATCGTAATCAAATCATTTCTCGAGTGATGACCATTTGAGACTACAATTGAATATATTCCAATCAGAAAAAAAGCTTGGTTGCTACAGTGTAGTAGACCAAGCTTTTTGTATAGATATATTGTTACGGGGTATATATAAAGGATGAATATTAGTCAATACGACAAACGCTAATTGGGCAATTTTCACATTCACATTCATCTTTTAAATAGCTCAAATTATGGACTGTAATAATACTCTTTTCAAAGGATAATACCTTGGACTTTTTTAAATCATTGAGCATTCGATTAATTACTTCACGGCTTGTAGCGCATAGACTTGCAAAATCAGAATTCGTTAATGGGTAATCTATTACAATATCTCCATCTTCTTGTAATATACCATAAGTATTTGTTAATCGAATAATAGTGGAATAGAGAGCACCTTTTTTACCATACAAAAGCAGATCACGCAATTTTGTTTGTGTTTTTAAATTTTGAAGTTGTAACCATTTGATACACTCGATTAATATATCGGGCTCTTGACTCAAGCACATTTCGAATAAGTTTTTATCAAGTGTAATAATATTCGAGTTTTCTATAGCTTTAGCACTTAACGGATAATAGCCTGTGTTACTAAAAATAATACCTTCACCGATACAGTCATTACTATCACAAATACGAAGTGTCAATTCTTTTCCACTGACAGTTTCTTTGGATAAAATGACTTTACCTGATACAACATAGAAAATGTCCTTTACGGGTTCTCCTTCTAAGCATAAGTGGCTGCCTTTTGAAACTTTAATTAAAGAACCATTTTCTTCGAAAATTTTACGGATTTTGGTTGGAAGTGGTTCGATCTCATAAAAAGTTACCATATCATCAACAACCTTCACTTAGTTTTCTCAATTATAACATAGGAATTTAGAATTATATAAGATGATGTAAAATGTCACATTTATTTTAGATTTTAGAATAAAAATGGAGGGTTTAAAAAGTCAAAAAAGGTCAAACATTTCTCTTTACAATTAAAATCAATAGAATTATAATGTAATTAATCAAAAGGTCAAAAAAGGTCAAACAAAGGAGTTGGATCTTATGCAAATGAAAATGAACAATGAAGAACAAAAAAGCCCATTGGAACAATTTGGACGTAATTTGGTGGAAGAAGTTAAAAAAGGAAAAATGGATCCTGTGATTGGTCGGGATCAAGAAATCCGAAATGTCATTCGTATCCTATCTCGTAAAACAAAAAACAATCCTGTATTAATTGGTGAACCAGGGGTAGGTAAAACAGCAATCGTAGAGGGTCTATCCCAACGTATTGTTAAAAAGGATGTCCCTGAAGGTTTAAAAGACCATCTTATTTATGAATTAGATATGAGTGCATTGATTGCAGGTGCTAGCTACCGTGGTCAATTTGAGGAACGTTTGAAAGGTGTCTTAAAAGAAGTAAAAGAAAGTGAAGGTCGTATTATTTTATTCATCGATGAAATTCATACGATTGTAGGTGCTGGTAAAACAGATGGTGCAATGGATGCAAGTAATATGTTAAAACCAATGCTTGCTCGTGGTGAACTTCACTGTATCGGTGCAACAACTTTAGATGAATATCGTATGTATATCGAAAAAGATCCTGCATTAGAACGTCGTTTCCAACAAGTATTAGTGCGCGAACCATCTGTAGAAGATACAATTTCAATATTACGTGGTTTAAAGGAAAGTTTTGAGTTACATCACGCAGTGAAAATTCATGACCGTGCAATTGTTGCAGCGGCAGAACTTTCAAATCGTTATTTGACAGAGCGTTTCTTACCAGATAAAGCAATCGATTTAATCGATGAAGCTTGTGCAATGATTCGTACAGAAATCGACTCCATGCCACAAGAACTCGATGAAGTAACACGCCGACAAATGCAACTTGAAATTGAAGAACAAGCATTAGTGAAGGAAAAAGACGAAGCAAGTAAAAAACGTCTAGTTGTATTACGTGAAGAATTAGAAAAACTAAAAGAATCATCTAAAGTGATGAAAAATCAATGGGAATCCGAAAAAGCTTCATTGCACACAATTCAAGAAAAACGTGAAACATTGAATCGCTATCGTCGCGAATTGGAAGAAGCAGAAAATCAATATGATTTAAACAAAGCTGCAGTTTTACGTCATGGCAAAATTCCAGAACTAGAAAAAGAATTACAAAGTTTAGAAAAATCTTCGCAAGAAGCGAATGATGCTCGTCTTTTACGTGAAGATGTTACATCAGAAGAAATTGCTTCAATCGTTTCCAGATGGACAGGCATTCCAGTGACGAAATTAGTAGAAGGTGAACGCGAAAAATTATTACATTTGAAAGACACATTACATGAACGTGTAGTAGGTCAAGATGATGCAGTTCGTCTAGTAACAGAAGCTGTATGGCGTGCAAGAGCTGGTATTCAAGATCCCAATAAACCAATTGGATCATTCTTATTTTTAGGACCCACTGGTGTTGGTAAAACAGAGTTAGCAAAAGCATTAGCTACACAATTATTTGACTCTGAAGATCACTTTATCCGTATCGACATGTCTGAATACATGGAAAAACATAGTGTATCTCGTTTAGTTGGAGCACCCCCAGGCTATATCGGTTATGAAGAAGGCGGTCAATTAACAGAAGCTGTCCGTCGTAACCCATATTCAGTCATTTTATTAGACGAAATAGAAAAAGCACATCCAGATGTTGCAAATATTTTACTTCAAATTTTGGATGATGGTCGTATTACAGATAGTCAAGGACGTACAGTAAACTTTACGAACACGGTGATTATCTTAACTTCTAATATCGGCTCAAATTATTTACTTGATATGAAAGATCAAGAAAGCAAACATGCAGTTGAAGATTTAGTCATGTCTGCATTAAAACAACATTTTAAACCAGAATTATTGAATCGTTTAGATGATATTGTAATGTTCCATTCATTAACTGATGAACATTTTTATCAAATAGCTAAAAAATATATTGGTTACTTACAACAACGTGTAGCCGAACAAGAAATTGAACTAGTGATTGAAGATGATGTTCTACAATGGATTGCTAAAGAAGGTGTAGATCCAGCATTCGGTGCTCGTCCATTACGTCGCTTCATCCAACGTAATATCGAAACGATTGTTGCTCAGGAATTATTAAAAGGTGACACATTACCGGGGGATAAAGTAATTGTATATATGGATGGTGACAAAGCGTCAATTCGTAGTGAGAAAGCTTAATAATATAGGAAGAATCTAAGGATATATTTCTCCTACAAATCACTTGGGTTAACAAATTTCTAAAGAACGAGGCTGCCAATTAAGCAATAATCCGCTTAATCGGTAGTCTCTTTTTTAAAAGGGTTTTGTTAAATAATTCTGTTGATATTTGATGGACTATCCTAAAGATTATGAAAAGCTGCCTATTTCCAATGAAGGAAACCTATGAATCTTTCAGAACGTATAAATATTTAAGGAGATTTTTAACTTAATTAAATTACTAACAAAACTATAAGCATAATAATAGTGCTCTTGGTTTGTTCCTATGTGAATCGCTATAAAAGAAAAAATCCTGCCTTTATAATGGGCAGGATCTTCATTATTCGTGATGACCGATTTCTTTAGGTGAATCCTTTGGAATAACTGCATCAATTACAAGGATTAATACAGAGATTACAAGTGACATCAATAAGCCTTTTGTAAATGCTGGGCCATCTAATGGTACATTGTTAATAGAGCTGACTACATAGTTTAATGTTGAAACTAATAGTGCAGACCATACAACTAACATAATATATCTCATTTGTTTCACCTCTAACAGACTTTTCTACCTGTTCTATAATATCATATATAGCCGTTTTTTTAAAAGAAACTTTTCGTCTTCTTTTTTATTAATGGCAAAGTTATGACGGATTGTTGAAAAGTAAAAGCTTATTCGTTATAATTAAGACCAGATACTAATAATTGATAATAAGAAGAGAGGCGCTACCTCATGAATGCTGGGATTATTGGAGTAGGAAGATGCGTTCCAGAAAAGGTCGTAACAAACTTTGACCTTGAAAAAATGATGGACACTTCCGATGAGTGGATTCGTACACGTACTGGAATAGAAGAAAGACATATCGCAGAAGATGATCAAGATACATCAGATATGGCATTTGAAGCAGCTGAAAATGCTCTTAAAGATGCAGGAATTACAGCAGAGCAAGTTGGATTAATTTTAGTTGCAACTGTAACACCGGATCAACCATTCCCAAGTGTTGCATGTATGATTCAAGATCGATTAGGTGCAACAAACGCTGCAGCTATGGATCTCTCTGCTGCATGTGCTGGTTATATTTATGGACTTATTACAGCAAAACAATTTATCGAAAACAATGCCTATGATTATATTTTAGTAGTTGGTGTAGAAAAATTATCTAAAATAGTCGACTGGTCAGATCGTAACACAGCAGTTCTATTTGGAGATGGCGCAGCAGCTGTTGTCCTTGGTAAAGTTTCTGATGGAAGAGGTATTATATCTTATGAGTTAGGGTCAGATGGCTCAGGTGCTAAATACCTTTATCAAAATGAAAACGATCATATTGCTATGAACGGTCGTGAAGTATTTAAATTTGCTGTTCGTCAAATGGGGCAATCCGCATTAAATGTGATTGAAAAAGCAGGATATACTAAAAATGATGTAGATTATTTAATTCCACACCAAGCAAATATTCGTATTATGGAATCAGCAAGACAACGTTTAGATTTACCACCTGAGAAAATGTCAACAGCCATTAAAAAGTATGGTAATACATCAGCCGCTTCTATTGGTAATGCATTAGTAGAAGAATTAGAAAACGGTAAAATTCATGATGACGATTTACTAGTTTTAGTAGGTTTTGGCGGCGGCTTAACTTGGGGTGCTGTAGCAATCAAATGGGGAAAATAACACAAAGGAAAAGTGAGGAATAAAATCATGACAAAACGTCGAGTAGTAGTGACTGGTATTGGAGCAGTAACACCACTAGGAAACGATATTTCAACAACTTGGGAAAATATTAAAGCAGGCAAAGTTGGAGTAGGTCCTTTAACAAGATTAGATCAAGAAAAATTCCCTGCGAAAGTTGCGGCAGAGGTAAAAGACTTTGATGTAGAAAAATACGTTCCTAAAAAAGATGCTCGTAAAATGGACCGTTTCACACAATTTGCATTAGCTGCTTCAATTATGGCAGTGGAAGATGCAAACCTTGAAATTACACCTGAACTAGGTCTACGCACAGGTGTTTGGATCGGGTCAGGAATTGGTGGTATGGAAACATACGAACAACAATTTATGAACTTCATTGAAAAAGGTCAACGTCGTGTTAGTCCATTCTTTGTACCTATGATGATTCCGGATATGGCTGCTGGCCAAGTATCTATTCACTTTGGTGCAAAAGCGATTAACTCATGTACTGTAACAGCATGTGCTTCAGGTACAAACTCAATCGGTGATGCTTTTAAAGTAATCGAACGCGGCGATGCGGATGTAATGATTGCTGGTGGAGCTGAAGCGCCGATTACAAATATGGCAGTTGCAGGATTCTGCTCAAATACAGCATTAACACTAAATCCAGATCCACAAACAGCATCACGTCCATTTGATCAAAATCGTGATGGTTTTGTTATTGGTGAAGGTTCAGGTATTTTGATTTTAGAAGAATATGATCATGCAGTTGCACGTGGTGCCAAAATCTATGCAGAAGTAATAGGTTATGGTTCAACAGGTGATGCGTTCCATATCACAGCACCAGCTCCAGAAGGTGAAGGTGCAGCCCGTGCTATGCAACAAGCAATTGATGATGCTGGGGTAGCGCCAGAAAACGTCGATTATATTAATGCGCACGGAACAAGTACACCATACAATGATTTATATGAAACAAAAGCAATGAAAACAGTCTTCGGAGAACATGCTTATAAATTAGCTATTAGCTCAACAAAATCAATGACAGGTCATTTACTTGGTGCAGCTGGTGGGATTGAAGCAATTTTCTCTGTATTAGCTTTAAAAGAAGGTATTTTACCTCCAACAATGAATTTAGAAACACCGGATGAAGAATGTGATTTGGATTACGTACCAAACGAAGCTCGTAAACAAGAAATCACATATGCATTAAGTAACTCACTAGGCTTTGGTGGTCATAATGCTTCATTGTTATTCAAGAAATTCTAAAGCATTTAAAGATTTTAAAGCTTATCAAAAATAGTAAACAAAAACACAGGGTAAAGATGCCCTGTGTTTTTGTTTTACAATAGCAGCTATCTACTAAAAAGACTTTCTCATGAATAGAGAAAGTCTTTTGCTCATAGAATGTAAAAAATAGTAAAGGATTTATGCTAATGAAAATATTACTTTTTCTAATTTGTTATGGTCTTATTGTGATAACTTCTACGCACATGGTTTTGTATTTAAACTATCGAGCATTAGGGTATACCTGGACAACCGTTTTTACTTTTATTTTACAGACTGTCGATTTTAAAATCTTCGTTGTATCAAGTATTGGAATGCTTATCGTCTTTTTCTTCCCAAGCCCATCGCAATCTCCATCTTAGTAACAGTTTCGCTAGCAATAGCATTTGCTTTTTCTGCACCTATATCGAGAATGTGATCTAGTTCGGATGAATTGATTAATTCTTCGTATCTTTCTTGAATTGGTGTTAAATGGTTGATGATGCTTTCAGCAACACCAGCTTTAAATGCTCCATACCCTAAACCTTCATATTTTGCAACTAAGTCATCGATTGAAACATCAGTTAAAGAAGATTCAATTATTAAAAGGTTAGAGACACCCGGTTTGTTTTCAACATCGAATTTTACAATACCTTCAGAATCTGTAACGGCAGATTTCACTTTTTTCTCAATATCTTTAGCAGAGTCTAAAACGCGAATCGTCGCTTTTTTATTATCATCCGATTTACTCATTTTTTTCAATGGGTCTTGTAATGATTTAATACGAGCGCCGTTTTTAGGTAATTGAATTTCTGGAATTTTAAATGTTTTTCCATAACGTTTGTTGAAGCGTTCTGCTAAATCGCGGGTAATTTCAAGATGTTGTTTTTGGTCTTCGCCAACTGGAACAATATCTGTGTTATAAAGTAAAATATCGCCTGCCATTAAAGGTGGATAAGTTAGTAACCCAGCTGATACAGCATCTTTTCCATTTGCTTTATCTTTGAATTGTGTCATACGTTCTAGTTCACCAATATAAGATGTACAAGTTAGCATCCATCCAGCTTGTGCATGAGCTGGAACTTCAGATTGAATAAATAATGTTGACTTATTAGGATCAATACCAGCTGCAAGATAAGTTGCTGCTAGGGTACGAATGCTTTTGCTAAGTTCATCACTATCTTGTTGTACAGTGATTGCATGTTGGTCTACAATACTGAAGATACAATCATAGTCATCTTGCATTGTGACAAATTGACGGAAAGCACCGATATAGTTGCCTAATGTAATAACGCCTGTTGGTTGAACACCTGAGAAAATTCTTTTCATGTAATGTTTCCTCCTTAGAATATAAAAAAACATCATGCATCCCAATAGGGACGAATGATGTTTTGTATCCGCGGTACCACCCAAGCTTGTCGAAAAATCGACCACTCAATCTCATAACGTGAGATGCCCGAGCTTCACTACTACATGATGGTTCATAAAGCTAACTCAGAAGTCCATTCCTCATAGTGTATGATCTGTTCACACCTTCCACAGACTCTCTACACATACTTACTACAAGTACTACTCTTCGTCTTCGTTTTAATTATTTATGTTGAAGATTATAATATAGCCCAATTTAAATTTCAAGTTTCTACTTTATTAAATATACTATGGAATTTGCCTGTTTTTGATACATAAAGCAATCTTCACTTCGAAACATTTGTCTAAAAGCTAATTTTTTTGGAAAAAACTTGTGTAGAAAAAAATAAAAAAACGCAACCTTTTGAAATATAAAACGTAGATATAGTAAACGTAAATTATTTTCAATTTCAAGTTGCTAAATGAGAAAATTTTTATTGTCTTTTGATGTTTAAGAGCTTTTAATTTGGGCAATATTAAAATTGTAAGTGAGAATTACTCTACACGTTTTAAATAAAAAGCTTAAAGTAATAGAATAATTAGACATAAATCAATTGAAATAATTTCTTTTTTGTGTATATTCAAATGATAAAATATGTTGTATAATGATGTTAGACCTCTTTATTAGAGTAATTCTAATTTAAAAATAGCTAAATGTTTATATAATTAATTTAACTAACATTTTGAAAGGGTGTGTTTGATATGATGGTAACATTATTTACATCACCAAGTTGTACTTCATGTAGAAAAGCAAAAGCATGGTTAGAAGAACATGAAATTCCATATAAAGAAAGAAATATTTTTGCTGAACCACTAAGCATTAGTGAAATTAAAGAAATTTTACGAATGACTGAGGATGGAACAGATGAAATTATTTCTACTCGATCTAAAATATTCCAAAAACTAAAAGTGGATTTAGAATCTTTACCACTACAACGATTATATGAATTAATTCAAGAAAATCCTGGGTTATTACGTCGCCCAATTATTTTAGATGAAAAACGTTTACAAGTTGGTTATAACGAAGATGAGATTCGCCGGTTCTTACCACGTAAAGTTCGTGCTTATCAATTACAAGAAGCACAAAAAATGGTGAACTAGTCACATAAGTTAATGATTATATGTACAAGCTAAGCTAGAGCTCCGCTTATTAGAAATTTGGAGTTTTAGCTTTTTTGTTTTTTAATCATTTTTAAAAAGGCAATAAGGATGATCGATTTAAGGTAACTTAATAACAATATAGTATTACTCTTAAAATGAGTTACGTTTCGATAAATTTTACTTGTAAACGTAAACAACTCTATTATATTTCATATACTATTGTTATTTCTTGAGATTTATCCTTTTCATTTTTCGCCATCTCGTCATACAATAGTAAGAGACGCTGTTTATGTGGTACACCTTCAAGTATCTGGCTAGCAGACAAATCTTTTTAGAAGTAGTGACCGGAGGGAGTTGTGTAAGTATGGATATGGAACGCATTAATGAGAATACACTAAAACTCTTCATTTCTTATCTTGACATTGAAGAACGCGGTTTCACGAAAGATGAAATATGGTATAACCGAGATAAAGGCGAAGAACTCTTCTGGGTAATGATGGAAGAGATTACTGACGATATAGATTTTGAAATGGATGGTCCATTATGGATCCAAGTCGTAGCAAAAGAAACTGGACTTGAGTTAACTGTTACTTCTGCCAAATTCACTTCAGATGGACTGCTTGATTTACCATCAAGTCTAGAAGAGAAGAGAAAGTTTTTCGAAAATGCGTTTAATGGCATGGATATCAAATCGCATGAGTTTGATGAAATTTTCATCGACTCAGATGAATATGTTGATGGCTATACGTTTGTACTAAATGAATTTGATGATATCATCGATATAGCATATAGAATGCCAGAAGAAGCAAATTTCGAAAATTCATTATACGAAATGGACGGCAAGTATTATCTGCACGTAGAATTCGATGAAGAATACTCAATAGAAGAACTAGAGAATTATTTGAGTGTTATTTCTGAATGTGCTGAAGAAGCTGATACGACTATCCATCTGTTAGAGGAATACGGAAAAGCAATTATGACTGATCATTGTTTTGAAACAGTCAGAGAATTTTTTTAATAAATAAATGAAATAGGGGTGTCTTGAAAGTATAGAAAATACTTTTAAGACACCCTTTTTATTTATAGAGAGATCTAAAGTTTGTCTTTGACGTAAAAAAAGTTGTCTAAACTTAATTTTGAACAACTCTTTTTTTATTGCAAGTTGTATAGAAAATTCTTACAATTAAAGCAGGGGGGTGATACTATTTTAACAGCTTTGAATGCGAATAAGCAGTTATTCGTTTTGACAAGGCAATATGCAAGAGATCAACTGATAGAATTGCGTAATCACGAGCAGTTTTACTGTCCCAAATGTCAGGAGCCTGTTCATCTGAAAATAGGACAAGTGATGATTCCACATTTTGCGCACAAAAAACAGAGTAATTGCCAACAAACTTTTTCAGAAGGAGAAACAGCAGTACATTTACTAGGAAAACATCAATTGTATGAGATGTTCAAGAAACTACAGTTAAATGTACAATTAGAGCCTTATTTACCGATATTGGCTCAACGACCTGACGTTCTAGTTGAAAAAAAGCAACAGCAATATGCGATTGAATTTCAATGCAGTACGATTCCTATTCCCCAAATGGAAACTCGTACAATAGGGTATCTGCAAGCAAATATGATTCCTATATGGATTTTAAAAACCCCAAAAGAAAAGCAACCTTACAAAGATGGTATTCAACAAATAAAACTATCCCCATTTAAACAACAATTTATCACATATATTCAAAATCATGCGCATATCATTACTTTTGATCCGGAAACAGCAGCTTTTTTATATTTTTCACATTTAATTCCATTGGGAGGTTATCGTTTTATTGCAAATGTAAAGCATTTATCTATAGAAACTCAACATTTTCCTTTTTTAAATGTTAAAGAGCCTTCTAAAGATGAATTTCTTATCTATTGGCGGCTTTGGAAAAAAAACAGACAACAATTTCTAAAGAGACGATTATTTATAAGCAAAAAGGGGTTACAAGATCCCTTTTTACGAGCGTGTTATTTTATGGGCTGTCATGTGGAAAACTTACCGTTATTTATCGGCATACCTGTGTCGAAAACAAGCAACTTTTCTGTTTTTGAAGCTGAATGGCAGATGCTATGGTTGTTGTTTTTGTTGGAAAAAGGATACGACTTCAATCATATATCTTCTTACATCATTGATGAATTTAGAAAGATGAATCCAATATTATTTATAAATAAAAATGCCGTGAAATCACTACAACATTATAATGAAATACTTAAAAAAATAGGTATAACGCATTTTAACAGTATATTTGACGAAACAGCGCTATATCGGTATTTATACGTTCAATTTCTTGCAAAGCATTAAGAAAATTGAGAAAATATTAAGGTACTTCGTTTCTCAGGAGCAAATTTAAATAGGGGGTCATATCATGACTGAAAATTTACAAAGCAAAGTATTAAAAAGAGAGGAGGTACCTACCGAGCTAACTTGGAAACTAGAAGATATTTTTGCAACTGATACTGCTTGGGAAGAATCTTATAAAGAAATCAGTGAGCTTGGTAAACAAGCTGCTAGTTATCAAGGGACAATTAAAGACGGAGCTGAGGCATTACTTAAGGTTTTACGTTTCCGTGATGATGTATATAGTAATTTAGGTCGTCTCTATGCATATTCTCATATGCGAAACGATCAAGATACAACAAATGCAATTTATCAAGCTATGGATAGTCGTGCGAAAACATTGTATGCCCAAATCTCAACAAGTTTATCTTTCCTAACACCTGAAATTCTATCGTTAGATGAAGCGGTTATTGAAGGATACCTCACAGAAAACGAAGATCTGAGATTATATAAACAAGAAATAGAAGAAATCAATAAAGAACGTCCGCATATTTTACCAGCAGAACAAGAAGCAATCCTTTCACAAATGTCAGAAGTTACAGGTGCATCTTCAAACACATTTAGCATGTTGAACAATGCTGATTTAGAATTTCCTACAATTAAAGATGAAAAAGGGAATCAAGTCCAATTAACACATGGTAATTATGTCCACTTTTTAGAAAGTAAAGATCGTTCTGTACGAGAAGCAGCTTTCCATGCAATGTATGGTACGTATGGTAATTTTAAAAATACATTTGCCGCTACTTTAACAGGTAATGTGAAAGCGCATAATGTTAGTGCACGTATTCGTAAATACGATTCTGCTCGTCAAGCTGCAATGTCTGCTAACAGTATTCCTGAAAAAGTGTACGATCAATTAATTGAAACAATTCATAACTATTTACCATTAATGCACCGTTATATCTCGCTACGCAAAAAAATTCTGGGCGTTGATGAATTGCATATGTGGGATGTATACACACCATTAGTACCGGAATCTAAAATCGATATGACTTACGAAGAAGCAAAAGGCCATATGTTAAAAGCTTTAGGCGTGATGGGTGATGAATATGTAGGTATTATTGAAAAAGCATTAAAAGATCGTTGGGTAGACGTTGTTGAAAGTAAAGGAAAACGCAGCGGTGCATACTCATCAGGATCTTATGGTACAAATCCATACATCTTATTAAACTGGCAAAATAACTTAGATAACTTATTCACTCTTGTACATGAATTCGGGCATAGTGTGCATAGTTATTACACTCGTAATAATCAACCATTCGTATATGGTGATTATTCAATTTTCGTTGCTGAAGTAGCTTCAACATGTAATGAAGAATTATTAAATGATTATCTATTGAAAACAATTGATGATCCAAAAACACGTATTTACATTTTAAATCATTGGTTAGAAGGTTTCCGAGGAACAATCATTCGTCAAACGATGTTTGCTGAATTTGAACATATTATCCATGACTTAGATCAAAAAGGAGAAGCGCTAACTGCTGAACGTATGACACAAGAGTATTACAATTTAAATAAACAATACTTTGGTGAAGATATGGCAGAAGATGAAGAAATAGGTTTAGAATGGGCACGTATTCCTCATTTCTACTACAACTATTATGTATATCAATATGCAACAGGTAAGAGTGCAGCTATTGCATTAAGCTCGCAAATATTATCTGAAGGCGATGTAGCTGTAGAACGCTATATTAATAAGTTCTTAAAAGCGGGTTGCTCAGACTACCCTATCAATGTACTAAAAGCAGCTGGTGTGGATATGGAATCAGCATCTCCAATTGAAGAAGCGTGTAAAGTATTTGAACGTAACCTAGATGAGCTAGAAAAATTGCTCGCTGAATAATTCTGTATTCTAAGGAGTTGTCCTAAAGGGATAACTCCTTTTAAAATGGATTAAAAAATTGATTCATTAAATTAATAAATGGTTTTATGTTAAATATTAGATGCTTTTGTTATATTAATCCAATTTCAAACGACAAATTTAGAGGTTATTCTCCCAATATCTTCAAAATTAATATATAGGAAATACATCCTATAAGTTATAATCATCGGTAATTTCATTACATAATATACATAAAAAAACATCAAGTTCGTTGGAAACGCTTACTATATGACAACTTTGTGAATATAAGCGTGAAGCGTTGCTATATATGATTTTTCATGCTAAAGTTTAGATGTGAAATAAATCACAAACAAACATACACCCCTTTGTTTGAACGTGAACATTTCTCCCATCCCCTTTGTGAAAAGAAGCATCTCTCGTAGAGATGCTTCTTTTGTTTTTTGTCAAAAAATAGCGAATCCAACTTATCTTAAAATAGAGCAAAAAAAACCCCAATAATGCTTACGCCATTAATTGGGATTCAATAGATAGATATTTATTTTAAACGCCAGAGCGATAATTCATCACATGTTATTCGATCAATTTTTTGTTGAAGCATTTTTTTCTTTAATTCACGTTCAGCAGTATTGAGAGAGATATGATAAATAGCTGCAACTTCTTTTGTTGTTAATGTATGATAACGATAGAATAAATCTTCTACTGAAGGTGGTTGTTGACAAACTAGTTTGTCATCGAGTAACTCTTCTAATATCTTTTCATAAACTTCATAGGAATAAGTACCAGAAACTTTTAAACCTTCATCTTCTATATTTTCATTGAAGAATACAAAGCTTGGCACTTCCTCTACTTCCATTTCACGAGTAATACATAAATCACTTTGGAAGGCACGTGAGGCTTCCATTGAAAGTAAATCGGATTGGAATTCTTCAACATCTAATCCAGTTTCATGTGCAATTTCTTGTAACGTACTGCACTGACAGACATTTTTTGTATTAATCAATGCGTATTCTTGTAATTTCACCAAAAAACGATAACCAGCTTTTTTTCCTTGCAGTTCAGCTGCTTTTACGGCAATTGAAGGAAGGACGGGGTGAGATACATCGACAAGCTCCTCATGGGATTCGCAACTATTAATTCGTTGACATGCAGTATTTAATGAATTAAGTTCTGTACTTAAGACAATGCGTGCTGAAAAATATTGACCATAATTTATTTGTAATTGACGGATCAGTGATTGTAGTTCCCAACTGCTGGGAGAAAGTAAATCCATGAAAACATAAAGTTCGATAGGTTTACTCAGTGCAGTTGCGGGTGATACAGCAGGTTTTTCGGTTAAATATTGAATATTGTTCACTCTAAAACCTCCTCGTCATCATCCGGTGCGTTAATCATATGGTGTGCCGTAAGGACGAGACGTTGATAATAGACATCGCGAAATTTACCATCAAGACCTACTTCATCCATTGCCTCAGACATACATTCTAGCCAAGCTTGTGCACGTTCAGGTGTAATCTTAAAAGGCATATGGCGTGCTTTGAGCATTGGATGTCCATGCTCTTCTGTATAAATATTGGGACCACCTAAATATTGTGTCTGAAACTGTTTCTGTTTGCGAGCTGTCTCGGATAAATCATCAGGGAATATAGGCTTTAGCTTCGGATTTTTAGCAACTTTGGAATAGAAAATATCAATTAATTTATAAAGTTTTTCTTTACCAATTTCCTCATAAGGAATTATAGGTTTTTGCGTCATAGATGATTCTCCTTTGCTTTAGCTGTAATACTATTTTATCAACCTCTTTGTATTTTCTCAAACAAATAACTCGCTCTCTATTCCAAATTTCATATTTTATAATGAAAAAACCAATAACGGTCGCATGTTTAGAGCAATTCATCATGAATATTAAAAAAATAAAGGATGAATGAATAGTAGCGAAGTTATTGGTATTTTGTCAAATTATGCTTTGTATGTATTCATAATATTATTGACGTAGTTTGTTGTTTCCTTATAAGGTGGAATACCTCCATATTTTGTTACGGCACCAGGTCCAGCATTGTAAGCAGCTAGCATTAATTGATAGTTTCCACCGAATTTGTCATACAGTTGCTTTAAATATTTGGTTCCGCCCATAATATTTTGCTCGGCATCATATACATTAGAAACACCTAAATATTTTGCTGTGCCCGGCATTAATTGCATTAAACCACCAGCACCAGCTGAACTTGTTGCATTGTTTTTAAAACCGGATTCTTGTTTAATGACAGATTTAATCATTTTTTCTGGAATCCCAAAAGTTTGCGATGCTTTTTTAATAATTGCATCGTAGTTAGTATTAGAAGATACGCTAGTTGGTCCTGCTTGTTGGCTTGTTAAATTGCTTAATGCTTGGTCATAATTATTGTTGATCTTGTTTAACACAGATGCAGGTGTATAAACAGGAGATGTACCATTGTAAAATAAAGAGTTATTTGTATTACTTACAGAATTGCTTAAGCCATTTAAACGTTGACTATAATCAGTTGTAGCTGAATTTCCTAGACTATTTTGCAATTGACTGTAGTCTGTTGAAGAAGCGTTTCCTAATAGGTTACTGAGTGGGCTGTAAGATGATAATAACTGTGATAAATAGGAAGAACTATTTGAGCTCGAAAGAGAATTAGTTAGTCCAAGCATTTGAGTAGTATCAGATGTACTAGATGGTGAATTGGTTAATTGTGACAACATTTGAGCGAATAAGTCAGATGTCGAATTTGAAGTATTCGCAGCACTTGTACCAGAAGAGCTCATGCTTTGTAAGGCTTGAGGCTGAGCTAAAGATTGTAATGATTGTGTGTTCATCTATTCTCCTCGTTTCTTATTAACAGTGCTCATAAAACGAGCGACTTTTTTATCAGCTGGTCTTATTGGGATTAAATAGTGTGCAAGGAATTTCTCAAAAATCACCTTACCAGTTGCTTCATCCGCTACTTCGTATTCTAATTCATAATCATCTGTGTCTGCATAATGAGAATGATCAAATACTAGAAGACCACCTTCATATTCTATTTCGGCACGTTTGGTATAGAGTGTACCTAAAATTTGCAAATCCTGTGGATCTATTTTTAAAGCTTGAAGGCGTTTATTAACTTCATTTGCATGAAGGATAGAGCTACCGGTTAGAATAGATTGAACTACATCTTTTGTAAGTAAGTCCGTTGTTTCAATTAGACCAATGCCTGCTGCAGGTTCTTTTAATGTGCATTCAAAACGATTTTGTACTTCGCGAATGCGTAAACCAGAGCGTACATTTTTTAAAGCAAAATCTGGTGAATCAAAATAATGATTGGTTTGTTCGTGGAAATTTTCTTCTGTTAGTTTGAAGGATTCACACAGTTGATCGAATTCCTCTTTTGTTAACATATTTTTGAATTCTATTTCTAATTGTTGGGTCATTATTAAACACCCTTTCTATTTATGAATTATAAAGGAATTTTATAACAAATTGCAATGTGCACAAAATGACGAAAAACCATGACAATTATCCATAAAAATTGGTTAGAAAATTGTGAGCCTATGATAAAATAGATACCAGGTTCAAAGAAAGGAAGATTGGCTTTGCGTAAAACTTATACAGTACAAAAAGGTACAATTCAAGATTCACATATCCAATTTGATTTACAAGAAAAACTTAACGATATTAAATGGCGTCCAGCAGGACAAATGATTACTGATTCAGATGATATGTCATTTATTTACTTAATGGACGAAGAAGATGGATATAGTTATGTGAAATTCCCACAAGCTGTTTGGCCACTATTAGCCGAAACGTTACAATCAAAAGTAAATCCTATGTTAAAATGGAATACTGAGCAGATTGAATTGGTCAACTTTCAAGATGAATTACAATCACTTATATATAATATTGAAGGTAACTATAATTATGGAGAAGTTTTTACAACTGCAGTTGAAGAAGCTTTTGCAGAACTATTGAGTGAAGCCTAAATGTGTTAGGGGGACTTATCATGGGACAATGGGATCGCTTTTTACAGCCCTATAAGCAAGCAGTAGACGAACTAAAAATAAAATTAAAAGGTATTCGTGCGCAATTTGAAAAATCAAACACGACATCACCGATTGAATTCGTTACTGGACGTGTAAAACCACTTGCGAGTATTTATGATAAGACATTAGAAAAAGGATTAGTATTTGAACCTTCAGATACACTTGCACATGAATTACAAGATATAGCTGGTGTTCGTATTATGTGTCAGTTTGTAGATGACATTCCAACTGTTATTGAATTGTTGCGTCAACGAAATGATTTACATATCATTGAAGAAAAAGACTACATCACAAATGTAAAGAATAGTGGATATCGATCATACCACATGATTATTGAATATCCTGTCGGTACAATTCAAGGAGAAAAAACGATATTAGCTGAAATTCAAATTCGCACACTTGCAATGAACTTCTGGGCTTCGATCGAACATTCCTTAAACTATAAATATAAAGGGATTTTCCCTGAAGAAATAAAAAAACGTCTTCAAAATGCGGCAGAAGCAGCTTTTAAGCTCGATGAAGAGATGTCTGAGATTCGTGAAGAAATACGAGAAGCGCAGGCCTATTTTACAGAATATAAAGAAGCATCAAAACCTAAAGTTCGTCAAGATCATCTGAAAGGAGCCCGAGAGAACCTATGAGATTTGCCATCCAATCACGTAACGATCCACAATCAAATGAACTAATGGAACGTGCGATTAACTATTTAACCGATTTTGGTCTAGAAGTAGATGAAGAAAAACCGGATATTGTATTATCTATTGGGGGAGATGGGACGCTTCTACATGCGTTTCATCGTTACACACATATGTTGTCTGAAGTTTCGTTTGTTGGTATCCATACTGGACATCTTGGCTTCTATGCAGATTGGAAACCAAGTGAAATCGAAAAACTAGTGATTTCTATTGCAAAAGATGAATTAAAAGTAATTGAATATCCTCTCCTAGAGGTTACGATCAATTATCAAACTAGTGATGATTGTTATACGTATTTAGCATTAAATGAATCTACGGTTAAATCGCCAGAAGTTACGCTTGTAATGGATGTAGAACTAAATGATCGTCCATTTGAACGTTTCCGCGGTGATGGGCTATGCGTTTCCACGCCGTCTGGTAGTACAGCTTATAACAAAGCACTTGGAGGTGCAATTTTGCATCCATCTTTGCAAGCTTTACAACTAACAGAAATGGCTTCGATAAATAATCGTGTTTTCCGTACAGTTGGATCTTCTCTCGTTTTACCGGCTCATCATAATTGCATCTTAAAACCAGTAATGGCAGAAGATTTTATGGTCACAGTTGACCATGTTCAACTATTGCATAAAAATGTAAAATCGATTCAATATCGTGTTGCAGATGAGAAAGTTCGTTTTGCTCGTTTTAAAGCTTTCCCATTTTGGCAACGTGTACATGACTCGTTTATCGATAGTGATTTACAAGAATGATTAAAGACTTTCGATATCGTATAACCTTTATCTCACAAAATGATAGCCAATTACTAAGAGAGGCATTAATGGAGTATGGTATATCAAAACGAGCATTAACAGCCATTAAATTTCAAGGTGGGTCTTTACTCGTAAATGGAGTAGAACGTAATGTGAGGTATCCTCTTGCAATTGGGGATGAGATTACAGTTATTTTTCCTATTGAAGAAATAAGCGAGGGGCTACTTCCCGAAAAAGGAGAATTAGCCGTACAATATGAAGACGATGCATTGCTTATTGTAGAAAAACCACCGTATCAAAGTACAATCCCTTCACATGATCATCCTACTGGTAGTGTTGCGAATATCATAGCAGCACATTTACAAGCACAACAAATTGTCTCTACCGTCCATGTGGTGACACGTTTAGATCGTAATACTTCAGGGTTAATGTGCATTGCGAAGCATCGACATATTCACCATCTTATGAGTGAAGCACAAAAGAAACATAGCATTAGCAGAACCTATGAAGCATTCGTTCATGGACACATATTCGATGACTTCCAACAAATCATCTCACCTATTGGTCGTAAGGATGGGAGCATTATTGAAAGAGAAGTACGGCAAGATGGTCAATTTGCACATACAGATGTACAAGTCATCAAACGATTTAGTGTACAAGGTGAGAAAATAAGTCATGTAAGATTAACATTGCATACTGGACGTACGCATCAAATTCGAGTGCATATGTCGTCGATTGGTCATCCTTTACTAGGGGATGATTTATATGGTGGCACAAGAGAACTCATCGATAGACAGGCCTTACACTGTGTTTCACTAGTACTTCAACATCCATTAACTCATGAAAAAATGGAATGGCATAGTGAGCTACCTGAAGATATGCAAAAAGTTATTGTTATGTAATATTCGTTTGGATTAATCAATCTCTATAATTCAAAATAGAATTACAATCTCTTCTATTTTGGCGATTAAATCAGAAAGATTTTCGAAATCAAGAGAGGTCGAATAAGTCCTTAAAATAGGTAGAAGAAATATAAATCGCGAAAACGAACCGTGTGAGTCAACGTAGTTGGCACGCCGGTTCGTTTTTGTGCTTGCGAGAGGGGATAAAAATAGTAGGTATTGCTACTTTTTATTACCTTTTGGACTGGAATTTTTGGGTGGAATTAGTGGTATTATATATGCAGTTTGTATATGTGTAGGGACGATAGCAGTTTTAGTATGGTCACAAATAATTAATAAACCATAGGGGTAACATGTCAGCGCTATCAAGCTAACAAAACAAGCTTTCCATCAAATGAAGAATACGCTATTCTTTCTGTAGAATCATAGAAAGAATGGCGTTTTTATACGAACTTATTAATTATTGATGAACTAGAATTTCTACATACCAAGGTGCAGAAGGTAGTGGTTATAGTGCTGGTGTATAAATTCAATTAGAGTACGATTTGCTTAGTGATCAGTTTCTACATGTTTATGTCGGATTGGAAAATACAATGATAAAATTTATCGTTCTACTTGCCAAACGTCTCTTCAATCGCATGATGTATGTATACGGGATTCACAGTGCCTTGTTTATTTAAAAAGAAATATTTCCTAGGAAATAGAGAAAGGTACATTTGAGTCTGTATAAGTTTAAGTGGTACTATTAAATTTGTTCCAAAAATATTTTGCAAAAATTAATTGACCCTTATCAATTGTTCGAACTATTATAGTAAGGTGTTATTTAAAGAATAGCAGTCGAGAGGAGGGGACATGCATGATAAACGAAACAATGGAAAAAGATGAAGTGCAATTTAACGAGGAACATCTACGATTGTTATTACAAAATGGTGATATGGATGTTTTCAGAGACGATTATTTGGCACTTCATCCATATGATCAGGCACAGTTTTACGAGAAGGTGGAGCCTGACATACGACAGGCCATTTATCAGTATTTGTCCCCGAAAGAGATGGCGGAGATTTTCGAAGCCCTCGAACTAGACGATAACGAATACAAAAGATTTCTTGAGGAAATGTCTCCAGCATATGCAGCACAAATGATAGCTGAGATGTATACTGATGATGCAGTCGATGTCTTAAATGAACTAGATAAAGATCAAATTAGTCATTTTCTTAAAATAATGGATAATGAATCAGCGCAAGAAATCAGAGATCTTCTGCATTACGAAGAATACACAGCTGGTTCTATTATGACAACAGAATATGTCGTAATTCCAGAAAATTCAACAGTACGCTCTGCCATGACTATTTTGCGTAACGCTGCCCCAGATGCAGAAACTATTTACTATCTTTTCGTAGTAGATGAAACAAATCGTTTGACGGGAGTTATATCATTACGTGATCTGATTATTGCGGAAGAAGATACTCTCATCCATGATATTATGAATGAACGTGTTGTTAGTGTGAATGTAATAGATGACCAAGAAGATGTCGCTCAAATCATGAAAGATTATAATTTCTTAGCTGTACCAGTTATTAATTCAAAAAATGAAATGCTTGGTATTATTACAGTTGACGATATTATCGATGTTATCGATGAAGAAGCATCAGAGGATTACTCTAAATTGGCTGGTGTCTCTGATATGGATACTTTTGATACTAGCCCATTTGCAGCAGCTAAAAAAAGATTGCCTTGGCTAGTCGTATTATTATTTTTGGGAATGATAACAGCTAATTTAGTAGATTTATTTACAGATACACTTGAAAAAGTTGCATTACTTGCTGCATTTATACCATTAATAGGTGGTACGTCTGGGAATAGTGGAACACAAGCATTAGCCGTAGCAGTTCGAGGGATTGCTACTGGAGATGTTGAAAGTACAAATAAGTTAAAGCTAATGTTTAGAGAGTTAATTACAGGGCTCATTATGGGGCTTGTTTGCGGTACCATTGCATTAGGAATAGTTTACTTTTGGCAGCACACCTTATTACTTGGTCTACTTGTAGGTGTAGCAATTTGTTGCTCAATCGTAGTAGCTACTTTAGCAGGTGCATTTATTCCATTATTAATGTACCGTTTAAATATTGACCCTGCAGTAGCATCGGGTCCATTTATCACAACCTTAAATGATATTACAAGTATATTAATCTATCTTGGTATTGCTACCGCGTTTATCAATCATCTTATGTGAACCAATTTTGTGTTTTGGGCATAGTATAAGATAAAAAGAGGATGTGTTAATGTGGGAACTCGCCCACTCCTTTTTATCAAAACACCACCAGCTTTTTTTAAAGAAATAGAAAAGTTTGATGAAGTCAAATTAGCAATTCTGGAACAACAAGATGAATCGTTACTCATTTCACAAGAAAATTCTCCAGTATTAGAAGATGGGGAAATGCGAAAAAGAAAAGAAAGACTTCTTTTTTTATCCAATCCATTTCAGCAGAAAGCCTATCAACCCCTTGTGTTCGTGGTTAATGATGGGCGGAAAATTGCAGGTGAAGTACAAGAGGTCAATATTGAAACGCAAGAGGTTATGATCCGGACTACGAATGATGTCGTACATCCTATCTCTATTTCTAATCTGGATGATTTACTATGGCGGGGAAGATCCTTTTTATAGTCTGAATGTACAATGAAATGATTAGGTTACTATATTTAGATTTAAGCAAAAAAACGAGTTTCAGAACTTTTCTGAACTCGTTTTTATTTGCTTATATTTATAAAATATCTCCCACCTTCCTTTGTCTTCAGCTATAGTTCCTATCTTCTCTATCCAGATAACCCTCGGTTCGCCAAACAATAAAACGATGGCTTGATATAATATCAAGCCATCGCTTCTTTTTCCGACGCTGCTTCACCTAAAAAAACTAATCTGTGCAAACCCCTAAGAAAACATCTTTAATACATTGAACACCGCAGAAGCAATTTAAATCAACTGTGATACAACTATTAGTAGCCGCAAATTTTCTTACTTTGCAAAGATTTCTTAAGTCTAAATCTTGACCATGATCAGCTATAAGTTGCACATCATTATTATCATGAGTAAGTGGTTCTAAAACTCGTAAAGTTGCACAGCAACTATCAAAAACATCCTCTACTCTGAAGAATACAGAGAAGCATGAGCAATCAGGACTTCCACTTTCTCTGAAGAATGCTTTAAATGGTGTTCCGTCTTTTGTAAGTAGCATGAATACTCGGGTATCAACATTATTGCTTCTTGTAGGGCTTACTAGACCACCAAGCGGTTCTAAAAAGCAGTTTGTAGGACAGTCGCAATCGTCATTAACGCCTTGGTTTTGGATATCTAGAATTGCACGAACAACATCACATACGCATTTTTTATTGTTATGGTGATTATGGCTTGAACTTTCTTTTACGTTAGAACTTTCTCTTCCGCACCCCATATTGTTTTCACCTCCCTTTCTAACTCTCTATACCTTATGAGTGATTTAATTATAGAATCGGGCTGATGTCACTCTACCTGAATATTTTTATTTAAAAAGCATCATACTAACTCAAAAAGGGTGAGAAGTATGAAAAAGGGACTTCTGTTGCTTGTCCTCTTATTGTTGGTTGGCTGCAATAATGGAAAAACTGCTTATTTTACTGCAAATAAAGACGACAATTATAAGGCTGAGCGACAAGATGTGGAAAAAATTGTGAAGGATGATCAACATATTAAAAGAGTCACTGCACTTTTTACAAAAGATGCAGCTCTTATTGGTATCGAAGTAAAGCCACTTTCTAAATGGAATAAACAGAAATACGAAAAAGAATGGCAGAAGGAAATGGAAAAAGCCTTACCAAATCATAAAGTTTTGGTAAGTACAGACTTGAAAATAATTTGGGAAACGGAAAAATTATCAAAGAAAAAATTGAATGATGAAAAACTTAAGAAGGAAATTACAAAGTTAAAAGATTTGTCTAAGGAGGAAACGTAATGGATGCAAAGCAATATGAAGAATTACAACAGTCATTATCGCCAAAACCATCAATTTTAAAAAATTGTCTTAAAGCATTCTTTGTTGGAGGTATTATTTGCACAATTGGTCAGCTTATTACCTTCTTTTATATTGCTAATTTTAACTTTACGGAAAAGACAGCTGGAAATCCTACTGTTGCGACAATGATATTCCTATCGATGCTTTTAACTGGTTTTGGCCTTTATAAAAAAATTGGTCAATTCGGTGGTGCTGGTTCTGCAGTACCTGTTACCGGTTTCGGTAATGCCGTTATCTCCTCAGCGATTGAACACAAAACGGAAGGATTTGTATTAGGAGTAGGAGGGAATATCTTCAAATTAGCTGGTTCAGTTATTGTTTTTGGGGTTGTTTCAGCATTTGTAGTATCTCTTGTGAAGCTTATCTTAGTAACAATGGGGGTGACGAATTGGTAATGGATCAAGGTGTCTTATATTTTCCATCAAAGCCAGCAATCATTGCCTCTGGCGTTGTTGCAGGACCTGTTGAGAAACAAAGTGTATTTGCATCAGATTTTGACATGCTTTATGACGATGAGCGAGCAGATGAAGATACTAATGAAAAAGGCCATCAACAAATGGCCGAGCAAGCCTGTCAAATTGCCTTACAAAAGGCAAAAATAAAAAAACAAGATATAGATTTTCTGATGAGTGGTGATTTAGTTAATCAGATGACACCATCTAATTTTGTAGCAGCAACTTTAGGAGCACCCTATATTGGTCTCTTTTCTGCATGTGCAACGTCAGTTTCAGGTGTGATAATTGCATCATTATTGACGGAATTGGGAGGTAGCAGGTATGCACTTGCAGGAGCAGCTAGTCAACATAATTCGATTGAACGTCAATTCCGTTATCCTGTTGAATATGGTGGACAAAAACCTGGCACTGCACAATGGACTGTGACGGCTGCTGGTTATGTTTTAATCGCGAAGGGGCAGATAAATAGCCCAGCTATTGAAGCGGCTACTGTGGGTAAAGTGATTGATCTGCAACAAACTGATCCATTTCATATGGGGGCAGCTATGGCTCCAGCTGCATGCGATACTATTACTCGACATTTAAAAGGTCGAGGACAGAAATTAAAGGATTATGATTTGGTCATGACTGGTGACCTTGGAAAAGTAGGACTTTCTATATTAAAGCAAATGCTTATTAAAGAAGGTATGTCCAAGCAAGATGTTATGAAAATTAGGGATGGCGGTGCAGAATATTATGGCGATGATGAAGCTTTCTTAGCAGGTGCAAGTGGTGCCGGTTGCTCTGCATCTGTTTTTTTTAGTTATATTTTAAAACAATTAAATGATAAAAAAATTGAGCGAGTACTTGCTGTTGCTACAGGTGCCTTACTTTCGCCATTAACAGTTCAACAAAATGAATCAATTCCATGTACTGCTCACGCAATTGAAATCTCAATGAAATGAGGAATATGAATGTTTGTATCACTTGTAATTGCTTTTATTGTAGGCGGTCTCATTTGCGTAATAGGACAATTATTAATGGATGTCGGAAAATTAACACCTGCACATACTCTAAGCATTTTAGTTGTAACAGGTGCAGTATTAGATGGTTTTAATCTTTATGAGCCATTAATTAACTTTGCGGGCGCAGGTGCAACTATTCCAATTACCTCTTTTGGCAACTCTTTAACACATGGAGCGCTTGCTGAGGCAGAAAAACATGGATGGATAGGCGTTTTGACAGGAATGTTTGAAGTAACAAGTTCTGGTATTAGTGCTGCCATTCTATTTGGATTCATTGGTGCATTAATATTTCATTCAAAAGGACAGCAACCATAGTCAAATGCCCGAATCTTCTTTTTTATCCCGCATAACATAAGGGAGAAAAGAGAGGAGGGATTGCAATGTCAGGATATGGAGGTTACAGTAGTTGTGGCTATGGTGGCGGCTACGGTGGTGGCTACGGCGGCGGTAGTTGCTATGGCGGTTCAACATTCATTTTAATCGTTGTTTTATTCATTTTGTTAATTATTGTAGGCACTAGCTTTATGTACTAAGGGGGGCGTTTAGATGAATCCATATTTCTTCCGTAAAATCGAAGAGAAAACAGGAGTTCCAATGGAAGAAGTCTTTGCGCTAGCTAATGCTATACAAAATGCTAATTTTCAAGATGAACGACAAGTTCGCAAAATTGTTCGTAAAGTTGCAAAGCTTGCAAATAAGCCAGTAACGAAAGAGCTAGAAGAACAGATTGTTGCGTCTATTCTTAAAAATGGCAACTCCTTAGATTTAAGCAAAATTCAAAATATGATGTAGAATGGCTATTCCCCTGTAATAACGATTACATTTCTTGCATAAAAGTAAAAGTATATTACAGGGGGTGGCTTTAATGGGCTATATATTACCAATGGATGACTTCCAAGCTTCACAATATATCAGACGTTCTCTTTCTACTAGTGAACCTTATTCCTATATTCATAATGTTCACGGTATTAAAAAGGAATCTCGTTTTGGCAGAAGACAAGAAAAAAGAACAAAACACTCAGATTTAAAGTATTGGGAGCGAAAGAATTCAGTATATAACGCCCTTCATACATCTTCATATGATAAGGGAATGGCTAATGTTACAGGTAAAGGATTAAACTATAATTTTTATGTATAGACAAAGCTAATATAATTGTGAGCTTGCGTTTGATACTAACACAATCTTTATGACAATTTACAAACTAGTGTAAAACACTTCCATATAAAAAGCTACGATGTGTTATGATTTTTTTCATAGTACATCGTAGCTTTTTTTTAAGAATTAAACACTTTTTCCATTGCGCGATGTGGGATACCCGCATCTAAAAATTCAGGAGAAGTGATGTAATAGTTCTGTTTTTCATAAAATGGAATAGCATGTGTTTGTGCATTCAGTTTTACCTTTTTAATGTTAGAACCTTGAATAAATTGTTCTAAGCTTTGCATCATTAAAACACCAATTTGTTTCCTGCGAAAAGGGGGTAATACACAAACACGGTCAACAGTAGCGGTTAAATCTTCTATAAAACGTACTCGACCTGCTGCGATTGGTCGATTATCAAAGTATGCTACAAAATGTGTAGCGATTTCATCATACTCATCTATTTCTAATGGAAGAGGAATTCCTTGTTCTTTGACGAAAACTTCTTCTCGTACAAAGTAGGCATCTTGTAATTCTTTTTCAGTTTCAACAATCTTCGCAAAAACCAAAAGTTACGCTTCTCCTGTTAATCGGTAAGTTTCATAAACAGTCCAAGAGCCATCCTCAAGCTGATATAGTAAATGAATACGATTGATAGTTTCGCTAAAATCAACATTTGTCATACGAAGTTGCCCAAAAATATCGTCATGTTCTCCAGAATTCATGTCCTGTGCAATGGTAATATGAGGAACAAATTTGTATAGTGCCTTTCCACCGAAGTACTCTGAATGGAATGCTTCATGTAGATCTAAAAGCTGTTCGGTTGGATCCACTTTTAAATAGATTGCATTGTTTACAGGTGCAAATGAACTTACTTTTGACACATGTATGGAGATGGGAGCGAAATGAGTACAAATCTCTTTGACAGCATTTGAAACATCATCAATTTGTAAATCCTCTACATCTGACACGCCTTTTAATGTAATATGAGGTGTAATTTTAGCGTAATGTGAATCATATCTTTTTCGATAAGAATTCGCAAAGTCTTGTAATTGCTTAGATGGGAAAGCAACAATACCATATTTCATCAAGCAGAACCTCCTTGGAGTTAATTGTTTATTGTTCTCAATTTTCAGTATAGCAGAAAATTGAGAACATGAAATGTGATAACTACTTTATAGACTAAATTTTTGTTTTATTGCTCTTTTTAAATCCTTTTGCCAATATTTCCATGTATGTTGTCCCTCAAACTCTTCATAAAAAGTAGTAAAACCTCTGTCAACCAATAATTGATGAAGTTTACGATTTGGTGTTAGGAAGTCTTTAATCGTCTTATTCATTGTCGTCACTTCATGTTCTAAAGAACCCACAACATGATAAATAGAGAATGCATGTGGATCTTTTACTTCGCGAACTTTATCGAGTACCATATCGTCAACAAAAGGAGATTGCAGAATCACCTTGCCAAAAATATTAGGGTAAGCGATAGCAGCAAGCAAAGAAACGGTAGCTGCCTGTGAATCACCAATAAGTGCACGACTCATGCCCATTCGATAAGTTGAATATTGTTCATCTATATATGGCACAAGTTCATGTGCTAAAAAGCGCAAATAGGCATCATGTAAATCACCATTAGGTAAGTACTTCCTTCTGCGATCTTCAATACTTTTATAAGGGACACCTACAATTATTAAATTTTCAATTTCTTCATTGGCTAAGTACTCGTCAGCTACACGGCTTATGCGGCCTAACTGAAAATAGTCTTTGCCGTCTGAAGCGATTAAAACTGAATATTTATAAAAGGGAGAATAATTTGCTGGGATATAGATTAATAGTTCTAACTTTTCCTGTAGGGCCTCGCTGAAAAATTCAATATCTGTAATGGTTCCTTGTCCCACATTGAACACTCCTTTAATGTATATGTAGGGAAATTGTAACATATGAGTTCGTAAAGGTATAATAGTAGATAGACTGAATTATTAACTAGAAATGAGGTTTATCAATGTACAATGAAAAACTTAAAGTGTCTTCAGATATTGTGGCGAAAGCAGCACGAGAAGCATTAGAACGTCGTGGTGTAACAATCAATGACATTGCGGAAATTGTTTATGAAATGCAATATCCTTATAATAATGGGTTAACAATAAACCATTGCGTAGTATCAGTTGAACGTGTATTAAACAAAAGAGAAGTTCAACACGCTCTTCTTGTCGGGATTGAATTAGATGAATTGGCTGAGAAAAGAATGTTATCTCAACCATTGCAACAGTTAATTGAATCTGATGAAAGTTTATTTGGCGTCGATGAAACACTAGCAATAGGGTCTGTTCTTACGTACGGGAGTATTGCTGTTACAACATATGGCCATTTAGATAAAAAGAAAACTGGAATAATCCAACAACTTGATTCAAAGACTGGTCATGGTGTCCATACTTTTTTAGATGATTTAGTGGGAAGTATTGCTGCATCCGCATCGTCTCGATTAGCTCACCGTATTCGTGATCTAGAAGAAGCAGGTGAATCAATCGTTGGTAGAGATAAAATTTAGTAAGGGACAGCGCCAATGGTTTGGCGCTGTTCAAAAAAACAAATAAAGCAATAGAGAAAGAATGTTGGTGAAATAATTGAAAATATGGTTGATTGTATTATGCATTTTTGTTTTTTTAGTTTTAGCAGGATGTAAAATTGGACAAACTTCCAAATCTACAAAGGATAATAATCGAGCTTCAGTTGAGGTTGTCAGTATAATGGATGGCGATACGATTAAAGTAAAATACAAAGGTGAAACGAAAAAAGTTCGATATTTATTAGTTGATGCACCTGAAATGTACCATAAAAAAATAGGCGAGCAACCATTTGGGCGTGAAGCACAAGCTCGTAATAGAGAAATATTAAATAATGCAAAAGACGTTTCACTAGAATTTGATGTAGGTGGTAAAGAAGACAAGTACGGACGCTTACTAGCATATGTTTTTGCAGATGGAAAAAGTGTACAAGAACAACTTATTCGAGAAGGACTTGTGCGAGTAGGGTATATTTACAAACCTAATACAAAATATGTAGACAAGTATGAGAAAATTCAAGAAGAAGCAAAAAAAGATAAAAAAGGTATTTGGCAATATGATGGTTATGTCACAGATCGTGGATTTGTTAAATCGGTTGTGAAAAACTGGAGACCTGGTGAGGATGCTACAAAGAGCAAATCAACAAATGCAAATGCATCTTCTACATCTAATCAATCACAAAATAATAACAAAAACTCCGAAACCGGAGTTTGCAAAATTAAAGGAAATATTAATAGTAAAGGGAAAAAATTGTACCATTTACCTGGAATGAATAACTACGAAGAAGTAAAAGCAGAGAAAATGTTTTGTACAGAAGAAGAAGCACAAAAAGCAGGTTTTACGAAAGCAAGCTGATTTTATAGCAGAACATGTACGTTCACCCCAGACAGTTGTATTTAGGACTGAATCGAAAGTGTCTTTTCAACTTTCTCGTGAAGGACAGTTTCGATGAAGATATCATAAAATAGCCACGTTCTGAGGAGAAGCGATACAGGAGCCTTGGTTTTCAGGATTACTTCATATGAACCCTTAAGCGGCTGACTCGTTCAGCTAGTTTCATATTAATTGCTATTCTAGCCTTTTTCTTGTCCATCATTTCATTATCAAAATACGTTTCATACTATTAATTTTTGATTTTACCCATTCAAAATCTGATTATTTAAATATAAATTGTTTTAACCCTCTTTTTTAGGGGCTAATATATATTTGTATATTATCTACAATTATTGTTGAAAATATGCGACTTAGCTGAAACGTACTTTGTAATTATTCGACATAAAATGCCCTTATTTTCACTAAGTCGATTTATATAAAAAAATGTTACTTTGTGTAACGAATCATTTGATATCTGCAAGATTGCAGATATTTTGTCGAATAGTTAGTCTTTCATCAACTGTGTAATTCAACTATGATAATGCAATAATTAATTTTATTCTACAAAATTGTAGAGTATTTTCTTTTTTATGATACGATGTTACTCATAGTAGATAATGGGGTGTGTGTATGACAAAAATATATATTGTACGCCATGGTGAAACAGATTGGAATTGTGAAGGTAGACTTCAAGGTGGTACAGATACGACTCTAAATGACAGAGGAAAGCAACAGGCAACTGTGTGTAGAAACTATTTTAAAAAGATAAAATGCGATGCTATATTTACCAGTACCCTACAAAGAGCAATGCTTACAGCGACCATTATGAATGAAGAATTAAAATTACCATTCTTTCAATTAAGGGAGTTTGCTGAGCGAACTTTCGGAGTAGCAGAGGGTATGACCTATGAAGAACGTGTAAAGGTTTACCCGCACAAAGAATATCCAAACCAGGAAAAAATTGAACAATTAAAAGAAAGAATAGCAAGTGGTTTGCTTAAAATTCATGACCAATATCCTGATGGAAATGTAATATTAGTAACGCATGGTGCTGTAATCCATACACTTTTTTCAATGGTAGAGAATCCTGAGATTTTCCCCCAAAGTGCTCGGTTATCGAATGGTGGAGTAAGTATAATTCATGACCGAGATGGAAAATGGTGGTTAGAAAAATATAATCAGATTCAACATTTGTTAAATAAGTAGAGAGATACGTAGAATTTTACGTATCTTTTTTTTAGTGCGCCCAGAATTGAACATTATCTAAACTAGGTATCGCTTATTGGTGTAGCCCAGGGCTAAAAAGTCTAAAATACCGTTATGAAATTATTCGTCAGGTATCTTATTGAACGGTGTTGTGAGAATCGGGAGTTAATCACTTCCTCCTATTCAATTGGCTACTGTCGATTTTAACCACAGCACCAGCACGCTAAGCTCAATAACTATTCCTTCCAAATATCAACAACTTAATTAACGGGGTTATTTTATAAAAGCGAAAAGAGATCGTTTAAAGTAAGATAGCCTAACATCGTAGCATAATTTGATAATTTTCCCCAATTATGAAGAGCAGAATAGATGATAATAAACATATTTTTTGTAAATTTATTTTTTAAGAATACAGGTTGATTCACAAAAAGTATAACAAGTTAAACTTTACAAGAAAATTATATTGACATGGTATGCTACTTGTGAAATCGCTTTAAATTAAGGGATGGTAAATCTCGTTTTAACTTAAATATTCTATTTAAGTTAATTTTATGCTGTGAATGAAATATTTTTACTGAAAAAACTAAAGGTGTTTTTCAGTTTTGTGAACGCTTATATTACAAGATTGTAAATGTTGCGTTAAAAAGTGTAAATTTAAGAGAAATTTTATTAATTTATTGTTAAGATATTTTTGCGCTCAAAACAACAAGTTTTGACACTAACTTTTTCAGGAGGAATTTATGTTTAGTCGAAAAAAAGCAGATCCATTTTTTGAGGTATTAGCAAAAATTTCAGTCAACGTTCAAGAGGCAGTGCATTATGCCAATGATTTTCGTATTCAAAACTTAGAGGATCTACGAGAAATTAGTACTCGCATGAAGAAATATGAAACAGATGGAGATACTCTGATTCATGAACTAATCGTCATGCTAAACAAATCATTTATGACCCCCATTGAAAGAGAAGATATCCTTGCTTTAGCAAATAGTATGGATGATGTTCTTGATGGTATGGAAGAATGTATCGCTCATTTTGATATGTTTGCACTTACCAATATAGATAAATCGATGAACACTTTCATCAGCTATATTGTAAAAAGTGCAGATGAAATCGTAAAAGCAATGGATAAATTACAAAATAAAAATTTAACTAGCATGCGTGAAAATGCTATTTTAATAAAAGATTATGAGAGTAAATGTGATGAAGTATTACGTACTTCTATTAAACGATTATTTTTAAATGAAAAAGATCCAATCCGTATTATCCAACTTAAAGATTTATATGAACAACTAGAAGATATTGCTGATGATTGTCAAAACGTGGCGAACACGATGGAAACAATTATTATGCGTAATGCATAAGGAGCGAATGATAACGAATGGATTCAATAATTGTACTGACCGTTTTAGTCGTAATTTTCGCACTGACTTTTGATTTCATCAATGGATTTCACGACACAGCCAATGCTATTGCAACATCCGTTTCAACCAGAGCTCTACCACCAAAAATTGCTGTTGTGCTGGCTGCTACTATGAACTTTATAGGTGCCATTACCTTTACAGGTGTAGCAAAAGCGATTACAAAGGATATTGTCGATCCATTTGCTTTGTCTAATGGCTCTATCGTAATTTTAGCAGCATTAATAGCAGCTATTATCTGGAATTTAATCACTTGGTACTATGGTATTCCATCTAGTTCTTCGCATGCCATTATAGGTGCTATTGCTGGTTCAGCTATTGCAGCTGCAGGATTCGGTATTTTAAACTATAGTGGATTTATAAAAATTCTAGAAGCTTTATTATTATCACCATTCATCGCTATTGCTGCAGGTTTCCTGATGATGTCACTGTTTAAAGTGATTTTCAGAAAAGCTAATCTTTATAAAACAAATAAAGGAATTCGCATATTACAAATTTGTACTGCAGCAATTCAATCTTTTACACATGGTACGAATGATGCGCAAAAGGCAATGGGAATTATGACAATGGCTCTCATTGCAGCTGGATGGCAAACTGGTGATGAAATTCAATCTTGGGTACGAATTGCAGCTGCTACTGCTATGGGGCTAGGTACTTCAATTGGTGGTTATAAAATTATCAAAACAGTAGGCGGCAAAATTATGAAACTACGTCCTATAAATGGTGCAGCAGCAGATTTAGCTTCAGCATCTGTAATCTTCGGAGCAACTTTAATTCATCTACCTGTAAGTACAACACATGTTATTTCTTCTGCTATTATGGGTGTTGGAACTGCACAACGCGTAAAAGGTGTTAAATGGGGCGTGGCACGTAAAATTGTCATGACTTGGATTATTACAATGCCAACTGCAGCGGCTTTAGCAGCAGTATGCTACTTCATTTTAAATATGTTTTTCTAATAATCTTTCAACAACTGTCTAACAGCTTCAATTACTAGCTGGAGGCAGTTTTTTTGTAGAAAAAATAGTCAACTAAATATTCGGTGACTTGGTTATTAATCTAATCAAGTACTGAAGTTAATAATGAATTGATATGAATAGACTTACGAATCCCTTCCAAATAGGAATTCTGGTTATTATGTATCAAACGATTAGTTATATTAGGGAAATATTATGTCGGAAATATGTAAGATGCAGGGGATTGTTACTCTAGAGGTATTTCAAGAAAATGGGTATAAAAAAAGCAGGCGCTCATCTGCCTGCTCATAAGAAAAGAACTCCCGGCAATCCGTGCCGTTACGGAGTTCTTTTTTGTGATTATTTACAAGTAAATATCACATAGGTTTGGCACCTAAGATAATATTATACAATGAATTTTGAAAAAGACAAGTACTTTATTAATGAAATAAAAAATATAGTGTGTTTAGTATTTATAGAGATACTTGATACTAAAAAACAAAAGCCTTACACATTGACCGGTGTAAGGCTTTTTGTTTTGAGATTATTGAGTCTTACTTATGTAAGAATCCAGTCAATGATATTTTTCTATAATACAAATGTCAATATAACATTTGAAATTATATTAATGAAAAAGACCAGACTTTCTCGATTTTCGTAACATATTCTGTGTTAAATTACGGAGTTGTTTTTTGAAAATACTACCGAAAAGTAAAACTATAACGAGAACGACAAATAAGAAAATAAAATCAGTCCTAACTTTTGTCCAAATTATTCCACCAATTGCTTCTCGGGCTAACGAAATAGCATAAGTGAAAGGAAGAAATGGATTAAGTATTTGGAAAAACTTCGGCAAAAGTACCACTGGAAATGTTCCGCCTGAGCCAGCAAGCTGTAAAACAAGCAAAACGATTGATAACGCCTTTCCTACATCTCCAAATACTGAAACGAGTGTATATACAATGGACATAAATACAAGGCTTATAAATAAACAAAATACAATGAACCAAAATGGGTCATGTACGGATACTTTTAAGATAAAAATATTACCCAAAACAATAATGATTGTTTGAAGAATTCCAATCGTCCAGAAAGTAAGAAGTTTTCCAAAATAAACTTCTCGGATTTCGAAGTCATCAACCTGTTTTGTATCAACAGATAGAAGTGAAATCAGCAAGAGACAGCCAACCCAAATGGCTAATACTGTATAAAACGGTGCCATGCCAGTACCGTAATTTTCAATTGGAAATACACGATGCTCATTCATCTTAATGGGCTGTTCAAAGAATGATTTTTCTGCGATAGGATTATTTATTAACAATTGAATAATGCTAGTTAAATCGGTCTCTTTTTCTAAAGTTCGAATTTTATCAGCTAATCGATGCACTCTTTCATTTACATATGGATACTCACTTACAAAAGTTTGGATACCTTTTTGTGTATCGTAAATGAAGCCATCCGTATTATTTAGTAAGGTTGCGACTTTAGGTATTGTACCTTGAATATCTGTAAGGGTTTCCTTTGCGCCTATCAATGTTTGCTTTGCACGATGGATCTGTTCAAAAATTGTTGGTTCCACTGTTTGCGTATATTCCTTAACAAAGCGATCTAATTCAACAGATGTATTAGTAGCAATTCGTTGTAGTTGATTTATTGAATTAGTGATTTCTTGTTCTTTATTTCCAAGTGCTGTATCCATTTCGCGGGCATTTGTTTGTGCATTGTTTAATATTTTACTGGTGGCTTCAGTTTGTGCAATGGCCTGATCTAAAGTTTTTGAATTTGTTGAAGATTTGTTTTCTAAATTGTATTGTTTAAGTGACAGTAGAAGTTGATTGATTGTAGATATTTTATCAATTGCTTCAGTAACTCGGTTATCTAAATTATTCTTCACAGTTTCAATTTCTGTAAAACTAATATTTGCCTGTTTTAATTGTGTTAGTAACTTGTTAGCATCCGTTGCGATTTGTTGTACTGTTTGCATATCTTTTTTTACTTGAGGACTAATAGCATTTAATTGTGTCTCGGCTTGATCGATAAAATTAAGAGTATCATTAACAGTAGTTAGCCCTTGAGATGTTAAGATCTCTGTTTTAGGGATTTCTTTTTTCGCATAATTTACAATTTGGCTAGCTTTATTTACATCCTGCTGCGCGGATTTTATTTTACTATAAATGGATGGCAAATCTTTCTCAAGTGTAAAGACAAAACTCTTTAATTTTTCAATATCAGGTAAGTCCTGTTTCATTGCAATACCAATACGATTAAAGATATCAAATATTGTCCCATTAACGGTGCCGATAAATTGGCTACTCATCGAATCGACAAGTACACTAGCACCACTACTTGTAATTTTAGGTGCAATAGAATTAATCTTTTCATTTACAAAATATTCAAGCTGGGCTTTATGAGGATTTTCATTTACTACAGAAGCTAAATCATGAGAGAAATTTTTGGGAATAATTATTACAGAAAAATAATCACCATTATTAAGATGATCCAGTGCTTTTGTGCGATTAGTAAATTGCCAATCCATGTCATTAGAATTTTTTAATTTACTAATCAGTTCATTACCAGCATTAAATGTTTTACCTTGCACTGTTGCTCCAGTATCTTCATTGACAATCCCTACCGGAATCTGGTTTGTTTTTCCATATGGATCCCAAGAAGCAGCAATATTAAGCCATGCGTAAAGGGATGGCAATATAATGAGGCCAGATATAATGATAGCTGATACCCAATTTGTTCTAATACTTTTTAAGTCGTTTAAGTAAATTTTCCAACTATTCTTCATTGATGCTCCACCTTTCTTGAAGGAGAAAAAAGTATGTATACGGGCATTTACCGTATACATACCCGAAAATCGAAAGCTGGAAATTTACCCAAAAGACCTTTCTAAGATGGAGATTCTTCATGAAAATCAACATCACCTAAATTTTTTAAATACAAAAAGTCCTCATTATCTATTTCCTGCTGACGCTCTACTGAAATACCAATTGACAAGTCTCCTGAAAATAGTGATTCCCACCAAGTTTCTGTTTTTAACATCGTCTGTTCTCCCTTCGCGAGTAGAATTCAAAATTCACAAATGGTACAATTTGAAAAAGACAGTACGTGCTGGCAAATCAACATGCTATGTAGCTGAAAATAGTATGGATGGCTACACCTTTTTTATACGTTTAAGGGGGATATTTATGGCGAATTTTACTGCACAAGATGTAGAGCTGATGATAATTGAACAACGTAATTATTTTTTTTCAAGAGCTACCAAAAAAATTGAATTTCGTAAAGAACAGTTAAGAAAACTTAAGGCTGCGATTAGTAATAATGAAAAGGGGATTATGCAGGCATTATATGATGATCTGCATAAAAGTGAGTTTGAGGCCTATTCTACAGAAGTAGGCTTGGTATTAGAAAGTATTAGTTATATGCAAAAATATTTAGAGGAGTGGATGCATCCGGTTGCGGTTTCGACACCGATACATTTTCAACCTGCAAGGAGCTTTGTAGTAAGAGAGCCATACGGTGTTACGCTCATTATTGGACCTTATAATTATCCATTTCAACTTGTGATGGAACCGTTGATTGGTGCAATTATCGGTGGTAACACTGCAATTGTAAAGCCTTCTGAATCAGCGCCGAATACGGCAGAAATCTTAAAGAAAATCATACAAGAAACATTTGATGAAAACTATATTCGCATTGTGGAAGGTGAAGTTGAAGAAACAACTGCACTTATTCACGCTTCATTTGACTATATATTCTTTACTGGAAGTGTAGCAGTTGGGAAAATTGTTGCTAAAGCTTGTGCTGAGCGATTAACCCCCTATACATTAGAACTTGGTGGTAAAAGCCCAGCAATTATTGATCAAACAGCAAAAATAGAAGTAGCAGTAAAACGACTTGTCTGGGGGAAATTCACAAATGCTGGTCAAACTTGTGTGGCACCTGATTATGTACTTGTCCATGAGTCGATAAAGGTACCGTTTATCAGACATTTGAAAAAAACGTTGCAAAAATTTTATGGTAAAAATGCACAAGAAAGTTCCGATTTTGGACGTATTATTAATATGAAGCAGTTTGATCGATTAGCGAATTTGTTGGATAAAGAACATGATAATATTCTATTTGGTGGTCAAACAGATCGTGATGACCTATACATTGAACCGACTATTTTACAGGAAGTTACATGGAATAGCCCCATCATGGAAGATGAGATTTTTGGTCCAATTATGCCAATACTAGTTTATGATGATCTACGCCAAGTCATTCATCAAATTCGACAAAAACCAAAACCACTTGCTGCGTATTTCTTTTCTGAAACGGACAAAGCGATTCAATATTTCTTAGATGAATTGCCATTTGGTGGAGGTTGTATCAATGATACGATTACTCATGTTGCGAGCGTTCATCTACCATTTGGAGGCGTGGGAACATCAGGAGTTCATAATTACCATGGAAAAGCAAGCTTTGAATGCTTTACTCACCCAAAATCAATCTTAAAAAAATCAACAAAATTAGCGAATAACTTACTATTCCCTCCATACAAACAAAAAGTGAAATTAGTAAAAACTATTCTGCGATAAAAATGGAGAAGGCTCGTAGGTTCGCCCACGGAAAGCATCCGGCTGTAGCAAAATAGATGTAATATCAACATTATTATTAAACAAAGACTATCTATAACATGAAAAGGATTGTCCAACAGTCATTGGAAGATGAGAGTTGGGCAATCCTTCTATTTATTTTATCGATAGTGGGAGGGAAATTGTAATTTCAGTACCTTCTCCGTATGTACTATCAATTTCAATATGGCCATGGTGATCTTGAATAATTTTCTCAGTAATCATCATACCTAATCCTGTTCCGTCAGGTTTTGTTGTATAGAACGGTTCAAATATATGATCGACTACTTCTTTTTTCATACCTAATCCTGTATCTTCAATGCTAATTGTACAAAATTGTGCGGAAGTTTTTTCAATGGTAAGCTTGATAGCACCGTCTTTTTCAATAGCTTCTACTGCATTTTTGATAAGATTGATAAGAACCTGTTTAATATGATTTGCATCACCAGTAATAACAATATCCTTATCATTCCAATGTTCTGATAAAGCAATGTTTCTAGCCTGTAGCTCAGGTTTGTATAATGTCAAAATATCAGATAACACTTTATCTATCTTAAAGTCTATTGGATTCATTGAATGAGGTTTAGATAGTACTAAAAATTCACTAATAATCAAATTAATTCGATCAATTTCAGAATCGATTAAATTTGTATAGAAACTATATGGTGAATTTTGATCATCATTCATCATTTGTACAAAACCAGAGATTACAGTTAAAGGATTTCTTATCTCATGTGCAACACCAGCTGAAATCTCCCCCGCCATTTTTAATTTTTCGGATTGGATACGAATTTGTTCGGCTTCTTTTTTATATGAAATATCGCGTGTAATAACAGAAGTTGCGATAACTTGTCCCCCTGTATCAAAAATTGGAGAAAGTGTGATTTCTGCATCGAAATAGGTTCCATCTTTTTTCATATCTTTTGTTTCTAGTAAGTCAAAACTTTCACCATTTAGTAATCTACGGATCCGGTCATTTGCATGATCTATATTATCAGAAGGGACCATTGGTATTGATTTACCAATACATTCTTCTTTAGACCATCCATAAAGCTTAACAAATGCAGGATTTACTGCAATAACATTGTTATTTAAATCGAATACAGCAATACTATCCTTGGCATTCTCAAAAAATAATTTTAGATAGCCTTCCTTTGATAACAACTCTTGCTCTTTGCTACTTGCTACTTGTTCTACTTTTTTCCACCTATGATTCATATATAAAATTTGGATAATGCCAATTACCGCAAAAAAACTAATAACTAGGAAGAAAATAGTAATATCAGATCGATTATAATAATGTGAGAAATCTTTATAATGAAATTTTAATAATAAATAAAATTCTAACATTGTCACAATCATCATTAAAAAATTTAACCAAAATGACTGATATAAAGCGAGTACAAAAAGTAGTAAAATAAGAAATATTAAATAGTGCGTGTAACCGGATTGAAAGTTAATCAGTAATCCAACACTATTTAGTCCAATTACTAGCAGGATACATACTAAGCGTTCATCTGCTTTGTACCATGATAATAAATTGACAAGTAAACAAAATAAAATAGCAATGATGGGTATTGGTATTTCATAGTCTAGTAATCCTAATAAGTTAAACAATGTATAGATGATAATTGCTGCTGTTAGGATAAATAATACGAATTGATTTTTTCTTCGCAAAACATTTGATTCCTTCATAAAGACACCTCGGATATGGTATTAATATCCACCTTGAATAGGGTATTAATACCATCATACATTATTTAGCGTTGCCGTAAAATGTCGTATTTTGATATTATGAAAAGAATAGGTAGGAGGCTTTTGTCATGAATAACACTTTTAATGAACAAGAAACAGTCGAATTACTAGGGAAATTAGCTAATATTGCGAGTCCATCAGGTTACACAATGGACATTATGAAATTTATATCAGGACTATTGAAAGAAATAGGAGTACAATTTAAACAAACCAACAAAGGTGCATTAATCGCAACTATTCCAGGGAAAAACAATGAGCGTCATCGCTTACTTACTGCTCATGTCGATACTCTTGGTGCAATTGTAAAAGATGTTAAATCGAGTGGTCGATTAAAACTGTCAATGGTAGGTGGTTTTAACTGGAATGCAGTGGAAGGAGAATGTTGTACAATTCATACTGCTTCCGGCAAAAAAATTCGAGGAACAATTTTAATGCATGAAACTTCAGTACATGTGTATAAAGGAGCGGGAGAATTACCACGTAATGATGAACATATTGAAGTACGTGTAGATGAAAAAGTCTTGAATGCTAATGATACACGAGCTATTGGTATTGAAGTAGGTGATTTCGTTTCGTTTGATCCACGTTTTGAAGTAACAGAAACGGGATTTGTAAAATCTCGCCATCTTGATGACAAAGCAAGTACCGCTTTATTGCTTCAACTTTTAAAAACGATAAAAACTAAAAAAATTGAATTGCCATATACTACACATTTCTATATCTCTAATAATGAAGAAATTGGTTATGGTGGTAATGCAAGTATTCCTTCTGAAGTTGTAGAATATATTGCTGTTGACATGGGTGCAATTGGTGATGGGCAAGCTACGGATGAGTATACTGTATCAATCTGTGCAAAAGATTCAAGTGGTCCATATCATTATGAATTAACGCGTCAATTAGTTTCACTCGCAAAAGCAAATGTAATAGATTATAAATTAGATATCTATCCTTACTATGGCTCAGATGCATCAGCTGCCATTAGAGCAGGTTATGATATTCGCCATGCTTTATTTGGTGCTGGTATTGAGTCTTCGCACGCTTATGAAAGAACACATGTCGATTCACTACGCAATACAGCTGCATTACTGCTTGCGTATGTTACATCATCTATGATTGATGAATAATAGGAGGAACTATAATTATGCAAGCAACACAATTATTACAATGTTTACCTGTAAAAAAAATTATTGGTACATTGCCTGAAAATATTAAAGACATTGCGATCGATTCTCGCAGTGTTCAACCTAAAAGTCTATTTGTCTGTATTAAAGGTTATACAGTTGATGGTCATGACTTTGCGCAAAAGGCAGTTGATAACGGTGCAATTATTGTTGTAACAGAACGTCAACTTGATTTAGACGGTGATGTTGCGCAAGTAATCGTAAAAGATACGAATAGAGCGCTTGGCTTACTAGCTGCTAAATTTTTTGATTATCCATCAAAAGATATGACAATGTTTGGGGTAACCGGAACAAATGGTAAAACAAGTGTAGCAACAATGATTGAGAATATCTTACTTGGTTTAGGTATACGCTCAGCTATGAAAGGTACCATTGGATTTAACTTAAATGGTATTCTTTACGAATCTGGAAACACTACAAGTGATGCATTATCAACGCAACAAATGATATTCCGTGCAAGAGCAGAAGGATGTCGTGGAATGGTAATGGAAGTATCATCCCATGGTCTTGTATTAGGAAGAGTAGCAGGAGTGGATTTTGATGTAGCAATCTTTACTAATCTAACTCATGATCATTTAGATTTTCATGGAACAATGGAAAACTACGGTAATGCAAAAGGGTTGCTGTTTTCTCAACTAGGACAAGATCTTGATAAAGACAAGCATGCGGTATTAAATGCTGATGATCCATGGTCAGAAAAATATGCAGGTCTAACACCTTTCCCAATTTGGACATATGGCTTAAAGAATGAAGAAGCAATGTTCAGAGGTATTAATTGTCAATATCATGACCATATGACCTATTTTGATATGGTAACACCAGAAGGTATTTTCCCAGTACAGTTACACTTACTTGGTGAATTTAATGTTTATAATGCTTTAGCTGCAACAGCTGCTCTTTATTGTAAAGGCTATGCGATTAAAGATATTATCGAACAATTAGTGGTAATGGGACCTGTAAAAGGACGTATGCAACAAGTTTCGACAAAAGATCTTCCTATTAATATTTTTGTCGATTATGCACATACACCTGATGCAATAGAAAAAGCAATTACAGCTGCTATGCCATATAAGAAAAACAAAATGATTTTCTTAATTGGTACAGGTGGTAATCGCGATAAATCAAAACGTCCAGATATGGCAACAGAAGCTTCACGTGCCGATTATGTTATCTTAACAACCGACGATCCTCGCTATGAAGATTACGATAGTATTATGAATGACCTAGAAAAGGGGATGCAACATGATCGTTATAAATGTATTGGTGATCGTGTAGAAGCAGTACGCTATGCTGTAGAGATTGCTGAACCGGGTGATATGATTATTTTTGCAGGTAAAGGTCATGAAGATTATCAGATCATAGAAAACACAAAATACCCGCATAGTGATGCGGAAATAGCACTAGAAGCTGCTAGAGAAAAGTTCAAAAATACCAATAAATAATCCATTCAAATACTACAAATGTTACACTTTGTTAACATTTGTAGTATTTTTTGCTTTTTTAGGAGAGGAAACTTAAAAATTCAAAAAATGATGCGATGATATCCAAAGGCTAAATGTAAGTGAGCCATAAACAAATCGTAAAAGGGGGTTTTTCCGTAACTTCTAGTAATTCAAAAAACACAACAACGTATACTGTCAAAAATGGTGATTCTCTATATGTTATTGGGAAAGTTTACAACGTCTCAGTTGCGAATTTAAAAGCAAGGAATAATCTAAAATCAGATACGATCTATATCGGCCAGAAAATTAAGATACAAAAACCTAAAAAAATGATGATTTCCTCAACTACTTCATCAACAAATAAATCAACAGATACAAAGAAATATACCGTACAAAGTGGTGATTCGATATCTGTTATAGGGAAAGTTTATGGTGTCTCAGTAGCAAATCTAAAAAAATGGAATAACTTAAAATCAGATTTAATCTATGTAGGACAAAAACTAATCCTAAAAAAATAAGACAATCACAACAAGTGGGGGTATTAAAACCTTCGCTTTTTTTGTTATAATTGTAAGGTTAGGTTTTGAAGATGAAAATTATTGTTCAAAATATATATATAAGTATTTAAAATAGATAAGGAACGTGATACCCAGTGTAGAAAAAAATGTCTTCATTTGGATATTTTAATTTATAATAAGACGAATTGATTAGAAGGAGATAAAGAAATGAGTTCTAAGCTTGAACAAGATATATTAGCTCGTCGTACTTTCGCCATCATTTCCCACCCGGATGCTGGTAAAACGACAATGACAGAAAAATTACTATACTTTGGTGGTGCCATTCGTGATGCAGGTACTGTTAAAGCAAAAAAATCAGGTAAATTTGCAACATCTGACTGGATGGAAATCGAAAAGCAACGTGGTATTTCTGTAACATCATCTGTTATGCAATTTGACTATAATGGTTGCCGTGTCAACATTTTGGACACACCAGGGCACCAAGATTTCTCTGAAGATACGTATCGTACTTTAATGGCAGTAGATAGTGCTGTTATGATTATCGATGCTGCCAAAGGGATTGAAGCGCAAACATTAAAATTATTTAAAGTTTGTAGTATGCGTGGTATTCCAATCTTTACTTTCATCAACAAGTTAGACCGTCAAGGTAAAGAACCTCTTGAATTGATGGAAGAATTAGAAGAAGTATTGGGCATACAAGCTTATGCAATGAACTGGCCAATTGGTATGGGGAAAGAATTCCTTGGTATTTATGATCGCTATAATAAACGTATCGAACAATTCCGTACAGATGAAGAAGATCGTTTCTTACCATTAGATGACAATGGTGAGCTTGCTGTTGAACATGACATGAAAGAAACATCCTATTATACACAAGCAATGGACGACATTATGCTTCTAGACGAGGCTGGTAATGAGTTCTCAGAAGAACGCATTATTAAAGGCGAACTCACTCCAGTATTCTTTGGATCTGCTTTAACTAACTTTGGTGTACAAACATTTTTAGAAACGTATTTAAAATTTGCTCCAACACCACAACCTCGTTTAACTGCAGATGAAGCTCTTGTAGAACCTTTAGATAAGGAATTTTCTGGCTTTGTATTCAAAATCCAAGCGAATATGAATCCAGCACACCGTGACCGTATTGCTTTCGTACGTATCGTATCTGGTAAATTCGAGCGTGGTATGAATGTCACTTTAACACGTACTAATAAATCCTTTAAAGTGACACAATCTACACAGTTTTTAGCGGATGATCGTGAAACTGTAGATGAAGCGGTTGCTGGGGATATCATTGGTTTATATGATACAGGTAACTATCAAATCGGTGATACCATTGTTGGTAGTAAGAAAACATTCCAATTTGAAAAATTACCACAGTTTACACCAGAACTATTTGTTCGTGTAACTGCGAAAAACGTTATGAAATCAAAACATTTCCATAAAGGTATTGAACAGCTCGTACAAGAAGGAGCAATTCAATACTACAAAACGCTTCATACAGAAGACGTGCTTCTTGGTGCAGTTGGTCAACTTCAATTTGAAGTATTCGAAAATCGTATGAATAACGAATACAATGTTGATGTTCGTATGGAACCAATCGGCAACAAAATGGCACGTTGGATTGAAAATGAGGAAGACGTTAAGGAATCAATGTCAGGCCCACGTAGTATGTTGGTACATGACCGTTTTGGTAACCTTGTATTCTTATTTGAAAATGAATTTGCAATGCGTTGGTTCACTGATAAAAACCCAGACATTCGATTATATAGCTTGCTTTAATAATCGCATTGTTTAATGTTGCTAATAGCACAAAGCGATGGATTATAAATCATATAAGACTGTAGATCAACTAGAAGAAATTCGAGTTGATCTACAGTCTTTTTCTTTTAAAATATATATGGATCAATTTCATAATTCAAAGATTTGATAAAAAACACGAACATTAAATGAGCAATTGTTATATGCCATATCTATTAGAATAATGGCTATCAAGCGCCATCTGGAGAGGCATACTAAGTAAATACTAGAAATAAAATATTCTCCGAATTATTGAATTGTTTATTTGAAATTGTTCGAATTTATAACCAAAATTGGATTTCTTAAATTGATTCATGCAACAAAATATTTGTAAATATTCTGAATAATAATTATGATAATAGAATACGAGCATTGCAATTTCTTTGCCTAATGATGGATGATTCTAGTAAATTAACGTACTTTTAAAGTTTTGTAAATATGAACGGGATTCAATATAAGTGCTGATGATATATTGATAATATAATTCCTAAATGAGTGTTAAATTTGCCATTCTTATAACAATAGAAAGGGGGGGGATTAATGATAGTAGCCTTTTTTACTGGATTTCCGGGGTTTATTGCAAGTAGGATCATTCGCGAGGCATTTAAAAAATATAATTATGAACGTGTTTACGCCATTGTTTTAGCTACTCAATTTGATAAGGCCGAAAAAGAGAAACAGGCTATTCTAACACAATTTCCAGACAAAGAGATTGTACTAATTGAAGGAGATATTACTTTACCACAATTAGATTTAAGTGATGAAATAATAATTATGCTACAAGATCAAGTGGAAGTCGTATGGCATCTAGCTGCTATCTATGATTTAGCCGTACCAAGACCTATTGCTTGGAAAGTTAATGTACGGGGTACTGAGATGATGAACCTCTTTGTAGAAGAGTTACACCATTTAAAACGCTATATGTATTTTAGTACGGCATATGTTGCAGGAACTCGCATCGGAAATTTACTTGAGACAGAACTTGTACGTCCAGATGGATTTAAAAACTTTTATGAGGAAACGAAGTTCGAGGCTGAATTATCAGTAGACATGCTAAAAGACCGCCTTCCTGTTACAATCATACGGCCAGGTATCGTTCGTGGAGATTCCAAAACGGGAGAAACGATAAAGTTTGATGGTCCTTATTTTTTACTGAATATGATTGATCGGTTGAAAAAGTTGCCAATTCTACCCTATATCGGCCATTCTACTTCCAAAATTAATGTAGTTCCTGTAGATTATATTTTTGAAGCTGCCGTTTATTTGAGTGAACTTGAGGAAGCAAGAGGTACCACTGTTCATTTAACAGATCCGAATCCTCACCCCGTTCAAGAAGTATATCGTGCTTTTGTAAAAGAAATAACGGGTAAAACACCAAAAGGCCATATTCCATTAAAAGTTGCTCAGGCATCATTGGGTATTCACACTATTCGTAAAAAGCTTGGTGTTGAGTACGAAGCACTTGATTATTTAACTTGGAATGCAAGTTTTGATACAACAATTGCAAATACCTTATTAAAGGATTCAGGAATTAAATGTGCAGATTTCATCAATACAATTCCGACTATGATTCAATATTATGAAGAACATAAAAATAATCAGAAATATCAAATTGAAATAAAATAGTCAGGTAACCCCATTTACTTTTAGAGCATTTTTCTTTATACTAGGCTTATACAAAAACTAAATAACTTTTGACATTATTGTCAAAGGGGAGTAGCTATTGGGAAACCTACCTTATACTCGTCATTACATGACTTAACTGTCATCGGGTATGAGAGCAAAATTTACTTTTACAAATTGCTAAGCGAGACCTTTGCCTTTTTAGGCAGGGGTCTTTTATTTTTTGTGTAAAAAGGAGGAAATTGGATGGATACGATATTATTGGAATATGGATGGGTATTATTAGTACTGATTGTGTTGGAAGGATTATTAGCAGCAGATAATGCTGTTGTAATGGCTGTCATGGTCAAACATTTGCCACCAGTACAACAGAAAAAAGCATTGTTTTATGGATTAATAGGTGCATTTGTATTACGTTTTGCTGCACTGTTCTTAATTACATTTTTGGTTAACTGGTGGTGGGTACAGGCAATTGGCGCTGCGTATCTTCTGTTCATTTGTTGTAAACATATTTATGATATGCGAAAACATAAAAGCGGTGAGGAGGAGCAGCAGAAAGAGAAAAAAGCATCTGGATTTTGGGCTACCGTTGTAAAAGTAGAATTGGCCGATTTAGCTTTTGCTATTGATTCGATGTTAGCAGCAGTTGCACTCGCTGTAACTTTACCTGAATTGGGTAGCTTCCATATTGGTGGTATTAATGGCGGCCAATTTGCAGTGATGTTCTTAGGTGGTATTATCGGTTTAATCATTATGCGATTTGCAGCGCAATGGTTTGTGCGCATATTACAACTATACCCATCCCTTGAAACAGCTGCATTCTTAATTGTTGGATGGGTTGGTGTAAAACTAACTGTGATGACATTAGCACATCCTAAAGTTGGAATATTAGATGAACATTTCCCTCACTCCGTATTATGGAAAAGTATTTTCTGGAGCGTTCTCATCTTATTAGCTCTGGGTGGTTATATCACAGGTGTACGAAATAAAAAGAAGTTAGTAGCGAATCAAACCAAACATATATAAGAATTTGAAATCCTATTCGCAGGAATTTTCGAATAGGATTTTTTTTTGATCAATTTGGGGAATGGTTATTTTATATAGTGTTTATATAATGAAATTTATAAGTTGAATATTATAAGGCTCTTTCTTTTTTGTCTTATTTTGCATACAATTGATTGTATCATGGTTTCAAGAGTGAAAGGATCGATATTATGGGAACAGCTAAAGAATTAAATAAGCGTTCAACGCCATTCCAAGCGATCGTTTCATATTACTTTGTTGCTATAGCTATTTCATTTATTCTTTTAAGATTACCAGGTGTGCATCAAGATGGTGTACATGTATCCTTATTAGATAGTTTGTTTACAGCTGTAAGTACAGTAAGTGTTACGGGATTATCAGTTGTCAATATTTCAGAGACGTATACTACCTTTGGAATTGTGATGCTGACTTTAATTATGCAGCTTGGTGCGATCGGTATTATGTCATTAGGTACCTTCACATGGCTTTTGTTCGGGAAAAAAATTGGTTTACGTGAAAGACAATTAATTATGGTAGACCATAATCAATATAATCTATCAGGTGTAGTACATTTAATTAAAGAGATTCTTAAAATATTATTGGGGATTGAATTCATAGGGGCAACAATTTTAACTCTTTATTTTACACAGTATTATGACACATTTAAAGAGGCTCTTTATAACGGATTATTTGCTGCAATCTCTGCCACAACTAACTCAGGTTTTGATATAACAGGAAGTTCTTTGGAACCTTTTCATCATGATTATTTCGTACAATTGATTAATATGATCATGATGGTATTAGGAACTATTGGATTTCCAGTATTAATTGAAGTAAAAAGATTCCTTTCAAATACAGACCAGAATTTTAAGTTTTCTCTTTTCACGAAAATTACAACTTCAACTTACGCTATTCTATTTGTTGTCGGTTCATTAGGGATCTTAATATTAGAATCTTTCCATTCGTTTAAAGGAATGAGCTGGCATGAAGCATTGTTTACAGCGATGTTCCATTCTCTATCTGCAAGATCTTCAGGATTCGTAACAGTTGATATAACGAATTTCAATGAAGCGACAGACATCTTTCTAAGTGCACTAATGTTTATTGGGGCTTCGCCAAATTCTGTTGGAGGAGGTATTCGAACGACAACTTTTGCGGTTGCCATTCTTTTCTTGATCAATTTTGCAAGGAATAAAACAGAAATTCAAATCTTCCATCGTGAAATTCATATGATTGATGTATACCGTTCTTACGTAGTCATTATTGTATCGATTTTCATAGTATTTGTAGCAACAATGATTTTAACATTATCAGAACCAAATGCGACACTAATGCAAATTATTTTTGAAATTACATCTGCGTTCGGGACAGTTGGAATGTCGCTGGGTTTAACAGAACATTTATCAGCATTTGGTAAAGTCGTTATGATGGTTCTAATGTTCATAGGAAGGGTTGGAATAATTTCTTTCTTATATTCGATAGGCGGGAAATCTAAAAAAACAAATTATCATTACCCAAAAGAACGTGTAATAATTGGATAATCATATTAGGCTATAAAGCAAAGAGAAAAGGGATATCTATAAGCTGTTTAAGCTTATTAGAAATCCCTTTTTATTATTTGGTTAGAGAGATCTAACTCTCATTAATGGACAGTATAATCAAGCTGAGTACTTTATGCTAATTTTGTTTCATCAATTGTAGCAAAGTAAGGTGATCCGTCTTTGCGGAAGAAAGTGAATAAATAGCCTTTTTGTTTTTTTATTTCTCCATTTATATATGCATCATAGTTAATGCTAAATGGCGTTAGCAATGTATGCTTGTATAAATCTTTTTCTACAATATTCATACTTGCAAATTCTAAACCTACTATCTCAGGTTTTTCACGTAAAGCTTTGAAAATTGCTTTTGATGCATCTTCTTGTGTTCGATTTTGCCACCAAATTTTACGAGGTTGGAATTGTTGCGCTTTTAAATAGTCGAGCTGCATTAAATTGGTAACAATATCTATTGGAACATTGCCACGTTGCTCTAAGAATTCTAATAAGCGAGTAAATAAGTCCTCTAACTGATGACCGATACGAGACCAGCCTTGTTCATCCCAGTAGGTTCCGAATTCTTGGAAAAAGTCGAAAGCCGAGTCAAATACCTCTGTTACTAAAAACTCGATTGTGCTATTCATTCGATGATCATTCCAGTATTTTTCTAAAATATCCTCAGTCTGTTTAATGTGTAGGATATCGTCAAATGATAATAAGTTATTAGCAAAGATTTCATAAGGAGCCATATCGATATATTGGTAGCCAAATTGTTTTGCTTGTAATCGAAGACCAGTACCACGTAATAATTTTAAAAATCCTAACTGTAATTCTTCAGGTCTCATCGCAAATACATCGTTAAAAGTTTTACGGAAGCTCATATAATCTTCTTCAGGTAATCCAGCAATTAAATCTAAATGTTGGTCAATTTTCCCGCCCTCTTTTACCATATTGACAGTACGAGAAAGTTTAGTGAAGTTTTGACGGCGTTTGACTAAATCATTTGTTAAATCATTTGTCGATTGGACACCAATTTCAAAGCGGAATAATCCTTTAGGTGCATTGTCATTTAAAAATTGAATAACTTCAGGTCTCATAATATCTGCTGTTATTTCAAACTGGAACACTACACCAGGTTTATGCTCGTCTATAAGAAATTGAAACATTTCCATCGCATAGCTTCTACTTATGTTAAATGTTCGATCGACAAATTTTACTGTGCGAACACCATGATCCATTAAATATCGAATATCGTTTTTGATTTTCTCACGATTAAAGTATCGAACGCCAACTTCAATAGAAGAAAGACAAAACTGGCAATTAAATGGACAACCTCGACTCGTTTCGATGTAAGCAATCCGTTTTGGAATATGTGGAATATCTTCTTCGAAACGGAATGGACTAGGTATTTCACGTAAATCAATTTTAGATGCAGCAGGATGAATAATGACTTTACCTTCTTTTAAATAACCGATACCAGGTACATCATCTAGTGGAATCTGGCCGTCTAAATGAAGAAGCAATTGTTTGAATGATAATTCGCCTTCTCCCATAATAATATAATCGACTTCTTTAATACGATGTAACCAATCATGAACATCATAGGAAACCTCTGGACCACCTAAAATAATTTTAGTATTTGGACTCACTTTTTTTATCATTCGAATAACGCGAATAGTTTCTTCGATATTCCATATATAACAACTAAAACCGATAATATCTGGTTTTTTTTGATAAAGATCTGACACGATGTTAAACGATGGATCCTTTATAGTATATTCAGCTAAGATAGGGTCGAATTCAGGTTTAGCGTATGATTTCAAATACCGAATAGCAATATTGGTATGAATATACTTAGCATTTAATGTAGCAAGAACGATATTCATGTAAAAGCTCCTCTAGTTAAAAAGTTATTGTGGAAATTAATTGAATATTTTACATAGACCTATTAGAATAAAAGGTAACAGAATAATTATAACGAAATTAATATAAGTACAAATACCTATTTTAAATAGTTGGAATTTATGGAATAATCTGAATATTACTATATACATTATCATTAAAAATATAAGAGAATTTGTCATAGTTTTTGGACAAGATTCATATAAGTATAAAAAAGAAGGGCTTGGTGAGTATCTAATGGCTAAGGAAATTTTTCAAGTTTTTGATTTTTCGTTTCAAGAATGTGAAGAACCAATCGTTATTGTGGATCATAGATACCATATTTTGTATGCAAATGAATTAGCTCAAAATCTATTACAAATTGAAGAAGATGTAAATATTAGTAGTTGGTTTAACAAAGAATCCTATAAAACTTGGAAAAGAATGATTGATAATACTAAAAGTCATTCGTATATAGCTGAAAAAATGACGATTGATACTTTATATTACAAGATTGAGGATATGAAAGTTACCAGCTATTATTCAGATGTATACGATTGGATTTTACTATGCTTTCATTATTCCGAAGCGCCTTCCAAAGTTGAAAAGCACTATGATATAGAAGCAAAATATCAAAGTGTATTTGATCAACCTGGAAATGGGTTCATATTAACTGATGCAGAAGGCAAAATTCTCGAAATGAACGAAATGGCGGAAAAGTTACTTAATATTTCTAGCAAAGGCTTTATTGGACAATATTCAACAATATTATTAACACTTTTCCCAAAAGATAAAAGTGAAATTCAAAGATTTTTTAATAAATTAGTTGAAACAGGAAATGGAGAAGTAACAATACAAGTTCCAACTAAAGACGGCATTCGTTACGTACAATTAATGTGCAACTATGATAGTTTAGCTGATATTCACTTAACCACAATACGTGATGAAACAGAAAAGACTATGTTAATTAAGCAAATTGAACACCAACAAACTCTTCAAATGATTGGTGAAATGGCAGCAAGTATCGCTCATGAGATTAAGAATCCTATGACTTCTCTCAAAGGTTTTACAGATTTGATGAAAATGACTGCAACTGACGAGAATAAACGCTATTTATCAGTTATTGATAGTGAAATACAGAGAATTGAAAGCATTGTCAATGAATTTTTAAATCTTTCAAAACCTGGTGAATACGAAATGAAAGTTTTTTCAATTGGAGAACTTGTTGATCAAACAATTGAGTTAATGCAACCTCGAGCACTAATTCAAAACATTCAAATAGTATACGAAAAGAATATATATCAAGACGATTTTATTTTAGGGAATAAAAATAAAATGAAACAAGTATTAATCAATTTATTAAAAAACGCGATTGAAGTAATGCCTGCAGGTGGTAATATTACAATTCAACAGTATGTAGATTACTATGATACAGTAACTTTAACAATCAAAGATGATGGGACAGGTATGTCAGAGCAACAATTGCAAAATATTTTCCTTCCATTTTATACAACAAAGGCAGAGGGTACAGGATTAGGCCTACCATTTGTAGTAAAAACAATTGAAGAACATAGTGGGAAAATTTTTGCAACAAGTAAAGAAGGGGAAGGAACTACTTTCGAACTTGTGTTTCCTCAAGTTATAAAAAGTCAAAATGATCGCGTGGCAGAAAATGATAGGGCCATCAATTTCCCTAAGTTACAGATGAAACGTAATTTCTATTATCCGGTTTAAGAAAAGCATGTTTTGACAAAACTTCTACCGTATCGCTATAATAGTTTTAAATCAAGATAATCGAAATAGAGGATGAATATTATGGCATCAGAAGAAGTGAACCAATCGTTAAAATTGTTTATCGTACTTTCTAGAGCAAATAAAGCGATTAATGAGTGCACGAATCAGTTCTTCCAAGAAAATGGTTTAAACCCAACAGAATTCGCAGTATTAGAATTACTTTATCATAAAGGGCGTCAACCCTTGCAAAAGATTGGAAATAAAATTTTATTGGCAAGTGGCTCCATTACGTATGTAATTGATAAGCTTGAAAAACGTGGTTATTTATCACGTATTTCTTGTCCATCAGATCGCCGAATCACGTATGCGGAAATTACAGATGATGGAAAGGCGTTTATGGACGAGCTTTTCCCAAGACATGAACAACAATTGCATGAGTTAACAAACGTTCTATCTTCAGAAGAAAAGGAACAAGCTATAGTGTTGCTAAAAAAGTTAGGACTTTCAATTAAAGATTTATCGTATTAATCTTTAAAACAAAAACGAGTGATGATTGGTTCATTACTCGTTTTTTTATTGAGTCCAGAAGATAAGATAGATAATAATACTGAATTTTCGTTTAGACCTGAATATCACAAAATCTTTCAAATAGAAAACATCTCTTGAAATTGCGAGCGAGAAAGCGTTGTGACTTGGGGATGTAACGTTAAAGCAGAATAGATATAAAAAATGCAGGTTACAGGATTAATAAATGGTAATAATAGGATGGAAGTGCTACCATGACATTGTGAATCATAATAATAAATAGAATACTTTCAACCAATGTATTGAACAATAAATTTGAATCCTTCCGTTATTAATTCTTCTATAAAAAAATGCCACCCAACAAAATTTGAAGGATGGCCATTAATGCTTTGATGATCTGAAATAATTGTAACTGTTAGAAAGTAATTGTAAGCATGGTATGTAAAAATTTATGAAGATTTTTCTTCGCTATTTTTCAGCAACATTTGCTAAAATTTTGTAGCGCTTATGGTTTACAACTGTTCTTTCTTCCACATCTAATTGATTGAAGTTTTCCATGTAAGTGAGATTTACGATTACAGAGTTTTCGTTTATTTTTTCGACAATACCTTTAAGACCATCACCAAACTCAATAATATTTCCAATTTCAGCTATTTTCATGAAAATCAGTCCCTTCATCTACTAATACTTTACAGTTTGCCTTAAAATTGTTCACACGTAAAGTAATATCTGTAGAGAATTATATTTTATTTTTTTTACAACATACGAAAAGGAAGTTATTAATATGAATGATTATAAAAATAAACTAGAAGAGTTAAAGAATGGAACAATAAAAGAGATAAAAGTTGAAAAAAATGAATTTTATTCATTAAGAGAAGCATTGGTTGAAAGAGAAGATTTTAAGCATTTTCAAGGAATTGCACAACAAGGTGGTAATATAGTCTATGTTTACTTGGAAGAAGCTAGAAGTTGAATTGTCGAATAATGTCGGAACTTTCATTTCCGAAAATGTGGGAATAATAGTATAATAATGAACATGAATTTTGCTGAAAGGAGGATGGTGTATGTCTGAATCCATCTTGAAAAAGTTGGAAAAAACAAGAGAGAAAATGATTCGCTCTGGGATTGAGAATGGTTTTTCAAATGTTGAAACCATCCGCTTAAGTAAAAAGTTAGATCAATTATTAAATACCTATCAATTACAAAATGGTAATGAGATGAATGAGTATTCTATAAACATTGATTTAATAAAGCATTAAACCGTTCTCCGAGTGAAATGAAAAAAAATCATCTTTTTTTCGGAATTTAGGTTTAAATATTTTAATGGGTGGAATAGTAATAAAGAACACAGCAACAATCTCATTTCCCCCTTTCTTAGCAGATACTTTAGGTATCTGCTCTTTTTATTTTAGGTCTGTTAAGCTTACGTTCGATTCCTTATGAACCCGAGAATTAAAAATCCCCTAAAAGTCTGGTACAATATGGTTAACACATTAGCAGGGGGAACAATCATGACAAATAAAGGGTCAATTGGATTTATTGGTACTGGTGTAATGGGCGTAAGTATCGTTAAGCATTTATTAAAAGATGGACAAGAAGTACATATCTATTCTCGTACGAAAGCTAAGGCAGAGCCGTTAATCGAATTAGGGGCCAAATGGTATGGCACTGCTGGAGAAGCAGCACAAAAATCAGATATCATTTTTACGATGGTAGGCTTTCCACAGGATGTAGAAGAAGTGTATTTTGCTGATCACGGTATATTTGCAAATAGTAAAGCAGGGACAATTGTTGTTGATATGACGACTTCACAACCCACTTTAGCGAAAAAAATCGCAGAACATGCTAAATCAGTACACATGGAAGCTTTAGATGCTCCAGTTTCTGGAGGAGATGTGGGAGCTCAAAATGGAACGCTATCCATTATGGTTGGAGGAGATAAAGCTGTATTTTACAAAGTATTACCTTTGTTTGAAGTCTTTGGAGAAAATATCGTTTATCAAGGTGATGCAGGAGCAGGACAACATACAAAAATGTGTAACCAAATTGCGATTGCAACGAATATGATAGGCGTTTGTGAGGCTATTGCATATGGCAAGAAAGCAGGTTTAGATATTAACACTGTATTAGAATCTATTTCGGCAGGTGCTGCAGGATCTTGGTCATTAAGCAATTTAGCGCCTCGTATGGTAAATGGTGATAAAGCTCCAGGATTTTATATAAAACACTTTATCAAAGATATGCGTATCGCTTTAGAAGAAGCAGAGCTCATGCATCTAGAATTGCCAGGACTAACACTTGCAAAACAAATGTATGATGAGTTGGCTGCTAAGGGATATGATGAAAACGGAACACAGGCATTAATTGATTTCTATACAAATTAAGAATATACAATCAAAAAATAAGTTGATCAAAAGTTTCTTTTGATCAACTTATTTTTTTGTAAGGGAATTGTAAATTTTTGATGAAACAAAGGAAATAATTCGTGTCGTATGGAATAATATTCTATTGGGGGTGGAGGCTATGGAGAAACAGTTTAGTAATAAGAAAGCACGTAGCTCAATTGCTTTATATTTATCTTTACCTATATTATCCTGGGCCTTTTATGATTTTGCAAACACGATTTTTTCATCGAATATTAATACCATTTTCTTTCCATTTTACATGGATGAAACATTAGGTACAGATGAAGTGAAACAGCAAGTTGCAAGTACCTTTATATCCTATGCAAATGCCATTGCGAGCTTTTTCTTAGTAATTTTTTCACCATTATTTGGAGTATGGATTGACCGTACAGGTTTTAAAAAGAAATTTATTGTATGGTTTGCCTTAATTTCAATTCTCTTTACTTTTTTAATGGGAGTTTTTAGTTCAATCGATTTTGGTATATCAAATGCAGGGATTCCTATTAGTTTATTTTATGTAGTCGTTAGTTTTGTGATTGCCAAATTCTTTTTCAATTCTAGTTTAGTATTTTATGATGCAATGATGCCAGATTTAGGAACAAAAGAAGAAATGCCGCTAATTTCAGGATTTGGTGTTGCAATCGGTTATTTAGGAACACTATTTGGATTGTTAGTTTATCTATACGTTGGTAATTCGGATTTTCATAAGGCTTTTATTCCGACAGCGGTATTATATTTGCTTTTTTCATTGCCAATATTCTTAATCAATAAAGATCAACCAATTCCTAAAAGTGAGCGTAATCGGACAGCTTTTTTAGATGGCTATAGAGAAATTATTACAACGTTTAAAGATATGAAACAGTATAAAGCGATCTTCACCTTTATGATTGCTTATTTCTTTATAAATGATGCCATCGCAACGACGATTGCCATGATGGCAGTTTATGCAACAGCTATTGTAGGATTTACATCTAATGAGTTTATCTTACTATATTTAGTTTCGACCATTTCAACGATTATTGGCTCTATAGCATTTGGGTATATTACGAAGAAAATAGGTGCAAAATCTGCAGTAACTTGTGTGTCGATATTAATGATTGTGGCATTAATATTTGCTGTATTTGCTTTAAATCCTTGGATGTTTTGGATCGCAGGCAGCATGTTTGGTATTTCGCTTGGCTCCATGTGGGTTACATCACGAACTCTGATTATCGAATTATCACCTAAGGAGAAACAAGGCCAATTCTTTGGATTATTTGCTTTCTCAGGGAAAGTTTCATCTATAATCGGTCCAGTTATCTACGGAACTGTAACTTTATTACTGAGGGACTATGGTACTATCGCGAGCCGAATTGCGCTATCTACATTAATCATAATGACAATTATCGGGTTGCTTATCCATTTAAGAGTTCGGACGAATGTCACGAATTGATATGGGAGTAATTGTGCATATATGGTACAATTGAAGCAATAAGAAGTAGTGTTCAAGGAGGAAGCCCGCATGAATGAAAACAAAGGTATTTTACTAGAAAGCGGCACAAATGAGCTGGAAATTGTCGAATTTGAAGTAGGCTCTAATAAATTTGGTATAAATGTTATTAAAGTAAAAGAGATTATTCAACCGATTCCGGTAACATTTATCCCACATGCTCACCCCCATGTTGAAGGTATTATTCAATTACGTGGTGAAGTATTGCCTGTCGTAGATATGAAAAAAGTATTAGGCTTGATGAATACCCCATATAGCGAACAGCAAAAATATATTGTTGCTGAATTTAATCGACAACGTGTTGTTTTTCATGTTGACAATGTAACGCAGATACATCGTATATCATGGGATCAAATTGAAAAGCCATCAGAAATGTATCAAGGTGGTAATTCACAAGTAATTGGTGTCATAAAACGAAATGGCATCATGCTATTATTGTTAGATTTTGAAAAGATTATGGTAGACATTAACCCTGACTCAGGTATTAATGTAGCTTCTGTAAAAAAATTAGGAAACCGCGAACGTTCAGAAAAGAAAATTATCATTGCAGAGGATTCTCCATTATTACGCAAATTGTTGCATGATACTATGCTTGAAGCTGGTTATGCAAATGTTGAGTTCTTTGAAAATGGAAAAGATGCTTTAGATTATCTATTAGGTATCGTGGAAAAAACAGATGATATTACTAAATATGTTCAATTGATGGTAACCGATATTGAAATGCCACAAATGGATGGTCACCATTTAACAAAGCAGGTCAAATCACATCCAATATTAAAAAAATTGCCAATCATCATTTTCTCTAGCTTAATAACCGATGATTTGCGACACAAAGGCGAAGAAGTAGGAGCAGAAGATCAAATTAGTAAACCAGAAATTGCCGAATTGATTTTAAAAGTGGATGAATACGTATTATAAGAAATAGAAATGGTCTACCTTAAAAGTATGGTAATTCACTTTTAAGATAGACCTATGTACTAATAAAGATACTATAAAAGTCATTTGGTTCTTCGGTTTCTGGTCATAGAAAAAAACGATCTTGTATTGCTTTTCGGGCTTCGTTGAAAAGGATTTGTCCAAAAGGAGCTTGAGGACAAATCCTTTTCTGCGTAATTTGAATTAATGGCCATAAAAATAACTGCTTTTTTTATAATAATCATGTTTCTTTTTTTCATCGTGAATTTTCTTTGGTGTCAATTTATTCTTTTTAGGTAGCTTTTTAGTACATTTTAAATCTAAGAAATCATTCAATATACTCTTAGCTACATTGAGTCCCATTTTCCTACGTGGATTACGATATGTTTCATCAAGATGTCCTAGGTGAGGCAATTGATTAAAATCTTCTTTTTTGGGTAAAGTGTGAAAATAATAATCAGCACATTGAATGACCACTGCGGATTGTTGTTGACTATAGCGTGGGTTTTTGACAAAATGCAGACCTAACTTTTTAGCGCGACCTGAACAAATCAATTTCTCTAGAGCTAGGCGTTTTAATGTGTAGAGTGGTCGATTATCGAGGGCAGTTTTTGCATGCTTGTTAACCGTATAAATGGCTGTAGCTATTTCTCCATCTTTATGGTAATTACTCATAAAAAACCTACCTTTCATAGAATCTAAATTGCAATAAACATGATGTGAGGGAAAATTCTGACCATTCAATCTATAATATACTATGATACCAATATTATAATTCATTGTATATAGCGAGTGTTGAAAAGAAGAGGATGTGACATTAGTGAGAAATTTTAAAACAGCAATCATTGATATTGGATCTAATACTATTAGACTGGTGCTGTACAAATACGATTTAAAACGTGGGATGAAAGAAATTGAAAATATTAAAGTTGTCGCTCGATTAAGGAATTATATTCTACCTAATGGGAAATTATCAGACCCGGGAATTTTGAAGTTGCAAAATATTCTGGCCACTTTTCTAGAGATGCTACATGACTATGGTATAAATGATGTACTAGCAACTGCAACTGCAGCTATTCGTCAGGCAGCTAATGGTCAGGAAATTTTAGAGAAAATGAAAAAAGAGATAGGTATTGAAATTAAATTATTATCTGAAGAACAAGAGGCATTCTATGGCTATTTCGCAGTTGTCCATACAATAGCAACACCATCGGCTGTGACAATTGATATGGGTGGAGGGAGTACTGAAATCACATATTTTAACAATAAAGATTTAGTTGAATCATACAGTTTCCCATTCGGTTCTGTATCACTAAAGCAGCAATTTATGAAAAGTGATACGTTAACAATTGAAGAAAGAAAACAGATTTATCAGTTTGCGAAAGAACAGTTTTTATCTTTAAGCTGGTTAGAAGGGCTTACATTACCTGTCATTGGTATTGGTGGAAGTGCACGTAATATGGCGAAAATGGATCAGCGTAAAAAAAATTATCCGATTTCAGGGATACATCAGTATAAAATGACGAAAGAAGATTTTGATATAATCCGTTTAGAAATTGCAGAATTAAGCTTTGAAGAATTAAAACAACTTGATGGCTTGTCCAGTGATAGAGCGGATATTATTGCGCCTGTACTAGAGGTTTTTCAAGCATTAATGGACGTTGTGCAAAGTCCAATTTTCCAATTTAGTCGAAAAGGTCTTAGGGAAGGGCTTGTTATAGAAAAAATATTAAAAGAGAATCCAACGACCTTTGATAAGTACCATGTTCTTGAATCTAACGTCGACTTTCTAGCGCAAGAATTTGGGAAATCTGAAGAACAAAATGAATATTTTGTGAGACTTTGTGAAGAAGTATATCGTGAGTTTTGCAAGCATGATGCATTACAATATACGGATGCTGATTTAGCAATGATGTTGCAAGCTGCGAAATTATTCTATCTAGGGGAATATATCGAAGCTGATGCTGCAAGCCAACATACATTCTATTTACTGTCAAATCGATCAATAGACGGTTTAGGTCATAAAGAGAGAGTGCGATTAGCATTATTGGCATCATATAAAAACAAAGATGACTTTAAAAGATATGTTGAGCCATTTGTTGAATGGTTCACAAAAGAAGAGTTAAAGCAAATACAGGGGATAGGTGCCTTACTAAAGTTTGCCTATGCACTTGATGCATCAAAGCGAAAAATAGTAGAAAATATTGAAATTGAACAAAAAGGACAAGGAATAATGGTCCATATTTACTCAAGGGGAAATGCATTAGCAGAAAAGTATAAAGTATACCGTCAGAAAAAGCATATAGACAGATTGTTTCCAGGGGATGTTACTTTACACTTCATAGAAAAGGAAGGCTAAAAGATGGAAGCTACAAAAATAAATCTAGAAGAAATTGCTAAACCACAGTACTACAATAATCGTGAACTCAGTTGGTTGGCATTTAATGAACGTGTTTTACAAGAGGCTGAAGATATCAGCAACCCATTAATAGAGCGTTTGAAGTTTTTAGCTATCTTTAGTTCAAATTTAGATGAATTCTTCATGGTAAGGGTTGCGGGTATTCAAGATCAAGTTAGAGCTGGTTTCCATAAGCCAGAAAATAAGTCAGGTTTGACGCCAAAGGAACAACTGGCTCATATTTTAGAACGTTCACAAGCACTTGTTGCCCGTCAAACAGAGGTTTTTAAAGATTTAGTACTTAAACAGTTGCCAAAAGAAAAGGTTTTCTTACAAAAAACAAATAGTCTCAATAAAGAACAAAATACGTTTTTAAATGAATATTTTGAAGAAATTATTTTTCCTGTATTAACGCCTGTTGCAGTGGATGCATACCGTCCTTTTCCAACACTACTTAGTAAAACAATGAATATCATAGTACATCTAGAACAAAAGAATGCAGAACCAGAATTCCGTGAAAAAATTGCGATAGTTCAAGTTCCTTCTGTATTGGATCGTTTTATTCGGATTCCATCTGCTAGTAATGAAATTCGAGGTGTTTTATTGGAAGATGTGATAAGTGCAAATATTGATAAATTATTTTGGGGCTATAAAGTGAAATCTGCACAATCATTTCGTTTGACACGTAATGCAGACTTAACGATTCATGAAGAGGGTGCCCGTGATCTTCTTGTTGAGATTGAAAAAGAGTTGAAAAAGCGTAAATGGGGTGCTGTTAGTCGTATTGAAGTTCGCTCAGGTGAGATGGATGAAGATGTATTGCAGTATCTATTAAAGGTGTTAGAAGATTGGGAAGCAGATGTTTATAGTTTGGATTGCCCATTAGATTTAACGTTCCTATTCTCATTTTGTAAGATGATTGTTGAAGGTAGAGAACATTTGGAATATGAAACTTTTATACCACAAGCACCACTAGATTTAGAATCAGATGAAGACTTATTTGAAAAAGCTTTAACGCAAGATTTGTTCTTCCATCATCCATATGAATCTTTTGCACCGATTGTTGATTTTGTAACAGAAGCATCGGAAGATCCAACTGTACTCGCGATTAAGCAGACTCTATATCGTGTAAGTGGCAATTCGCCTGTTATTCAGGCATTAAAGCAAGCTGCTGAAAATGGTAAACAAGTAACGGTTCTAGTTGAGTTAAAAGCACGATTTGATGAAGAAAACAATGTACATTGGGCAAAAGAGTTAGAACAAGCGGGATGTTTGGTTATCTACGGTATGCATAATTTAAAAACACATTCTAAAATTACGCTTGTTGTACGTAAACGCCAAGGTCGGATTGAGCGTTTCGTACATTTAGGTACAGGAAATTATAATGATGCTACAGCGAAAATTTATACAGATATGGGGATCATCACAACAAATAAAAAAATTGGAATTGATGCAACAAACTTTTTTAATTATTTAAGTGGATATACAGAAAAGCCTAATTTCCACCATTTAGTCGTATCACCATATGATATTCGAAGTGAGTTCATCAAACTAATCAATGAAGAAATTATTTGTCACAAAAAATACGGTAAAGGTCATATACGTGCAAAGATGAATTCTTTAACAGATAAAGAGTTAATCATGAAAATGTACGAAGCATCAATTGCGGGTGTTAAAATCGAATTGATCATCCGTGGTATATGCTGTTTACGTCCAGGGGTACCTGGAATTAGTGAGAATATTAAAGTAACAAGTATCGTTGGTCGTTTCTTAGAACATTCTCGAATTTATTGGTTCAATCATAATGGAGAAAATAGATTATATCTTTCTTCTGCTGATATGATGACACGTAATATGGTCAAACGTGTCGAAATCTTATTCCCGATTTTCGATACAGAAATTAAAAAGCGTGTTTTGAAAATTATGAAAACAGAATTACGTGATAATGTAAAGGCTCGTGTTCAAGGGACAGATGGTGTGTATCATTACAAAGGTAAGAAGGTATCTGAACAATGGATTAATAGTCAAGAGATCTTTTTAAAAGAATCATTTCGTATATTGACAGATGAAGAATAAAAAGCGGCAGACGCTAGTTCAGATATATCAGTCAAACATTCTCAACCCTAAGCGTCGTTCCTTTCTTCAAAGGGTTGAGGAATGCTTTCCTGAAGGAAGCTAGTATCAATCTGAATAAGGTATATTATTAGAAAGTTTTCAATTCGTGTTTTATTCAATTAATTCTTATTTTTTATATAAATTTTAAGCTAAATCTATTATGATAGTCATATAGTACATGTTTTCATTGGAGGTAATACATGAAGAGAACAACTTTAGACCTGATATCTTTGAAAAAAATTGCTAATTATTTTAGTGAATTTGAGCCTTCTGTCATTACTTTTATGATACTCCGAATAGGAGATCTATTTAATGTTTTTTTTGCAAATGAAAATTGCCAAAAAGAGTTTGGGTATTTCCATGAAGACACTCAATTAGCAGAGAGCTATTTGCCAAACGACATTTGGTTGGCGTTAAAACCTATGTTAATACAGCCTCATGATGAAATGAAGATAAATTTTGATAGTAATCACAAAATCAGTATATTGGTAGGGAAAGATGGACATGACACTTTCTATTTATGCACAATACATAAGAAGCACCAGGATTCATCATTTATTTCCTTGTTAGAACAAAATCTAGATTCTATTGTCACAATTGATGAAGATGGTACTATTTTAAACAGTAACCAAGCTGCGAAGGCAAAATTCGGCTACAAGGAATCATATATAACTGGCAAGTCTTTATATGAATTTGTATCGATATTTTCAAAAGATAAAATACAAAAACTAATTAAAGAGACTGTTTCATTGAAAAAGCCACTTGAATTAGCGGATTGTGGTATTAAAACGATTGAAGGGAAAACTGTAGTAATTTTTGCTAAGAGTATTCCCATTATAGAAAATCAAAATGTTATTAAAATTCTCCTTTTATTTCGTGATATAACACCATACAATGATAAGAATATAAGTGTTACTTATTTGTCTTACCATGATCAATTAACAGGTGCATGGAATAATAAGGCTCTCAATGAGCATTTTCCAGATGTAATCCAAGAGGCTAAGCGTCAAAAGCAAAAAGTAGCAGTACTTTCAATTGATTTGGATCGTTTTAAAAAAGTTAATGAAAATTATGGTTCTTCTGTAGGGGATATTATTTTAAGCGAAGCCACAAAGCGTATTTCATATATCATAAATGACAGTAGTTATCTTTATAAACTAAATGGTGATCATTTTATTTTTGTTGTGCAAAATACTACTAAGGAACAGATACAATCAATAGCTATACAAATTATAGACCTGTTAAAAGAACCAATTAATATTGGTGACTTAGAATTATCTATTTCGGCTTCAATCGGTATTGCATGCTTTCCGAATGATGGTGATTGTGTGGAAGAGCTGCTTCGAAAATCCAATCAGGCTCTTTTTTATGTAAAAGAGAGAGGTCGTTCAGGATATCGTTTCTATCAAAATGAAATGGAAGATCAATTTCGAAATACTGCACTTATGGAAGCACATTTACGTAGAGCTATAGAAAAAGAGGAACTAATCGTCTATTATCAGCCGCAAATTGATTTGGAGACAGAGAAAATTACGAGTTTTGAAGCTTTACTTAGATGGCAAAATCCTAAATTTGGATTTGTATCACCCGATAAGTTTATTCCAATAGCAGAAGATTCAGGATTGATTATAGAAATTGGAGATTGGGTATTAGAGCAAGCGTGTAAACAACTAGGAGAATGGAAAAAGCAAAATATTACAAATGTCAGAATAGCTGTTAATATTTCTCCAAAACAATTCCGAGAAGATAAATTAGCTTCAAAAATTCTCCAATATTTAAATAGATATGATGTAAAACCTGAAATGTTAGAGCTTGAAATTACTGAAAGCTCAATGACAGATGCTGAAGATACAATGATCATTTTGAAACAGCTAAAGAGCATGGGATTGATTATTTCAATCGATGATTTCGGCACAGGCTATTCTTCATTAAGCTATATTAAAAGATATCCTATCGATATTATTAAAATTGATCAATCATTTATTAGAGATATGGATACAGATGAAAAAGACCGCGCCATTGCAAAAACAATTATTCACCTCGCACATAGTCTCGGTTTAGATGTGATTGCTGAAGGTGTTGAAAAAGAGGAACATGTAGGTTTTTTAAAAGACCATCAATGTAAAAAAGCACAAGGATTTTTATTTAGTAAACCCTTACCATTATGCGAACTAATGAAAACAATTCCATTAATGAACTGAAGAAATGGGTTCTTTTAGAAGACGCTGGAACAGTTTCTGAATGGAAGTATGTTCATAATAATATTTTGTGTTTCAATTTTTAATCAATTGGGTTCAGCTAAAATTCTTTTTGCTCAGTATGAGCAAGAAGAATTTTCTGCGACGAAGCTAGCAAAGCGATGCAGGAGCAATCTTTACCTCCGGAAAGCAAAGCTGATTCCACTTCAAGTTATAGAGATTTGTATTATAAAAAAAGGATAAAATTGTTTTTCAGAGCCCTCACTCTTTTAAGGGCTCTTTTTTTATAGATAACACCATTCATTTTAAATGAATAAACGATATATAACCGTGTCATACTATAAAAAAAAGAAAGAGGGTTTTCTATGGGAGTATGGACTTGGCCTTTAATTTTTGTTGGATTACTGATCTGTGTGGTCTCGTTAATTTTTACAATGCGAGTTGCAAAGAATCAAGAGGTTCAAGAAGGAACACATGATGAATCCTATTCAGAAACAGTTGAAAATAATCCGAACATATTAAATCCGATTTTCTGGATGTATGGAATCGCTGGCCTTTTTATGGGGATTGTAATGATTTACTACATTTTATTTTATAGATAATAACTCTTTATGCATGGCAACTTTTGATGAAAATTGTGAAAATGAAAATGCTTTCAAGTGCAATAATGGAAATCTTTGAATAAAATATGGTAAGATGAAGTTGTAGTTTATTGTTCAATTTTGAACAAGTGAAGTGAAGGAGTAGAACCTATGATTTCTATGACTAGTAGAGATTTTCTTGAAATGCCGATTGCTGATTTAATCATATCTTCAGAAAAAGTTGCACATGTACAATTAGGAAATAATGCTGAGCATGCCTTACTTGTGCTTACAAAAACCGGTTATTCTTCTATTCCCGTACTCGATGCCGGGTATCGTCTCGAGGGTTTACTTAGTATGCGTATGATTACAGAATCTATATTAGGGCTCGACCATATTGAATACGAAAAATTAGACAACATAAAAGTAAACGATATTATGGAAACAAAAGTAGCTACGCTAAATATCAACGATAAATTCCAAAAAGCATTAGATTTAGTCATTAACCATGCATTTTTATGTGTAGTAGACGATGAGGAAAGATTTGTTGGTATTATGACGAGACGTGTAATCCTAAAACAGTTAAAAAAACATATCTATCAATTCAATGCGTAATATCATAGTTTGAAAGAAGGTCCAGATTTGATTTGGGCCTTTTTTATTTGGCGCTATAGAAATGGTTATTCAATAAAGCTAAATAAACTTACTAGAATGTAAGTATTGAAAAATGCTATCATCTGTATGAAGATAAGAATATGGTTTTTTAGAATAAGAGGAGGTTCTTTGCATGAATACAACAGAAGCTCAAATCATCAAAGTGCTTTCTGAAGAAGGAAATATGCGTAAAGCAGCAGAGCGGTTATTTTTGTCTCAGCCCGCATTATCTCAACGCTTACAATCCATAGAAAAGGATTGGGGAGCGCAACTTTTTATACGATCCCAAAAAGGACTAACAGCTACACCAGCCGGAGAACTTGTCATTCAATTTGCGGTTGAGATGATAACAAAAAAGGAAGAAATATACGAATCAATTCAATCGTTGAACTCAAAAGTACATGGGACTCTTAAAATTGCATGTGCATCTATTGTTGGACATACATGGTTACCTAAAGTACTAAAGGATTTTGTGACTCAATATCCAGATGCGAAAATTTCGCTAATCACAGGTTGGAGTTCTGAAATTGTAAAATCACTTTATGATGGTGAAGCACATGTTGGAATTGTGCGTGGACATACAGATTGGAAGGGTGCAAAACAGCATCTTTTCAGAGATACATTGTATCTAGTGGATAAGGAAATTACTTCTGTTGACGACGTTTTTAATACTGATAGACCATTTATTCAATTTAAAAGCGATTCAAATTATTATCAGGAAATTCAACAATGGTGGCAACGCCATTTTTCTTCAAATCCACGTCATCAAATTACAGTAGACCAAATTGAGACTTGTAAACAAATGGCGCTAAATGGAATAGGCTATGCAATTTTGCCTTCAATTACATTGAGTGGACAAGAAGACGTTAATACGATTCCATTAACCAATAATGAGGAAGAATTTGAGCTAACACGTGATACATGGCTAATTGGTTATGAATCGTCATTTGAGTTAAGACAAGTGGCTGCTTTTGTGGAACTTGTGAAAAAACATGCAGAGTGTTTGTATGATTATTCAAAAAAATAAATGAAATATTCTCATTTTTCGTGTACAATAGGGGCATATTTCTATATAAATAGGAGGAATTGTCGAATGCAAAAATTAAACGCACAAGAAATTATTTCATATTTAGCAAATGCTAAGAAAGCCACACCTGTAAAAGTTTATATTAAGGGTAACAATGTTTCTTCATTAGCATTTGGAGAAGGAAGCAAGGTTTTTGGAGAAGGCAATTCTGTTGTTGTATTTGGTGAATGGGTAGAAGTGCAAAAAACATTAGAAGCTCATAAAGATGTTATTGAAGATTATGTGATCGAAAATGATCGCCGTAATTCAGCAGTGCCAACTTTAGATTTAAAAGGAATTAATTCACGTATTGAACCAGGTGCGATTATTCGTGATCAAGTAACAATTGGTAACAATGTTGTTATTATGATGGGAAGTGTTATTAATATTGGTGCTGAAATCGGAGATCGTTCGATGATTGATATGAACGCTGTTTTAGGAGGGCGTGCTACTGTAGGTAAAGATTGCCATATTGGCGCAGGTGCAGTTCTTGCAGGTGTTATTGAGCCACCAAGCGCTGATCCAGTAGTAATTGAAGACAATGTTATGATTGGTGCAAATGCAGTAGTTTTAGAAGGTTGCCGAGTTGGGGAAGGTGCTGTTGTAGCAGCAGGTGCCATCGTTACAAAAGACGTACCTCCATATACTGTAGTAGTCGGAGCTCCAGCAAGAGTGATTAAAGAAATCGATGAAAAAACAAAATCTAAAACAGAAATTATGCAAGACCTTCGTCAATTATAAGAGGTGTTGAACGATGAAGTCTTTATTGGAAATTAGAAGGGATTTACATAAAATTCCTGAGATTGGCTTTCATGAGGAAAAGACGCATAAGTATTTACTTAATGTGATTGAAGAGTTATGGAAACCCTATTTCAAAATTGATACATGGAAAACAGGCATTATTGTAACTATTGTAGGTACGAATCCACAATTGAAAGTTGGGTGGCGTACGGATATTGATGCATTGCCGATCGCTGAAAATACAGGATTACCTTATGCATCAGAACATCCTGGTTTTATGCATGCATGTGGTCATGATTTCCATATGACGATAGCACTTGGATTAGTGGAAGCCTTCTCAAAACAGCAGCCAGAAAATACAATCATCATCTATTTCCAACCTGCCGAGGAAGGTCCTGGCGGTGCGAAGCCGATGCTTGAATGGATGCAGAAGGATCGTCCTGATTTGCTTCCTAACTATATTTTTGCAATGCATATTGCACCAGAATATCCAGTTGGAACAGTGGCAACTAGACCAGGAATGTTATTTGCTAATACATCTGAGTTATTTATCGACCTTCATGGTGTAGGAGGACATGCTGCTTATCCTCATAATACAAAGGATATGACAGTAGCAGCCGCGAACCTAATGATTCAATTACAATCAATTATTAGTCGTAATTTAAATCCATTAGATAGTGGTGTTATTACAATCGGTAAAATGACTTCAGGTTATGTGCAAAATGTCATTGCAGAAAATGCACGATTAGAAGGCACAGTTCGCACGATGTCAGCAGACGCAATGGCTCTAATAAAAAAACGCATTGAAGCACTATGTAAAGCAACTGAAATTGCTTATGAGTGCAAAGTAGAAATAGACTATGGTTCATCATACTATCAAGTGTATAACCAAGAGCAATGTGCGAAGGCATTATTAGCAAGTGCAGAGGAAACTCCAGGTGTTATGCCTTATGAATGTCCACCTGCAATGACAGGTGAAGACTTTGGTTTCTTCTTAAAAGAAATTCCTGGTGCTATGTTCTGGGGCGGTGCTAATACGGAATTTGGTTTGCATCATGCATCTATTAAACCGGATGAGGATTTAATTGATGTAAATGTTCGTTTTGTTGAACATTTTTTACGTCATTATGGTGTGTAATCCAGAATAAGAGAATAGAGTTAAAGGCGTAATTGAATGCCTTTGGCTCTTTTTTATATCATTTTATGTAATATTTTATCATTTTTTACAAATAAGGAACTTTATTTGTTGGAAAATCGTAATAGTATCAAAGAGAGAAAAAGGAGGTTATTTTTTTGAAGAAGAGGCTATCAATAATCTTTTCGTGTTTGATCTTATTTATAAGCATATTGCCAACCTTCACGTTAGATGCTGCAGCTAAAACAAAATTGGATGTAAAAGTAAGTGCTGGCTTGGATAATAAATATAAAGATACGATGGGATTACCTGTATTGCTCACAGTTACTAACAGTGGCGATGCATTTTCTGGAGATATAGTGATTGATAATCAGCAAGGTTATTCTGGGGGTATGGGAGTAGTAGTTCCTTTAGAAATAGGTGCTAATGAGACAAAAACGATCAAATTAATGCTCGATTATTACATAAATCAACACGGAGGTAATAATGGCTCAAACAAAACAATTCATATTTATAAAGGTGGCTGGAAAAAAGGAAATGAAATTAGTTTTACAGGCGATGATGAGATCAGGCCACAAATGCATGAAAGAGATGGAATATTTGTTTTAACTTTTACAAATAGTGTTGATCGCTTATCAGCACTTACAAAAATACAATCGAATAGTTCGAATCCTGCAGAAATTATTCATCTTGGTCAATTAAAACAAGATCTGATTCCAACAACTGCTAATGGTTGGTCAATGGCTAATGTTGTGGTTGTTGATGAATATTCTATTGCATCATTGAAAGAAGAAGAACAGCAATCCCTTTTAGAGTGGGTTAAATTAGGGGGAACGATTGTCATCGGAGCTTCTGATAATCTGGATGGGGAAATCGGAATATTCGAAAATTATTTACCTTTACTATTAAGCAATGAAACTACAACTATTTCACCAAAAGATATTCAAAAAACGATAAAACATACGAAGTTTTCTAATGTATTTACAGCTTATCAAGCAAAGAAAGTGGATCAAGCAAAAACAATATTAGAAGTTAATCATAATATTTTAGCTGCAAAGCGAGATCTCGGAAATGGACAAATTATTCAAACATCCTTTTCTTTAGGTGATGAGCCACTTTCCGCTGAGAAAGATTACAATCAGTTACTACAAAAAGTTATTCCTATTAGTGCAGTTAATAACAGCTCAGGCGCTAAAATGAGTTTTATTGAGGGTGATAAGCAATGGAATGAATTATTCCCTACTTTTCAAGTATCAACTATGCTTTTAGTTATCGTTATTATTATTTATATTTTCATCGTAGGGCCACTTTTGTATTTTGTTCTTAAAAAGAAAGACAAAAGAGAGTTTGCTTGGTGGATTATTCCAGCACTTTCACTTTTCGTTTCGATTTTAGTATTTGCTTATGGTGCGAAGGATCGTTTAGCAAAACCGCAAATACAACAATCTGCTATTTATAAAATCAATCAAGATGATAGTTTAACAGGCTATTATATGAATTCGTTGTTAACCAATCGTAGTGGTGATTTTACGTTTACGGTATCACCAAACAGCACGGCAACCTTGCTAAGTAATTTTGATGTGGGTTCCATCCACAAACAAGGTGTTATTGAGCAATTCCAAAATGATAAAGAAGTAACCTTACGCAACAATCGATATTGGTCTGTATCAACAATAGCTGGTCAGACACAAATACCCAATGTGGGAAGCTTTCATATAGATTTAGAAGTAGAGAACCGTGTGTTAAAAGGCAGTGTGACAAATAACTTACCTTATACAGTAAAGGATGTATCGATTTGGTGTGGTAGCCAATGGTTAAAGTTAGGCACTATGAAGCCAAAACAAACGCTTAAAGTCACGCAAACAATTAATGGTGCATTGTTATTACCAGCGATGCCAATTTTAACGAATTATTCAAATGCAGTAAAAGCGAAAGATGATATTATGAATAATCGCAAGCAAATGTTAAAAGAATCTGTTTATGAACTAGTCGAGAATACAGAAGAACCTGCACTTGTTGGTTGGATAGACAATTCCATTACACCAATTTCTTTGAAAAGTGGTAAAGCTGATATGTCAGCCGTTAATTTAGTCGTTCAAAGCTTTAGTCCAAAAACAAATTTAACTGGAGAATTTGTTTTACCTGCGAATTCAATGAGCTTCGACATAAATTCTATTTCAAATGCAGGGTATGCTGATCGATCTTCAGAAAATAGTTCGATATGGTTTATTGATCAAGGAACATATGAATTTATATGGACTATTCCCAACATGCTTCAAAATAAGAAGTTCGTATGGACAGAATTACAAATGGCTAATACAGATACTAAAAATGTACTACTTCAAATTTTTAATGAAAAGACATCAACTTATGAGCCAATTAATGATGGACGTTTTACGTTAACCAAGAATATTGAAGATTATATATCGGATGATGGAGAAGTAAAATTTAAATTAGAGCGTAAAATGTCTGATGATCAAAGAACGACAATTCCTACATTACAACTAAAAGGGGAGGTGAAGTCATGATAGAGATAAAAGGATTAACGAAGAAATACGGCTCCTTTTACGCATTACAAGGGCTTGACCTCACAATTAATGAGGGAACTGTTTTTGGTTTTGTTGGCGCGAATGGTGCAGGTAAGTCTACAACGTTCTCTATACTTTCAACATTATTGCAACCAACAGCAGGGGAAGCATTAATAGACGGCATCAGTGTTACACAAAATCCTGAATATATCCGTAAACTAATTGGTTATATGCCTGACTTTTTCGGTGTTTATGATCAATTGAAAGCAGAGGAGTACTTAGACTTTTTTGGTTCGAGTTATGGAATTCCTGCTGAGCAAAGAGCTAAACTTATCCCTCAATTGCTAGAACTTGTAAATCTATCTCATAAAAGATATGACTATGTTGATGTGTTATCAAGGGGGATGAAACAACGTTTATGTCTAGCAAGAACATTGATTCATGATCCGAAGGTTTTAATATTGGATGAACCCGCATCTGGTCTTGATCCAAGAGCACGAGTAGAAATGAGAGATATTTTGAAACAGCTAAAGGAGATGGGTAAAACCATTTTAATCTCCTCACATATTCTTCCGGAGCTTGCGGAAATGTGTGATGAAATAGGAGTTATCGAACAAGGGAAACTTATTGCGCATGGTTCTGTAGCTGAGATACAAGCGCAGCTTATGGGAGAACGATTTATTACGGCGAAATATCAAGCTGAATATGATATGAACTTAGCTAAACAATTCCTTGAGGAATATCCTTTTGTATCATCGATCGAAATAACAGAAAATAAATTGAACTTCCGCTTTAATGGATCTGATGAGGATCAGATGAAATTATTGAAGCAAATCGTACAACATGAAGTGCCGATTTTATCCTTTGCAGAGGATGAAAAAGATTTAGAAGATGTTTTCATGGCGATTACGGAGGAGGTAGAAAAGGAATGAGATCAGCATTTAACAATCCAGTACTAATAAAGGAATTGAAGCTACGGTTCCGTTCTTTTAAAAGCTTTGCGGGAATTCTGTTTTATTTACTTGTGTTAAGTGTCTTCGTGTTTGGTTTCATCTTTATGTCAACGAATTTTACTGGGAGCGGTTTTATTAACCCACAACAAAGTGTAATTCTATTCGGTTTGCTGACATATGTACAGATGGCGTTGATCTTGTTTATCACACCAGGATTAACAGCTGGGGCAATAAGTACAGAGCGTGAAAAACAAACGTTGAATATTTTATTGACATCTTCTCAAAGCTCTTTTCAAATCATTTTTGGCAAAATGAGTTCGTCGATTGTCTTTTTACTATTACTGCTTATTGCTGGATTACCACTTTATAGTTTAGCTTTCCTATTCGGTGGTATTTCTCCTGGACAATTACTTATTATTTTTGCATTTTTGATTGTAACGATGTTAGCAATTGCAAGTATCGGTGTTATGTTTTCAACATTAATTCGCAAAACGATAATTTCGATGATTACCACATATGGTGCTATGTTATTTTTGACGGGGATAACCGCATTTTTCTTTATGATTGGGATTAGTACGATAGAAAGCTCCCCTGGATCATTGCCATTAAAAAATCCAGCACCTATTTCACATTTTTGGGCAACTATTAATCCAATTGCTTTAATGTTGACATTAATATCACCAGAAACGTCAGATTCACTTTTTGAATTGACAAAAATACATTTTCCAGTATGGGCAGGCTATTTAATCTTTTATATAGCTATTACAGTTATTTGTCTTTTTATTTCAGTGAAAAAGCTTCGTGTAAATATGAAAAAGAAAAAATAAGGAGTGTGACAAATGAGTAATCGTAGTCAAATGTCAAAAGCGGTTCGAAAAGCCCGGAGTAGTATGCTGTTTGAATATTTTTTTAAATACAGTCAGCGTATGATTGCCTACGCATTATTGTTCGCATTTGTCATAATGCTTGTATCTCGCTTTTTTGTCCTTCCTTTTTATAAAGAAATTGCATTGGGAATAGCTGCTATAACTCTTTTTATAGCAGCTATCTATTTATGGTGGAAACGCCCATCTAAAAAACAATCCTTAAATGCTTTAGATAACTATTTTCCTGATAATCTATTGCGTACTGTCTATTCGATAGAAGATTTGGAATCTCACTTGGCAAAACAATTGGTAATACTAACAGAGAAAATAGCCCCACATGCATTAGTCAACTACCAGAAACGTAAAAAAAGTTTATGGCTTACGAATACGCTCATTGGTAGTATAACAATAATTTTAGGTATAGCTTTATTGTCTTTATTCCCCTCTACTGCACAGCAAACAGCAAATAATGTAAAAGAAGAAAAACTTATGACAGCAGAGGTTAAAAAGGCAGTTGAAAATATGAAGAAAAAAGCAGAAACAAAAGAAACAAAGAAAGCAATAGAAGAGCTTCAAAATGAGTTAAAAAAAGCGAAAACGACGGAAACAGCATTACAAGCAGTCGTGAAAAAACAAAAAGAATTAGAGCTTCAAAAGCAAAAGTTAGAAGATAAAAAGGCTGCGAATGGGGAAAGTTTATCAAAAGAGGAGCAACATCAATTAAGAGACTTACAACAAGCAACCGCTTCTCTTTCTAAAAAAGCTTTACAGACGCAAAACGCATTAAGTAATTCGGGAACCCCCATAAGTCCGAATTTACAGATTGCTCTTAATCAGTCTGCACAATCCAATCAATCGATGGTTCAGAATAGTAGTTCACCAACACAATTAAATTCAAATAATCCCGCTAACAATAGCCAAAATCCTGCTCAAAACAATTCTTCCTCTTCTTCACAAGGAAATAGTCAAGGCTCAGCTAATAACCAAGGACAAAGCCAAGGACAGGGAAAAAGCAATGGCAACAAAAGTACCGGTGGATCGGGTAGTGGTAGTAATAAACAAGGGAATGGAGCAGGTAATGGTTCTGGAAATGGAAGAGGTTCTGGTTACGGACCTTCTGCAGGGGCAGGAATAGGTACAGGAAATCGTAGTTTAGTAGCTGTACCAAAGCGAATCGGAGAAAAGGGAAAAACAACAACTGATGCAGGCAAACTGAAAGATGGTGATCCAACATCTATTCAAGAAAGCAATAATGGGAAAATCGCAAAGGGATCTGTTCGCTCTTATAAAGAAGTAACAGATAATTATAAGAAGTCGTATATGCAAACGACAGAGCGATTACAACTCCCTGGTGAATTAAATCAAATCGTACAAAAATACTTCTCATCAGTTGAGGAATAGTAGGGGGAATATCATGTCATACACTGCTGAGCAATACGAGCAAACAAGTGAAAAGTTAAAATTAGTACGAGAAGAAATAGGTCGCTATATAGTCGGGCAAGAAGAGACGATCGACCTTACTTTATACGCAATATTAGCAGATGGGCATGCACTTTTAGAAGGCCTCCCTGGTCTTGGGAAAACAATGCTTATTCGCTCAATTTCAGAGGTATTGGATTTATCTTTTACGCGAATTCAATTTACACCAGATTTGATGCCAACAGATATTACGGGGACGAGTGTTATTGAAAGAATGCCTGATGGGAAATCGCATTTTAAATTCCAAGAAGGGCCAATTTTTAGCCAAATGGTATTAGCGGACGAGATTAACCGTGCGACACCTAAAACTCAAAGTGCATTACTTGAAGCTATGGGGGAAAAAACGGTGACGGTACTTGGAGATACAAAACAAATGGCAAAGCCCTTTTTTGTTTTGGCTACACAAAACCCTATTGAAATGGAAGGAACCTATCCACTACCAGAAGCTCAAATGGACCGTTTCCTATGCAAAATTCAAGTTCCAAGTCCAACGAAAAATGAATTAATGGAAATTATGAAAAGAACGACTGGTGCAAAAAATATTAAGTTAGAAAAAAGACTATCCGGAGGCGAATTAATAGATATACAACAAATGGTAAAGGAAGTGATTATAGCTGACGATATGCTGGAGTATGCAGTTGATTTAGTTGTTGCAACACATCCTGATCAACCATCTGCACCAGAAATGATTCGTCAATATGTCGAGTATGGAAGTGGTCCACGGGGCTTGCAAAGTATTGTAAAGTTAGCAAAATCGAGAGCTCTTATGAATGGACGATTTCATGTTTCAATTGCTGACATAAAAACAGTCGCAAAGCCTGCTTTACGTCATCGCTTATTACTAAATTATGAGGGTATCTCCACAGGGCTTCGAATTGACGAAGTGATTGATCAATTTATCGAAGTAGTACAACAAGGGCAAAATGTATGAATATAAAGAAAAACGTATTACCAGTTGAATGGGGTAGCAAAATTGGTCGTTACAGTTTACAAAGTAGATCGAGAATACGTGGACAACATAAAGGGTCACACCGCTCCCATCGATTTGGTTCATCACTCGATTTCTCTGATTTTAGAGAATATCATCCTGGGGATGATGTCCGCCAATTGGATTGGAATATCTATGCAAGAACTGAAAAATATTTTATCAAACGATTTTTAGACGAACAGGAAATGCGCGTTCATATTTTATTAGATACAACAAAATCGATGGTACAAGATGATAAGTGGGAATTAGCAAAACTATTAACTGCAGCCCTAGGCAGTATGGTTCTAAATAAAGATGACCACTTATCCTTTAGCTATGTTACAGATACCCCTGTTCCACCTTTTAGAAGAAAAGGGGCGAGCTTTCAATATGCCTTTGAGCAAACAGTGGCAAAGCTTGAAAACCATATAGTGAATAAATCATTTGCTAATAATGCGATGAACATAGTACCGAAGGATTCCACGATATTAATTATTATCTCTGATGGTTTAGAACCTATAGAAGAATGGCAAGCGTTTTTGAAACAAACGCCAAAAGTAGCTGGGGATGTACGATTTTTACAATTACAAACAGCTCAAGAAATTGCACCAAATTTTACAGGGGATGTGCAATTAGTAGATGTGGAAACAAAAGAACCATTGAATGTTTCGATGTCTCAAAATGTTACTACTTCTTACAAGCAATTGCGTGAGGCACATCAACAGCAATTGGAGGCACTTTGCCATCAATATGGTATTGCTTTTTTGCCAGTGAAAACGTATGACGGGATACAGCATATTTTATTTCAACAACTTACGAAGGCATATTGGATACAGTGAGGTGATCTAAATGGGCATTTCGAATTTAGCATATATATGGACAGCTATCATCCCGCTGCTTGTCTTAATCTATTATTTCTTTCGAAAAAAATATGTGATACAAGATGTATCTTCAACACTTTTTTGGCGAGAGGTTATGAAGGAAACGAAGGTATCTCCCTATATACAACATCTACAACGAAATGCATTGTTCTATTTGCAAATGTTGACATTACTTTTAATGGTGTTTGCACTCCTCCAACCATATATCAAATCGAAAACCATTGCGGGTGAACAAATTATTTGGGTAGTGGATACATCAGCTACAATGCTAGCAAAAGAGGGAAATCAAAGTGCTTTTGAAAAACATAGACAGGAGATGCTTGCGTTATCTAAGCAGCTTGATGGTAAATCTGTAACCATTATTGCAATAGATGCAGAACCTAAAATCATATTACGTGATGAGCAAAATACAACAATAATTCAGAAAGCCATAAAGGACTTACAAGTTACATATAGCCATGAAGATTGGCCAAATACGATGGACTTTCTACAAAGTATTATTGGTAAGAAATCGACAGCTGTATATGTTTTTACAGATTCTATGGACCACAAACAACTACCTAAACGAACCGAAAATGTGAAATGGATTATCCAAGGAGCAGATAGCAAGTTTCAAAACATTTCACTTCAACGATTTGGCGTAATACAAACAGGTAATAGCATGCAAGCAATCGCACAAATTGACAATCAAACAAAAAAGGACCAACAAGCTACATTAAAGATCTATGATGCTAACAATAAAGAGATTTCAAAAAAAATGGTTCATCTAAATTCGAATCAAATAACAAAAATAAAACTAGATAATTTAAAAATAACAGCTGCAGTAACTGCAAAGCTATTTGTAAATGATGATTATGCTGCCGACCAATCGATGAGTACAGTACTTGCAACCGATAATACACAAATTTATGTGGATCAATCCTTACATCAGTTAGTTGTGAAAGCATTTCAATCAATCGACCCATCAGCTAGTACTATACCTACAGAACAATTGAAGATGATTGAAGGACATAACTTACTTGTGACAAATCAAACAAGCCTATTAAAACAATCGCAAAATCCTATATTACTCATTGGGAGAGATGACAAGAAGGCTTTTCAATTTGAAGGGGCTGTGAAGGTAATAGAAAATGAACTCTTTTCATATGCACCAATAGACGATATCTATGTAGAAAAGTTATACCCTGAGGTAAGAGATGCAAAGACATTAGCAACTGTTGATGATAAGCCCTTCATACAACAAACGAAAAATGGACATCTTGTTGTACTAACAGATATGCAAATGACGGATTGGGCCTTACACCCTTCTTTTCCTCTTTTTTTATGGAATGCAAAAGAGAAACTAACTGCAGTGGAAAGTCAACTGGGTACTTTTAAACCAGAAGAAAAAAGGATTGTTGCATTACCAGAAAGTAATAAAGGTTACGATGTTTACTCTGCAAACAATGAATATATCAATAGTCTAACAGATGGAGGAAGCTTTGTGGCCCCGGCAAAACCAGGGGTATATTATATAAAAACAGATGGCGAGCCTTTATATTTTGTGGTTGCACTTGAGCAGCAAGAAAAAACATTATCTGAAGGATCTTCGTATCAATTCGGTGAACTAACAGCAAAGGCTACCACAAATAAAATCGACTCTACAATCATGACAATTCTTATCATGATTATGATTGTTTTACTAGTAGCAGAATGGGAGGTGCAACGTAGACATGGATTTACGTATTGATCAACCTATTTGGTTACTGCTAGCGATTCCTATTGTCATTTATATCAGCTGGTTTTTAAAGAAAAAAACATTACAAAAGCGTGAGCATTGGGTTATTTTCTTCTTGCGATTTTTAGCTGTTTTTTGCTTGCTCTTTGCTGTTACGAGACCCTATATTACATTTCCAAATCAAGAGGAGCAGGTTGTCTTTTTAGTGGACCGCTCTGCTTCATTGAAAGGAACAGATACAGATGCTGCGTCTTGGATAGAAAAAAGTTTACAGCAAAGAAAGAATTCACAATATACGGGGATTTATAGTTTTGCAAAGGGCATTCAAACAGAATTTGGTTTAACGAAAGATACCATGCAAGTTACGAAGTGGCAAGATATGGCTGATACTAGTGAAACAAATATCGCAAGTGCATTGCAATTGGTCACAAATATGTTAGAAACAAATAAAGCAACAAGAGTAATTTTACTTTCTGATGGTTTAGAGACTGCAGGAAGTGTAGAAAACCAATTAAACTATTTCAAACATAATGGTATTCAAATTGATACAGTTCTGTTGAAAAATGATCATATGACAGATGCGGCTATTACGAACTTTCAAACACCAAATGTTGCATATGCTGGTGAAGAACAATCATTACATATTCAAGTAGAAACTACAGAAGCGACAGATGGGGAACTCTTAATTGCTTTAAATGATGAAACAATCGCAAAGAAAAAAGTTTCCCTAGATGCTGGGAAAAATACAGTTACTTTTAAACATATAGCAAAAAAACAAGGTTTATTAAAATACGAAGCTACACTAAAAGTAGCAAATGATTCATTCCTTGAAAATAATAAATGGATGAGTGTTACAAATGTTGAAGGGCAGCCACGCGTTTTACTTGTTCACGGAGATGGTAAGTCCACTGCTTTGTCTAAATTAATCGGACAAAAAGAGCTTGTAGTTAAGATAATTTCAGCTTCCGAATTACCTTCTACACAAACATCGTATTTGCAATATGATGCCATCATTTTTGATAATGTTCCAGGTCATGAGGTTGGAGAAGCGAAAATGGGTATGATTGAACAGTCTGTCAAAAACTTTGGTATAGGGTTTATGATGACTGGTGGCGATAGTAGTTATGGTTTAGGTGGTTATTTTAAAACACCTATTGAAAAGCTTTTGCCCGTTGAGATGGAGGTTAAAGGGAAGGAACAGCTTCCATCTTTAGGATTAGTTATCGTCATGGACCGTTCTGGAAGTATGACTGGAAACAAAATTGAACTGGCTAAAGAAGCGGCAGCACGTTCTGTAGAATTATTGCGAAAAAATGATACGTTTGGTTTTATCGCTTTTGATGATCGTCCATGGAGTATTATTGATACAGCCCCATTGAAAAATAAAAAACAAGCAATAGCTGATATTTTATCTGTTAGTCCAGAAGGTGGAACAGAAATCTTCCAATCGCTTCAATTGGCATATCAACAATTAGAACCGTTAAAACTTCAAAGAAAGCATATTATTTTACTAACAGATGGCCAGTCCTCGACAAGTAGTTCATATGAGCAATTAATAGAAGGTGGAAAAAAATCAAATATTACTTTATCAACAGTTGCGATTGGTGATGATGCAGATCGCAGGCTTTTAGAAGAACTCGCACGTTTTGGAACAGGTCGTTTTTATGATGTCCGAGATGAAGAAACGGTACCATCGATTTTATCACGTGAAACATCCATGATGACACGAACCTATATAGAAGATAATCCTTTTTATCCTATGATTACTTCTGGTGCACCATGGAATGCATTGTTTACAGATGGTGTGCCGCAGATGAATGCCTACATTGCAACTACTGCAAAACAAACTTCAAAAGTTATTGCTAAGAGTAATCAGAAAGATCCTGTGATTGCAGAATGGAATTACGGACTTGGTAAATCCATTGCTTATACATCTGACACATCAGGGAAGTGGGCAGGTGATTGGGCCCGCTGGGATAAATGGTCAAGGTTCTGGAACACTGCAGTTTCGGAAATTCTTCCTTCTTATGATGAAGTTCCCTATACAATTTCACAGCAATCGGATGGCTCCTATTTAGTAACAGATGCCACAAAACATTCGGCATTTATGGATATAGCAGTAGTAGATGATAACGGGGAAAAAGTAGAAATAACAGAAGAAGCAGTGGCCCCTGGAAAAACAAAAGTATATATCGACCATAAACCAGGGCTTGTCTACTTCAGCATCACAAATGAAGATGATGGAATGTATAAAGCAGGTGTAACCATACCTTACAGTAAAGAATATCAATTGCAACAGCCAAATTCAGAACTACTCAAACAAATTGCTGATACTACTGGTGGAAAAGTATTAAAAGAGCCGAGTGAGGCATTTCGTAAGCTTCCCAAAGGTAGCTTTGAGCAGCAAAACATTACAACGTGGTTCCTATTAATAGCGATGATATTATTCTTTATTGACATTACATTAAGACGTTTTGGTTGGCAGACCATTCGAGGAATATTTATGAGGGGAAATCTAACAAAAGTCAAGAAAACAGAAGAAATAAAGCGATTAGATGTTGAAGCATTAGTAAAAAATAAAAAGAAATGAAAATTCGACACGTCTCTTTTTGAGCGTGTCGAATTGTTAATATCTAGATTAATGAGCTGCAAAAGATTTTTTGTTCCAAATGAAGGTAATAAGGTAACAACCAATTAAGATGACGGTACCAAGTACAAATGGAAGATTCAAATGCCAATCCAGTAGTACCCCTGCTAATGCTGGACCAATCATATTACCTAGGCTCATATAAGCATTATTCATCCCTGCAGCATATCCTTGCTCATTCCCCGCGACTTTTGAAATGAGTGTATTTACTGCTGGTCTTATCAAGGTAGTTGTTGTTTGGAATATGGTTGTTACGAATAGGATTGTAAAGTAACTGCTAACGAAAATCATGCCAAGCATTGAGATAGCTGCAAAAATAAGACTTACTAAGATAATGTTCATTTCACCAAAACGCTTGAACAGACGGTTAAGTAGCACACCTTGAACGATAACGCCTACAAAGCCACCGACAGTCATGATGATGGCGATATCATTCGGAGTGTAATCGAATTTATCTGTTACAAACATAGATAAAGTCGCTTGGAAATTTGCGATTCCAAATGAGAATACAAGAACAACGATCAAAAGCACAAAATAAGGTGTCTTAATTGAACGAATCATTTCTTTGATGATATTATTGCCAGTTGGCTTGTCAACAACGGTAGGTTTTACATTTGGTAAAAATAGTAATGAAAATATCCCTGCACAGATTGCAGCACTACCAGCTACAATGAAAGGAAAGTGAATACTAATATTTGAAAGGGCTCCACCAATGCCAGGTCCAATCATAAAACCAAAGGAAATGGCTGCACCAATTAAACCCATTGCTTTTCCTCGTTCTTCAAGTGTTGTAATATCTGCCGTATACGCCATAATGGGTGGTGTGATAAAGGCGGCGCCCATACCTGTAAAAAAACGTAAAACAAACAGTTCCCATAAATGGTTGGATATACCGAATAATATTTGACTTATTCCATTTAAAATCAATCCAAAAACAATTAGTTTCTTTCGACCTAATCGGTCCGATAAGCTTCCGGCGATTGGAGAAAAAATGAATTGGGCAAAGGCAATTATGGCAATTAAAAAGCCAAGCACGGCGCCCTTAGCACCAAACTCTTTTAAATAACTTGGCATAATAGGCACAATCAACCCAATGGCACTCATTGCTATAAATATATCAAACATTAATAAAATGAGCGCAAATTTATTATTTTTATTCATCTATTTCTGTTTCTCCTTATTTATTTCGTCTCACTAAGTATTGAATTTGCGTTATGTTAAATTATATAGCTAGTCTGTTTGCGATTCAATTAAATAGGTTTTATTGCAAAAGGGGAATTTTAGAAATGAGGTTGTCGAAAAGTCCATGTTTTATTAAATGTATAGAATAAAATAGAAAATTAATAGTAACAAAAAGAATTCGCTCCCTTTCCGCGGGTGAACCGACGAGCCTCCTCGCCCGGCTCACTTACCCGCAGGGTGTCGCGAATTCTTTTTGATTTAAATATCTTATTTACATCATCAATTTTAGTGCATTTTTAAAGCTCTTTATCGATTTAGGACAGTACCTCTAAGTTTTATCTTATAGACATCTTAAATTTTAAGAATAATTCGTTGTATTCTCCGATTTTTTCTTTACCTAAATTTTTATATACATGAAGTTTATTTCGCACTTCTTTTGAAGGATAGTAGCGTTCATCATTTACCACTTCAGGATCCAATAATTTAAGTGCTGCTTTGTTAGGTGTAGAGTAACCAACATAATCAGCATTTTGAGCAGCTACTTTTGGATCACACATGAAGTTAATGAATTTCAGAGCACCTTCATAGTTTTTGGAGGTTTTCGGTATTACCATATTATCAAACCATAAGTTTGATCCTTCTTTAGGAACACTGTATGTTAAATCTTCGTTTTCATTCATCATATCAGCAGCTTGGCCAGACCAAGTTAATGCAACTTCAGCATCTCCATTAATCATCATTTGTGTAACTTCATCGCCAATAACTGCTTTCACATTTGGCGCCATTTTGATCAATTTATTAGTAGCTGCATTTAACTCATTACTATCTGTTGAGTTAAGTGATTTACCCATACTGTTTAATCCAACACCCATTACTTCACGCGCACTATCGACTAAAATTACTTTACCTTTTAATGTCGGATCCCATAATTCATTCCAACTATCAAAATTATGACCTTTTATAAGTTTTGGGTTATAAACAATCCCTACTGTACCCCAGAAATAAGGAATAGAGTATTGGTTATGCTTATCAAAATCCAAGTTTAAGAAATCTGGATCAATGTTTTTTAAATTTGGAATTTTACTCTGATCAATTTTCTTTAATAAATGACGCTCTTTCATTTGCTCAATCGTATATTCAGATGGAACAGCGATATCATAATTTGTCCCACCTTGTTCGATTTTCGTCATCATTGCTTCATTAGAATCGAATGTTTCATAGATTACATGAATTCCAGTTTCTTTTTCAAATTTTTTAAGCAAAGCTGGATCGATATATTCTCCCCAGTTGTAGACAGTTAATATGTCTTTACCAGATTTACCTGATGTTGTATCCATAGCATGTGCAGTATACATAAGAATCCCGCACACAAGTAAGATACCGATGGTTGCTCGTACTAAGGATTTCATTTATGAGCCCCCGTTCTTGTTTGACGAATTGTAATAAAGTAATAACCCAATACAAGGATTAATGTTACAAAGAATACTAAACCAGAAATGGCGTTAACAGTTAGAGAAACCCCTGCTCTTGCCATTGAGTAAATTTCTACAGATAAAGTACTAAAACCATTACCAGTAACGAAGAATGTTACAGCAAAATCATCTAAAGAGTAAGTTAATGCCATAAAGAAACCAGCGAAAATCCCAGGTTTGATAAATGGCAAAATAACACGTGTTAATACATCTCGACGACTAGCACCTAAGTCTAATGCTGCATCAATTAGGGATGAACTCATTTCTTGTAATTTTGGTAATACCATTAGAACAACGATTGGAATACTAAATGCTACATGAGATAGTAAAACAGAAGTAAAGCCTAATTTAACCCCAACCATCGTAAATAAAATTAAGAAAGAAGCGCCAATAATAACGTCGGGGCTAACGATCAGAATATTATTTAATGATAAAAGTGTATTACGAAGTTTGCGGTTACGAACCGCAATGATACCGATTGAACCAAGCGTCCCAATGATTGTTGAGATTAAAGCAGAGAGCAAAGCTACGACAACGGTATTGATCAAAATAACTATTAGTCTAGAATCATGGAAAACATCTTTATAATGACTTAAAGTAAACGATTTAAAGTTCGTCATGGTATCGCCACTATTGAAAGAATAAAATACTAGGAACAGAATCGGTGCGTAGAGAACGACAAAGACGAAGGTCAAATAGAGTTTCGATCTTTTATTTAGTTTTTCCATTACGAGCTGCTCCTTTCCGTCTTTCACCAGTGATTAGCATGATGATAAACATAAAGATAATTAAGAATACAGCGATTGTTGAACCCATTCCCCAGTTTTGTGTTGTTAAGAATTGTTCTTCAATTGCTGTACCGAGTGTAATAACATGGTTACCAGCGATTAATCGAGTAATCATGAATAGGGATAGGGAAGGGATAAATACAGCTTGAACCCCAGATTTAATACCATTCATCGTCAAAGGAATAATTACCCTTCGTAATGTTGTTAATTTAGAAGCCCCTAAATCACGTGATGCATCAATTAATGCGGGGTTGAGTTTATCGAGTGCATTGAAAATTGGCAAAATCATAAATGGAATAAAGATATATACAGAGACAAATACGAATGCATAATCCGTAAATAAAATTTGTTGATTTGGTAGTCCGATTGCTTTAGCAAATGCATTAATCGGACCCTTATTACCGAAAATACCGATAAATGCATATGTTTTTAATAGTAGATTTATCCATGAAGGAATAATAATCAATATAAGCCAAAGCTGTTTATGCTTCGTTTTCGTAATCAAGTAAGCGGCTGGATACGAAACTAATAATGAGAAAAAAGTAATTAGGAACGCATACCAGAACGAGCTTAATGTCATTTTTAAATAAACACTAGTAAAGAAATTTTTATAGTTTTCTAAAGTAAAATGACCATGCAAATCTAAAAGAGAATAGTAAACTACTAAAAGAATTGGTGCAATAACAAAGAAGAGAATCCAAATATAATAAGGAATGAGTGAAAGTAAATTCCCCTTTTTACGCATTATCTTCTTCCCCATATGACTCTAAACGTCTATCAAAATCTTCTTCTGATTCGTTTAATCTCATAACGTGAATTGCTTCTGGATCAAAGTCTAAGCCGATTTTTGCACCAACATCTGCTTTTTTCAGTGAGTGAACAAGCCATTCATTGCCATCCTGATCATAAGTAGAAAGTTCATAGTGTACACCACGGAATAGTTGTGTATCTACTTTCACTTCAAGTTTCCCTTTGTCAATATCTGTGATTTCTAAATCTTCTGGGCGAATAACGATGTCAACTTTTTCATTTGGATTTAATCCTTGGTCAACGCACTCAAAGGTTTTACCAGTGAATGTAACCTCAAAATCTTTTATCATCGTACCTGGAACGATATTAGATTCACCTATGAAATCAGCTACAAAGCGATTAATTGGTTCATCATAAATATCAACAGGAGATCCACTTTGCTCTATATGACCTTCATTTAATACGAAGATTTCATCTGACATTGCGAGTGCTTCTTCTTGGTCATGCGTGACGAAGACAAATGTTTTACCTAAGCGTTGTTGTAATTCACGAAGTTCATATTGCATTTCCGTACGAAGCTTTAAATCTAATGCGGAAAGTGGTTCATCTAATAGAATGATTTCAGGGTCATTTACAATTGCTCGTGCAATCGCAACACGTTGACGTTGACCACCAGACATTTCCGAGATTTCACGTTGACTGTAGCCGGCTAAGTTTACGAATTTTAATGCTTCTTCTACTCTTTTCGTAATCTCTGCATTGCCAACTTTCTTAATACGTAAGCCAAATGCTACATTTTCAAACACATTTAAATGTGGAAATAGTGCATAGTCTTGGAATACAGTATTAACTTGTCGCTCATTAGCAGGAACATTATTAATTTTATTACCATTAAAATAAATAGAGCCGCTTGTTGGTTCCATAAAACCAGCGATTAGACGTAGAATGGTTGTTTTACCGCAGCCTGAAGGTCCGAGTAAGGTATAAAATTTACCACGTTCCATTTCAAAGCTGATATCCTTCAATACAACAGTTCCATCGCTAAATGATTTTGAAACTTTATCAAAGTGAATAATTGCATTTTCCGACATTTATGGTCCTCCTAAGCTACAAATATGATTCAGTTGCGACAAGTAAAAACTCCGTCTTGCCTGCAATATCATTGAACAATTGATGATTATCTGAAGCATCAAAGTAGATTGTATTTCCCTTTTTTGCAACAAATGATTGTTTACCTAACACAAGTCGTACACGACCCTCTAGCACATATATAAAGGTTTCAGATAGAGATGGCTCAAATTGTTTAAACTCGCCATGTTCTTCGAAAGTAATCAAGACAGGCTCAATTTCTTTTTCATTTGAAGTTGGAATAAGCCATTTTATACTATATTTTTTTTCCTCATCTGTATAAATGTTGTGATCTTCCTCGGTGTATACGACCTTCTGATCTTCAACATCATCATCAAAGAATTCTTTTGGTGTTGAACCAAGGACTTCTAATAATGCGAAGAGTGTTTCGATTGAAGGAGAGTTTAAATCTCTTTCTAGTTGAGAGATGTATCCTTTGCTCAAATCTGTTCTTTCACCTAATTCTTCTTGGGTAAGGTCCTTTTTTAGACGAAGTCGTTTAATTTTTTTGCCGATTTGCATCTATAGTACTCCTCAATTTGTTTACTATTAGTAAACTTGCAGTTAATTAAGTTTACTTTTGCCTAACTTGCAGTAACAAAAGTTTACTGTTACAAAACTTTTAGTTTACTAAAACGCTATCTATTATACAAAATTGCTCATATTTTTCAACCTTTTTGGTGAAAATAAAATTATTTGGTTTTAATTAGACCAAAAAAAGATAGATGCTGCAGATTAGTCTGCTTTCATCTATCTTTTTTTGATATTGAATTTGTTTAGCAATACTGTTAATTTTCCATCCGATTCGCTACAGGCGTACGTTTTTTCAGTGGTGAACCAACGAGCCTCCTTTTTTGCTCCTGCATCGCATCGCTAGCTTCGTCGCAGAGAAAATCTCGCTGTGGGGTCTCGTCTAGCTCTCTTTCCCACAGGACTCAGCCTTTCGCTCAAGTAAGATGAATTAAAAAATCAACAATATCATATAAAAGAGCTTTTATATTCTTTATATTAAAATCTTTAAGATTATTTTTACATTGGTATAAATGATTGTAGAGTAGACCCTTTATGCTTTAATCCAACCAAAGACTTCTTTTTATTTGCATTAGTTAAAACTCTAAAACTCGTTTCACTTCATTTAAATAGGAATTACTTACAGGTAGTTCAATGCCATCTTTCATAATAATGATTAAATTTGAGGAGAAGTCACGAGTGATACGACTGATGGCATGGATGTTAATAATATAGGAACGATGAATCCTTAAAAAATAGTCTGGTAATCTTCTTGCGAGCTCTTTTAGCGTCAAATTTATTTTATATTGATCACCATTCGCATAAAACCAATTCTTCTTATTAAGACTTTCAAAATGGGAAATCTTATCAATTGCAATGGGTACCCACTGATCTTGCTCTTTACCTGTTATAAAGCGATAAGGTTCTCTCTTTACTTCGGGATGATTTGGAGACAATATAACAATTAATGCAGCAGGCTTACCTAAAAAATCGATAGGGTAACCAATACCGTAATATGGAATACCTAAAAGTTCCTGCTCTATAACAGTTTCAATTTTCTTTCTTTCTTTAATAACACGATCAGCAATACTTCCTTTTTTAAACTTCGTTCCATTTTCTAAAAGAATATCGTATGCACCTACTTCATAATAGATGTAAGTTTCGCCTACTGCTATAGCGATTGAGGCTCCTTTTGGTATCCAATCTACTAATAAATTACTATACTGTTCGGCTAATTCTTTCGCTAAAACTTCTGTACTTTGTATCATGTCATGCTCCTCCTATACCAATCCTGAATTTTCACTTCGTCTTAGAAATTAATTCATTTATCGTAAAAAAAAGGTATTTCATCCAAAAACAATTACAAAATACATTACCTGTTGTATATTAGTTTATAACAACGGTAGCTGTTATGCAACAAAATGTAGGGGTGTATTTTTAAATAGAAAGCTAGCGTTCAACAAAGTCAAAGTGAAAGGTGTGTATGTATATGTTAACAAGACAACAACAAATTGAGGAACTTGAAAAAAGCTGGGCAGCAGAAGAGCGTTGGAATGGGATTGAACGTCCATTTACTGCAGAAGAGGTAGTGAAACTTCGTGGTTCTGTACAAATTCAACATACTTTAGCGGAAAAAGGTGCAGCGCGTTTATGGAAATCTCTAAATGAAGAAGATTTCATCAATGCATTAGGTGCTTTAACAGGAAATCAAGCAGTACAACAAGTAAAAGCAGGCTTACAAGCAATTTACTTAAGTGGATGGCAAGTAGCAGCAGATGCAAACCTTTCTGGTCAAATGTATCCTGATCAATCTTTATATCCTGCAAACTCTGTACCACAAGTAGTTAAACGAATCAACCAAGCACTGCAACGTGCAGACCAAATTGATCATGCTGAAGGTCGCTTAGACAATTTCGACTGGTTTGCGCCAATCGTAGCAGATGCAGAAGCAGGTTTTGGTGGTCCTTTAAATGTCTTTGAATTGATTAAAGGTATGATTGAAGCAGGCGCTGCTGGTGTCCACTTAGAAGACCAATTAGCGTCTGAGAAAAAATGTGGTCATTTAGGGGGCAAAGTTTTACTGCCAACTCAAAATGCAATTCGTAATTTAGTAGCAGCACGACTTGCAGCTGACGTATCTGGTGTACCAACTATTTTAATTGCACGTACAGATGCAGATGCAGCTGATATGGTAACTAGTGATATTGATCCACGTGATGCAGAATTCATCACTGGAGAACGTACACCAGAAGGATTCTTCCGAACAAAAGCTGGAATCGATCAAGCGATTGCTCGTGGTTTAGCTTACGCACCATATGCTGATTTAGTTTGGTGTGAAACATCTAAACCGGATTTAGAAGAAGCAAAGAAATTTGCTGATGCAATTCATGCTCAATTCCCAGATAAACTATTAGCTTATAATTGCTCGCCTTCATTCAACTGGAAAGCAAATTTAGATGATGAAACAATTGCAAAATATCAAGTTGAACTTGGTAAAATGGGTTACAAATTCCAATTCGTTACTTTAGCTGGTTTCCATGCACTAAATCACAGCATGTTCAAATTGGCTCATGATTACAAAGATAACGGTATGGCTGCGTACTCTAAATTACAACAAGAAGAATTTGCGAGTGAAGAAAAAGGCTATACAGCTACAAAACATCAACGTGAAGTAGGTACTGGCTACTTTGATGAAGTATCACAAGTTATTTCAGGTGGAACTTCTTCAACAACAGCTATGAAAGGTTCTACAGAAACTGCACAATTTATCTAATTAATTTATATTACGGCTGTTTGTACCTATTTCTAGTTCAAACCTATTTATCTTTTAAATCGCTTACACAAAAACTAGATTTAATTGATTTTAAGAAATAGTAACAAACAGCCTTCTCTATTCTTCAACATAGTTGATTTGAAAGGATGATCGATTTGGGAAGTCAGCAAACGGCAACTCCTACTATTAGAATAATAGGTTCACAGAATGCATCAACTGAGCAAATATTAACGCCAGACGCATTACAATTTATCGCATCATTACAACTGCAATTTAACGATAGAAGAAAAGCTTTATTAGAACGAAGAGAGGTTCGTCAAAAACAATTAGATGCGGGTGCTTCTCTAAATTTTTTAGATGAAACGAAGTCAATTCGAGAAGGGGATTGGACAATTGCTCCATTACCTGAAGATTTGCAAGACCGTCGTGTTGAAATTACAGGCCCTGTAACGCGTAAAATGGTCATTAATGCACTAAATTCTGGGGCAAAAATGTTTATGGCATGTTTTGAAGATGCAACTTCTCCAACTTGGGAGAATATGATTGAAGGTCAAATCAATATGTATGATGCTGTACGTAAAGCCATTTCCTTCACTCAATCTTCAAATGGCAAAGTATATAGCTTAAATAATGAAACAGCTACATTATTAGTTCGTCCACGAGGGTTACACTTGATTGAAAGAAACGTAGAAGTAAATGGTGAGCCTATGTCTGGAAGCCTTTTTGACTTCGGATTATTTTTATTCCATAATGCAAAAGAATTAATTGCAAAAGGTTCAGGGCCGTATTTCTATTTACCAAAATTAGAAAGTCATTTAGAAGCTAGACTATGGAATGATATCTTTGTCTACTCACAAGATTATCTAGGGATTCCACAAGGGACGATTAAAGCAACAGTTTTAATTGAAACGATTCCTGCGGCTTTCGAAATGGATGAGATCTTATATGAGTTAAAAGAACATTCAGCTGGTTTAAACTGTGGTCGTTGGGATTATATTTTTAGCTATATCAAACGATTACGTAATCATTCAGATGTTATTTTACCAGATCGAGGCCAAGTAACGATGACATCACCATTTATGAGAGCGTATACACAATTGTGTATTCAAACTTGTCATAAGCGAAACGCACCTGCAATAGGTGGAATGGCTGCTCAAATTCCGATTAAAGATGATCCACAGGCAAATGAAATTGCTTTCGAAAAAGTTCGCGAGGATAAACGCCGTGAAGCGACAGATGGACACGATGGAACATGGGTAGCGCATCCAGGATTAGTACCTGTTGCAATGGAACAATTTGATCAGCATATGAAAAATCCAAATCAAATTGAACGTAAACGTGAAGATGTGCATGTTACTGCTGAAAATTTACTAGAAGTTCCACAAGGTACGATTACTGAAGATGGTTTACGTATTAACTGTAGTGTGGGAGTGCAATATATTGCTTCTTGGTTACGTGGAAATGGTGCTGCTCCAATCAATAATATGATGGAAGATGCTGCAACAGCAGAAATTTCACGTACACAGGTATGGCAATGGATTCGACATCCTGAAGGTAAATTAGAAGATGGCCAAAAGATTGATGTAGCCTTATTCAAAGAGTTGTTGAAACAAGAATTACAAAAAATTGCTGAACAAGTAGGGGAAGAAAACTTCTCAACTGGTCGCTTTGAAGAAGCTGCTGAAATCTTTACCGATTTAACGTTACAAGAAGAATTTGAAGAATTCTTAACGATACCAAGCTACCAACATATATCTTAATACAAAGCCCTGGTAGTAAAACATTATCTATAATTAGGAGGAGATCTTTATGCAAAACGAACAAAATGAAAAATATCCAAAACTTTGTACAGAATGCGGGTGTGAAATTGTGGAGCAAGTCGAATCTGCGTTATATGAATGTGAACGCTGCCTTGGTTCTAAAGAAGAATAGGCAAATCAACTTAAATTCAACATACACAAACCCAATAACAATGGATTGCTCTTGCTAAAAAGAAGTGATCCATTGTTTTTTGTTATGTAATTTGTTGTCGTTAGATATATTATAGGTACATAATGATATTGAAATGAACTAAACGAGAATTAAGAACGTTGATAAGATACATTATTTTGAGAGGACAGAAAACTTCAATGAAAAAACAGCATAAACACAAATATTTGGGGACATTTTTAGCTATTAACGGAAAGTTAATTAGGACGGATGAATTACGAGATTATTGCTACAAATGTATTTCATTGCTACGTTATAATGAAGAATTTGATACAAATTTTTGTGCGAAATGTAATGAATGGCGAGATTCAGCAAGCAACGACATGAATTCTGAGAAGGAATGCCGTCAACGTCCACAAAAGCCATTTGATGAGTAGAAATCTAATTTTGTCTTCCCAACTATTTTGCTATAGGGGGAGCATTTGAAAATATTTCAAAAGTTAAAAAACTGTCACATTATAACTAAACAATGAACAATTTGTAAGTTGAATTCTTTGCTTTCAATAGATGTATTTGTTATCGTAATAAATGGATTGTAGCATATGAAGCTACATACATTTATAAAATAGTTACTTTTGGAGGGATATATCATGGCAGAACGTATGGTAGCAAAACAAGCTCCACGCTTTGAAATGGATGCAGTAATGCCAAACAAAGAGTTTGGTAAAGTTAGTCTTGAAGAAAATATGAAAAACGACAAATGGACAGTTCTTTTCTTCTATCCAATGGACTTCACATTTGTTTGCCCAACTGAAATCACTGCAATGTCAGATCGTTTCGACGAGTTCGAAGATCTTGATGCAGAAGTAATCGGTGTATCAACTGATACAATCCACACTCACTTAGCATGGATTAACCAAGATCGTACTGAAAACGGTATTGGTCAATTAAACTATGCATTAGCAGCAGATCATAACCAATCAGTTGCTAAAGAATATGGCGTTCTTATTGAAGAAGAAGGCGTAGCACTACGTGGTCTATTCATCATCAACCCTGAAGGCGAATTACAATACCAAGTTGTTCACCACAATAACATTGGTCGTGACGTAGATGAAGTATTACGCGTACTTCAAGCATTACAAACTGGTGGTCTTTGCCCAGCAAACTGGCACCCAGGCGATGCTCTACTAAAAGGTTAATTCCTATAGTAAGAAAGTCAAGGGCCTAACATATTGTTAGGCCCTTTTTTAAAAAAATTGCATATAGTAACAACATACATTATTAAATTATGAGGTGAAAAATTATGAAATTACGTTCAGATATGCCTGAATTAGAAGGCGAAACAGCATGGTTAAACGGCCAAGTTTCTAAAGCTGACTTAGTTGGTGAAAAACCTACATTAATTCACTTCTGGTCAATTAGCTGTCATTTATGTAAAGAAGCAATGCCAGAAGTTAATAATTTCCGTGATAAATATAAAGACGAACTTAATGTAGTAGCTGTTCATATGCCACGTTCTGATAAAGACTTAGATCTTCAAGAGATTAAAGATGTTGCAGCAGAACATGGAATTACTCAACCAATTTTCGTAGATAGTCAAATGAAACTTACCGATACTTTTGAAAATCAATATGTACCTGCATATTATGTATTTGATAAAGAAGGTAAACTTCGTCACTTCCAAGCGGGTGGAAGTGGCATGAAAATGCTTGAAAAACGTGTTAACCGTGTTCTTGACGAAGTACGAAATGCTTAATCTTCATACTAATAAAAGGATTGCTCTATAACGAGCAATCTTTTTTATTTATAGACGAAAGTGGCTAATGATACTAGATAACTTTTAACAGCCAAAAAGGAAATTGTCTGTTAAAATAGATGAAGATAAGCTTTGAGATGTGCAGCGGAATCGGAGGTATTTAGCATGAAAAAAGAATTTGTTGTTATTGGATTAGGGCGTTTTGGAGGTAGCATAGTCAACGAACTTGTAAATCAAGGTGCAGAAGTAATGGCCATTGATAAGCATCCAGAACGTGTCGATGAATTTGCAACAATTGCCACCCAAGCTGTTGTAGCTGATACAACAGATGAGTCTGTTTTAAAGTCATTAGGGATTCGAAATTTTGAACATGTCATCGTGGCAATTGGAGATGACATTCAATCTAGTATTTTAACAACATTGATGTTGAAAGAAATAGGTGTACAGAAAATTACTGTAAAAGCACAGAATGATTATCATGAAAAAGTGCTTCGTAAAATAGGAGCAGACCACGTAGTGCATCCAGAACGAGATATGGGGATCCGAATTGCAAATAATATGATGTCCAATAATGTACTTGATTATTTGGAACTTTCAGAAGAACATTCAATTATGGAAATTAAGGCAAATCACCTTTTAGAGGGGCATACGATTATAGGATTAGATATTCGTGCACGCTATGGGGTTAACATTGTAGCGATTAAACGAGAATCAGAAATTATTGTTTCACCACAGGCTGATGAATTAATTCATGAAGGTGATATTTTAATTGTTATTGGAGCAGATGCAGATATTGGTCGGTTTGAGAAGAAGATGTTGAATTAGCAAAGGCTAGAGAACCTACTACATATTCATTTGCACGATACTTCTTACTTGTCTCTAAAAAATTTAAGTATATTAGAAATGGTAAGTATTGTGTTTTAAGGTGACTTAATCTCTTTCTAAAGCTGAATAAAATATATTGTGTAAATAAAAATCCCAACATTCTAGAATGTTGGGATTTTTATTATATAGATATCAAACTTCCATTATGATTGGCAATATCATTGGACGTCGTTTTGTTTTTTCGAATAAATATGGTCCTAAGACATCCGTGATTTCATTTTTCAACTCAGACCACTGAGGTGTCTTTTCGTGCAATGTTTGTTGTAAATGCTTATTTAGCATTTGTTGTGCTTCGTTTATCATCATACCTGATTCTCGCATATAAACGAAACCGCGTGAGATAATATCTGGACCAGCAACCATTTTTTGTTGTTCCATATCCACACTTACTACAACGATGACAAGACCTTCTTCTGATAGGATACGACGATCACGTAATACAATATTGCCGATATCTCCTATGCCGTTACCATCGATATATACAGAACCTGAAGGGATACGACCAGCAACATGTGCTTCATTAGAACTTAGAGCAAGTACTTCACCATTTTCCATGATAAAAGTATTATCAAGATCAACATCACAATCTTCAGCTAAACCTGCATGCATACGCAACATACGATATTCACCGTGAATTGGCATGAAGAATTTTGGTTTAATTAAACGTAACATTAGCTTTTGCTCTTGTTGAGATCCATGACCTGAAGTGTGGATGTTATTTAATGAACCATGAATAACTTCAGCCCCTGCACGGTATAACAAGTTAATTATTTTGTTCACACTTATTGTATTACCTGGAATTGGTGAAGATGAGAATACAACTGTATCGCCAGGTTGAATTTGAATTTGACGATGTGTTCCATTAGCAATACGAGAAAGTGCTGCCATCGGTTCACCTTGGCTACCAGTACATAAAATCATAACTTCGTTTGCAGGTAAGCGATTTAAAGTTTGTGCATCAACGAATGTTTCTTTAGGTGCAGTAATATATCCTAAATCGCGACCGATATTGATTGCATTATCCATACTTCGACCAAAAACAGCTACTTTACGGCCGTGTTTAACCGCTGCGTCTGTAACTTGTTTTAATCTGTGAATATTAGAAGCAAATGTTGCGAAAATAATACGTGATTCTACATTACGAAGAATTTCATCGATACTTTCCCCAACTTTACGTTCAGACATTGTAAACTCTGGACGTTCAGCGTTTGTACTATCTGACAATAAGCAAAGAACGCCATCACGACCGATTTCAGCCATTTTCGTTAAGTTAGCTGGTTCTCCAACTGGAGTGAAATCAAATTTGAAGTCACCAGTATGCACGATATTACCAGGAGGTGTTTTCACAACAATACCGAATGCATCCGGTATACTATGTGTTGTTCTAAAGAAACTAACAGAAGTTTTACGGAATTTAATCACGTCATCTTCATTAATTTCAATGAGTTTTGTTTGGCGAAGTAAACCATGCTCATCCAATTTGTTGCGTAACAATCCAAGAGCTAATTTACCACCATAAACAGGAATGTTAATTTGGCGAAGTAAATATGGAATACCACCAATATGGTCTTCGTGACCATGAGTAATAAAAAGACCTTTAATTTTATCGACATTTCTTACAAGATAAGTGTAATCAGGGATTACATAATCGATTCCGAGAAGATCATCTTCAGGGAATTTAATACCTGCATCAATTAAGATAATTTCATCTTGGAATTGAACTGCATACGTATTTTTGCCGATTTCGCCCAGTCCGCCGAGTGCGAAAACCGCAGTTTGGTCATTTTTTACAAACTTCATTAAATTAGAGATTCTCCAATTTATAATTTTCACTTGCTTGTTCGTATTCTAAATAGTTTCCTTCAAGCAATTGAATAAATTCGATGTTGTAACCACGGCCTTGAAGTCTTTCACGTACTTCACGTACGTCCTCAGCTTCAAGGTATAGGCTTTTAGTATTTTCGCGAACTGGTACTTCAAGCACATTTTCTTGGTAATAAACTTTGTAAATCATTTTTTTGCTCTCCTTTAATACGTTCAAAATAATTGCATTTCCTTTATATTATCATGTAGGTAAACTAAAATAAAGAAAAGCCCTCCAAAATATGAAGGGCAAAGTAACTTTAAGCGATCGATTTTTTCTCGAGTAAGCCACGAAGCCTTTTTAACAATTGCTTTTTAAGACGTTTGAACATGGCGTATCACTCCTTAAAGTTATTATACTAAATTAACCAATAAATGTAAAGATGATTTACTTAACAGTCAAATACAGAAAGAAGGATTGTAAAAAGTATGAAAAAGAAAATATTGTTTTTTGATATTGATGGAACACTGTATGATTCAGAAAAGAAGCTTCCAAAGTCAACGTATGATGCGATTCAGCAGGCAAAAGAAAATGGGCACGAGGTGGCAATTGCTACTGGTCGTTCTCCTTTCTTTTTAAAACCTGTTTTAGATGAACTTGGTTTAAACTCATATATTAGTTTTAATGGACAATATGTCGTTTATCAAGGGCATGTTATATCCAAGCGATCTATTCCAATCAAAACAGTTGAAAGACTAGTAGCTCAAGCAACGCGCGAAAATAGTCCTATTGTCTATTTAGACCATTTAAAAATGACTTCAGCAACAAAAGATAACCAAAAAGTTCGGGTAAGCATGGACTCATTATTTTATCCAATGCCAGAAGTTAATGAAGAATATTATAAGCACTCAGATACTTATCAGATCTTGTTATATGTTGATGAAGAAGAAGAAAAGCAATATGCGACATTGTATCCAGAGTTAAAACTAATCCGCTGGCATGAATATTCAGTAGATGTTATTAATCACGATGTATCAAAAGCGTATGGTATAAAACAGTTTTTAAATCATACGGATTTCGATATAACAGATGCGATTGCTTTTGGTGACGGTCTTAATGATATTGAAATGTTAAAAGCTGTGGGAACAAGCGTAGCTATGGGGAATGGTCATGAAAAGGCGAAAGAGGTAGCCACATTTGTGACAGACCATGTTGATGATGATGGTCTATCAAAAGCTATGAGAAAATTAGGATTATGTTAGAAAAATAGATAAAGCTAAAAAAGCTGTTCAATCCAAATTTTGAGTAATGGATTGAACAGCTTTTTCTTATTAATCTTCTAATGGAATTGCATTTGGAATTTCTGCGAACGGATTGTCCTTATTAATATGATCGTAGAACATAATACCATTTAAGTGATCTAATTCATGCTGAAATGCAATAGCAGGTAATCCTTTTAATCGCATTTTCTTTTCTTCCCCATCGAGAGTAAAGAATTTTACTGTAATACGTGCATGACGTGGTACATAACCAGGTACATCACGGTCAACAGATAGGCAACCTTCTCCAACGGATACATAAGATCCTTCAACGGAGTGGCTGACAATTTTCGGATTGACAACGACCATACTAATTTGTTTTCCTTTAGGATCTGGTAAATGTAATGCAAACATTCTTTTAGATACATTAACTTGAGGTGCTGCAATACCGATTCCAGAACGTAATCCGTGTTTATCTGCAATTTCAGGGTCTTGGCTATTAATTAAAAACTGAAGTAAATCTTCACCAAAATTTTTTTCTTCTATTGTTAGAGGGAAAGTCATCTCTTTTGCAACTGAGCGTAATGTTGGATGACCATCTCGAATAATATCGTGCATTAAAATCATTGTACTCTTCCTTTCAAAAAAATTTCCTAATTCATTATAACGTACAAAACTGTTCATTCAACGAAAAGAAATAATTAAGAAGAAAAGATTGTTTTAGAAACGAAAGAAAAGGCAATAATTAAAGTTGTAAAAACTGTGCTAGTAAAGAGGAGAAAAATGTCACTGTTTTATATTACAGATTGTAAAAACTATATAATACAGCAATTGAATAAAATTTGTATTAACATAATTTAATTATTATGAATGCTAGGATTGACCGAGGAATTAATATTCAGTATACTGTAAATAATAGTTGTTGTATTACTAATTTTGTAATAAGATTATAATACAGATATGAAGGAGATGTGATAACATGGCTTCTAAACAAGCTCAACAATTCGATCCAGTAGCTAATTTACACGAGATCGAAGAGAAATTTGAAATGTTCCAGATTTTAAACGAAAAAGGGGAAATCGTGAACGAGGAGGTAGACCTACAGTTATCGGATGAAGAATTGGTAGAATTAATGAGTCGTATGGTCTTTACTCGTATTTTAGATCAACGTTCCATATCATTAAACCGTCAAGGACGTCTAGGATTCTACGCACCAACTGCTGGTCAAGAAGCTTCTCAAATCGCTTCACATTATGCTCTTGAAAAAGAAGATTATATTCTACCTGGTTACCGAGATGTACCACAAATCGTGTGGCACGGTCTTCCACTTTGGAAAGCGTTCCTATGGTCTCGTGGACATTTTGTAGGTGGTCAAATTCCTGAAGATGTGAATGTACTTTCACCACAAATTATTATTGGTGCTCAATACGTTCAAGCTGCGGGTGTTGCTCTAGGTATTCAAAAACGCGGTAAAAAGGCAGTAGCCGTAACATATACAGGTGATGGTGGTTCATCACAAGGTGATTTCTACGAAGGAATTAACTTTGCAGGTGCTTTCAAATCACCAGCAATTTTCATTGTACAAAACAACCAATACGCAATTTCCACACCACGTGAATTACAAACAGCTGCTTCAACAATCGCTCAAAAAGGGATTGCAGCAGGCGTGCCAAGTATTCAAGTAGATGGTATGGATCCATTAGCAGTTTATGTTGCAACTCGTGATGCTCGTAAACGTGCAATCGCAGGTGAAGGACCATCATTAATTGAAACAGTATGTTACCGTTATGGTCCACATACAATGGCGGGCGATGATCCAACACGTTACCGTACTTCAGAAACTGATTCTCAATGGGAAAAGAAAGACCCAATCGTTCGTTTCCGTACATTCCTTGAAGCAAAAGGATTATGGAGTCAAGAAAAAGAAGCTGAAGTGATTGAAAAAGCGAAAGAAGAAATTAAAGCTGCTATCAAAAAAGCAGATGAAGCACCAAAACAAAAAGTTACAGATCTCATCAGAAATATGAATGATGGCGATTTACCATATAACCTACAAGAACAATATGAAATTTACACAGAGAAGGAGTCGAAGTAACCGATGGCACAAATGACAATGATTCAAGCAATTACAGACGCACTTCGTTGCGAATTAAAAGATGACGAAAACGTGCTATTATTCGGTGAAGACGTAGGTGTTAACGGAGGGGTTTTCCGTGCTACTGAAGGTCTTCAAAAAGAATTTGGTGAGGATCGTGTATTCGATACACCTCTTGCTGAATCTGGTATCGGTGGACTTGCAATTGGTCTTGCCCTACAAGGATTCCGCCCAATTCCTGAAATTCAATTCTTCGGCTTCGTATATGAAGTAATGGACTCAATTTGTGGTCAATTAGCTCGTATGCGATATCGTTCGGGTGGTAGTCTTGGAGCACCTGTTACAATCCGCTCACCATTCGGCGGTGGTGTACATACACCTGAAATGCACTCAGATAGTTTAGAAGGTTTAGTAACATCACAACCAGGTTTAAAAGTAGTTGTTCCATCAACTCCTTATGATGCGAAAGGTCTTTTAATTTCATCAATTCGTGATAATGATCCAGTCGTATTTTTAGAGCACTTAAAACTTTATCGTTCATTCCGTGAAGAGGTACCAGAAGAATCTTACACAATTCCTCTTGGAAAAGCAGATGTAAAACGTGAAGGTAAAGACCTTTCTATTTTTGCTTACGGCGCAATGGTGCATGAATCATTAAAAGCTGCTGAAGCATTAGAAAAAGAAAATTATTCAGTGGAAGTTGTTGATTTACGTACAATTCAGCCATTAGATATTGAAACAATTATTGCTTCTGTAGAAAAAACAGGGCGTGCAATCGTTGTACAAGAAGCTCAAAAACAAGCAGGTATTGCAGCGAATGTAGTTAGTGAAATTACAGAACGTGCAATTTTAAGCCTTGAAGCACCAGTTCTTCGAGTAACAGCACCAGATACTGTATATCCATTCCCGCAAGCAGAAGCTGTGTGGTTACCAAACTCAAAAGATATTGTTGCAACAGCTAAAAAAGTATTAGAGTTTTAATTTTAACTTACACAAAGGAGATGTGACTGAAATGGCTTATAAATTCCGCTTACCCGACATTGGAGAAGGAATCCATGAAGGAGAAATCGTAAAATGGTTCGTTAAACCAGGCGATAAAATCGAAGAAGATACAGTTTTAGCAGAAGTACAAAATGATAAAGCAGTAGTTGAAATTCCATCTCCAGTTGAAGGAACTATTGAAAAGGTGCTTGTAGAAGAAGGTACTTTAACAACTGTTGGTACAGTACTTCTAGAAATTGATGCTCCTGGATACGAAGAACTTGAACTTCATGGTCATAAAGATGATGAAGAAGCTACATCTGAAACAGAAGCACAAGTTCAAGCAACTGCTGAAGATGGTAATGAAGTTGAAAAAGAACCTGTGCAAGCTGAATCTGCTGTAGTTCAGGAAACAGAGATTAATCCGACAGCTAGAGTAATTGCAATGCCTTCAGTACGCAAATTTGCTCGTGAAAACAGCGTAGATATTAAACAAGTTACAGGCACAGGAAAAAATGGTCGTGTTTTAAAAGAAGATATCGAAGCATTTAAAAACGGTGGTGCAAAACCTGCTGTTGCAGAAGTTGAAGCTACAAAAGTAACTGAAGAAGCACCAGTAACAGAAGTGGCAACAGCACCTGTTGAGCTTGAAGGCGAATTCCCAGAAACTCGTGAAAAAATGTCTGGTATGCGTCGTGCTATTGCAAAAGCAATGGTTCATTCTAAACAAACAGCTCCACATGTTACATTAATGGATGAAGTGGATGTTACTGAATTAGTTGCGCATCGCAAAAAATTTAAAGAAATCGCAGCTGAAAAAGGTATAAAATTAACATACTTACCTTATGTAGTAAAAGCATTAGTAAGTACTTTGCGTGATTTCCCAGATTTTAACCGTTCTTTGGATGACGAAACACAAGAAATTATTCAAAAACATTATTATAATATTGGTATAGCAGCTGATACTGAAAAAGGTCTTTTAGTTCCAGTTATTAAACATGCTGACCGCAAATCTGTATTTGCAGTTTCAGATGAAATAAACCAATTAGCAACAAAAGCTCGTGAAGGTAAATTAGCACCTAACGAAATGAAAGGTGCATCTTGCTCTATCACAAATATCGGATCAGCAGGTGGGCAATGGTTTACTCCAGTAATAAACCATCCCGAAGTAGCGATTCTAGGAATTGGTCGAATTTCAGAAAAACCTGTAATAAAAAATGGTGAAATTGTAGCCGCACCTGTGTTAGCATTATCATTGAGCTTTGATCATAGAATGATCGATGGTGCGACTGCTCAACATGCGTTAAATAATATTAAACGTTTGTTAAGTGAGCCGGAACTATTATTAATGGAGGCGTAATAAAAATGGTAGTAGGAGATTTTCCAATCGAAACAGATACAATTGTCATCGGTGCTGGTCCTGGTGGATATGTAGCCGCAATTCGTGCAGCACAACTTGGACAAAAAGTTACAGTTGTTGAACGTGAAAACGTAGGTGGCGTATGCTTAAACGTAGGTTGTATCCCATCAAAAGCTTTAATCTCTGTAGGTCACCGCTTTGAACAAGCTAAACATTCAGATGATATGGGTGTAATTGTTCCAGAAGTGAAATTAGATTTCAAAAAAGCACAGGAATTCAAAGATTCTGTTGTTAAAAAATTAACTGGCGGTGTTGCTGGTTTATTAAAAGGCAACAATATTGAAGTTGTAAAAGGTGAAGCTTATTTCCATGATGCGAACTCATTACGAGTGATTACTGAAAACTCAGCTCAAACTTACAATTTCAAAAATGCAATCATCGCAACAGGTTCTCGTCCAGTTGAAATTCCAACATTCAAATTTTCAAATCGTGTGTTAAATTCAACAGGCGCACTTTCATTACAAGAAGTACCTGAAAAACTTGTTGTTATTGGTGGCGGATACATCGGTACTGAACTTGGTTCTGCTTATGCTAACCTAGGTTCTCAAGTAACAATCCTTGAAGGTGGCAAAGATATCCTTGCTGGCTTTGAAAAACAAATGACAGCTATCGTTAAAAAAGGTCTTAAGAAAAAAGGTGTTACAATTGAAACAGGCGCTTTAGCACAAGGTGTTGAAGAAACTGAGTCAAGTGTAACCGTTAAATATGAAGTAAATGGTGAAGCAAAAGCTGTAGAAGCAGATTACGTATTAGTAACTGTAGGTCGTCGTCCAAATACGGATGAAATGGGCTTAGAAGCAGTTGGTATTGAATTTGCTGAACGTGGACTTTTAAAAGTTGACAAACAATGTCGCACAAGCGTACCAAATATTTATGCTATTGGTGATATCGTTGCTGGACCACAACTTGCACATAAAGCTTCATACGAAGGTAAAGTTGCTGCAGAAGCAATTGCTGGAGAAAAATCAATTGTAGATTATCTAGCAATTCCTGCTGTTTGCTTCACAGATCCTGAAATGGCTACTGTAGGTTTATCAGAAGATCAAGCTAAAGAAGAAGGCTTTGAAGTAACTACTGGTAAATTCCCATTTGCTGCAAATGGTCGTGCATTAGCATTGAACGAAACAGAAGGTTTCGTAAAACTTGTTGCTCGTAAAGAAGATGGCTTACTAATTGGTGGTCAAATTATCGGTGCTGGTGCATCTGATATGATCGCTGAATTAGGCTTAGCAATCGAAGCTGGTATGACACTTGAAGATGTAGCAATGACAATTCATGCTCACCCAACTTTAGGTGAAATTACTATGGAAACTGCAGAAGTAGCTCTTGGTAACCCAATTCACATTATTGCTAAAAAATAATTGAAATCAAAAAACCTCTTAAGATACATAACTGTATCTTAAGAGGTTTTTTTTATAAAAAATTTTAAAAATATTTATTTGAATAAATTTCATTAATCTATTTTCAGTTTTTTAAATACAAATATATTAACTTTACTTTTCAATGTTCAGATTTGGATGTTCCGCTACAGACCGCACTTTCCATGAGCTTGGCTTCTATTTCCTCGTCACAAAGTTGAGGGCACTGAAAAAGTTATAATACATGGATTTTATTGAAGGAATTTTTGTAGAAGTGGAATCAGCGAAGACTCCTGCGGGAAAGCGGGCCAAAGAGACCCCGCAGCGTAGCGAGGAGGCTCTTCGGTCCGCCCGAGGAAAGCGAAGCTGATTCCACTTCATGTTATAGCAGATTTGTACTATAAAAATTAGGGGTTAAATCGTTTTTTAGTACCTTCACTACGATCCTGTAGGGTATTCAGCTCAAGGAGTTCCCGTAGGGCTGTGAATGCACCTCACTGAATTAACAATCGCATGAATGCATTTTCGAGGACTCGCAGTCGAAAGCGTTGTAATGATAATTGGATATCATTAAATGTTAAGTATATTTTTTATGAATTTTGCATTATGAAATTGATTCATTTAAGTTATGAGAAAGGAGTAGATAAAAAATAATGACAATCTATTCCTTTATTCATACAAGGATAGATTTATAGAATTTTAATTATCTAATTAGTTATAATTATCTTATATTTTCTTTTGTTAAAAGAAAGATAGGTCAGGATAATAATAGATGAATACTAGGAGAGATGGAAAATGGAATTAGGCTTAAAAGGAAAAGTTGCAGTTGTAACGGGTGCTAGTAAAGGCATTGGTCTTGCAACTGCAATAAAATTAGCATCAGAAGGTGCAGATGTTGTTATTTGTGCTAGAACAGCTTCAACACTTGAAGAAGCCGCTAAAAGTATATTAGATGAAACAGGTAAAGATGTATTAACTGTAGTGACGGATGTTACAAAAGAAGAAGATTGTCAAAATGTCATTGCAAAAGCAGTTGAGAAATTTGGTAAGTTAAATATTTTGGTCAATAATGCGGGTACTTCATTAGCCCACTCTTTCTTAGAAGTGGATTCTGATTTCTGGAAAAGTGATTTAGATTTAAAATTATTTGGCGCAATTTATACATCAAAAGCAGCATTGCCTCACATGGAACAAGCAGGAGGAGGTGCTATTGTAAATGTCACAGCAGTATTTGGCAAAACGCCACCCAAATCTTCACTACCAACAACTGTTAGTCGTGCTGCAGGAATGGCTTTAACAAAAGCGATGAGTAAAGATGTAGGGGCAATGAATGTTCGAGTGAATACAGTCTGCATAGGATTAATTCGAAGTGCACAAATTGAGCGTAAATGGCAAGCTGAATCTCCTGAATTGACTTGGGAAGAGTATTCAAGAAAAGTGGGCAAGTCGATTCCTCTTGGACGTATAGGGGATACAGAAGAAGCGGCTAATGTGATTACATTCTTAGTTTCTAATGCAGCTTCCTATGTAAGTGGTACTGCTGTAAATATTGATGGAGGATCGGCTCCTGCATTATAAAATTGAATTAAATGTGTAGAGCTAATTTTTTCTATCGTGATTCCCTTTTCAAATTTAAAAAATAATCGATTAAAATAACCTAAAATCATCTTTAACGTTGAACACGTTGGAGGTGATTTTCTCTTTTCGGAAAATCCAAGTAGTACTGCTTGGAAAATAAGAGAATAAATATAATTTACTAGAATTTAATTGTTTATTGTAGGATTTTTTGTAATACCTTAGGTTCAAATTTAAAATGTGTACACATTTTATACAAATTATGTCCACAAAAAGTTCAAATTACGACAAATTAATTGCTGTTTTTGAGTAATTTTTATTTTTTTATTAAGAAGAAGGAGGTATAATTTCAAATGGATTGAGTGAAAGATTGAAAATCCTCAGGAGAAAAAGGTGCGAAAACTTGGGTGCCTGATTTTCACTGTATAGAATGTGAGAATAGTTAACTATTGTCCGTTCATATGAAAGTAGCTATTAAACCATTGAGTGAATTTCATATGCTCACATATCTATAACTGTAGCAATCTTCAATCAGAAAGCTAATTCAATAGATTTTAGAAAGACAGTTGTTTTAATTGTTTTTTGAGAAGGGAGTACATTATGAAGAAAAAAGTGCTTATTATGCCTGCCATTATGGCGTTCATGACATTGATATTATCTGGATGTCAGCCATTGCTGATATTCGATACAAAAGGCCCAAATGCGAAAACTTTATCAAATACAATCATCTTTTCAATTTTAGTGATGGCTGTTATCTTATTGATTGTATATGTATTGTTTGTCTTCATGTTGTCGAAATATCGTGCATCAAAACAACCAGCAGGTTATGAACCGCCTCATGAAGAGGGTAGTACAAAGTTAGAAATCATATGGACGGTTATTCCGATTGTTATAGTAACAGTTTTATCCATTGTAACTGTATTTACAACATCAAAAGTTGAACATCAACAAACAGGTTATGACAACAAAAAACCGCTTGTTATTTATGCATCATCTTCAAATTGGAAATGGCACTTTAGCTATCCAGAACAAAATATTGAAACAGTTAATTATGTAAATATACCAACAGATCGTCCAATCGAATTTAGATTATATTCATTTGGTCCAATTACAAGTTTCTGGATTCCACAGTTAGCCGGTCAAAAATATGCCATGAGTGATATGGTCAATAAACTTCACCTTGCTGCTGATGTAGAAGGATCATATATGGGTCGTAACTCTAACTTTAATGGTGAAGGTTTTGCGGAGATGGAGTTTGAAACTCAAGCAATGTCACAAGATAAATTTGACAAATGGGTAAAAGATGTAAAAGCAAATGAACCAAAATTAACTGAAGCAAAATTCAATAAATTACTAAAAACTTCCTTTGTAGGTCGTGAAAGTTTCTCTTCTACACACTTATCATTCAGTCCAGCTCCAGAAATGGATATGAGCAAAATGGGTGATATGAAACATATGGATATGAGTAAACAAACTGACGAATCACACAAAAAAGATTCACACAATATGGACAACATGGGTGATATGGAAGGCATGGATATGTCTAAGTAATAAGGTATCGCTTCAATTTTTTAAAAATAGAAATGAGGCAAGAAAGGAGTTACACACATGAACATGGACGAATTACTCGCTCCGATGAAAGAGCCGATGATTTTGGGTGCAGCAATTAGTATCGTTGTTGGCGCTATTGCCATTGTTGTTGGTTTGACCTACTTCAAAAAGTGGGGATGGCTTTACAAAAACTGGCTTACTACTGTTGACCATAAAAAAATTGGTGTCATGTATATCTTAGTAGCATTGATTATGCTATTTAGAGGTGGAATTGATGCATTATTAATGCGTGCACAAACATCAGTTCCTGAAAACAAATTGCTTAACGCTGAGCATTATAATGAAATTTTCACAACACATGGTTTAGTCATGATTCTATTCATGGCAATGCCATTTATCATAGGTTTAATGAATGTCGTTGTACCACTTCAAATTGGTGCACGAGATGTGGCATTCCCAAGATTAAATGCACTTAGCTTCTGGTTATTCGCAGCTGGATGTGGATTATTAAATGTATCATTCATAATTGGGGGATCACCAAACGCAGGTTGGACATCTTATTTCCCATTAGCAGGTACTGAATTTAACCCTGGCGTTGGTAATAACTATTATGCTTGGTCTTTACAAATCGCAGGTCTTGGTACTTTAATGACTGGTATTAACTTCATTGCTACAATCATGAAAATGCGTGCACCAGGTATGAAATTAATGAAAATGCCAATGTTCACTTGGTCAGCATTAATTACAAATGTTATTATTACATTTGCATTCCCAGTATTAACTGTAGCACTTGCATTGATGACTTTAGACCGTCAATTTGGTACTAAATTCTTTGCTATGTCAGATGGTGGTATGGATATGCTTTGGGCTAACTTGTTCTGGGTTTGGGGACATCCTGAAGTTTATATCGTTATCTTACCGGCATTTGGTATTTACAGTGAGATTATCTCAACATTCTCACGCAAAAACTTATTTGGTTATAAATCAATGGTAATGAGTATGGTTGTTATTTCATTACTATCATTCATGGTATGGGTTCACCATTTCTATACTATGGGACATGGTGTAATGGTTAATAGTATTTTCTCTATTACAACAATGCTTATAGCCGTTCCAACTGGTGTTAAAATATTTAACTGGTTGCTAACAATGCGACACGGGAAAATTACATTTACAACACCAATGCTTTGGGCATTAGCATTTATTCCAATCTTCACAATTGGTGGGGTTACAGGGGTAATGCTTGCTATGTCAAGTGCGGACTATCAATATCACAATACAATGTTCTTAGTTGCTCACTTCCACTATGTATTAATCCCAGGTACAGTATTTGGGGTATTAGCAGGTTATCATTTCTGGTGGCCAAAAATCTTTGGTTTCCGTTTGAATGAAAAATTAGGTAAATCAGCATTCTGGACTATTGTAGTAGGTTTTAATGTAGCCTTCTTCCCACTATTTATCTTAGGTTTAGATGGCTATGCACGTCGTATGTACACATACTCAGCTGACACAGGTTATGGTCCATTAAGTATGGTATCGTTCATTGGTGCTATTGCAATGGCAGTAGGCTTTATGTTAATTTGCTATAACATTTACTACAGCTTCCGTCATAGTCCACGTGATGAAAATGGCGATCCATGGGATGCACGTTCTCTTGAATGGGCAACACATAGTCCGGTTCCAGAATACAATTTCGCTGTCGTACCAAAAATCAATCAATTAGATGAATTCTGGTATGCGAAAAAAGAAGGAAGAGATATTACAGCAGGCAAATATGAACGTATTCATATGCCTAACAACAGTGGCGCTCCAATGTGGATGGCTGGTGTAATGTTCTTATTCTCATTCTTCTTCGTATTTAGTGTTTGGTCTCTAGTAATCGTATTTGGTGTTCTAACATTAGGATTTATGGCTTATCGTTCATTTGAAAAAGATGATGGTCATTATATTGAAGTGGCTGAAATCGAAGCAACTGAACGTCGATTGAGAGGTGAAAAATAATGTCAAAAGTAAACAAATCAGTTCCATTAGAGTACAGCACAGAAGAAAATGATTTAAAGATCTTTGGTTTCTGGGTTTTCCTTGGTGCCGAAATAATCCTCTTTGCGACATTATTTAGTGTGTATTTTTCATTAGTTGATCGCACAGGTTCAGGTCCAATAGGTAAAGAATTATTTGAAATGCCACCAGTATTGGTAGAAACTTTTGCTCTATTAACTAGTAGTTTCTTAATTGGTTTAGGTGTTCACGCAATGCGTATTGGACGTACTAAAGCAATGATGGTATTCTACATCTTAACTTTACTTCTAGGTGCAGTCTTCCTAGGCGTTGAAGTTAATGAATTCTTAACATATATTCATGATGGTGCTACAATTCAAACAAGTGCCTTCCTGTCTATTTTGATGACTTTACTAGGTACTCACGGTCTCCATGTAACATTCGGTCTATTATGGGGATCAAGTATCTTAATGCAAGTTAAAAAACGTGGATTAAATGCAAAAACAGCAAATAAAGCATTTATCTTCTCTCTATACTGGCACTTCCTTGATGTAGTATGGATCTTCATCTTCAGCTTTGTTTATTTGAAAGGAGTGTTGTAATAATGAAAGAACTATTTCCAAAAGAGCATGTAATGGGCTTTGTGGGTTCTCTTGTTTTAACACTCTTAGCATTGACTGTAATAATGTTTAAAGATATGTCTAACAGTGTTGCTATTACAATTCTACTTGTAACAGCTGCTGCACAAGCAATTGTACAGTTAGTATTGTTCATGCATATCGGTGAATCAGAAGATAAGAAAGCTTTATACATTACAATTATTTACTCAGTAGTTGTTGGTTTAATTACTGTATTCGGTACATTGCTTGCAATGGTTTGGGGATACATGTAGAACCACATAAAAAAGCAGCACAACAATTGTTGTGCTGCTCTTTTTTTACATTTCATTGCAAAATTGCTTTAGTAAAACAGAGAGCCATCTCAAATGGTTATTCGTCATTAAATTGGAAGACATACCTAGTAGTAATGCTTTACGAGGATGTTCCCTTTGTAATTCTTCAATGATTAAATCGAATGAATCTATTGTAAAAGAATCGTTTGCATAATCTGCTTTACAATTTTCTATTTCAACGATTATATCATTTTTTTGAATATGACTGATGTGGCGAGTTTTTTGTTCATACATTTCTTTCGTTATTAATGTTTTTAACTTAGCGTTAACAAGTACATCAATGTAATTTACCAAATGTTTGCTTAATTCATAATAGTCAATTGACTGTTTTTGGATTACAATGAATTCCGCATAACCTTTCATCATCCCTCTGATACATATTAGTAAATCATATTGGCTATCTTCAATTTGGGAACTATAAACCTCTCTAAGCAACAACAAAGTCATATTGTCAGTAACTTGGAAATGTTTTTGTATTTTTTCCGTCACATCATGATCCACAATACTAACAATCTCGCGCAAATGAGTTGAGATAAAAGGTGAATTTTTTTCGAATAACTCAAAAGCCGATAAAAAATATTGTGTTAGTTTTTCTTTTGGCTCTACTTGTAAACTTAATATGTTTTGAAACTTTGATGTCATATCTTTGATGATATACTCAAAAATTGCAATAAGTAGTTCCTCTTTTGATTTAAAAGAGAGATAAAAAGCTCCTTTTGATATGCCGCATGCGTTTGTAATGTCTTGGATAGACGTAGAGGCTATTGTACGCTCAGATAAGATCTCCATAGATTTTTCAATAATTAGATCACGTTTAGACATATTTTCACTCTTTCTATAATTCTTCCTATTCTATGGTTTGACTTTTGACTAGCTAGTCATTATTATATTGAATTGTGACCATTAAGTCAAAAAAGGACGGTGTATGAATGAACTCGCTTATTAAATTTGTTTTGAAAAATAAATTGGCAGTATGGCTACTATCGATTATAGTCGCTGTTGCCGGGGTATATTCAGGACTTAAGATGAAGTTAGAAACATTACCTGATATTTCAATTCCAGTTGCAACGGTAACAACAGTTTATCCAGGTGCAACACCAGAGCAGGTAGCTGACGATATTTCAATCCCATATGAAAAAGCAGTGAATCATCTAAAGGGTGTTTCAGCTGTTTATTCCAATTCCTATCAAAATGCTTCAAGTCTACAAATAGAGTTTAAGTATGGTACAGACATGAAAGAAGCAGTTAGTAATATTAAGGAAGTACTAGAAAAAGTAGATCTTCCAGAAACTGCTCAAAAGCCAACTGTAGATCGTGTTAATATCAATGCTTTCCCAGTTGTAGCTTTAAGTGTTGCAAATAAGGATCAATCTATTGCAGATTTAACAAAAACAACTGAAAACTATTTCGTACCTAAATTAGAAGGTATTGATGGCGTTGGATCTGTATCAGTAACTGGTCAACAAGTAGAAAAAGTTGAACTAACTTATGACCAAAAGAAATTAGCGAAATATGGCTTAACAGAAGATACGATTAAGCAATATGTAAAAGCAATGGATACGAAAGTTCCATTAGGTATGTTCCAATTCAAGGATGAAGAACAATCAGTTGTTGTTGATGGTAAAATGACAACAATTAAAGACTTGAAAAACTTAGAAATTCCCGTAACAATGCAAAGCTTAAGTGCAAATTCTGCAGCTGCAAAAGCACAAGCGCAAGCTGCACAGGCACAAGCATCTCAAGGTGTAGCAGGGGCACAATCGGCGCTACAAGCTCCACAATCGAGCCCATTTGTAAAATTAGGTGAATTGGCTTCCATCAAAGTAGTTGGTGAAGTTGAATCTGTTTCCCGTACAAATGGTAAACCAGCAATATCTGTACAGGTAGTAAAATCCCAAGATTCAAATACTGTGAATGTAGTAAATGATGTTAAAGATGAAGCTAAGAAATTTGAAAAAGATAACAAAGGTATGGACATTGAGGTAACACTAGACCAAGGTCAACCAATTCAAGACTCAGTGAATACGATGTTTGATAAATTGTTATACGGTGCAATCTTTGCATTCATCATCATCATGTTATTCTTGCGGAATTTCCGTTCAACAATTATTTCAGTTGTATCTATTCCGATGTCGTTATTAATTGCAGTAATTGCATTAAAACAAATGGATATATCATTAAATATGATGACATTAGGTGCAATGACAGTAGCGATAGGTCGTGTAATCGATGACTCGATTGTTGTTATTGAAAATATTTATCGAAGAATTTACCTTGAAGGCGAGAAATTACATGGTAGAGCTTTAATTCGTGAAGCTACTCTTGAAATGTTTAGACCAATTTTATCTTCTACAGTGGTAACAATTGCCGTGTTCTTGCCACTTGGATTAGTTGGAGGTATGGTCGGAGAGTTATTCTTACCATTCGGTTTAACGATGGCATTTGCATTAATCGCATCTCTAATAGTTGCCATCACAATTGTTCCAGCCTTAGCACATGCATTATTTAAAAAAGAACTGTATGGCAAAGTACAAACTAAAAAAGAAGAGCATGGAGCATTAGCAAGAGGCTATAAACGCATTCTATCATGGGTATTAGACCATAAATTAATAACTTCTATAGGATCGATTGTAATTCTTGTAGCAAGCTTATTCTTAGCACCATTAGTTGGATTTAGTTTCTTACCAGATGATCAACAAAAAATGGTATACCTAACTTATACACCTGAACCTGGTGAAACACGTGATAAAGTGATTGATGATGTAGAAGTAATCGAAAAAATGATTATGGATAAAAAGGATGTTAAGACAGTCCAATCATCTATCGGCGGATCTAATCCAATGATGCCTGGTCAAACAAATGGTGCTTTAGTCTATGTCATTTATGATACTGATACGAAAAACTTTAGTAATGTAAAAGAAAAACTTATTAAAGAAGTTCAAGATGTTAATCAAAAAGGTACATGGAAAAGCCAAGACTTCTCATCTTCAGGGTCAAGTAATGAGCTTTCATATTCAGTCTACGGTAACACAGTAGAAGATATCAGACCAGTGGTAAAAGATATAGAAAAAAATATGAAAGATCAAGATAATTTAAAAGATGTTAAATCTTCATTAGCGGAAAATTATACCGAAAAAACATTAGTGATTGATCAAGACAAAGCAAAAGCTTTAGGATTAACAACAGGACAAATTGCGATGGCGATTAATCCAAATACACAAACTGAAGTTTTAACAACAGTGACAAGAAATGGTAAAGAACTTGATGTCAATGTTCATAAAGAGGCAGCTTCTCCAGATAAATTCCAAGAAGTGCTAGATGAAGAGATTGATACACCTGTAGGTAAAAAAGTAAAAGTTTCAGATGTTGTTGATGTTAAAACAGGTACAACTTCAACACAAGTAAATCGTAGTAAAGGTAAAATTTATGCTAGTGTCACAGCAACTGTTACATCAAAAGATATTACAAAAGCATCTTCAGGAGTTCAAAAAGCAATTGATAAACTAGATTTACCAAATAATGTAGAAGTTAATACAGGCGGAGTTACAGCAGATATGAAAGAAGCCTTCACCCAATTAGGGTTAGCGATTGCTGCTGCTATTGCAATTGTATACTTTACATTAGTTGTAACATTTGGTGAAGGTTTAGCTCCATTTGCTATCCTATTCTCATTACCATTTACTGTTATCGGAGCACTTGTTGCATTGTGGATTTCTGGGGAAACAATCAGTGTATCATCCATGATTGGGTTACTGATGTTAATAGGAATCGTGGTAACAAATGCCATTGTATTAGTAGACCGCATCATTCATATGGAGCATGCTGGTAAAACAATGCGTGAAGCAATACTTGAAGCGGGTGCAACTCGTTTACGTCCAATCCTAATGACAGCCATCGCAACAATCTGTGCATTAATTCCATTAGCGATGGGTGCAGAAGGTGGCGGCCTTATTTCAAAAGGTGTAGGTGTGACTGTAATAGGTGGTTTAATCAGTTCAACGATTTTAACATTGTTAATTGTTCCACTGGTATATGAACTAATTTCAAAAATCTTGAAAAAAGACCGCGCCCACGAAAACAAAGAAGATTAATTAAATATTTACTAGGTACTTAGCTAGCTTTTGTAGAATATTCTACAAAAGCTAGCTTTTTTAATTAAGTGTCGAAGTGAATTGTCGAGCGTGAAGTAGATGTATTTGGAAAATTCCAATAAATTATAATATATTAATAAATAAAGGGGGGGTCTGTTATGCAACAATATGGATTGAAGTTTTTAAGAATAATAGGGCAAATAGCAGTTTTATATTTATTATCCGAAATTGGAAAGTGGTTAATGGCAATTTTACATATTCAATTCCCGGGAAGTATCATTGGGTTAGTCATTTTATTTATTTTATTAATAACAAAAACTATTCCTGAAAGTTGGATCGCAAGTGGAGCAGAGATATTACTTGCTTATATGACATTATTCTTTATACCAGTAACTGTGGGAATCGTTAATTATTCTGAACTGCTATCATGGCAAGGAATGGCCATTATCGGAATCATTTTAGTAAGTACAATTGTTTCAATAGTTGCTTCTGGAAAAACAACGCAAATGGTAGAAATTCATCTAGAAAAACAAAAAGAAGTTCAAATGGAAAATCTCGAGGAAACTTGCTTTGAAAATATCCAACAAAAAGGGGGGGCTTAATATGCTTGCAATAATGATTTGTGTGTCCACTGTAGTTGTATTTTTTATAATGAAAAAAGTGTATGAACGTTTTTACCATCCAATTTTATTTCCTGTATTTACAAGCGCAATCATCATAGTTGGTGCTTTGTTGATATTTCATATACCATATGAAACGTATATGGTTGGAGGTCAATGGATTGATCGGCTCCTTGGACCCGCTGTAGTAAGTCTAGCATTACCATTATATAGACAAAGAGAATTAATCAAAAAAAATTATAAGGCAATTATTACTGGTATTGCAGTTGCAATGATAGCAGGTGTTGGCAGTGTATTGTCGCTTGCAGTTTTATTTCGTATAGAAAATGAGTATATGAGGACATTAATTCCAAAATCAATAACATCTCCTGTCGCGATGCAGATTAGTAATGTAATAGGTGGTAATCCGACATTAGCAGCAGTGTTTGTCATTATTACTGGAATGATTGGTGCTATAATTGGACCAAACCTTTACAAAATTTGCAAAATTGACACCGCAATCGCAAGAGGAGTCTCAATGGGGAGTAGTGCCCATGGTATAGGGATAGGCAAACTTACTGAGTATGGAGAAAGAACATTATCTATGGGCTCGGTTTCGATGACATTGACTGCAGTTATAGGGGCGATCTTGTTACCGATATTCGTTACAATATTTTTATAGAATAAAGTCATTTCCCAGGGAATATACTATTAACAGAGGACGAGAAAAGTTGCAGTCCATTTCCAGTAGAGTTTACAATAATAATGTGAAACAATTTGGTATAATACCATGATGAAGGTAGGGAATCATATGGAATACTCATATCCATTTTCAATTAATTGGTCTACAGATGAAATAATTGATGTGATTGCATTTTTTCAAACTATTGAAAAGGCATATGAAAAAGGCGTAAAACGTGAAGAAGTGTTATCAAAGTATCGCCGTTTAAAAGAAATCGTTCCTTCTATGGCAGAAGAGAAAACTATTTTCCGTGAATTTGAAGAAGAGAGTGGTTACGTCAGCTACGATATTGTAAAACAGACGAAAACGAGTCAAAACGGCGCAATTATTAAAGGGATTAGCAAACGCAGAAGATAATTAAAAAGCAATCGGTTTACTCAATAGTCGAGAAATAACCGATTGCTTTTACACTATTATTTTTTGTTTACCATAATATTATAAATGGGGATCAATTCATCAAAGGTTTCTACAACTATTCTGTCAAATTCTTTTGCGGAAAGTTTTATTGTTTTTTCCTTGGGCAATTGTAGACCAATCATGAATTCCCCTTTTTTCACATCACGTAAACGGGTTAGAAGTTTTTCGAGTGAACCGTCTTTCATTGCATCCACGAGAGGAATGCCATTCGGATCAAAATGATCTCCTGTAATAAAAAATGTTTCAGGAAGTTCATCGAAAGAATTCACATTATTTAGTAAATTGTTAGCTATTTCCTTTTTTGTAGGTGCTTCATAAATGGCACAAAGAAGGATAAAAATATGCGATTTAAAAAGTCCGATTTCGAAGTGTGGAAGGGCCTTGTACCCACGTTTGTTTGGTGCAAATGCTACCCAGCTATCGATAGGTGGATTCACTTTTCGTCTTGCATGTTTTGCTACATGTGGGTAAAACTCTTCCCCTATTTTCGAAGAGAAGTATGTACTAAACGTTATTCCAAGTTCTTCAAATTTAGGGCGTACATTCTTGATGAGTGCTGACATACGTTGTTCAAGTCCGGGTGTTGTAAAGACTTCAAAGTCTTTGTTAGTCCATTTTACTGTCAATTTTTTCTCTCCTTTTTTAACTTTATGTTTATTTTATTTGAAAAATGGGAAAAAATCTTGTAGAAGGACTTACCATTCTTCGTACAGTGAATATAATGTAGAAAATGGTCAGAAAATTCCATCTTCTTATCATTTTACCATCAAATTAAAGGAGCTGATCAGCATGAAACAAGTTGTTCATATTATTCGTAAAGTGGATTTTGAAAAGCAATATATTAAAGGTCTTCATTTAGAAGTGGATTATGAATTAGCTACATTATTTGATGCGATGCAATTGAATGATAAAGAGCAAATTGCTCAAAGTAAGGCAAGATTGGCTGAAATTCATATGGAACTGGAGGCATTCCATGCATTCGCCTAGAGATAGCGCAAAAATTTTAAGGTGACACTTGCTTATCATTATGAGAAGCAGGTGTTTTTTTTGTTATAATATACAAAAAATGAAATGCACTTCGTTTTTTCAAGGAAAGGTGAGGAAATTATGCAGATTACTAAAGTTCATGAATTTGCAAAGGCCATCATTATGGAAGCAGGGGAACGTATACGAAGTTCATTTTCTGAAAAGTGGAAAATCGAGACGAAAGCGGATGCAAATGATTTAGTAACAAATATTGATCGCGAGACAGAATTATTTTTCATTGAAAAAATTACAGCATTCGATCCATCACACAAAATTTTAGGTGAAGAAGGTATGGGTGAGAAAATTCATTCATTGGATGGTGTTGTATGGATAATCGATCCAATAGATGGAACGATGAATTTTATCCGTCAACATCGAAATTTTGCCATTTCAATTGGTGTTTATATTAATGGGGTTGGAAAGCTGGGATATATATATGATGTTATGAGGGACCAGTTATACTTTGCAGAAGAGGGACATGGTGCCTTTATGAACGAAATCCCGTTAAAGCCTCTTGAAGCAATTTCATTAGATAAAGCAATTATTGGATTGAATGCCACTTGGGTGACGCCTAATAAGAAAATCGAGCATTTGCCAATGATTGAACTCGTTCGTACTGTTCGAGGGACAAGGTCATATGGTTCAGCTGCTTTAGAAATAGTTTCTGTTGCTTGTGGAAGAATGGATGCATATATTTCTATGAGGTTATCTCCCTGGGATGTAGCAGGGGGTGTAGTGATTGCTAATGAGGTAGGTGCAATCGCTAGTAATTTAAAAAATGAACCTATTAACTTATTAAAACAAGATACTTTTATCGTAGCTAATCCTACGATTCACAGTGAAATTATTAATCATTATATTCAACTAAAATATGATAATCAATAAAAAAGGGATTGTCCTTGAAGTTGAAGAAACCCAACTTTTAAAGACAATCCCTTTTAGTATATTCAGTTCTCTATGTCAGCACTTGAGGATTCATACGACGTGAACTCAACATCCTTTACCACAGGATGTGGGGGAACTTAAGCTATCTTCCTCAAAATAGTGCCTCTATCGAAAACTGACAGTTTCGGCTTAATGGGTTCAAAGTGCTGTGGTAGCTGGATGAAACACCTTACCTTTTAATTTTATAATAAGCCTTGATCTCTAAATTGACGTTTTGTTTTAAAGGCAAAACCGAATACAACACAAACAGCTACAATGCCTCCGATTATTCCTGAAATACTTCCTACAGCTACTGCCCAGCCTATTGAACACATAGCTAAAACCCCTGCTAGAGCAAAGATAGCCATGACGATTTTTGCTTTATTCATAACAATCCTCCAAAAAATTATTGTAATACTATTGTCGAACTAAATACTAAGATTAGCAAGGTTTTCACTTGTAAAAAATAAAAAAGTTGAAAAAGACATGCTAAAGTAGGACATAAATCTATTTTTTATGTTATACTAGCACAGTTATGGACTCGAAAAAAGAATGTGGAGTGGAACAATGACAAATTTAAGAGAAGATCTCAGAAATATAGCAATTATTGCCCACGTCGACCATGGTAAAACAACTTTAGTCGACCAATTATTAAAACAATCAGGAACATTCCGTTCAAATGAACATGTTGAAGAACGTGCAATGGACTCTAACGATATTGAACGTGAACGTGGTATTACGATTTTAGCAAAAAATACTGCAGTTCACTACGAAGATACTAAAATCAACATCTTGGATACACCAGGACACGCCGATTTCGGTGGTGAAGTTGAACGTATTTTGAAAATGGTAGATGGCGTTTTACTAGTAGTAGATGCTTACGAAGGTTGTATGCCTCAAACTCGTTTCGTGCTTAAAAAAGCATTAGAACAAAAATTAACACCAATCGTAGTCGTAAACAAAGTTGACAAAGATTCAGCTCGTCCTGAAGAAGTAGTTGATGAAGTAATCGACTTACTTATTGAGTTAGGTGCAGATGAAGATCAATTAGAATTCCCAGTAGTTTTCGCTTCAGGTGTTAATGGTACTGCATCATTAGATCCAGACCCAGCTAAACAAGAAGAAAACATGAAATGCTTATTCGAAGAAATTATCAGTCACATCCCAGCACCAGCTGATACTCGTGAAGAACCTCTTCAATTCCAAGTTGCATTACTTGATTATAATGACTTCGTTGGTCGTATTGGTATCGGTCGTGTATTCCGAGGTACTATCGCTGTAGGGCAATCAGTATCTCTAGCAAAACTTGATGGTTCAGTGAAAAACTTCCGAGTAACGAAAATGTTTGGTTTCTTCGGTTTAAAACGTGAAGAAATTCAAGAAGCATATTCAGGTGATTTAATCGCTGTATCTGGTATGGAAGAAATTAACGTTGGTGAAACTGTATGTCCGCAAGATCACCTAGATCCACTTCCTCCAATGCGTATTGATGAACCAACTTTACAAATGACTTTCTTAGTTAATAACTCTCCATTCGCAGGTCGCGAAGGTAAATGGGTAACTTCACGTAAAATTGAAGAACGATTACTTTCTCAATTACAAACTGACGTTTCTTTACGTGTAGAACCAACAGATTCTCCAGATGCATGGACAGTATCAGGTCGTGGTGAACTTCACTTATCAATCCTTGTTGAAAACATGCGTCGTGAAGGCTACGAATTACAAGTATCAAAACCAAAAGTTATTATTAGAGAAATTGATGGCGTTAAATGTGAACCAGTAGAACGTGTGCAAATCGATGTACCTGAAGATTCTGTAGGTTCAATCATTGAATCATTAGGCGACCGTAAAGGTGAAATGCAAGATATGGTCAATGAAGGTAATGGACAAGTTCGTTTAATCTTCATGGTCCCAGCTCGTGGCTTGATTGGTTATACAACTGAATTTATGTCACTAACTAAAGGTTTCGGTATTATTAACCATACATTCGATTCTTATCAACCAGTTGCTACTGGCCGTGTAGGTGGTCGTCGTAATGGTGCCCTAGTTTCTATGGAAACTGGTAAAGCTACTACTTACGGTATGATGCAAATTGAAGACCGAGGTGTACTTTTCGTAGAACCAGGTACTGAAATCTACGAAGGTATGGTTGTAGGCCAAAATACTCGTGATAATGACATTACTGTTAACATTACTAAAATGAAACAAAAAACAAACGTTCGTTCAGCTACAAAAGACCAAACAAACGTTATTAAAACACCAAAAATCTTAACACTTGAAGAAGCATTAGAATTCTTAGACGATGATGAATATCTAGAAGTTACACCAGAGTCTATTCGTCTTCGTAAACAAATTCTTAACAAAAACGAACGTGAAAAAGCTGCAAAAAAACAACGTAGCGCTGAATAATTAATAATTATTCTCGCGGGTCGAGAGGAAGGGAGATATCTTGTTTAAGTCCGGTTTATTATTGAAACTGAATTTTATGCAAGTCGCTACATCTACTTCTACAGATGGACATGATCAAGTATTTAATCGTATGTCAGGTGTTGCTCGATATATTTATGAGAATGCACCAAGCTATTCGGTAGCAGGTTATATTCTATTAGCTGTTATTTTCGTATTAACTGCAATTGTGTATCATCTTGGATTTGCAAGAACAGCATTAAAAAAATGGCAAACTGCTGTGATTTATGCATTCTTGTTCTTTGGATGTATCATATTAACCTTTTTAGCATTCTTCTTACCAATGGTTGAAGGATTAATAGTTGCAGCTTTAGTACTAATCGTCTACAAAGTTCGTTTGCGTAGAGATAAGAAAAGAGAAGCTGCTTCATAAAGAAAAAGAGTTGTCCATTTAGGACAACTCTTTTTTTTACGAGAAAGTTAGCGGAAAGAGGAAATTATCATTTCAAAGAGAAACATCAGAAGCAAAAAGCATTTTTATTATCTTTTCTCTAGTAGGAAAGGGATTTATTGAAAGTAATTCTCTCCACTATTAATAAAACTTTTTTTATAACAAAAGGCTATGTTTAATTATACTGTTGATAAACTTGAAAATGGCTTCGGTTTCCGCGGGCAGGTCGTGAGCTTCTTCGTCACTGCGCTGAGGCTACTGGAAAAGTGTAGTAATACAAATATTTATAATATATATCTGCTGTTGAATGAAGTGGAATTAGCTCCGCTTTCCGTGGGCGAACTGACGAGCCTCCTCGCTACGCTGCGGGGTCTCGTCTAGCTCGTTTTCCCACAGGAGTCTACGCTAATTCCACTTCAACGAAGATAGCTATAATAAATTTTTATCATAAATTCACATCTATTTTTACTTTTTCAGTGCCCTCGCTTCGCTTCGCGCGGGGGCTCGCCTGTCTCGCTTTCCCTCAGGATTCTACTCCTTTTCCACTTCAAATTTTGCTTAAATAATCAACAATGATGATTAACAGAGCCAAAACAAAAAACAGAGCATCCTAACGAATGCTCTGTAAAATATTTAAAATTCTTCATCTTCCTGAACTGCACTTCGGATAAAGCGAAATTTACCAGTAGCAAGTCTTGCGTTTGTTTTTTCTGTAATTCGTTCGTGACAAGTTGGACACATAAAAGTGTGAATAGGACGATTGCGTAATTTCTTAGCTACTGGTGAGAAATCAGGGATTTCGCTAAGAGTATCACAGATTACGCATTTAACTCGCATAATATTTTCCCCCTTATTCTACTTGTATCCCTACGATTCCTTTAATAGGGTTTTCGTAGTTGGAACCATCTCTTAATAATAAGTAGACAGGACCATCCTCGTTTAGTATTTTACCATCTTTACTAAATTGGAAAATAAGTTTCTTCGCATCTTCAATGCTATAACGATGTTGTGTGCCAGCGTTTGTTTCAAACACAACTGTTGTTGCCTCTTCTTTTGGTTCAGCATTATTAATGAAAGGTTCAATTTTTATACCGAAAGTACCTGTTTTCATTTGCTTACGATCAAAATTACGCTCGGTTTTTAAAGTAGGCGGGAAAGTAGCGCCTTCCATAATTTCACGAGACCAGAATTTCCCTGCTTTTTCGATATATTCTTCATCAGGATCTACCTCTTCAGGCTTTTCGATGAAATATTTTTCTAAATCTAGCTTACGGTCATCAAAAATCCAAACTGTAGGATCTAATGTAATTTGAAAGTTGACTGCACCTTTAACTTGAATGATGGATTCCATAGATTTTCCTCCTTCGATGTTCCATTCTATTTCTAAGTATAACGCTTTTTATCAAAGGATAGAAAGAAATAATATTATGATTCTCAATTTGAAATATAGATGCTTGCATTTTTCCTTTGCAAAAGATAAACTTTATTAAGATAGAGTTGAAGAAATATCAGGTAATGGGGGCGTCCTCATGGATACAAAATCACAAAGTTCGTATCAGGAGAAAGCATTGGAACTCCTAATTGCCGATGCGGATAAAATAGCAAAATTAATAAGAGTACAAATGGAACATTTGACAATGCCACAATGCCCTTTGTACGAAGAAGTTTTAGATACGCAAATGTTTGGTTTATCTCGAGAAATTGACTTTGCAGTTAAACTAGGTTTGCTTGACCGTGATAAGGGAAGGGAAATTCTCGATTCACTGGAGAAAGAGTTGTCTGCATTACACGATGCATTCACAGAGAAATAAGTAAAAAACTCAAACACAAAGCTGTTTGGGTTTTTTTGCTAGATAATAAATGAGGTAATAATATGAAAACTTATTTCAAAAAATATGCTAAGTATTTTGACTACCCTTTGTTTTTTACATATGTTTTATTATGCTTATTTGGATTAGTGATGATTTATAGTTCAAGTATGTTCTGGGCGGTTAATACATTACAACAGCAGCCAGATTATTTTTATAAAAAGCAACTAATGAATTTATCGCTTGCATCTGTAGCCTTTTTTATAGGTTTTATAATACCCTATAAGCGCTATAAGGATAGAAATATGATGATGTTGATTATCGCTACCATGCTTTCTTTATTGATTGCCGTATTTTTATTTGGCTATAGTCCAAGTAATTCTGGTGCGAAGAGCTGGCTTAATTTGGGGTTTGCAAATTTACAACCTTCTGAATTTACCAAATTAGGTATAATCCTCTATTTTGCGGCATTTTTTTCGAAAAAAAGAGAAACGGGAAAGTTAGATATTATTAATGAATCAATCATACCTCCATTGTTGGTTTTTGGAACTGCCACACTTTTCATAGGCTTAGAACCAGATTTAGGTGCTATTGGTTTAATTACTTTAATTGCATTATCTGTTATGGCTGCAAGCGGCATGAAATTCTCAACTTTTAGCAAAATTATTGGGTGGTTAATGGGTTTAGCAGTTGTTGGTTTAATAGGTCTATTTATTTTCAAAGATTCATTCTTTACTGAACGTCGAATGGGACGATTAAAAGCATATCTTGATCCATTTAAAGATGCCGATGCATTTGGTTATCAAGTGGTAAATGGCTATTATGCAATAGGATCAGGTGGCGTTAAAGGATTAGGATTAGGACAATCTGTACAAAAAATGGGGTATTTACCTGAACCACAAACGGACTTTATCTTGGCAATTATTTCAGAAGAGTTGGGGACAATTGGGGTAGCAATTGTATTATTTGGGTTAGGCTTTATCGTATACAGAGCAATGCGTATTGCGATTAAAGCAAAAGATCCAATGGCTCGCATGATTGCTGCAGGTATTGGAAGTTGGATTGGTATTCAAACTTTCTTCAATGTAGGTGGATTGAGTGGTATTATCCCGCTAACCGGTGTACCACTTCCGTTTATTAGTTATGGCGGTTCATCGGTAATTCTGTTATCTTTAGCTATGGGGATACTAGCAAATGTCTCTATGATTGTAAAAAAAGAGAATAGTTGATTAGGGGGATCTTTATGCCGATTAATAAAATTCTAGTCGCTAATCGCGGCGAAATTGCAATTCGTGTTTTTCGAGCTTGTACAGAATTAAACATTCACACAGTGGCAATTTATTCAAGGGAAGATAGCGGTTCATTCCACCGTTATAAAGCAGATGAAGCTTATCTTGTTGGGGATGGAAAGAAACCAATTGATGCATATCTAGATATTGAAGGAATTTTACAAATCGCAAAAGAGTCAGGTGCAGATGCTATCCACCCTGGCTACGGTTTTTTGTCAGAAAATTTAGAATTCGCAAAACGTTGTGAAGAAGAAGGCATAACTTTTATAGGTCCAACTTCTAAACACTTGGACATGTTTGGAGATAAAGTAAAAGCAAGAGAACAGGCTGTTGCAGCTGGAATACCAGTTATTCCTGGTACAGATGGTCCTGTTGATTCTCTAGAAGAAGTATTGTCTTTTGGAGCAGAAAATAAATACCCATTAATGATTAAAGCTGCTCTTGGTGGCGGAGGCCGTGGTATGCGCGTTGTACATAAAGCAGAAGAAGCGAAAGATGCATACGATCGTGCAAAATCTGAAGCAAAAGCAGCATTTGGCTCTGATGAAGTGTATGTTGAAAAATGTATCCTTCATCCAAAACATATAGAAGTACAAATTTTAGGAGATAAAGAGGGTAATTTAGTTCATTTATATGAACGTGACTGTTCAATTCAACGTCGGCATCAAAAAGTAGTTGAAATTGCTCCTTCAAATTCTATTTCGCATGAATTGCGTGAGAGAATTTGTAATGCAGCTGTTCAATTGATGGAGAATGTAGGCTATTTAAATGCTGGTACAGTAGAATTTTTAGTAGCTGGCAATGAGTTTTACTTTATCGAAGTAAATCCACGTGTTCAAGTAGAACATACAATTACAGAAATGGTAACAGGTATCGATATTGTCCATGCGCAAATTAATATTGCGAACGGCTATACATTGCATGGGGACATTATTAACATTCCAGAACAATCTAAAATACCGTTATTTGGTTTTGCTATTCAATCTCGGGTAACGACCGAAGATCCACAAAATAATTTCATGCCAGATACTGGGAAATTAATGGTGTATCGTTCAAGTGGTGGTTTTGGTGTTCGTTTGGATGCTGGTAATGGATTCCAAGGTGCGGTTATCTCCCCGCATTATGATTCTTTATTAGTAAAAGTTTCAACTTGGGGTAATACCTTTAAAGAAGCAGCTGCGAAAATGGATCGAAATCTTCAAGAATTCCGTATTCGTGGAATTAAAACGAATATCCCATTTCTGAAGAACGTTGTAAGACACCCTAAGTTTATTGATGGGGAATTCGACACTAGTTTTATAGATTCTACACCTGAATTATTCTTATTTAAGCCTGCGCGTGACCGAGGTACAAAATTACTTAGCTATATTGGTAATGTAACGATTAACGGTTTCCCGGGTATCGAGAAAAAACAAAAGCCAATCTATCCAAAGCCACATAAACCACAAATTGAACGTTTCCAAACGATTCCAGCGGGAACAAAACAGATTTTGGATGAAAGAGGTCCTGAAGGTTTAGTGAAATGGATACGCGAACAAGATGATCTGTTGTTAACAGATACAACTATGCGTGATGCGCATCAATCACTACTTGCCACACGAGTTCGCTCATATGATATGCATGAAATTGCAGAAGACACTGCACGTATTATGGATAATTATTTCTCACTTGAGATGTGGGGAGGTGCAACCTTTGATGTTGCATATCGTTTCTTAAAAGAAGACCCATGGGAACGATTGATTAAATTACGTGAACAAATACCAAATGTATTATTTCAAATGTTATTGCGTGGGGCGAACGCAGTTGGTTATAAGAACTATCCTGATAATTTGATTAAAGAATTTATTCATAATTCTGCAGATGCAGGTATTGATGTATTCCGTATTTTCGACAGTTTAAACTGGATCAAAGGTATGGAAGTAGCAATTGACGCTACAAGAGATGCAGGGAAGATTGCAGAAGCTGCTATTTGTTATACGGGAGACATCCTAGATGATTCTAGAGCAAAATATACTGTGCAGTACTATAAAGATATGGCGAAGGAGTTAGAGTCAGCTGGTGCCCATATTTTGGCTATTAAAGATATGGCTGGATTATTAAAACCGGAAGCTGCTTATCGATTAATCTCGGAATTAAAAGAAGCAACTGATTTACCAATTCACTTACATTCTCATGATACAAGTGGTAATGGCATTTACTTATATGCAAAAGCAGCTGAAGCGGGAGTTGATATCGTTGATACAGCATTGGGTTCAATGGCTGGTTTAACCTCACAACCAAGTTCAAACAGTTTGTACTATGCGATGAAAGGTAGCAATCGACAAGTACGTGCAAATATCGATGGCATAGAAAAGCTTTCATATTACTGGGAAGATGTCCGTAAATACTACAAAGATTTTGAAAGTGGTATGAACAGCCCTCATTCTGAAATTTATGTTCATGAAATGCCTGGTGGTCAATATAGTAATCTGCAACAACAAGCAAAAGGTGTTGGACTAGGAGACCGTTGGGAAGAAGTTAAGAAAATGTATTCTCGTGTAAACTTACTATTTGGGGATATTGTCAAAGTAACACCATCTTCTAAAGTGGTTGGCGATATGGCGTTATTTATGGTACAAAATGATTTAGATGAGGAATCAGTATTAGTGCGAGGAAAAACAATTGATTTCCCAGACTCAGTAATTGAACTCTTCCAAGGTTACTTAGGTCAACCTTTTGGTGGTTTCCCAGAAGAATTACAAAAAGTTGTATTAAAAGGGCGAGAACCAATTACAGTAAGACCTGGGGAATTATTAGAGCCAGTAGATTTAAAAGAACTTCGTAATACTTTATTTAACAAATATAATAGACCGATTACAAGCCATGAAGTATTAGCTTCAGCATTATATCCAAAAGTATTTGAAGAATACATGGAAATGGCTAAGAAATTCGATAATGTTTCTGTATTAGATACGCTAACTTTCTTATACGGTTTAAAACTAGGGGAAGAAGTCGAAGTAGAGATTGAAAAAGGTAAAACTTTAATCATCAAACTAGTATCGATTGGTGAGGCCCAACATGATGGTACGCGTGTGCTTTATTTCGAACTAAATGGACAACCTCGTGAAATTGTCATTCAAGATATGACCGTTGAAGTAGCTGGAGAACGAAAACCAAAGGCGGATTCGTCAAATGCAAATCAAATTGGTGCAACAATGCCAGGAACTGTATTAAAAGTTGTTGTATCTCCAGGTAGTCCTGTAAAACGTGGTGAGCATTTGTTAATCACTGAAGCCATGAAAATGGAAACAACTGTACAAGCACCGAAAGATGGCGTGATTAAAAATATCTTTGTAGAAGCAGGAGATGCTATTTCAACGGGTGATCTACTAATTGAAATGGAATCTTAAAAATAAAGTGGAAGCTGCTCGTTTAGACTAGAGGAGTCTAGCTAATGTAACAAGATAGAATAAAAGTGTAAAAGAAAAACACGACTTTCAATTGAAAGTCGTGTTTTTTTAGAATGAAAAATTAATTTTATTATTTTTGATCGCTTCTTGAAATAAGTAGAATCATATAACATAGCAGACCGAATAATAGAGAAATAAATAATGTGTGTAATAGAGCAATAATAATATTTAAGCGTGTTAAGACAACACCCATACCTGCTATAACTTGTAGACATACAAGTATAAATGCTATAATCCATCCCCAATATAGAACACGTTGATCCTTATAATATTTTACGGCGTGGATTACTATAAATAATAGCCATACAAAAATTAATGCCGCAGCAAGACGATGTCCCATTTGGACCCATTCATAAAAGTTGTCTGGTAATCCAGCAGAATTATTGTGACAAAGTGGCCAATCTGGACAGATTAAACTCGAATTGGTATGACGAACAAGAGCACCTGTATATACTACAAGATATGAGTAAATTGTTACTCCAATTGTATGTATTTTTAATCTACGTCCAATATGTATGCTGTTTACATTAAACTTCTGATCAACCTCAAAAATAATTAGAGTTAGCAATAATACCGCAGCAAAAGAAATAAGAGAAATACCAAAATGTAATGCTAAGATGAAGTCACCTTGTCCCCAAAGCACTTGTGCAGCACCAATTAAAGCTTGTGCTATTAAAAAGAATAAGGCCATAAAGGATAGAAATTTTACCTCGCGAACATGTCCAAGCTTTCTCCAAGACCAAAAAGATAAAATGAAGATTAAAATGGATACAGAGCCAGTCACTACACGATGAGAAAATTCAATAAGTACTTCAGTTGTAATATGTTTTGGTATTAAAGAACCGTTACAATCGGGCCAGTTTCTACCACAGCCCATTCCGCTATCCGTTTTTGTAACGAGTGCCCCGCCCAACAAAATGAGCACCATTCCAATTGTTGCAGCAACAGCAAACCATTTCATGTATTTACTTTGTTGCATAATTAATTGACACCTACTTTGAATATAGTAATCACATTTTAGTGATACCTGCAATTTTGATAATATCGAAAATATAGCTAAAATACAACTTGTAAAAAGTATTGACTTTTTTATGTGCAACCCATTTCACAAATTGTTCATAATTTCGTTTCATAACTTTCACAATATTTAGAGATAAAATGATTTACTATAGATATGTTGTGTTAGAGCCTACCGGTTCCCTATTTTCCTCGACACGAAATTTAACTTTTCGTCTAGAAATAATTACAGATTTTAGTTATAGTAGGATTAACAGGTATTGCTTATCAAATTGAAAGGAAGGGTATAATGTCTAATAGTCGGGTATTGGCTACCAGTAGAAATAGTGAGCCAGATACAAGTTCCTTTGTGAAAGATTTCCTAGCACTTATCAAAATTGGAATCGTTAATTCAAATTTAGTAACCGCTTTTACAGGGCTTTGGTTAGCATTTCAATTTACAGACAGACACTTCTTACAGGAATTAGATATAATGTTCTATGCGATAGTAGGATCAGCTTTCATTATTGCAGGTTCTGGTGCGATGAATAATTATATAGACCAAGATATAGATCCTGTGATGACGCGAACAAAGTCAAGACCAACAGTTACTGGTAGATTCACTCCTCGATTTGTAATGACAGCAGCACTCGTCCTTCTATTTATGGGTGAAATTTTGTTATTTATGGCATCATTTGCTGCCGGTGTGTGGGGTCTTGCGGGAATTATAAGCTATGTCGTCTTATATTCAATGTGGTCAAAAAGAAGATTTGTAAGTAACACAATTGTGGGAAGTATATCCGGTGCAATTCCTCCAGTTATCGGCTGGGCTGCTGTTGATCCTTCATTAGGTTCAGGTGCTTTTGCATTATTCTGTATTATGTTCGCTTGGCAACCACCGCATTTCTATGCACTTGCAATGAAGCGAACAGAAGAATATCGCGCTGCAAGAATACCGATGTTGCCTGTTGTTAAAGGCTTTAACAGAACGAAAAAGTCTATGCTAATTTGGATAGTACTGCTATTTCCACTACCGTTTTTATTAATGAAGCTAGGTTTAGGATTTATCATTCTTGCAACTACATTGAACTTAGGTTGGTTCATACTCGCAATATCAGGTTTTAAAGCCAAAGACGATTTGAAATGGGCAAACAAAATGTTCATCTATTCTTTGAACTATATGACTATTTTATTTGTTTCAATGATTATCTTTTCCGTCTTTAGCTAACGTTGGAATTCTTTCTTTATAAGAATTCATATAGAACAACCACAGTCCTGGTTACACATGAAATACAACAAAGAAAGAGGGGTTTAATTAAGCTATGATGAAAGGGCTTAAAAAGTGGCGTCTTTTTGCAATGTTAACTGCACTTATTGTTTTCCTTTCTGGTTGTGGTAAAGATTATTTATCAACTTTATCTCCAGCAGGTGAAGTAGCCAAAGATCAACATAATCTAATGCTTTTATCAACTGCAATTATGACGCTCGTTATCTTAGTAGTAGTAGTAATCTATGTACTTGCACTTATTAGATTCCGACGCAAAAAAGTTGGAGAAAATGTTATTCCTAAGCAAGTAGAAGGTAGTACTACTCTAGAAGTTATTTGGACTGCTATTCCAATTATATTACTTCTAATTTTAGCTGTGCCAACAGTTGCTCTTACTTATAAACTCGCTGATACAAAAGCGATGGATGCAAAAGATGCTGCTGGTCATGCAAAAGCTGTTACTGTCAACGTAACTGCAAAATTATATTGGTGGCAATTTGAGTATCCTAACGAAGGAATTGTTACTTCTCAAGAATTAGTAGTACCAACAGGTGAAAAAGTTTACTTCAACCTCACTTCAGGAGACGTAAAACACTCATTCTGGGTTCCTTCTATCGGGGGTAAAATGGATACAAATGTTGATAACGTCAACAAATTTTACTTAGAATTCGATAAACAATCAAAAGACCTTGAAACAGGTGTATTCTACGGTAAATGTGCTGAACTGTGTGGTCCTTCACATGCATTAATGGACTTTAAAGTAAAATCTTTAAGCAGAGCAGATTTCGACAATTGGGTCAAAGAAATGAAAGCTTCTGATAAGCAAGTAGCTACAGGCGATCTTGAAAAACAAGGTGAAGCATTATTTAAAACTAGCTGTATCACATGTCACGCTACTTCTGGTGTAGGAAAAGGAACTGGTATTGCACCTAACCTTGCTACATTTGGCGATCGTAACCGTGTTGCAGGTGTATTAGATCACAATACTGAGAACATAAAAAAATGGATTGATGATCCACAATCCGTTAAACCAGGTAATACTATGCCTCAACCTGAAAAAATTAATAAAGGTAAAAAATTCACAGATCAAGAGCTTGATGCTTTAGCTGCCTACTTAATGGGCTTATCTGTAGAAAAATAATGTGGAATTCTATTTGAAACATTTTGAAGGAGGTTAAGGTTGTGAGCTCAACTGCAAAGAAAAAGGGCTTTGGCGCAACTATTTGGGACTACCTAACTACAGTAGACCATAAAAAAATCGCCATTTTATACCTAATAGCCGGTACGCTTTTCTTCGTAATCGGTGGTATTGAAGCAATGCTCATTCGTATCCAACTTGCAAAACCTAATAATGATTTTGTAAGTGCGGGTCTCTTTAATGAAATTATGACAATGCATGGTACAACAATGATTTTCCTTGCTGCTATGCCATTGCTATTCGCATTTATGAACGCTGTTGTACCATTACAAATTGGTGCACGTGACGTTGCATTTCCATTCCTAAACTCTTTAGGTTTCTGGTTATTCGTATTCGGAGGTCTTTTCTTAAACCTTTCATGGTTCCTTGGTGGAGCCCCTGATGCTGGTTGGACTTCTTATGCATCATTATCTTTAGCATCTCCAGGGCATGGTATTGACTTTTATGCTGTTGGTTTGCAAATTTCTGGTGCAGGTACATTAATCTCAGGGATTAACTTCCTTGTAACAATTATTAATATGCGTGCTCCAGGTATGACATTTATGCGTATGCCATTATTCACTTGGACTACTTTCGTAGCAAGTGCTTTAATTCTATTCGCATTCCCTCCACTTACTATTGGAATATTCTTTATGATCTTTGATCGTATGTTTGGAGCAAATTTCTTTGACCATACTATGGGTGGTAACACAATCATCTGGGAACACTTATTCTGGATTTTCGGTCACCCTGAAGTATATATACTTATACTTCCTGCATTTGGTATTTTCTCTGAAATATTTGCAACATTCTCTCGTAAACGCCTATTTGGTTATTCATCAATGGTATTTGCGACAATCTTAATCGGTTTCCTTGGGTTCATGGTATGGGCTCACCATATGTTCACTGTAGGTCTTGGAGCAACTGCTAATGCAATCTTCGCTGTTGCAACAATGGCAATTGCAGTACCAACTGGTATGAAAATCTTTAACTGGTTATGTACTATGTGGGGCGGTTCAATTAAAGTGACAACGCCAATGCTATATGCACTTGGTTTTATTCCATCATTCGTAGCAGGTGGGGTTACAGGGGTAATGCAAGCAGCAGCTCCTCTTGACTATCAATTACATGATTCATACTTTATCGTAGCTCACTTCCACTACGTTATCGTTGGTGGTGTTGTATTAGCTTTATTAGCAGCAACACATTACTACTGGCCTATAATGTTTAACAGAATGTTAAATGAAACTTTAGGTAAAATTACTTTTGTATTCTTCTTTGTTGGTTTCCATTGTACATTCTTTTTACAACATTTCTTAGGTTTAATGGGTATGCCTCGTCGTGTATTCACTTACCTACCAAATCAAGGTTTGGATACATTTAACTATATTTCAACAATTGGCGCATTCCTAATGGCAATTGGTGTAATAATCTTAGTTCTTAACGTTATTATCACAACTATTAAAGCAGAACCATGTGGTCGTGATCCATGGCGTGATGGACGTACCCTTGAATGGGCAATTCCACAACCAGTACCATTCTATAACTTCAAACAAACTCCACTTGTCCGTGGATTAGATACTTACTGGATTGAAAAAATGGAAGGAAACAAAGAAGGTATGTCATATGCTGAACCTATTTCAGATATTCATATGCCAAATAATTCTTTCACTCCATTTGTAATGACACTTGGATTATTCATAGCAGGCTTCGGTGCACTTTATCATCCAGATGCTGATAAACCATGGTCTTTAGCATTATTAATCATTGGTTTAGCAATAACTGTTCTTTCAATGGCATATCGTTCACTTAAAGATGACTTAGGTTACCATATTCATAAAGAAGAATTATTGAATGAAAAAGGGGGTAATAATTAATGGATTTGAAAACTAAATTTACCCCACAATCTTGGCCAGAACATCCAGAACAATCAACTGTTGAAGGGAAAAATAAATTCCTGGGTTTTTGGATCTACATTGGTAGTGATGCAGTTCTATTTGCAACCTTATTCGCAACATTCTTAGCTCTTAAAGACAAAGGGCCAAGTGGCATGGAGTTTACTTCTCAAACCCTATTTGAATTACCATTAGCATTCATTATGACAATGTTACTGCTAACTTCTTCTTTAACAAGTGTGTATGCAATGTATCATATGAAAAACTATAATTTCAAAGCAATGCAAGCTTGGTTAGCTATTACAGTTGTTTTAGGTCTTGGATTCTTAGGTTTTGAAATCTATGAATTTAATCACTATGTACACTTAGGATTTACATTTACTCAAAGCGCTTTCGGGTCTGCATTCTATACATTAGTAGGTACTCACGGATTGCATGTTGTTATCGGTTTAGGATGGTTTATCTTATTAATGATCCGTAATTCAAAACGTGGATTAAACCTTTATAATGCACCTAAGTATTTCATTGCATCACTATATTGGCACTTTATTGATGTTGTTTGGGTATTCATCTTCACTGTAGTTTACTTGATGGGAGTGATGAAATAATGGCACATGACGTACACGTAGAAGCTAGAAGCGAGGCAGCTTACAAGCAATATCGCCGTAAAGCTGGTCAAGCGATGCGTAATCAAGTAACTGTTTTTGCGATAATGATATTCTTGACTTTTATTGCATTTGCTGCAGTTCAAGCTGGATTTTCAGTATATCTAGTAATACCTATTATTTTATTATTCGCTGGTGTTCAAGTCGGACTTCAATTGTATTACTTTATGCACTTAAGCGAAAAAGGTACAGGGATTATTCAATTCTTTATTTATTCAGCTGTACTTATTGTCTTCCCAATGATTCTTACTTTTATAACAATCATTTGGATCTAGTAGCTACACTTAAAGACTGAGTCTATAATTAAATAGACTCGGTCTTTTTTTGAATTTGAGAGGAATAAAGAATGAAAATGCAGATTATTTGATTAATAATATGTAATAGATATATTGAATTTCCAGAAGAAATTGTCAATATTCGTTCATTGCTGTTTTAATGTAAGCACTTTATAATGAAGGTATTGAATGTAAAGGAGCGAACTTCGATGCCTTTGAGTATTTTTGGATTTCGAGCTATGTGGAGCCCGACATTAATTGGTGTATTGGTGTTCTTTACTGTGCTATATTTCTTAGTGACCACAAAATGGAGAAAAGACTTTAAATATAGTAAGCCTTTAAAAAAAGGAGAAGCTGTATCATTTGTATTTGCAATGGTAATGTTATATGTCATTATCGGATCTCCAATTGATTTAATGGCACATATTATTTTTACAATGCATATGGTTCAAATGGCTTTCTTACTATTGTTTATTCCTATTTTCTTTATCATTGGTATTCCAAACTGGTTATGGAAAAGTACAATTAACTTACCTTATATAAAACCAGTATTTCATTTTTTGACAAAACCGATGATTGCAATTTTCACTTTTGTTTTTTTATTCTCGTTTTACCACTTACCTGCGGTGTTTGATTATATTAAATTAGATGAAACATTGCATGGTATTTATACGTTAATACTATTTATGTCAGCATTGTTTATGTATTGGCCATTACTGAATACTGTTGATGGTGAACCTCGCATGAAAGATTTGAATAAATTTTTCTATATAATAGGGAATGCAATTTTAATTACACCAGCATGTGCTTTAATCATTTTCTCAACTACCGCGTTCTATGCAACTTATACAGATGGAGAAACATGGATGAAAGCAATGGCGCTTTGTGTACCAAGTTCAACTTTACAAGGACTATCATTATCTGGCCCTGAATTATTTACAAGTATGTCACCGGTTGAAGACCAACAACTTGGTGGTGTAATCATGAAGATTATCCAAGAAATTATTTTCGCATGTATTCTTGGACGAGTTTTTATTGTATGGTATAGAAACGATCAAAAAAATGCAGATCAAATGACAGAAGAGGCATTAAAAGAAAGACAACGTTTGTATGCAAATCAATACCATTAATTAAATTAGATTGTTAGGAGTAAAAAAATGAGTTTACCTATATTACCAACGATTAGTACTTCTTTCATCGTTCTTAGTGCAATACTAATTGCGATCGGTTGGGTGCTTATTAAACAAAAGAAAATTGAAGCACATAAAAAAACAATGATTGCTGCTGCAATTTCAGCATTATTATTCTTTATTATTTATATTTCAAGAACGGTATTTCTCGGTAATACTGCTTTTGGTGGTCCTGAACATTTGAGAATATATTATACAATCTTCTTAGTGTTCCATATTACTTTAGCAACTACAGGTGCGGTATTTGGTATTATTACGTTAATCGCAGGATTTTCAAACAAACTAGAACGTCACCGTAAAATTGCACCAATCACAAGTGTTATTTGGTTCTTTGTTGCGATTACCGGCGTTATTGTTTACTTATTACTTTATGTTTTCTATAGTGGTGGTCCTACAACCTCTGTTATTAAAGCGATATTAAATAATCAATAAACGTAATAAAAGACTAATTTCTTGTACGAAAAGAAATTAGTCTTTTTTATTGGCGAGTCTCCAACTTTTTCTAAATTGTTCGATCACAACGATTAAAATGGCTACAAATGGACCTATAAGAAAACCAACAAATCCAAACATTTCAAATCCAACATACATACAAATTAGGGTGGTTAGAGGTGGAAGGCCAAGGTGACTACTAGTTACTTTTGTTTCAAGTATTTGACGTAGTACTAGGACAACAATTGCTAAAATAAATAGAACAGTTCCCTCAAAGGTCTGTCCATTAATCCAACAAATAATAGACCACGGAACTAAAACCATCATTCCACCTAATACTGGCAGCAAATCGACAAACCAAACAAGGACTGTCATAGGAATTGCATAACGAGGTGTAATCCATAATAAAGTACATAATGTAACGCAAAAAATCACAACACTCACTATCAATTGTGCTTTTAAAAAATCAAGTGTACCTTTTTTTAGGTGTTGAATAAAAACTTTCGCTGAAGAATTTCCTTCAAGATGTAACCACTTACTAAAGGATTTGAGAATGTTCGGTATCTCTAACATTGAGTAATATAGTGCTAAGAAATAAATGAATAGCTTAAATACTATTGAAGGAACTCTTTGAACTAAATTGAGTAGTCGATCTGCCTGAATATATGTAGTTACATTTTTTTGTAAACTACTCAACATTTGCTCAATCCATTGTTGTATGGAGAGTATGATAGGGCGTGGTAAATCATGCATGATGTTTGTTAGCTTGAATTGAAAATAGATCCATCTTTCATTGATTGTGTCTAAAAATTGTGGAATCCATTGAGAAAATCCAACAAATTTTAAAATGATTAAAGTATATAATAAGTAACAACATACTAGCACAATAATGCTGAAAATCGAGAAAAAAACAAAAACTATAAAGCGACGAGATCTATTCCACTGGATTTCGTATTTAATAATTAGTGGGTTAAAACAAAGTGCTGTCAAAAATGCTAATAGAATTGGCTGTGCATAGAATATTGAAAATAGAAAACTTAAACCAAAAATGAACCATGGAAAGAATTTTGTGAATATGTGCTGTATCATCCTGATCACCCATATATATTTGACAGTGATAGTATGAGGAGTTTTTTGAAAATCATGCTAAAAGAAAGAGCTTTTTCAATTGTTTTTCGCTTTAGTAAAAACATATGCCTCTAACACTTAAATAAGTGTTGTAAAATTTGATTGAGGATATTTGAAAAAATACTTGGATAAAACATCAACAGTATCCATTACCATAGTCTAAAAATAAAAAATCCGTACAAAATGTAATAAATTGAACATTTTGTACGGCTTCTGAATGAATAATTGCATTATGATTGAATTTTAAATTGATCTAGTTCTTTTGAAAGTGAGGCTAAGACATCTTGACATGTTTTTACTAAATTAGCAGGGAAGATTTCATCTTCACCATATTCAATGCCATGTGGGAAATAGTGTTTTCCAAGAACCGGCTTTAATAAAGTGATGTTGGAATCATTTGAACCGTTGTCACCATCATTTGTGTAACCAAATATTCGTAGATAGTAAGTACCATCTTGAACAACAAATTTTCGATCCCAAGTAATACGTTCGTAATCCCAACCAGTAGCTCGGATTAAACCATGTTGACTCATTAGGTCATCAAATAATGTAATATGTGCAATTTTGTTCTCAAGTCCAGTATTTTCAAAATACATTCTAATATCCTCCTTCGACACTTTTGTACAATATACGTTCAATTTTATAATAGAGCAAAATGACACTGGTTGCAATGACAACATTGTGAATCCATCTATGTAATTGGTATAATGAATTTACTAAAAAATTGGAGAGATCAAATTGAAAGTTTTTTTTAGAGTATTAATTATTTTGGCGGCACTGTTAGTCGTTTATTTCTATATAAATCAGCCGGTTAAAGAAAATGAGCCATTAGCGCCTAATTCAAATGGCAAGGTGATTCCTCAAAAACAAGCACCAGACATGAATAATTCTACAGTTGAAAGACCAACTAAAGGGCTATCAACATTAGTTGGTCTTTCAACTAAAAAGCTAAAAGAAAAATTAGGAGCTCCAGATCGAAAGAGCCCTTCTGCATATGATTTCGATTGGTGGGTATATCAAAAGTCACAAAGTAACTATATTCTTGTAGGTGTTGAAGATCATAAAGTAAAACAAGTTTATACTACCGGTGCTGATTCTAATGCAACTCCTTTTAAAATCGGTCAAGGAATAGATGAATTGTATCGCAATACAATTACAGATACGGAAGTAAACGTAAAAATTAAAGATAATGTTTATACATTTATCTTAAATGAAGAGGATTTGCAGTCTCGCATTTTAGTCATGTATGATGGAGTGTATGCACAGTTATATTTTGATGCAATAGATAAAACGTTAGAAGCAGTTCGATATATTGATGGAGAAACGCTTGTTAAACAACACCCATATGACATGACTTATGTGGGGGATTTGATTACACCAACTGTTCCATCTTCATATAAGCAAGAAGAAATAGACCAAGAAAATCAAAAACAATTATTTGAATTAACGAATGTGTATAGACTCCAAAAAGGATTGCCAGCACTATTGTCTGAGGAAGATTTAAATAAGTTGGCAATGGCGCATAGTGAAAAACTTGCGGTCAATAAAATCTCTCAAGAAGAACAAGAAAGTAATGCATTTAAAGATAGATTAAAAAATGCGGAGATACAATTTGATTCTGCTGGAGAAAATATTACAGAGGATTATTTGGATGCGCCAGAAGCAATTAATGGACTTTTAAATTCAGAAAAACATCGTGACACCTTATTGAATAAGGATTTTAATCAAATAGGTACAGGTGCTTTTGGTAAACACTTTACACAAGTGTTCATCCAACGAGATCAGCAAAATGATTAATCTTCATCGGGATATACAACTGTTCCAGATTCTAAAGAAAAGACATTTCTAATATGCAGCGTGAGATGGTGCTGTTGTGCCATTTCCGCTGCCTTTTTTTGAATTAAAGGATGAACACTATTTAATAATGTCAAAAACTCTGAATAGGGAAGCTCTCTAATAAGTTCTGCATCATCTTCCAGATGGGGATCACCTGTCATGACACCAGGTACATCCTTATAATACTCAATTAATACATTTGGTAAAGTTGCACCTAAAACGGCAGCCGTTAAATCGCTACCACCTCTACCAAGAGTGGCAATCTCACCTTCATCCGTAATTCCTTGAAAGCCAGGAACAACAATACAATCATAGTTATTTAGGGCGGATAAGAGAGTTTCTTCGCTAATATCAATAATTTCAGCATCTCCAAAATTATTGGTCGTTGTTATTCCAAGTTGAGCACCATAGAGTAACAGGTTATCTATTCCAGACTGCTTTAGTTCTGATGATAGAACAGCAGCGGCAATAAGCTCCCCACATGCGGCAACTAAATCTTTCGCTTTTGTTGAAGTACTTAATGCATCTGTAATATTCAATAAAGTATCAGTAGCATAAGCATCACCAAATCTGCCCATTGCAGACACAACGACAATTGTTTTACCGTGTTCTTTTATAGCTCTTTTAATATGGAGAAGGCAATGCTTACGTGAAGCTTTTGATTGCATAGCAATTCCGCCAAATTTTTGAATAATCATTTTGTGACTCCTATCTCCTCGTGACATATTCTGCATGATTTTCATACCATATAAGTGGTGAAGGGGTTATAGTAATGTATTCATATGTTAATAAAACGTGCAGGAGGAACATAGTTGATCTTGGCAGAATTGTTAAAAGAATGGCCATGTGAATTGGAATGTGGTTCAATACGTACTGAAATTAAAGGTATTACTGATAGAGCAAGTGACGTGAAACCTGGTGACATATTTGTTGCAAGAAAAGGGAAAAAATTTGATGGCTGGGATTATAAAGAACTCGCAATTCAAAATGGAGCTGTAGCTATCGTACATAATCGATACGAAGCGAAAGTCAATCTACAAATTCCAGTTATTTGGGTCCCTAATTGCTCAACTTTTTTATCGTATGCAAGTAAAAAACTTTACGGTGCTTATGATGAACAACTTACAATCATTGCAGTAACGGGAACGAATGGAAAAACTACCGTAACTCATTTTATCGGTCAATTATTGCAGTCTTTGAATGTCAAGGTAGCGGTCCTTGGAACTGTTGGGTTATTTATAAATGGTAAGAAACAAACAGTTAAATTGGAACCATTAACAACGCCATTAGCAACAGAGTTGTATAGAATTTTCGCTTATTGTGTAAGTCAAGACGTAACACATCTTGTCATGGAGGCTTCATCGCTTGCATTATCAGAACATCGTCTTGATGATTGTAATATTGATATAGGCGTGTATTTGAATGTAAGCCGAGACCACTATGAAGAACATGGTGGAGAAAAATATTACCTAGCAGCTAAAAAAAGATTATGTCTATTTTCTGAGCAAATTATAGTTAACATTGATGACCCATTCTGTAAACAACTAAGAATGGAACATCCAATTGTTAAAAGTTTCGGTAAGAGTTTATTGGCAGATTGTAGTATTATCCATGAACAGATTATGGAAGAAGGAATGCAATTGCTCATTCAGGATCATGATATACCAGTTGATATAATGATTCCTTTTCAAGGTGAGTATTTACAATATAATGTACTTGCAGCAATTACAACAATAACAGAATTAGGATTTTCCTTAGAGGAAGTTGCCAAACATACAGGTAAATTAACATTACCAGCAGGAAGAATGCAAGAAGTTTCAAATACACTAGGATTCCGAATTATTATAGACTACGCACATACCCCTACTGCATTAGAAGCCCTATTAAGTGCACTTCGTTTGCAAACGATAAAGCGATTAGTGGTTGTCTTTGGTTGTGGAGGCGATCGAGATCAAGGGAAAAGGGTTGAAATGGGAGAAATAGCTGATGAGTATGCAGATTATATTTGGCTTACAGATGATAATCCAAGAGGCGAATCATCCAGTGATATCTTGAATTCTATTGTAAAAGGAATTCACATGAAGCCATATCGAATGCAACCTAATCGGAAAAAGGCCATTCAGAATGCCATTAATAGCTGCAAAAAAGGTGATATATTAATCATTGCGGGAAAAGGTCATGAAGAAGGTCAAATTGTAGCGGGGGAAATTTTACCTTTTTCTGATGAAAAAGTTGTGAAAGAAATTCTTGCTATGTTAGAAAAAAATAAAAATAGCTAATAGTTATAATCCTCTAATCATACAAGTCAATGTTAAATCTGTTATGATAGGAGTAGATTGGGGGAAATAAAGATGATAATGACTTCTGATTGGGCGTTAATTCTTGAAGAAGTAGAAGTACTGAACACTATGATCCGTTCCTCCGAACAATTTGCGAGCCTTCAAAGGGCGCATGAGGCGGTTTATTCAGATGCCGGACTTGTTCGTGAAATTAATGATTTTCAGCGGATGAAAGAGCAGTACGAGGACGTACAACGATTTGGAAAATACCATCCAGATTATCAAACAATTATGAAATCAATTCGTGTGAAAAAACGTGAACTTGATGTTAATGATAAAGTTTCTGCACTTAGAATTGCAGAAAATGAATACCAGAATTTATTGGATGAAATTAGTTTACTAATTGGAAAAACAGTCTCTGAAGCTGTTAAAGTACCTGTAAGTAATCCATTCTTCCAATCTGGTTCCTCTTGTAGTAGCGGAGGGTGTGGTTCAGGTGGTAGCTGTTCTTGTTCTGCGTAAGAAAATAAATGAATTTAATAATTATTAAATCTATCCAGCTTCACGTACCAGCCCAGCGAGAGTCCATTGGTTTTATATCCGATATTTGCTGCGCCTCTATCGCGTTGCTTGCTTCGTCGCAGACAACATTTGTCACAGTTAGCAGTGTATTTAGCTTTAATTAGGGTGCGTTTAGCTTATTAAAATAAAAAGAGGTTTCTACTTTTAGTAGAAACCTCTTTTTGGATGAATACATTTAATGTCTTTTTATAGATTGACAACTTTGACTGCTAAATCAGGGCGATCTGTGACAATTCCTCTTGCCCCAATATTGACTAATTTTCTCATTGATAATGCATCATTGACGGTCCAATAATGAACTGGAATATTTAAGTCGTTTAAAAATTGTATGAAGCTTTGATTATCTAATGCAAAAACGCCATGTTTTTCTGGAATCTGGAACACATCAACTTTAGGATGATATAAATGTCCAAATTGACTTGTGAAAGAAGTATAAGCTTTTCTTACTTCAGCCTGCCCTGCGCCTAATGCTACTTTGCTTTGAGCATAGAGGTTAAAACGGTCGATTTGTTCATCGTAAAAACTAGTAACTACTACACGATTTGCTGCATCAAGTTCTTCGATTAAACGCCATAGCTTAGAAGGCATAAGGCCACCTTCATATGTATCAGGCGCATCTTTCATATCAATATTTACGAACTTATCCGGGAACTCAGTCAATAATTCACGTAGAGTAACAATCGATTCAAATTCATCACGGAAAGAGAGATAACCATCTAAATCAACAAAATTATATCCAAAATTATACTTACGTAATTCATCTAATGTTAGGTCAGCCACGCGTCCAGTACCATCACAAGTACGATCGACATAATCATCGTGAAATACGACGATTTCTTCATCTTTCGTAAGACGAATATCAATCTCAAATCCATCTACACCAAGATTGTCGGCTTTACGAAATGCTGCCATTGTATGCTCTGGTGCTAAATGTGATCCGCCACGATGTGCTAAAACTACTGGATGCTCATAAGTTAATGCATCTTTACTTTCCCGTTTTTGTGGTTTAGAAAGAGCTTTAGACCCTGCCCAAGCCGCTGCACTTGCCGCAGCAATTGCGATTGCTACTTTCGTTTTCTTTCCCATATTAGTCCTCCTCAAAATGCAGACTTATTTTTCTATTATAACGGATTTACCTCTATCCTGTCAGCTAAACTTGGTTGCGTGAAAATTCAAAGCTATGGTATTCTTGATGGTAAGAAAAGAGGGAATCCAAATGAGAGATCGACAAGGCTTAATCGTATATGTACATCACCTAAAACAGGCTAAATCAATGCGTAGATATGGGCATGTACATTATATTTCAAGAAGACTAAAATATGTCGTTTTATATTGCAATCAAGAAGAAATTGAAAGTACTATAGCTAAATTGACCCGTCTCCCTTATGTGAGAGAAGTCTTACCGTCTTATCGTCCATTTGTCTCTACGAAGTTTGAAAATGCCAAACCAGATAAAGCAAAAGAGTATGATTACAAAACGGGTCTATAAAGGATTAACAATCTCTGTCGATATAGAACAATGATAGTAAAATCTATCTAGTGGCAATGTAGTTTCGCTACTAAAATAAGCAATTAGTGCAATGATGGGATGTAGTGATAAAGGCGTAGTATACCAATCAAGTATTGATAATATAGCTCTTTTTCAGCATAAATAGAGGAATGCTTTACATCTAAAGTAATCAGTAATTGATCCACTTCTTTTACAGTCTCCTCGAAAATTTCTAAACGTTTTGAAGGCTTTTCAGTCGAATAAGGAATTCCTTCTCGGCAAATATAGATCGGTGTAAATTTACTGTCACCAACAGGTTCAAATACAGAAGCGATTGATGCTACTTTTTTATCACCATCGGTTGCAGTAAATATAAATGTACGACTAATACGATGCTTATTTGTTTTCATTAGTTCACAAAGCTCGTAAATGTCCCCGTAGCCTTCTCCCAGTTCTATGAATTGTTGAATCATATATTATACACGTCCTTTCTTAACACATAGTATCATGATTTGGAGGATTAGCACATGAAATTTGCAGCCAGTTTATTTTCCATACTGTTATTTATAAATGGTATTATGTTGACTTTTCAGTACCATGTCTATTCTGATCAATTGAATGAAGAAGACAAGGCCTTTCACTATAATCAAGATATCGACGTTGTTTATCGGAAAGGAAAACTAATTATTAATCATCACCTAAGTTCACTCCCAAATGAAAACATGAAGTTTAAATGGCCAGCAAAAAGTATAAAGAAAGCTTGTTCTTCAAAGGATAAAAACAACTGTAGTAGGTTAAACAAAACGCTAACCGGATTACGAAAAGGAAAAACAGAAGAACAAACTGTAGCTTATGTAATCCCTGTATCTAAAAAGGGGCTAAAATCAGGGCAGGTTCTGCAGGATGTTTTTTTAACTTTACAAAAAGGGACACCTGTACATACAACTGTACATATTACTGATGAAACTCGTTCAGGTGGACAATGGATTACCGGATTACCCGAAGTGAATAGTAAATCATTGAAGCTTGTCCAATATACAATGTTTAGTGGAAATGGTCCTGTAACATCTCTATATTGGCAAAAAAGTAAAATGAAAAAAGTGTTTACGAATGATCAACTAACGCTTTACGGTATGAATGACATCACAGGTGATTTAGCGAAATCTCTAAAGGGTTTAAACTTAGAGAATTTTGAACATGTAGCAGTTATTGAAACAAATAAAAAGAGAAAATCTGCAGGGCGTATTTTATTTACATCTGAACTGAACGAAAAAACATTAGAACAAAAAGTAATCTTATCTCAAATTCATCAAAAATATAAATTTGATACTTCTCCATCATGGGCACCAGCAATTGTAGCATCATTTTTATCAGATCGCACAATGGGGTCTGATAAGGCAAAGAAAATGATTGCTGTGTTGAAAAATTATATGAATCAGGATCAATTGGCAATATGGAAAAAAGGTTTAGAAAAAATGGAAGGTAAAGAAGTAACAACAACTTCCCTTGATCATTTGTTATCTGAATCTCTACAATTAAAAACATCATTCTTTGATATGAATGCTAATAATGGGGAGAAAATAGCACCATTATTATTTGAAGATAAACGTCCAGTTTATATAAATGAATTGCAACAAAAAAATATGCAAGTTATATTTAAAGATGGACGTATTCTATATTCAGTAAAGCCAATATTAAAGAACCTTGGATATACTTCAAAAGTAGGAACCAATGGATTCTATGTAAAGAGCGATTCACGCTCATTTAGATTCCCTATGGATGAACCATTCTACGTATATAATAATCATCGTTATGATTTTATATCGCAACCGATAGAAAAATATGGTAATGATTATTACGTAGAAGAAGCTTGGCTAGTCCGATTATTCCTCGTAAATGTCGAAAAATCAGATAAACGCATTGATATTATTACTAGCAAGGATGGGCAATAAGATACGCCATATTTATAGGCACAAAGGTTTGGTGAATGATGAGAGTAATTTCAGGTGAACGTAAAGGAATGCCATTAAAAGCAGTTAATGGTATGACGACACGACCAACAACAGATAAAGTAAAGGAATCCTTATTCAATATTTTAGGCCCATATTTCGATGGAGGAATCGTACTTGATTTATTTGCAGGTAGTGGTGGCTTAGGTATCGAAGCATTAAGTAGAGGAATGAACAAGGCCGTTTTCATAGAAAAAGATGGACGTGCTTTCCAAAATTTAAAAGCCAATATTGAAAAGTGCCGCTATGAAGAGTGCACAGAGATGTATCGTAATGATGCAACACGCGCGTTAAAAATTTTGATAAAAAAAGAATTTTGTGCAGATTTGATTTTTTTAGATCCACCATATAAAAAGAGTCAATATTATAAAATGGTAGAAGACATCGTATCGAACGGTGTGATATCAGATGGTGGGACAATTGTCTGTGAACATGATACGGAAACGAATTTACCAGATGAGTTTTTAAATTTTCATAAAGTCCGAGAAGAAAAATATGGTGGTACGATTATTTCATTCTATCGTCTAGCAGAGGGAGAAGGAGATTACGTTGGATAAAATCGCTGTAGTACCTGGAAGTTTTGACCCGATCACTAATGGTCATTTGGATATTATTAAACGTGCTGCAGATATTTTTGATATTGTATATGTAGCTGTTATGAATAATTCAAGCAAAAATCCGTTATTTAATGTCGATGAACGGATGGATTTAATTGCAAGAGTTACAGAGAATATGCCAAATGTTAAAATTGACTCTTCATCGGGGTTACTAATTAACTATGCGAAGTCTAAAAATGCGAATGCAATCGTACGTGGTTTACGTGCAGTATCTGACTTTGAATATGAAATGCAAATTACTTCGATGAACCGTTTTTTAGATAAACAAATTGAAACCTTTTTTATCATGACTCAAAACAAATATTCTTTTTTAAGTTCTAGTATAGTGAAGGAAGTTTCACAGTATGGTGGAGATATTCATGACTTAGTTCCTGCTATTGTCGAAGAAGCATTGATAGAAAAATTCAAACAAAAATCTATTGGAAAATAATGAAAGGTTACCACGTATTAATGCGTGGTAACTTTTTTATATAAATAGTCAATTTCATAATTCGATGTTTTGATATAAAACACGAACATTAAATAAGGGAAATGTTTGTGCTATATCTATTAGAATATTGTCTAGTAGCGGAAGATGGTGACTCCTGCGGGAAAGCGAGACAGGTGAGACCCCGCAGGGAACGAAGTGAGCGAGGAGGCTCAACGCTCGCCCGCGGAAAGCGCCATCTGTAGCGGCATGTTAAACAAATAGTATATTTGAAGTATAATTTGAATTATTGGATTGTACATTTAGATAATATTCGTGTTTTTTGGCTAGAAAAGTATTTATGAAATTGATTCAAAGAGAAACTTCACACATAACCCTACTCTATAAAGATGGGATATCTTAGTAAGCCTAATGAGAGATAAAAATTAACCAATATAAAAAAGGAATCAATAATGTTTGGAAAACTCTTGTATATACATAAGGTTTCATGGATATTCTTGCCTCTTTGGCAAGAACTGCAACTTGTAAATGAATACTTAAACCTTGCATCGATAAGATAGTAATTACTATCAATTCTAACCACTTAGAATTTGCGAATAAGTTTTGTGAAGCGTCTAAGCCAGATGTCATTTCAAGAAGACTGTAGAGTGAAAGCATAATGGCATTAGGTAATTGATGGACAAATCGTAACAAAGTTTCAGTCAATACAAAACTTATAGTTGTAAAAAAAATAACTGTAGCAGCTACTAGTAGAACCGTGGGTAAGCTATTTTTGATGCTTTCAATAAGTGGTGATGTGATGGTATCTGGTTGTTGCGAAACAATCGGATGGGTATTTTTTTTTCGGAATTTAAGAATAAAAATAGCGAGCAAGACAATATTAACTAAATGAATTAATGCGAGCATATACCAGCCGCTATTGGGGTTTTTTAGTATTTCAACACCGACAAAGCCAACAACAAAAAGAGGACTTGGAGCATGGCAAATTGCTAATAGCAATGGGGCTTCTTTTTTTGTGACTTGCTGTTGTTTATATAAAAAGCTAATAGTCGCTGCACCAGTAGGAAAGCCTCCTAATGCACTAAGAAAATAAACTTGTAAATAAAATTTCCATTTTGAATGCTGTGGTATACTGGAGACATTTGTTAATCGTAAAAGCCATTGAGTCAGTATAAGATACGGTAGTAAGTATGGAAATAAATGGTCAATAAAGAGTTCCATACCTGTATCGGCACCTTCGTGGGCTAGTCCAGGTTGTAAAAGTAATAAAAGAATAAAAAGCCAGCATATCAATATATTGCTGTAGTGTAATACGATGAACATCATCCATTCTTATAATTTTATGAGAACAAGTGATAAACTAATTAAACTGTGTAAGCGAACAAATTTTCTAATGTAGCGTCATATGATATGACTAAAGAGAGGTGTACCAAATGAATTTAAAAAGGTTTTTGGCATTAATTATTTTAACAGCGCTAATAATCCTCGGTTTTGTTTATCCGATGCATTATTATATTATGCAGCCAGGCGGTGCATATGATTTAGATAACTATGTAAAAGTTGAACATGCAGATGAGCCTAGTAAGGGAAAGTTAAATATGATGACTGTCGCAATGTCTGTCGCTACCCCATTTACTTATGCTTTAGCTCATTTTAGCGATGAAAAAGAAATTTTAAAAACGAGCCAAGTCAGAAGCCCAAATGAAAGTGATAAAGATTATAACAACCGTCAGCTTAAACTTATGACAGATTCTCAATTTAATGCAAAGTATGTAGCTTATAAAAAAGCGGGTCTAGACTATAAGGTTCATTACAATGGAGTATATGTTTACTCTGTGGTTGAAAAAGGTGCTGCAGATGGGATTCTAAATACTGGCGATGAAGTCATCGGTATTGATGGTAAAGAAGTTCATAAACATACAGAACTTGTAGATTATTTAGAAACAAAGAAAAAGGGTGATCAAGTAAAAGTTAAAATTAAACACGATGATAATATAATGGAAAAATCAATTACACTTAAAGAGATTCCTGGAGCGCAAGGAAAGATTGGTCTAGGTATATCATTTGCAGATAGCACTACGATTACGACAAACCCTAAAGTTGTCATTCATGCAGAAGATATTGGTGGACCATCAGCTGGATTAATGTTCACTCTAGAAATCATTGACCAGTTAACCAAAGGTGATTTAACAAAAGGATACAATATTGCAGGTACAGGTGAAATGTACGAAACAGGCGAAGTTGGTCGGATAGGTGGAATTGATAAAAAAGTAATTGCTGCAAATGATGCTGGCGTTGAAATTTTCTTTGCGCCAAATGACACATTACCTGAAATTGTGAAGAAGAAGAATCCTGGAATCCAGTCTAATTACCAAGAAGCTGTAAAAGAAGCAAAAAAATTGGGCACGAAAATGAAAATCGTACCCGTTAAAACTGTAGATGACGCTTTGAAATATTTAGAAAAGATTCCAGAAAAGAAATGATATAATCAATATCGAATGGGCGGGATTTTAAAATCCATGCCCATTTTATTTTTCCCAAGAGTTAGCATATATAAATCAGTTGCATGAATATCTTGAAGTAACATTGCATCAGTGGAGCTTGCAACACGACTTATAACAGGTAAAGTAAAAAGTTTTTTTCGCTCAGATAAATAACGTTGCCCATTTTGGGTCATACCAAGTATGCGAATATAGCTTGGAAGATTCGACGCTTTTAGCTGTTGCCATGTAAAGTTAGTGAAAATATGCGTAATCATGCGTTGTATTCTTGTCCAAGTATAGCGCTTAGATTTTACTTTTTGCATAAAACTATTAAAATCTTGGCATTCCTTCGCAGCTTGTATGATTAAAAATTCTATCCCCTCAGTAACTTCTGCGAATGATGCAATTTGTTCCGGTGTTAGACGTAGAATGGAAAATCTCAAATATGGCCAAAAAAGTTCCCAATTTGCGAAATGGTGATATTCTTTGTGCCAATCTGTTAATACACTGTAAGATGTCTCTGGTAAAAATGAAGTGACATTTTGTATGGAGTGCTGTTCCTGAATCGCTTGACGAATACCTGTTGCACTAGCGATTGTCGTACCATCCTGTATCGCATCATGATACCCTGCTTGTATACGTTGAATCGTAATCGGCTTTACATGTGTATGATATTTTTGGGCAGTTTCTACGTAATGATAGCCAAGAATATTATTAGGCATTGTTAAATCAGCGTATGCATGCCCGTTATTTGGGATAAGCTGTTGGTAGGCTGTATTTAAAGCTTGAGGATAGCTTAAACCGGTTTTAACTAATTTCTTGATATTTTCTTGAAAAGCACCGTTTCCGGCCTCTAAAAGGCTATAAGTATGCAAAAACGGTGCAATGTCTCCTTGTTCACTTCCAAAAGATAAAAAATCACATTGTAAAGCTTCTAGTAAAAGGACACCACCCTTAGCAAAATCACTTGCTTGAGCCGTAGCATAAACGTATGGCAGTTCAATGACTAGATCCACTCCACTTGCTAGTGCCATTTTCGTTCTAGCCCATTTATCAACAAAGGCAGGCTCACCCCGCTGCAAAAAATGGCCACTCATTACTGCGATCATTACATCTGCATCTGTATGTTCGCGTGATTTTTTGATATGATAGAGATGTCCGTTATGAAATGGATTGTATTCGACAATTACACCAGTTGCAATCAAATCTTCACCCCGTTTATACTTAGTAATATGATTATACGAGGACTTTTGGTTAGTGACAAGAAAATATCTTGACATCTATAAATTAGCATTATATAATCAACTTTGTTGTCTTGAGGTGATAAACGTATGAAATGGGCAATCCCACAATTATCTAAATATCGCCAAAACGGGATGCCAATTGACGAAATTGTTCAATTGGACGGACTTATGCGTCGTAATGCGGACATTCGCCGTATTACACCCGTTCATGTAAAAGGATTCTGCACTTTTGGTGCAGGTCAAATGAATTGTCATTTCCAATTGACAGGCACACTTACACTTCCTTGTTCACGAACTTGGGAAGATGTCGAGTTCCCTTTTGATATTGAATCAGATGAAGTTTTTAGCTGGTCTGACGAAGTAAATGCAGATGAATATGATAATGTTCATCCTGTTGAAGGGGAAGTAATCGATGTTGACCCTGTTTTAGAAGAACTAATTTTATTAGAAATTCCATTACAAGTGTTCAAAGAAGGTGCTGAAAATCCAGCTCCAAAAAATAAATCCAATTGGTCTTATTTAACGGAAGATGAGTTTTTAAGTCAAAAAGAAAAAGACGCACAAAAAACGGATCCAAGACTGGCTGCATTAGCTAAGTATTTTGATCAAACAGACGAATAACCGATCTGTAAGGAGGTGCCATCAATGGCTGTACCATTTAGAAGAACTTCTAAAACTGCGAAACGTCAACGTCGCACACATTTTAAACTAGCTGTACCAGGTATGGTTGCTTGCCCAAACTGTGGTGAACTTAAATTGGCTCACCATGTATGTAAAGCATGTGGACAATACAAAGGTAAAGAAGTTGTGAGCAAATAATTCAGTATTTGTTCTAAAAAAGACTACTAGAGAGACCATGGCTCTCAAGTGGTCTTTTTTTATTTGCCTAATTAAACTTCAAGAGGTGGCTAATGGACGGGGGACTTGCGGCTACTTCAACTGTGTAAAAACCATCAGTAAAGTTTAACAGAGCCTAGCCTATTATTTGAATGATAAAGCTAAATATATTTAAATATGATTTTTATGGTAAAATAATTGATAATTTCAAATTATTAAGCAAAGGGGATATTTTGATGGCTTATTATTTTTCAGAACAAGATGGTGTATTAACATTTACGATTAATCGACCGGAAAAACGTAACGCGATTAATGATGAAGTGATGGAAGGATTTAAAGAAGTTATTACATACGTACATGATCATAAATCTGTACGTTTTTTAGTAATTACAGGTGAAGGGGATCAAGCTTTTTGCTCCGGGGGGGACTTATCAGAATTTCATAATCTTTTTACGGAAGAACAAGCTTTTGGAATGCTAAGCAAAATGGCGGAAATTTTATATGAACTTGCAACATTACCGGTCCCTACAATTGCACTCATTAATGGTGCTGCAGTTGGTGGAGGATGCGAGATAGCTACTGCATGCGATTTCCGATTAGTTAAAAAAGAAGCAAGATGTGGCTTTATACAAGGGACATTAGGTATTACTTCCGGATGGGGTGGAGGAACATACTTATTTGAAAGAGGTTTACGCCATGATCGAGCACTGAAAATGTTAGTAGATGCAAAAGTATACCCAGCAGAATTACTTTATGAAATTGGCTTTGCTATGCGTGTTTTTGAAAATGATAAAGAACTAGCTTTAGCTGAATTTATAGCAGATATGAAGAAAATTCATCCAAGTGTCCACAAGGCATATAAAGAAATGGAGTTAAGGAAATGGCGTGAACGTAATTTGTTTGACCGTGTTATGGATGAAGTCAAAACATGTGCAAAATTATGGGAAGGCGAAGAACACCATAAAGCTGTGAAACAGTTTCTATCAAAAACAAAATAACTTCTAAACTTGAAAATCTCGCATATAGTAGTAAAAAATGCGAGGTGATATGTATGGAATTAAAAAAGCGAAAAGATCAATGGCTTCAGCAAGATGATGACCGTCTAGCACAAATTGTGTTACAGGCAGTCAGTGAAGGACGCTCGCAATTAGCAGGCTTTCAAGAGGCAGGGGAAGCTTTAGGTAGGACTAAACAAGCATGTGGATTTAGATGGAATAAAACGTTACGTAAAATTCATGAAAAGGAATTAGATAATGCAAAGTCTCAGCCCAAACAAATGATGAGAACGCATTTAAAGCAAGCGCTAACAAGTTTTGATCAATTATCAGAGGCTTATTTTGAGTTGAAAGATGACTATGATCAACTTCAACATAATTATTCGGAATTACTTCATTGGGTTGAGACGGGAACGCAATTTTTAAAAAAGGAAACATCTGAATAGATGTTTCCTTTTTTCTTGAAGTAATATATGTTTCTACCCTAATACTCGAATTTTATAAGAATTAGATTAGTAAGAGTCCAAGTAGCAAATATTAACACCATATCGAAAACATCCAGTATATCCAGTATAATAATGATAGCCACAGGGTTTGCCGATTAAGGTGGATCTTTTTTAGGGTTAAGTATAAAGAAGAGGTGTGCAGATGCATTTTGTTATCGTTGGTGGAGGAGCCGTTGGACTTGTTATCGCTAATTCTTTCGCTCAATTTGGACATACAGTAGAATTGCTTGTTCATTCAGAAAAACAGCGATTAGCTATTCAAAATGAAGGAGTAGCATTTACGGATTGTTATGGTGAGAAAAGCGTTCGGAAATTTGTTGTGAGTACAAATGCTAGAGATTTACAACAACAAGCCATCTGGATTATTGCAGTGAAATATCACCATCTTAATGAGTTAACCCCATTATTTAATCAGTTATCAGAGGATACAGAGCTATTATTTATCCAAAATGGCATTCGACATATAGAGTTTGCAAAGAATCTTAAACAGCATACGATTTTAATGGGATCTGTGGAATTTGGGGCTGAAAAAGTTGATAACCACAGTGTAATACATCGAGGTATTGGTGCTTTGAAAATAGCAAATTACAGAGGTCAACAATCCAATGTTGAAAAGTATTCATCACTAGCCTCAAATGAGTTTCCTGTTGCTTTAATGAATGATTACAGTAAAATGTTATTGCGAAAAGCACTATTGAATTGCTTTGTGAATACTCTAACCACTATACTAAGAGTGAAAAATGGTGCGCTGATTGAGTATCCATCTAGCGAAAAAATACTGCACCAATTATATCAAGAAGTAATGACCGCCTTTCCTGAACAAAAATCTGAGCTTTCATTTGAGGATGTAGCAAATGTATGTAAAAATACCGCACAAAATACTTCTTCAATGTTTGCGGATTATTTGAATGGAAGAATAATGGAGATTGATACGATTATAGGTGGCATCATAGAATTAGCTCAAGAAAGAGGCTATGCAGTCCACATGCTATCAACTTGTTATTCATTATTACAGGCGATGCAAGAAGGTGGTGTAAGAAATTGATGGCGATTTTATCCTTTATATTGGATATTTTCGTGTTATGCCCGTTTCTTATTTTAGGAATACTATATCTAATGTTAAAAAAGTTCACCAAGAAATCAGTGAATCACTTTAGCAAAGCGGCAGACATAACAACTATTATATTGTTTTTTTCAATACCTAAAACTGTAAAATTTTTTTGGTCCTTTGATATAGGTTTTACGGTCTTAATTATTGCAATACTAATTGCAATAGTGTTTACAGTAATTGAATGGAGAACAAAGAAAGAAATTGAGTTAATGCCTTTATTTCGTAAAATATGGCGTTTTCTATTTTTAGTTCTATCATGTACATATATTGCAGTATTACTTACGGCAATCGTTCAAAAAATATTTATTCTTCTATCCGTTTGAGCGTATTTTTTTATATATACGCAAGGTAAATGCTATACTTCAATATAGTTAACTATCATAGAGGAGTTTACAATGTTATGAAATTGGAGCAAATTGAGATTCCTATAACGAATCCTTTACTAGATGATTATCGTAAGGAGAAATCGTCTATATTATCATTTTTTCATTATCCAAATAGAACAGAATCATTTTCACAACGTTTAGAGGATTTACAGAATCATCCTATTCGTCGTGGGCAATTAGTGGCAATTATTCGTGACTTTATGGAGGCTTTTGAAATCTCGAGTAAGGCAGAAGAACATTTACAAGAATTAGAAGATAATGCGGTCGTCATTGTTGGAGGTCAACAATCTGGATTGCTAACTGGTCCTTTATACTCTGTTCATAAAGCAATTTCCGTTATTTTGTTAGCAAAAGAGCAACGCGAAAATCTAGGAATACCTGTTGTGCCTGTATTCTGGATTGCTGGAGAAGATCATGATATTGATGAGATTAATCATACCTTCACAGCAGTAAATGGTCGTTTAGAAAAACATATTTATGGTGAACGTTCGAAAAAGAAAACGATGGCATCTACTACAGCATTAGATGTTGAAATGGCTCGCAATTTCATCAACGAGACTTTTAAGCAGTATGGTGAGACAGCTTATACCGAAAATCTATTAGCAAACATTGACGCTATTCTACAAAAGAGTACAACATACACAGATTTCTTTGTACAATTAATGAATGGGTTGTTTAAAGAAGAGGGTTTATTATTTATCGATGCTTCTGATCCGAAATTACGTGAATATGAAGCGCCTTATTTTGAAAAACTAGTTCAACTTTCAGAAACAATTGCAGATGTCGTAACAATTCGAGAAGCAGATCTAGCTGAATTCGGATATGGTACTCCAATCGGTGCGACTAAAGAAGCTGCTAATCTTTTCTATGTAAAAGATGGTGAACGTTTCTTATTAGAGCGCCATGATGGTAAATTTATCAATCATATGGCAAATGTTCAATTTACAAAAAGTGAAATGTTGAAACTAGCAAAAGAAAATCCAACGTGTTTAAGTAATAATGTTGTCACTCGACCATTAATGCAAGATATGGTATTCCCTGTGCTTGCATTTGTCGGGGGTCCTGGTGAACTAGCATATTGGTCTACTCTAAAAGATGCATTCGAAACATTAAATATGAAAGTGCCAGTTTTTGTACCTCGCATGAATATGACAATTGTAGATCGACAAGTACAGCCGATACTTGATGAATTGCAAATTTCTGTAGCTGACGCCATTGCAGGAAAAACTGCCGCTTTAAAATCTTCGTTTGAAAATGAAGTATATGATGCCGGTGCAAAAGAAGTACTTGAACAAACCAAACAATTACTGCAATCGCAATATGATGGATTACAAGATCATTTAAGTAAAAACAATATCCATTTGGAAAAATTAGTTGATAAAAACTTATCAATCCATGAATCACAACTTGACTTTCTAATGCGTAAGATTGAACAAGAAATCTTGTTCAAACATGATGTAGAGTTAAGAAAATATCGTACGATTGAAGATCGCATACTACCGGGCGGTGGTTTACAAGAAAGAACATTCAATCCATTCCAGTTTATAAACGAATATGGTGAAGACCTAGTAAAAGATATGATGGAATTACCATTCTCAATAAATGGAAAGCATAATGTAATCTTTTTGTAACGCCCCGAGTAGTAAAAGAGAATTAATTTTGAAGGATTTTTAAGTGAATCAATTTCATAATTCAAAGATTTGATAAAAAGTACGAAAATTAAATGGGTGCCATTGTTATACGCCATATCTATTAGAATATTGTATATGTAGCGGAAGATGGCGAGTCCTCGAAAATGCATTCGCATTTCCTTCGTGCGATGTTAATTCAGAGAGGTCTATTCATAGTCCTGCCGGAAAGCGTCCTCCTGTAGCGAAACTGATGAAATATCGACAGTATTGTTAAATAAAACCATTGTGTAATACAAAACATAACAAAAATCAAAAGGTTATCTCACTGAGATAACCTTTTTTTGTGAGAAAAGTAATGTGTGATTCGTTATATAGAAAAAGAGAATCTACATAATGTGAGCTCATGGCATAAATTATCTATTAGTATTTGAAAATGTAAACATGAATAAGATTTTAAGTACAAATTACACATTTTTATAATTTGACTTTGAATTGTTTATGAATTAGTGGTGGAATGTGGGGGAATGTGGTAATCTATTTTCATATAGTGGGGTGAGTACCATGTTCATGGGGGAATATCAACATAACATTGATGCAAAAGGCCGCTTAATCATACCAGCAAAATTTAGAGAACACTTCGCAGAAGGTTTTGTCATCACTCGAGGATTGGATCAATGTTTGTTTGGGTATCCTATTGAAGAGTGGAGGAAACTCGAAGAAAAGTTGAAAAAGTTGCCTGTTACGAAAAAGGATGCACGTGCATTTACGCGATTCTTCTTTTCAGGCGCAACAGAGGTAGAAATCGATAAGCAAGGCCGTATTAACATTCCCATGAATTTACTCTCATATGCCCATGTAGAAAAAGAATGCGTCATTCTCGGCGTGTCCAACAGAATTGAGATTTGGGCACAGCAATCTTGGCAAGCATACTTTGCAGAATCTGAGGATTCGTTTAACGAGATTGCTGAGAATATGATTGACTTTGATATATAACAACAAAGAGGAGGATTTCAGTTGTTCAATCATACGACCGTATTACTGAAAGAAACCGTTGATGGATTGAACATTCGTCCTGACGGTATTTATGTGGACTGTACTTTAGGCGGTGCAGGACATAGCGAGTACCTCGTTAGCCAATTATCTAATGAAGGACGCCTCATCTGTTTTGATCAAGATTTAACTGCAATTGACAACGCAAAAGTTCGTTTAGCTCCTTATATCGATCGTGTAACGTTTGTCCATTCAAACTTTCGCTATTTGAAAGAAGAACTAGCCAATTTAGGGATTTCTAAAGTAGATGGAGTTTTATACGATTTGGGGGTTTCGTCACCACAGCTTGATAATGCTGAAAGAGGTTTTAGTTATCATCAAGATGCACCACTTGATATGCGAATGGACACAACAGCAGAACTTACTGCCTATCATGTTGTCAACGAGTGGGATTACAACGATTTAGTTAGAATTTTTTACCGTTATGGAGAAGAGAAATTTTCAAAACAAATTGCACGTAAAATTGAAGAGGCACGAGAAAAAGAGCCAATTCGTACAACAGGTGAATTAGTAGATCTAATCAAGGAAGGAATTCCAGCAGCAGCAAGACGCAAAGGGGGACATCCTGCAAAACGTGTTTTCCAAGCAATTCGTATTGCTGTTAATGATGAGTTAGGAGCAGCTGAAGATTCTTTACAACAAGCGATTGATGTGATTAATGTGGGTGGACGAGTAAGTGTCATTACATTCCATTCTCTTGAAGATCGCTTATGTAAAACAATTTTCAAAGAAGCTTCATCATTACCTGAATTACCACCTGGCTTACCTGTAGTTCCAGCAGAATTAGCACCAGCTATTAAACTTATCACAAGAAAACCGATATTACCAACAGATGAAGAACTCGAAGTAAATAACCGTGCACGATCTGCAAAACTACGCATTGCTGAAAGAATCAAAGACTAAGAGGAGTTGATAACATGGCACTACTTGATCAGAAGGAACATCATATATATATTCAGCAACCAGTTGCTCCTGAAGGGCTAGTCCCGAAACCTGCGAAAAAACCTTTCAAGAGTATAATTACAAAAACAGAAAAAGTTCTGATGATTGCAATGGTTGCAGCGATTGCGGTGATTGCTGTAATGAATTTAAACATTCAATCTTCGATCAATAGCACTTCAGTTGAAATTCAAAAGACTGAAATGAGTATAGATGAAGTGAAAAAACAAAACTCAGAATTGTCTATGGAAGTAAGTGAACTTTCAACATATGATCGTATTTGGAAAAAAGCGAAAGCTTTGGGCTTAAAACTCAACGAAAATAACGTGAAAGTAGTGTCAGGACAATGAAAAAGAGTAAGTTTCAATGGGGAGCCTCCACGATGCTAATCATCTATGGGCTCCTATTTTTTTTAATGTTTTTTAGAATTTTCTATATTCAAGTAACAGGACAAGCAGAAGGACAGAAGTTGGCTGCAAAAGCAACTGCCAGATACGAAAAAACAAAAACAATTACAGCAGATCGAGGGAATATTTTAGATAGACAAGGGCAAGTAATCGCTAAAGATGCTATTAGCTACCGCTTAGTTGCTGTTGTTAATCCCAAAGCATCTAAAGGAACGAATAAAGTGATGCATGTTGAAAATCCTAAAAAAACAGCTGCAGTATTAGCAAAATATATTGATATGGATGAAGATGAAATATATAAAAGGCTAACCCCAGAAAAAAAGGACACTTATCAAGTAGAGTTTGGGGCAGCAGGTCGTGATATTAGTCATGCAACTATGAAAGAAATTGAAAAAGAGCACCTTCCAGGAATTATTTTCATGGAAGATAAAAAGCGATTTTACCCTAACGGAACTTTTGCATCTAACTTAATTGGTATAGCAGGAAAGAAAAATGATGAAGATCCGCAAGCTCCTACAGTAGGGAAAATGGGTTTAGAAGCTATTTATAATAAAGAACTTTCAGGTGTGAATGGTAACGTACAGTATAAAAGTGACTTATTTGGATATCTATTGCCGAATAGTAAGGAAATGATCCAACCTGCAAAAGATGGCGATAATGTTTATCTAACGATTGATAAGACAATTCAAAATTTCTTAGAAGATTCTATGAGCAAGGTGTATAAGCAATATAATCCGGAATCAATGGTTGCTGTTGTAGCAGACCCTAAAACAGGTGAAATATTAGCAGTCTCTCAACGTCCAACATTTAATCCTCAGACGGGTGAAGGGTTAGATAACAGTTGGATTAACAAAATGACTGAAACAACTATTGAACCAGGTTCGACGATGAAGACATTTACACTTGCAACTGCAATTCAAGAAGGTAAATGGAATCCGAATGACACGTTCCAATCGGGTCAATATACAGTGTACGATCGTACGATTCGAGATGCTAACCAAGTAGGATGGGGTAGAATTACATATTTAGAAGGGATTCAACGTTCCTCAAACGTTGGGATGGCAAACCTGTTGAAAAAAATTGGTGATGATACATTCATTCAATACATGAAAAAATTTGGCTTCGGCCAAAAAACAGGTATTGATTTACCAAACGAAGCAACAGGGAAGATTTTAGATGAATATCCAATTAACCGAGTAACAACTACGTATGGTCAAGGATCTACAGTGACACCAATTCAATTAATTCAGGCAGAAACGGCAATTGCTAATAACGGTAAAATGATGCAACCTTATGTAATTGATAAAGTTGTTGACCCGAACACAGGTAAAATTGTTAAAGAACATAAGCCGGTTGTAAAGGGAAATCCTATTTCAGCGGAAACAGCTAAGCAAGTAAGGGATACGTTAGCAACAACCGTTACTTCAGAAAAAGGTACAGCACAAAAATTTGCAAGTAAGGAATACGAAGTAGCAGGTAAAACAGGTACGGCACAAATTCCTAAACCAAATGGAGGCTACTATTGGGGGACGAATAATTTCCTATATTCATTTTTAGGTATGGCTCCTGCCAAAGATCCAAAGTTAATCATGTATGTTGCAGTGGAAAAGCCACATTTAGGTGTAACAGAAGTAGGATCAGAGCCGACGTCAAAAATATTTAATACAGTAATGGATAGTAGTTTAAAATATTTGAACATCAAGCCATCCAAGTCTACTACTGAAAAAGCTATTTTAATGGAAGATGTTGTAGGACAAGAATCGGACAACGTCATTACAAATCTAGAATCCAAAAATATCCAAACAATTCGTATTGGATCTAAAGGTAAAATAACGGATCAATATCCGAAAAAAGGACAATCAGTATTCGCAACAAATCATGCGTTTATCAAAACATCAGGTAATATACAAATTCCAGATTTTAAAGGGTGGTCATTGCGTGATATATTAACGTACCAATCTTTATCGGGTATTGAGATCGACGTAAACGGTGATGGATACGTACAAAAGCAAAATATAAAACCAGGTACAGTATATGATGGGAATAAAAAAATAGTATTAACATTGGAAAAACCACAACAACAATATAAATAGTTTCAAAAGAAAATTTTAGATAAAGCATAGTCACCTTTTTACAATCATATTTTGAATGTAAAAAGGTGTGATTTGTCGAACAATGTGGGTAACTAAACAAGCAAGTGTGAGATTAAAATTTGTGTTGATGATTTTTATCTGTTTAGGTTTTTTGCTTATTGGAAAATTGATTGTCGTTCAATTTATACAACATGAGTTTTTAACAAAAAAGGCGGAAGAGAATTGGGACCGTGAAGTGCCAATGAAGAGTTTACGAGGCGATATTACTGATCGAAATGGTAAACTTTTAGTGGGGAATAAATTGGCGCCTACACTATATTTTATGCCTGCTCAAAATAAAGAACCTGAAAAAGTTGCAGCACAATTGGCACCAATATTACAAATGGACGAAAAAGATTTAGAAGAAAAACTAAAGAAACCGGGTTTCATCGTAAAAATTGCGCCAGAAGGCAAGAATATTTCTTATGAAATAGCGGAGAAGATACAACAGCTACAAATTCCAGGTCTGTATACGGGTTTAGATTATATTAGAGATTATCCGTATGGCGAATTACTTTCTAGATTATTAGGATTTACTGGTAGTGACATGCAAGGACTAGCAGGGTTAGAATATCAATATAATGATCTCTTATTAGGTAAGGAATCAGCTATTCGTTTATTTACAGATGCCAAAGGTGCTAATTTACCCCACGTAGAAGATGGGTGGAGGGAAGGGCAAGATGGTGCATCGTTAGAGTTGACTATCGATATGGATGTTCAAAAGGTTATTGAGAGAGAATTGTCTCAAGCAATGGAAAAGTATGAAGCGGATCAAGCAATTGGAATTGCTATGAATCCTAACACTGGAGAGATACTAGGATTAGCTTCATTTCCTACATATAATCCAGCCGAGTACCAAAAAGTAGATTCGAAGATTTATAATCGAAATTTACCTGTTTGGATGACATATGAACCTGGATCTACATTTAAAATCATAACATTAAGTGCAGCGTTAGAAGAAAATGTAGTTGATTTGAAAAACGATCAATTTTATGATCCAGGTTATGCCATGGTAGAAGGGGCGAAGCTACGTTGTTGGAAACGATCGGGGCATGGTCAAGAAACATTCCTTGAAGTTGTTGAAAACTCTTGTAACCCAGGGTTTATCGAATTAGGAAGACGTGTTGGACCAACTAAACTTCAACAGTATATCCGTGACTTTGGATTTGGACAGGTGACAGGCTCTAATATGGCTGGGGAATCAACAGGTATTCTATTTTCACCCAAGAACTATGGTCCTGTTGAACATGCGACGACCTCATTTGGCCAAGGAATATCCGTTACACCTATACAACAAGTACAGGCGGTTTCTGCAGCTGTTAATGGTGGAAAACTAATGACGCCTTATATCGTCAAAAACATTATTAATAGTGAAAATGGTAAAGTTCTTAAGTCATATGAGCCTACTCAAAAAGGCCAAGTTATTCGTCCGGAAACATCTGCGAAGGTCCGAGCAGCTCTAGAATCTGTTGTTGCGAATGGATCAGGAAGAAGTGCTTATAGAGATCATTTGAGAATTGGCGGAAAAACAGGGACTGCACAAAAAGCGGAAAATGGGCGCTATAAAGATGGAGAATATATCGTATCCTTTATCGGCTTTGCACCAGCAGATGACCCGAAAATTGTGGTTTATGTTGCTATCGATAATCCAAAGCATGGTTCTCAATTTGGTGGTGTCATTGCGGCCCCAATTGTTGGGCAAATTATTGAAGATATTCATCCGATTGTAGGGATAACGGATCGTAAAGATCAGATAGAAAAACAATATCGTTGGGGAGATATTGAAAAAGTTCGTGTTCCCGATTTAGTTGGCAAAACGAAAAAAGAGATTACAGAAATGTTGTATCCGTTTCGTTTAGAATGGCATGGAGAAGGCGATAAAATTGTTTCTCAAATTCCAAAAGCAGACGCACAAATTGTTAAAGATGGGACTATTCACGTTTATTTAGAAAATCAGTAATGTTAGTCTTTAAAAATGTAACTGAAACTACTATGATAGTACATGTACTAAAGAAGGTTAGAAGGAGAATTTTTTCATGTCAATCGAAACAATGCTAATTATTTTAGCAATTTCATTTATTAGTTCGGTCATATTAGGACCAATTATTATCCCTATGTTAAGACGCTTTAAATTTGGTCAAAGCATTCGAGAAGAAGGGCCAAAATCGCATATGAAAAAGGCAGGTACCCCTACCATGGGTGGTGTCATTTTCTTACTTTCCATTATTGTAACAACAGTAATTATGAGTTTAGTAAAGGGTGCATTTACATCTCAATCTATAATTTTGATACTTGTCCTAGTTGGATATGGAGTAGTTGGCTTTTTAGATGATGGACTCAAAATTATTTTCAAACGTAATTTGGGATTAACATCTTTACAAAAACTGATCGCACAAATAGTTATTTCGATTGCGGCCTATTTCTTAATGAAGTTAGGAACGTTTCATAATACAGTTCAAATTCCGTTTACAGATTTTGCAATACATTTAGGTGTATTCTATGTGCTGTTTTTAATCTTCTGGTTAGTTGGCTTTTCAAATGCAGTCAATTTAACAGATGGATTAGACGGATTAGTATCAGGAACAGCTTCGATTGCTTTTGCAGCTTATGGTGTGTTGGCACTCTTAAATGATCAATTGGATGTTGCCATTTTTGCCTTTGCAGTTGTGGGTGCTTTACTTGGTTTCTTAATCTTCAATGCAAACCCTGCAAAAGTATTTATGGGCGACACAGGTTCGCTGGCTTTAGGTGGTGCGTTAGCTATGTTATCTATCCTGGTTGGCCAAGAACTACTATTATTAATAATCGGAATAATTTTTGTCGTTGAAACTTTATCTGTTATTATGCAAGTAACAAGTTTCAAATTAACAGGTAAAAGAATTTTTAAAATGAGTCCACTACATCACCATTTTGAACTATCAGGTTGGTCAGAATGGCGTATTGTCCTAACGTTCTGGTTAACAGCATTAGTGGCGGCATTGATCGCAGTGGTTCCGGAGGTATTATAATGAAAAACGTAGCCATGATGGAACACAAAAAAGTATTAGTATTAGGTCTAGCTAAAAGTGGTGTAGCTGCCGCAGAATTACTTCATAAAATGGGCGCATTTGTAACAGTGAATGATGCAAAACCGTTTGAAGAAAATAAGGATGCACAAAAACTTCTACAACAAGGAATTACCGTAATTTGCGGCCGTCACCCAGAAGATTTATTGGATGACGGATTCGAATTAGTTATTAAGAACCCTGGTATACCATATACAAATATTATTGTAGCGGATGCAGTAAAACGTGGAATTCCAGTATGGACAGAAGTGGAATTAGCTTACTTAATTAGTGAAGCACCTATGATTGGTATTACTGGTTCAAATGGTAAAACAACTACAACTACTTTGCTTTACCATATTTTGAACCAAGGTGGCTTGAAGCCATTAATCGCAGGGAATATTGGTACAGTAGCTTGTACTGTAACAGAAACGGCTGAAGCCGATAATATTATTGTGACAGAATTATCTTCTTTCCAACTAATGGGAACTGAGATGTTTAAACCGAAAATAGCCATTTGGACGAATTTATTTGAAGCACATATCGATTATCATGGATCAATGGAAGCGTATGGTGATGCCAAATTCTGTATCACACGTAACCAAGATGAGACAGATTATCTAATCTATAACGCAGACCAAAAAATCGTTGCTTCATATGCTCGAAAATCAAATGCGCACTTAATTCCATTTACAACGACTCATATAAATGAAGAAGGAATTAGTGCAGATGATGAAATGATTTATTGGTTAGGTAAACCATTTATGAAACGAGATATTATCGCTTTACCTGGTAAACATAACCTAGAGAATGTTCTTGCAGCTGTCGCGGCAGCTATTATTATGAGCTGTCCGAAAGATAAAATGGAACACGTATTAAATTCATTTACTGGTGTTAAACATCGCACACAATTTGTTCGTGAATGGAAACAGCGTAAAATCTTTAATGACTCAAAAGCAACAAACACACTTGCTACGCGTAGTGCACTTGAAGCATTTAAACAACCAATTGTACTACTAGCAGGTGGTTTAGATCGTGGTCATTCATTCGAAGAATTACGACCATTTATGTCAAATGTTCATGTAGTTGTGGTATCTGGTCAAACAGCAGATCGTTTTGCAGAATTCGCTACTTCTTGTGGTGTAAAAACAATTGTCCATGCTAAGGATATTCAAGAAGCAGTACCAAAAGCAGCAGAATTATCAAATGAAGGTGATGTCATTTTACTTTCACCAGCATGTGCAAGTTGGGATCAATATCCAAACTTTGAAACACGTGGAGACTTGTTTATCGAAGCAGTTATGAATTTAAAATAATTGCCATTATTAAGTAATAGGAAGGATGCCTTGCCTGATACAACGTGAGAGACTTTGGTTAATGATTGCAACGTTATTTTTGACTGTCATTGGCATTGTTTTTGTTTACTCTGCCGGTACTTACTGGGGGAAGATTCACTACGGTCAAACAGCACCTTTTTTAGTAAAACAGTTAATCTATTTAGGAGTAGCGTTATTTGCCTTTTTCATTTGTAGCCGTTATAAAGGGCTACAATTGGAAAAGACTTGGACGCTCCTATATTGGCTGTCGTTACTTTTACTTGTCGCTGTATTAATTCCGGGAATTGGCGTTGTTCGAAATGGTTCGCAAAGTTGGATTGCACTTGGACCACTTAGTCTTCAACCATCTGAACTTACCAAGATTGCTACAATCGTCAAACTAAGCTTTATTCTGGCGAATCAAAAAGCAACGGAATCTAAAATTCACTGGCGGCATTTTTTATATTTATTTTTACCAATAGCGCTAATAATGTTACAACCTGATTTCGGATCAGCCTTTATTTTAATCGTTTCTGTGTTTTTGCTGTTCTTTATAGCTGGTTATCCTATACGTTTTTACGCTTTCCTGATCATTGTTGGTGTTGTAGGGTTAGTAGGGTTAATACTTTCAGCTCCTTATCGTCTAAAGAGAATAGAAGCGTTTTTAGATCCTTGGTCAGATCCACTTGGAAGTGGTTTTCAAGCAATACAATCATTGCTTGCTATAGGTCCAGCAGGCCTATATGGATTTGGCTTTGGAAATAGCCGACAAAAGTACTTATACTTACCCGAACCACAGAATGATTTCATTTTTTCAATTATTGCAGAAGAAATGGGATTTATCGGAGCTGCAACGATAATTTGTGCTTTTGGTTTACTAATCTACGCTGGTTTTAAATTAGCGTATAAATCAAGTATGAAAGTTTCGTTATATAGTATTGCAACATTAATAGGGATGATTGGTTTTCAAGCTTTTTTGAATATCGGAGTTGTTTCAGGGTTGTTGCCGGTAACCGGTGTGACCTTACCGTTTATTAGTTATGGGGGAACATCCCTTGTCGTAACATGGATTGCTATTGGAATTGTGTGGAATTTTTCGAAAGAAAGATAATTTTAGAAAGGAGTGATCAGTTTGGAAAAAATTATTGATATCGAAGAACGAATTCCGACATTAAAAGAGCGTCGAAAAAAAAGAACAAATCGTCGCTTTCTCGTACTTATTGCCATTTTCGTTATAACCTTACTGACACTTCTGTATTTTCAATCTCCATTAAGTCATATTGGAAAAATTACAGTTGAAGGAAATCACCTAAAGAGTAAAGAATATTACATAAAGCATAGTGGTCTTGAAAAAGGGAACTCTCTATGGGAATTCAAAAGTAGTTCAGTAGAAAGATTATTAAAGGAACAACAAATTGTAAAGAATGTATCGATAAAAAGAAAATGGTTGAATGATATCACAATTTCTGTGACTGAATATGATCAAGTTGCATATTTAAAGGAAAATAACCAATATAATTTGGTGTTAAACAACGGGACAATTTTACATTTGAATAAAATACCGGATAGTTTGAATATGCCGATATTAGTAGGTTTTGAGGATGAAAAAACGAGAATGAAAATGATTAAACAACTTAGCAAGTTGAATGATGAATTAATCGCTTTAATCTCTCAAGTGAATGCCATGCCAAATGATTCAAATCCATATGCAATTCAAATGTTTATGAATGATGGATTTGAAGTAAGAGCATCGATTCCTACGCTTGCGTCGAAATTGAAATATTATCCATCGATTGTTTCACAAGTCAAAAAAGGTGAAAAAGGGGTAATTGACTTAGAAGTTGGAACTTTTTATCGTTCTTATAAAAGTGAGTATGGGGAAAGTGAAAAGTAATTGTATCCTGTAAGTCCAAAAATTGTATAAATAATCTAAATTTATTCTATTTATTCTGGTAATCAGTTTTAATTAGGCTATAAATATAGTAATCTTAGCTTAAACAGAAATGTAATTGAATAAGTCTAAGAAAAACTATAAAAAGTGCTTAATAGTTATTTGTGATTATTAGAGTTAGAAGTAAGTGTATAAATACATGTAGGAATAGTATTTTAGAATCTTTTTAGTCTACACAGACAGAATTTCGAGCTTTTAACACTATGTAAATAATAAAAAATGCATCAAAAGTTAAAAAAAACAGTATATATGAAGGAATTTTAAATAGTTTTCCTGAATTTATTTAGACAAGTTCATAATTTTACAATAGAATAATCATTAAGAGTTGTTGAAGGAGGTGCCACAGTTTGAATCATTCAGAATTATACGTTTCTTTAGATATAGGATCTTCTTCTGTTAAAGTCCTCATCGGAGAGGTTAATGAGGAGACTGTGCATGTAATTGGTGTTGGTAATGTCAAGTCATCAGGTATTCGTAGAGGAAGCATTGTAGATATTGATGCTACTGTACAATCTATAAAAAAAGCAATCGATCAAGCTGAGAGAATGGTAGGTATGTCTATCAATAAAGTAATATTAGGTATACCTGCTAATCAAGTTCAGCTTCATGATGTAAAAGGTGTAGTTGCAGTTAATAGCGAGAATCGCGAAATTACTGATGTGGATTTAGATCGTGTAATAGAATCTGCACAACTTATGTCTATTTCACCAGATCGTGAATTAGTCAATATTGTTCCAAGCCAATATATCGTGGACGGTTTAGATGGGATTAATGATCCTAGAGGGATGATCGGTATTCGTCTAGAAATGGATGGTACTATGATTACCACATCAAAAACAGTTTTACACAATGTCCTACGTTGTGTTGAAAAGGCTGGATTAGAAATTCAACAAATTTATTTGCAACCGTTAGCAGCTGGTGAATTTGCGCTTACGGAAGATGATCGTAATAGAGGAACTGCATTCATCGATATTGGTGGAGGTTCAACAACAATTGCAGTATTCAAAGATGGTCATTTTTTGCATACAGCGATGATTCCAGTTGGCGGTGAACATATTACAAAAGATTTATCGATTGTATTAAAAACACCTACAGAACAAGCAGAAAAGATAAAAACAGAATTTGGACATGCATATTATGACGATGCTTCAGATGATGAATTATTTGAAGTTCCAGTAATAGGTGCAGATACAAAAGAGCAATTTAGTCAAAGATACATATCCGAAATTATAGGCGTTAGACTTGAAGAACTTTTTGATTTAATTATTGATGAATTATATCGAATGGGTATTCAAGATTTGCCTGGCGGAGTGGTATTGACTGGTGGCGTTGCAAAATTAGAAGGTCTTCCTCAATTAGCACGTCATGTCTTACAAACAAGTGTCAAAATTTATGTGCCTGATTACATTGGCGTAAGAGATCCTGAATATACAGCAGCTGTAAATTTAATACGTTATGCATACAAAGAATCACAATTTAACAGAGATGTTACAGATAATGTTCCTTTGGTACCTGCAGGGCGTGAAGATCATCATGTAGAACAACAAAATAGTTCTTCGCTATTTGAATCACAAGAGCATAGAGATGGTGTTCTTACGAAAGTTAAGGGCTTCTTTAATAGATTTCTAGAATAAAAAGGGCGATGTTCTCTACACATTATTAGCAAAATTAGGAGGAATAGAGATGTTAGAATTTGAAACAAATGACGATCAACTTGCTGTAATTAAAGTTATCGGTGTTGGTGGCGGAGGTAATAATGCCGTTAACCGAATGATTGAACATGGTGTACAAGGTGTAGAATTTATCGCCGTAAATACAGATGCACAAGCATTAAAATTATCAAATGCTGAAGTAAAAATGCAAATCGGTGCGAAATCGACTCGTGGATTAGGTGCAGGTGCTAACCCAGAAGTGGGGAAAAAAGCTGCTGAAGAAAGTAAAGAACAGATTGAAGAAGCACTAAGTGGTGCGGATATGGTTTTTGTTACTGCGGGTATGGGTGGCGGTACAGGTACTGGTGCAGCTCCTGTAATTGCTCAAATTGCCAAAGATCTAGGTGCATTAACAGTTGGTGTAGTTACGCGTCCATTCACATTTGAAGGCAAAAAACGCCAAAAGTCAGCATTTTCTGGAACTGCTGCTATGAAAGAGGCAGTTGATACATTAATTGTTATTCCAAACGATAAATTATTAGAGATTGTTGATAAAAACACACCAATGCTTGAAGCATTCCGCGAAGCTGATAATGTTCTACGTCAAGGTGTACAAGGTATTTCGGATTTAATCGCCGTACCAGGTTTAATCAACTTGGACTTTGCAGATGTAAAAACAATTATGTCTAATAAAGGCTCTGCTTTAATGGGAATCGGTATTGCTTCAGGTGAAACTCGTGCCGTAGAAGCTGCCAAAAAAGCTATTTCAAGTCCATTACTTGAAACATCTATTCATGGTGCAAAAGGTGTTCTTATGAATATGACTGGTGGCTCTAATTTGAGCTTATATGAAGTTCAAGAAGCAGCTGATATTGTTTCATCAGCATCAGATGAAGATGTAAACATTATCTTCGGTGCGGTTATCAATGATAATCTAAAAGATGAAATCGTGGTTACAGTCATTGCGACTGAGTTTTCAGAAGATGAACCTCAATTTGAAGGGCGTAATGTGAATCGCAGTGGAATTGGTACACCACGTCAACAACCAACACCTGTACAACAAATGGCAGGTCGTGAAGTTCGTTCAGAAGAAATTGTACAACCAATTCAAGAAAGCCCACGTCAAACAACACAATATCAATCCAATTCACAAGACGATGGATTGGATATTCCGACATTTTTAAGAAACCGTAACAAACGCCGATAATACAAAATTGTAAAAGTGGAAAAGACTATCTACTTAGTATATCTAAGTAGACAGTCTTTTTTTATTAGTTGAATCGATTTCATAATGTAAAATTCATATCAAAATATATGAACATTTAATGATATCCGATTTTGTATATTGAGAAGCGAAAGACGGCGACTCCTCGAAAATGCATTCGCATTTCCTTCGTTCGAGGTTCATTCAGAGTCCTACGGAAAAGCTTGAGCTGAATCCCCGCAGGAAGAAATTCTTTTGCTAAAAAGAATTTCTTGCGACGAAGCTAGCGAAGCGATGCAGGAGCACATCTTTTAAGGAACAAAACCTAAGAACGCCACGTCCTGTGGCCACGGCTTCGTGACCAACATCGTGTTGGCCCGAGGAGATTGAAGCCAAGCCCGTGGAAAGTACCGTTTGTAGCGGAACGTCCAAACCTTTTTATTGGAAATATAATTCATTAAAATGTTAAAAGCCGAAGATGGATTTATGAAATTGATTTAGTTAGCATATTTTTTACCCCAACTAACTATTTGTACAATTGTAGCAGTTGTGCTTATTTAAAGAGAAAAAATAGAAATAGATTTCTGTCTAAAGATGATTTATTATGGACAATTTGAAAAATAGTTGTTTTTACTCACTCCGTTTACAAACGAAAGATTTGAAAAGTTTTTTTGCCTATTAATATGTAGAACAAAAGGCGAATATTTGGAAAAAACTATGAATAATCTAAAGCTAATTAGAAGTATTTTTGCAAACGAAAGTTACCTAGAAAAATGAATGATTCTGTCGGAAAGTTTCTGCTTCCTACATTCACCCTTTGACATTTTTTGAAGCTATCATATGTTACCTTTTCTATGTGGGAGGTGGTGAATTGTATGGCGAAGTAATGATCTTAATTAATGCACTTTTTAACTATGTTATTCTTTCCTTTACCAATTCAATTTGTTATATGCAACAAAAAAGAATGCGACTTATAATCAGTGCTTTCCTTGCAGGTATTTGGATCGTTATATTTGGACACCATTTTCTCATGATGGTCATTGCATTTATTTTAATGATTACGACTGCTTTTGGCTTGCAAATCCGCAAATTGTGGAAGGGAGCGCTTATGTGTTTTGTCGCGGCTTTGTTTGCAGGTGGATTATTTACAGCATTCGAGCCTTTATGGATAAATGCATCAGTATTGACTTTACTCATAATAAGCGGAGTTGTAGCAACAGCAGGATTATTATTGTTAAAAAATCGATTGCAGGTTGCTAGGGGTGATACCTTGCAGCAACGTCTAGTTCAATTATGTGAATTGCGATTAAGAGATATCACAATTTCTTTAAAATGTTTTATAGATACAGGAAATACGACAGTTGAGCCGTTATCTGGAAAACCTGTTCATTTTGTACGTTATAAAGCAATAGAACACTCTTTACCTGAAAATTTGAAAATGGCTTTGTTTCGATGGGATGTAAATGAGCCATATGATTTGGATATGTTCCCCGAAGAATACCGAAAAAAAGTGGCTGTTATTCCAATTACAACTGTTCAAGAGAAAAAGACATACAGCTTAGCTCTTCGTTATGATAAATGGCTTATTATGGACGAAGATACTCGCCCAATTTCACCTGGATTTTTTATTATTACAATTCAAAACACCCCGTTTCCGCAAGAGGCAGATGCCATATTACATTTTACTGCTTTATATCACATTTAATGAATGGAGGTTTTAATAATGATTCGTCGATTTTGGCGTTGGTTAGTTGAAGCAATTGCAAGCTTTAGGCAGACAGGTACATTTTATATTGGTAGTCACGAATCCTTGCCTACACCTTTGAAAAAAGAGGAGGAGCAAGAAATGATTACTGCTTTCAAGAATGGTGATATGCACGCAAGAGATATATTAATCGAACATAATTTAAGACTAGTTGTGTATATAGCAAGACGATTTGATAATGCTAAAACACCAATTGAAGATTTAATCAGTATCGGTTCGATTGGATTGATCAAAGCGATCGAAACATTTAATGCTGATAAGAAAATTAAATTGGCTACATACGCATCAAGATGTATTGAAAATGAAATATTAATGCATCTGCGTAAAACGAGCCGTATGAAAGGTGAAGTCTCATTAGATGAACCATTAAATTCAGATGGCGACGGCAATGAGTTACTACTATCGGATATATTGGGAACAGACGAACACTTAATCACTGATGATGTAGAGAAAAAGATGGAACGTCAACATATGTTCCATGCTATTCAAAAATTAGATGAGAGAGAACGCTATATTATGGAGTGTCGCTTCGGACTTGCGGGGAAAGAAGAAATGACACAAAAAGAAGTAGCGGATCATTTAGGTATTTCTCAATCTTATATTTCCCGTTTAGAAAAGAAAATTATTCAAGAATTGCGTAATCATTTGAATCAATTAACGTCATAATGGTTGAATTTGGAGAGAAATAACGCGCATATAATTATCCGTTTCGGACACACTGAATTTACTAACAGTGATGAAGCATCCGGAGGGCAAAATATGCGAACAAAAGTTGAAATATGTGGTGTTGATACATCCACGTTACCTGTTTTGAAGCATGAAGAAATGCGGAAATTATTTGTTGCATTACAAAGTGGACAAGAAGAAGTAAGAGAACAACTTGTGATGGGTAATTTACGGTTAGTATTAAGTATTGTCGGCCGTTTTGCTTATAGGGGCGAACAGGCTGATGATTTATTTCAAGTAGGGTGTATTGGTCTATTAAAATCAATTGACCATTTTGACTTATCACATAATGTTCGATTTTCAACCTATGCAGTACCAATGATTATAGGTGAAATTAGAAGACACCTAAGAGATCACCATCCACTACGTGTGTCTAGATCATTACGTGATATTGCATATAAAGCTATGCAAGCAAAAGAGCAATTTTTAACTGAAGAATTACGTGAACCGAACTTAACTGATTTAGCGCGTATGACAGGTTTACCTCAGGAAGATATATTATTTGCACTTGATGCAATCCAAGAGCCAATGTCATTACATGAGCCTATATATGCTGATGGTGGAGATCCTGTCTACATGATGGATCAGCTGAAAGATCAAACTGTTTCAGAAGATAGATGGTTGACGTATGTATCTATTAAAGAACAAATACAAAAATTGGATAGAAGACAACAAAATATTCTTTCCAAACGTTATTATTATGGACATACTCAAACAGAAATTGCGAAAGACTTAGGGATTTCTCAAGCGCAAATTTCTAGATTAGAAAAAAGTGCTTTGAAAACGATTCAGGAACAGGCGAGTGAGAAGTAATAAACAAATCGATTTTAGAAATATCTAGCTGGACACGTCATTTTTTCGGATTAAATATTCACTTTCTGTATAAGCATAATCAACGAGTGGAGAATATTTATTTTTGACCGACAAAGCTAAATTGGCGTGTTCTGCTTTTAAAATTAGTATCAATCTTACATACAAGATTGATGCTTTTTTCTCATATGTATACATAAAATGCTCTAGGAGGGATGCGAATGCGCTTTTCGGAAATTCAGCGTAAAGAAATTATTGCTGCAAATAGTGGGCGTTTTTTAGGATATGTTGAAGATGCAGTTGTTCACAAGGATACAGGATACGTTGAAGCTTTTGTTGTAGCAGAACCAAAAAAATTTATGGCATTCTCGGGTAATCAAAAGGAGGTTTTAAAAATACCCATTGAAGATATAATTGTAGTAGGAAAAGATATTATCCTAGTAAAAGGATTAGATTAAACTATTAAGGGTATTCATTGATAAATTGCACTAGGCTTGGTACAATTAGGTAACAAGTATCTTTGAAAAGATGAGGCTACCATGACATTAATTATTAATAATTTAAAAGATATTCAGAAGAACATTCAAGTGGCTTGTCAAAGAGCTGGCAGAGAAGTTTCAGACATCACAATTATTGCTGTTACAAAGCAAGTTTCAACGGAACGTGCTATTGAAGCATTAGATGCCGGCTTAACTCATTTGGGTGAAAATCGTCCCGAAGGATTATTAGAAAAACGTGAAACAATTGAAGACCATGCAACTTGGCATTACATTGGTTCGATGCAAACAAGAAAAGTTCGTAAAGTAATTGATCAAATTGATTATTTACATTCACTTGATCGTATTAGTTTAGCAGAAGAAATCGATAAACGTGCCAATCAAACTGTAAATTGTTTTGTACAAGTCAATGTATCCGCTGAAGAAGCAAAACACGGTCTATCACCTGAAGAAGTGTTAACCTTTATCGAACAATTATCAAACTTTCCACATATTCGTGTGGTAGGCTTGATGACAATGGCACCTAACACAGAAGATCAAGAGCTCATTCGAAGTGTTTTTAAAGGACTAAAAAAATTACAGTTAGAGATTGCTAGTAAAGGTTATGAATATGCGCCATGTACTGAACTTTCAATGGGTATGTCTAACGACTATGAAATTGCAATTGAAGAAGGTGCAACTTTCATCCGCATTGGCACAGCTCTAGTTGGCAATGAAAGAAGGGATTCTAATGAAGGTGAAAGATAAACTGAAAAACTTTTTTTATTTGGAAGAAGAAGATGACTATGTTGAAGAACGTAGAGAACAACAAGAATCTACTCATCAACAACCAGCACCATCAGTTCCAAGACAACAAGTGAAGCCGGCGGTAAGTAAACCAGCAGCCGTTAAGAAACCAACTGTAAAAGAACGTCAAAAACATATAGAGCATTCAAATGTACCGAATCTTGTAAGTATAACGCAAAAAACATCAAAAGTTATTTTATCAGAACCACGAGTTTATGCAGAAGCACAAGATATTGCAGATAATTTAAAAAACAAGCGAGCTGTTGTAGTGAATTTGCAACGTATTGATCGTGATCAAGGTATACGTATTATCGATTTCTTAAGCGGAACTATTTTTGCCTTAGGTGGAGACATTAAACGAATTGGTACGGATATATTCTTATGTACACCTGATAATGTAGAAGTAGACGGTAATATTTCGGATTATTACTATGAAGATATACAATAGAGGTGTTTAACTGTCCATGTCAATTTTTACAATCGTAAGTTATTTATTTCAATTATATTCAATCGCGCTAATTGTGTATATACTAATGTCTTGGATACCAGCAGCGTATGGTTCACCAATAGGTAGATTTTTGGCTAAAATTTGTGATCCTTACTTAGATTTCTTTAGACGTTTTATTCCGCCAATTGGTATGATTGATATTTCACCAATTGTAGCATTATTTGTTTTAAATTTAGTGCATATGGGTGTAATAAATGTTTTATCTTTTATTATTTAAAAATTCTAATCCCCACATACTATAGTGGGGATTTTTTATTAAAACAAAATGTGCGTTGAGCAGATAGAAAGCTACCGCATGAATTTTGATAGGAGGGTGATAGATGGTGGAGGAAATTTTTCAACATTTTAGACCAGAAGAAAAAACTTTTATTGAACAAGCTATGGGCTGGAAAAACGAAGTTGAGGATCGTTATTCACCCAAATTGACAGATTTCTTAGATCCCCGTCAGCAATTAATCGTAACATCTATTATTGGAAAAAATGGTAGTGTGTTAGTAGATGCAAATGGACGATTCGGCGAGTCTGAACGAAAGCGATTGCTTATTTATCCAGATTATTTCCAACCATCTGATGACGATTTTAATATTGCAATCTGCGAACTTCAATTCCCTTCTAAATTTATCCAGTTGAAGCACCCAGATGTTCTAGGTGCTTTACTTTCAATTGGCATAGATCGTTCAAAATTTGGGGATATCAGAGTAGACGAGTCATCAATTCAGTTTGCTGTAGCTACAGAAATACTCGATTATATTCGAGTGAATCTTGTTAGCGTTGGTAAAGCGAAAATACATGTAAAAGAATTGCAATCAGGGACCTCATTATTGCCCGTTGAATCGCATTGGATAGATCAGATGCTCACAACGAGTTCAATGAGATTAGATACCGTATTAGCGTCAGTCTATCCAATTTCCAGACAAAAGGCTGCTATGCTTATTAACGCGGGTAAAGTAAAAGTAAATTTTGCAGTTCGTGAACAAGTGGCTTTTGAATTACATGAATCGGATTTGTTATCCATTCGAGGATATGGTCGCTTAGTCATAAAAACGATTGAAGGAAGAACAAAAAAAGAGAAAATTCGCATTAAAATTGGTCGAATAGAACGGAAATCATAATTTTTAATAAAAATTTTGTAATTCTAGATGAACTTACTAATAGACAAAGGTATAATAATGAATAAATGCTGTTAAGGAGAGGTGCAAAAATATGCCATTATCGCCACTTGACATACATAATAAAGAATTTAGTCGTGGTTTTAGAGGTTACAACGAAGATGAAGTAAATGAATTTCTAGAACAAGTTATCAAAGACTATGAACTAGTAATAAAAGAAAAAAAGGAATTAGAAGATAAACTTCTTTCAAGCAAAGAGCAAATTGGCCACTATAATTCAATCGAAGAAACATTACAAAAATCGATTGTTATTGCTCAAGAAGCAGCAGAAGAAGTTCGTCGTAACTCCCAAAAAGAAGCGAAATTGATTGTCAAAGAAGCAGAAAAAAATGCGGATCGTATTGTCAATGAAGCCCTTTCTAAAGCACGCCGCATAGCTTTGGAAATTGAAGAATTGAAAAAACAATCAAAAGTATTCAGAAATCGCTTCAAAATGATTGTAGAAGCTCAACTAGATTTAATCGAATCGGATGACTGGGATCATTTAATGGAATATGAAGTCGATACAACAGAATTAGAACGTTTAGATTTACCACAAGATTAATTCAGATACTTGACTCTATGGCTTCGATTTTCTATAATGTCATCATATATCTATATAAAAAGTAATGATGGAGACAGTATCTTGTAAGTGCTGCCTAGCGATTTGAGGATAGTGGAAGCTCAAACGAAACACTTATAAAAGAAAATCACTCCTGAACTAGATTGCTGAATCAAGTAAGCAATCTCGTATACACCACGTTACGGTGTCTTAAGAGGCGTCATTTATAACGGCGCAACTAGGGTGGTACCGCGAGATAACTCCTCCTCGTCCCTTTTTGGGATGAGGAGTTTTTTATTTTTTAAAGCTAAGGATACTCTTGTAGCGACTGAAGCTGAATATCGAAAAACTATAGGTTCTATACATTTTGTTTAGGGTGTTCACACAATTAAGTGAAATGTAGTAGAAGAGTGGAGGGGCAGGAACTGGAATGGGTTCATTAGACATTTCGAAGCCCCATCCCAACATTTGATATAGGACCAAATTTTAAAGGAGGAATTTATTCAATATGGAATACAAAAATACCCTATTGATGCCAAAAACAGATTTCCCTATGCGTGGAAATCTTCCAAACAACGAACCGAAAATGCAAGAAAAATGGGAAGAAATGGACGTCAATGCGAAAGTACTTGAACGCACAAAAGACCGTCCAGCTTTCATCCTTCATGATGGCCCTCCATATGCAAATGGTGATCTTCACATGGGGCATGCATTAAATAAAGTATTAAAAGACATGATTAATCGTCATCGTTCAATGTCTGGCTACTTTGTTCCTTATGTTCCTGGTTGGGATACACATGGTCTTCCAATCGAGCAAGCTTTGACAAACAAAGGTCATGATCGTAAAAAAATGTCTATCGCTGAATTCCGTGAATTATGTAAAGACTATGCTTATGAACAGGTAAGTCGTCAACGCGAACAATTTATGCGTATCGGTATCCGAGGTGACTGGAAAAACCCATACATCACATTAAAACCTGAATTCGAAGCTCGTCAAATCGGTGTATTCGGTGCAATGGCTAAAAAAGGTTATATCTATAAAGGGTTAAAACCAGTTTACTGGTCTCCATCAAGTGAATCAGCACTTGCTGAAGCGGAAATTGAATATCAAGATATCAAATCACCTTCAATTTACGTAGCATTTGACGTAAAAGATGGTAAAGGTGTCGTTAATAATGATGAAAAATTCATCATCTGGACGACTACACCTTGGACTATGCCAGCAAACCTTGGTATTTCTGTAAACCCTGAATTCACATATGCAGTTGTGAAAGCAAATGGTGCAAAATACATTATAGCAAAAGGTTTACTAGAAAAAGTTGCAGAAAAAATTGGGTGGGAAAATCCTGAAATCGACCGTGAAATCGCTGGTTCTGATCTAGAGAATGTTACAGCACAACATCCATTATTCGAACGTGAATCGTTAGTTATGCTAGGAGACCACGTAACACTTGAAGCTGGTACTGGTTGTGTTCATACAGCACCTGGTCACGGGGAAGATGACTATCAAGCTGGTAAACGCTATGGCTTAGAAATTCTTTCAGTAGTAGATCATAAAGGTTGCTTAACTGAAGCTGCTGGCGAATTTGCTGGTATGTTCTATGACAAAGCAAACAAACCAATCTGTGAAAAACTTGAAGAAGTTGGTGCATTATTAAACCTATCATTCTTTACGCATTCATACCCACATGACTGGCGTACAAAAAAACCTGTCATTTTCCGTGCAACACCACAATGGTTTGCATCTATTAATAAATTCCGTCCAGAATTACTACAAGCAATTCGCGACACAAACTTCACACCAGTATGGGGTGAAACTCGTCTTTATAATATGATTCGTGATCGTGGCGACTGGTGCATTTCTCGTCAACGAGCATGGGGTGTTCCGATTCCAGTATTCTTCGCTGAAAACGGTGAAGAAATTATTACGGAAGAAACAATTGCACACGTTCAAGCACTATTCCGTGAACATGGTTCTAATATTTGGTTCCAAAAAACAGCAAAAGAATTACTTCCTGAAGGATTTACACACCCAGGTTCTCCAAATGGTGAATTTACAAAAGAAAATGACATTATGGACGTTTGGTTTGATTCAGGTTCATCACATCAAGGTGTATTAGAAGAACGCCCAGAACTACGTTACCCAGCAGATTTATACTTAGAAGGTTCTGACCAATATCGTGGATGGTTCAACTCATCATTAATCACTTCTGTTGCGATGAATGGTCATGCTCCATACAAAGGTTTACTATCTCACGGTTTCGTATTAGATGGCGATGGCCGTAAAATGAGTAAATCACTAGGTAATATCATTGCACCAAGTAAAGTCATGAACCAATACGGTGCAGATATCCTGCGCTTATGGGTAGCATCCGTTGACTATACAGCTGACGTTCGTATTTCTATGGATATGTTAAAACAAGTTTCTGAAGTATACCGTAAAATCCGTAACACACTTAAATTCTTACATGGTAACTTACACGACTTTAATCCAGAAAACGACTATGTAGCATATGAAGATCTTCGTGAAGTAGACCAATATATGTACATGGAACTTCAAAACCTTATTAAAACTGCACGTGAAGCTTATGATAACTATGAATTTGCAACTGTTTATAAAGCTGTAAATAATTTTGTAGCAACTGAACTAAGCTCATTCTACTTAGATATTGCAAAAGATGTTGTTTATATCGAAGGTGTAGATGCGAATGCTCGTCGTGCAATGCAATCTGTCATGTATGACACATTACATGCATTATTGAAAATTATGACACCGATCATCCCTCACACTACAGATGAAATGTGGTCATATTTACAATATAAAGACGTTGAAAGTGTTCAACTAACTGATATGCCAGAGGCTGTTCAAAAAGAAAACTTTACAGCATTAACAGAAAAATGGACAAAAATTATGAACGTTCGAGATATTGTATTGAAAGCTTTAGAGGAAGCTCGTAATGCAAAAACAATTGGTAAATCATTAGAAGCAAAAGTAACTGTTTATGGTGATGGAGAAGCAGTGGCACTTCTAAACGATTCAAATATTAATTTTGCACAACTTAACATCGTTTCAGAATTTGCTTTAGGTGGCCAATTAGCTGATGCTCCAGAAAATGCAGTGAAGACTGATAAAGTCGCTATAACTGTTGAAAAAGCAGAAGGCGAAAAATGTGAACGATGCTGGACAATTTCAAAAACAGTAGGACACAACCATAACCACCCAACACTATGTGAACACTGTGCAACTGTAATTGAAAAATATTACGCAGATGTAGAATAATTAAATGCTCTCGAAAATATAGACAACAATATTTCATTATATTGAAAGCAGAGTCGTCCATTACAAGTGGACGACTCTTTTTAATTAGGTGCTGTAAAAAAATCAACACTATCCATTTGGGCACAATTAATGTGAACACCCAATAGGCTGTTATCCGTAGCTGGATAGAAATATTCTATTAAGCATTTAATTAGTCTATTTTTCGATTCAGGTCATTATATGATAAAATAAGTTAGATTCGGGAGTAAACGGAGGATTTGCTGTGTATAAATATTATGGAATAGCTATTTTCGTGATCATACTTGATCAACTGTCAAAATGGAGCATCGTCAAAAATATGAATTATGGTGAAAGTATCACATTGATTGATCCTTATTTTGGCTTATATTCACATCGAAATCGTGGTGCAGCATGGGGGATGTTACAAGGTCAATTTTGGTTATTTGCAATTGTTACACTTGTAGTAATCGTAGGGATTATTTATTACTTTCATAAAGAAGGAAAAGGTAAACCATTGTTCCAAGTCAGTCTAATGCTATTATTAGGCGGTGCTATTGGTAACTTTATCGACCGAGTATTCCGTGGTGAAGTAGTCGATTTTGTACATGTAATTATTCCAGTTATTAACTATGACTTCCCAATATTCAATATTGCTGATGCATCGTTAACATTTGGAGTAATAATGCTAATTATTTATATGCTATTTGAAGATAAAATAGAAAAGAAAAAGGTGAAGTAATGTCAGCCACATTTACTGTAACAGCAGAGGTTAAAGGCGAACGTATCGATAAAGCCCTTGCCTCAATGCAACAAGACTGGTCACGAACACAAATTCAAGGATTTGTACAGGATGGTTTTGTTGTCGTGAACGGACAAGCAATAAAACAAAAATATAAAGTAAAAGAAGGCGATGTGATTACTGTTACACCTCCTGAGCCAGAACCTCTTGAAATTATTGCAGAAGATTTGAATCTTGATATTGTCTATGAAGATTCTGATGTTCTTGTTGTCAACAAACCAAAAGGTATGGTGGTGCATCCTGCACCAGGTCATACAACAGGCACTTTAGTAAATGGCCTAATGTATCATTGTAAAGATCTATCAGGAATTAATGGCATTATGCGCCCAGGTATTGTACATCGTATTGACAAAGACACATCCGGTCTATTAATGGTAGCCAAAAATGATAAGGCGCATGAATCACTTGTTCAACAATTAGTAGATAAAACTGTGACTCGTCGTTATACAGCATTAGTTCATGGCCATATTCCACATGATAAGGGTACCATTGATGCGCCAATTGGTCGTGATACAAAAGATCGCCAAAAAATGGGTGTAGTCGATAATGGAAAACATGCGGTAACACATTTCCAAGTGATTGGTCGATTTGGTGTGGATTATACCTTAGTCGAATGTCGCCTTGAAACTGGCCGTACACATCAAATTCGTGTGCATATGAATTATATTGGTTATCCTTTAGTGGGTGATCCAAAGTATGGACCAAAGAAAACAATCGATTTTAGTGGTCAAGTATTACATGCGGGGATTTTAGGATTTGTACATCCAACAACAAACGAGTATTTAGAATTTGAAGCCCCTTTACCTGATGATTATCAACAACTACTAGAAGATTTGAAAAAGAACTATTGACACTTTAAGTCATAGAAGTCTATAATGATTTTAGTGAAAATCTAATATTCACCTTTTAAAGACAGTCCAGAGAGGCTGAAAAGGGATGCGAAGAATGTGAGATTACTGTGCGCTTATACAGTTTATTTGACATATCTATAAGTATACCTATATCCTCTTGGGCTCTTAGCTCAAGAGGTTTTTTGATTTGAAAATGAAACGTAGCTCGATCAGCAGTCTTAGCTAGAACAGTTAAGAAAGGAGGCAAAACTTGTGACAAAAAAGGCCGAACTTTTAGACCAAGCAGCGATGAACAGAGCGTTAACACGTATTGCACATGAAATTATCGAACGCAATGAAGGCATCGATGAATGTATCCTTGTAGGTATTAAAACGAGAGGTGCATTTCTTGCAAAACGCTTAGCGCAAAAAATTAATATAATTGAGAAAAAGGAAATTCGATCAGGAGAATTAGATATTTCTCTCTATCGAGATGATTTATCGGTTAAAACTACAAATGGAGAAGCACTCGTGCAACAAGTAGATATTACGTACGATATGACGAATCAAAAAGTGATTTTAGTTGATGATGTCCTTTATACAGGTAGAACGGTACGAGCAGCAATGGATGCCGTAATGGATATCGGCAGACCTTCTCAAATTCAACTTGCTGTATTAGTAGACCGCGGTCATCGTGAACTACCAATACGAGCCGACTTCGTTGGAAAAAACATTCCAACTGCTAGCCACGAACGCATCGTAGTAAACATGGTAGAAGTTGATGAACAAGATTTAGTAGCAATATACGAATAGGTATAAGAGTGTAAAATACGGAGGAAATTTAGATATGTCAAAAGCTGTTTTAGATATCAATGACAAGCCGAGCGCTGGCCAGTTGATTACATTAAGTTTACAACACATGTTTGCAATGTTCGGTTCAACAATACTAGTACCTACATTAACAAATTTATCACCAGCTGTTGCGCTGTTGACAAGTGGTCTTGCCACATTAGTTTTCTTATTAGTAACAAAGTTTAAAGTACCAGCTTATTTAGGTTCGTCGTTTGCATTTATTATACCAATTCAAGTAGCATCTGCGGCAGGTGGACCTGGTAGTGCCATGATCGGGGCAATGGCTGTTGGTTTAGTATACGGGCTTGTATCGCTGTTCATATGGAAAACAGGATATAAATGGATAATGAAAATATTACCACCAATTGTAGTAGCACCCGTTATTATTGTAATCGGATTGGGCTTGGCTGTTACAGCTGTTAACATGGCTATGTATCAAAATGCCAACACACCTGATGCGGTATACAGTTTACCGTATTTTACAGTAGCATTAGTTACTTTAATTGCTGCAATCATTTGTAACAATTACTTTAAAGGCGTTATAAGTACAATGCCAATTTTAATCGGAATGATTGTGGGTTACGTTGCATCTCTTATTTCAGATGCGTTTTTTGGAACACATTTAATCGATTTCAATAAAGTCATTGAGGCGAATTGGTTCCAAACACCGGATTTCTTAATCCCTGGAATAGACTATGATTTTAAGATTACATCAACACTACTTCTAGCAATGGTTCCTATCGTTATCGTAACGATCTCAGAACACATTGGTCACCAATTAGTATTAGGTAAAGTAGTAAAACGTAACTTTATTAAAGACCCTGGTTTAAATCGATCATTACTAGGTGATGGTGTTGGTACATTAATCAGCTCATTAATCGGTGGTCCACCAAAAACTACTTATGGCGAAAACATCGGAGTACTTGTTCTAACTCGTGTATTCAGTGTTTGGGTGATCGGTGGAGCAGCAGTATGTGCAATCATCTTAGCTTTCTCAGGTAAGTTAATGGCACTTGTTAGTACGATTCCAACACCAGTACTTGGTGGGGTTTCGATCCTACTATTCGGTATTATCGCTTCAAGTGGTCTGCGAATGTTAGTAGAAAATAAGATTGATTTCGATGATAAACGAAACTTAGTTATTGCCTCTGTCATCCTGATCCTAGGAATCGGTGGTGCGAAGATCATCTTCACTGAAACATTCTCAATTCAAGGTATGGCTTTAGCGGCAATTGTCGGAGTAGTATTAAACCTTATCTTGCCAGGCAAAGCTCAACCAGATCTTGAACTTCAAAAAGAAGAACTTAATGAACAACAGCACAATTAAAAAACATATAATTTACCTTTTAAAGGTTGCCCAGAGAGGCACAGAAGGGTGATTCGATACGATAAACTTGGGAGAAAAGTACAAGTCTATCATGTCATATCCTTCCTCCGCCTCCTTGAATTACCAGGGAGGCTTTTTATTTCAACAATACTAGGAGGCACATGATGAAAAATCTACTGACAATGGAAAATGTATCTAACGAAGAGATCGAAGCAATTTTAAAACGCGCTGCCGAGTTTGAAGCAGGTGCAAAACCACAACTAGAACGAGACTACTTAGTAGCAAACCTATTCTTCGAGCCAAGTACGAGAACAAAAACTAGCTTTGAAACAGCTGAACGCCGAATAGGGGCAACAGTGATTCCATTCGAAGCAGGATTCTCTAGTACACTTAAGGGCGAAACCTTGTACGATACAGTAAAAACGTTAGAATCAATTGGCATGGATGCAGTAGTTATTCGTCATAAAAAAGATGCCTATTATGAAGAATTATTAGAGGGCATTAACGTAGCAGTGATCAATGCAGGAGATGGAGCTGGACAACATCCTTCTCAATCTATGCTGGATTTATACACAATATTCAAAGAGTTCGGCAAATTTGAAGGGTTAAATGTTACAATCGCTGGAGATGTATCTCATAGCCGAGTAGCAAAATCAAATATTTCAGCACTCCGTCGATTTGGTGCAAATGTGAATATTGTTTGCCCTCCTGAGTGGCAAGGGAAATATACGGAGGCTCATCATGAGTGGGATGACCTCATCGAAACAAGTGATGTCATTATGCTACTCCGTGTTCAACATGAACGCGATGCAGCTTATGAAGGATTCACAACAGAAGGCTATCACAAGCATTACGGTCTTACGGTAGAACGTGAACAACAAATGAAGGACGGTGCTATCATCATGCATCCAGCACCAGTGAATCGAGGAGTTGAAATTGATTCATCTTTAGTCGAATGTGACCGTTCACGAATCTTCAAGCAAGTACATAACGGTGTATTTGTACGAATGGCTATTGTTGAAACCATCTTAAAGGAGAGAAATTAACGATGACAAAACTTATTCAAAATGTACAGTTAGTGACCACAGAGGGGGAACTGACAGTAGGAGAAATTTTCATCGAGGACGGCAAGATTGCTGCAATCGGTGAAAACCTAGGTAAGCAAGCGGACGAAGTAATCGATGGTAAGGGCTACGTCGCTTCACCAGGTTTTGTCGATGTTCATGTTCATTTACGCGAACCAGGGTTTGAACATAAAGAAACAATCGCAACAGGATCCGCATCAGCGGCAAAAGGCGGTTTCACAACTATTTGTGCAATGCCAAACACAAAACCAGTACCAGACTCAGTTGAAAATCTAGATATGATTAATGGCTTAATCGAAAAAAGTGCAGTTATTCGCGTGTTGCCATATGGCTCATTAACAGTTGCGCAATCAGGTGATGCTCGCACAGATTTAAAAGCATTAAAAGAGCATGGGGCAGTTGCCTTCTCAGATGATGGAGTAGGCGTTCAAGAAGCTTCAACAATGTTTGAACAAATGAAGGATGCAGCTGCTATTAACATGGCGGTTGTAGCCCATTGTGAAGATAACTCACTCATCTATGATGGGGTAATGCACGATGGAAAACGCAATAAAGAATTAGGGCTTCCAGGGATCCCTTCGATCTGTGAATCTGTTCAAATTGCACGTGATGTGCTTTTAGCAGAAGCAGCTGGAGCTCACTATCATGTGTGCCACGTATCAACAAAAGAATCTGTTCGCGTTGTACGAGATGCTAAAGCGGCTGGCATTAATGTGACAGCTGAGGTTTGCCCACACCACTTAATACTTGAGGAGATGGACATTCCAAGTGATGATGCCAATTGGAAGATGAATCCACCTTTACGTGCAAACGATGACTGGAAAGCGCTTCATGAAGGCTTACTAGATGGAACAATCGACTGTATCGCAACAGATCACGCACCACATACCAAAGAAGAAAAATGCTGCGGTATGGTTGGAGCACCATTTGGTATTGTCGGATTTGAAACAGCATTTCCATTACTGTATACACAATTTGTGAAAACAGGAAAATGGACATTACGACAACTAATTGATTGGATGACAGTTAAACCTTCCAAACTCTTCAATTTACCTTATGGCACATTAGAAGTTGGAGCAGCAGCTGATCTAGTGCTAATTGACATAGAAAATGAAAAAGTTGTAGATGCTGAAGGATTTGTATCAAAAGGAAAAAATACACCATTTAACGGATGGAAAGCGACTGGCTGGCCAGCACTAACAATCTACAATGGCAATATTGTATGGGAGGATGCACAATGACAACAAGAAAACTCATTTTAGAAACAGGCGAAGTATTTGAAGGACAAGCTTTTGGTAGTGACAAAGGATCAGATGGTGAAGTGGTATTCACAACAGGGATGACGGGTTATCAAGAAACACTTTCAGACCCCTCATTCTGTGGTCAAATTGTTACAATGACATATCCATTAATAGGGAATTACGGTATTAACCGTGATGACTTTGAAACAATCTCACCATCAATCAAAGGTTTCGTAGTTCATGAATTAGCTAAAGCACCATCAAACTTCCGTAACGAAGGAACATTAGATGATTACTTCAAGTTGAAAGATATTCCTGGTATTGAAGGAATTGATACACGAAAACTAACTCGCTTAATTCGTAAGGAAGGTGCTGTAAAAGGGTATCTTTCAGAAGCAGGCGTAGAAGTAAATGTTGAAGAAGTAATGAATCGTCTACGTAATACTACATTTCCGACAGACCAAGTTGCTCAAGTTTCGACCAAAAGTGCTTACCCATCTCCAGGACGTGGAAAACGTGTCGTATTAATGGACTTCGGTATGAAACATGGTATTCTTCGTGAGTTAAACAAGCGCGACTGTGATGTCATTGTTGTACCATATAACACAACAGCAAAAGATATTTTAGCTTATCACCCAGATGGCATCATGTTATCTAATGGTCCAGGTAACCCACAAGATGTACCTGAGGCTATCGAAACTGTAAAAGAACTAATAGGAAAAGTGCCAATGTTCGGTATTTGCTTAGGACATCAATTATTCGGACTTGCAAGCGGAGCAAAATCATTCAAATTGAAATTTGGTCACCGCGGAGCAAACCACCCGGTAAAAGATCTACGCACAGGTCGTACAGAATTAACTTCTCAAAATCATGGTTATGCAATTGATAGTGATTCACTTGATGGAACAGATTTAGAAGTTACTCATGTTGCATTAAATGATGGTACTTGCGAAGGCTTACGTCATAAAAAATACCCAGTATTCACTGTGCAGTATCATCCTGAAGCTTCACCTGGACCTGAAGATCCTAATCACTTATTCGACGAATTTATCGAGTTAATGAATAACAATACTAGAGAGGAGCAAGAACAACATGCCTAAACGTCACGATATCAAATCCATTTTAGTAATCGGTTCCGGCCCAATCGTTATTGGTCAAGCAGCAGAATTCGACTATGCAGGTACTCAAGCCTGCCTATCTCTTAAAGAGGAAGGATACCGAGTTATTCTGATTAACTCAAATCCCGCAACAATCATGACAGATACTGAAATTGCAGATAAGGTTTACATCGAGCCGATCTCACTTGAATTTGTCTCACGTATTTTACGAAAAGAACGACCAGATGCCATCTTACCTACACTTGGTGGTCAAACAGGTTTAAATATGGCAATAGAGCTTCATAACTCAGGTATTCTAGATGAACTAGACATTGAAATTCTTGGTACAAAATTAGATGCGATTAATCAAGCTGAGGATCGCGATCTATTCCGTAACCTAATGTATGAATTAGATGTGCCAACGCCAGAATCAGAAATCATTCATAACTTAGAAGAAGCTGAAGCTTTCGTAAAGACAATTGGCTTTCCAGTAATTGTTCGCCCAGCCTTTACGCTAGGTGGTACAGGCGGCGGTATTTGCAATAACGAGCAAGAGCTTGAAGAAATTGTACAATCAGGTTTGAAATACTCCCCAGTAACACAATGCTTACTTGAAAAATCAATTGCTGGTTACAAAGAAATTGAATACGAAGTAATGCGTGACTCAAAAGATAATGCCATTGTTGTATGTAACATGGAAAATGTTGACCCAGTAGGAATTCATACAGGTGATTCAATCGTAGTTGCGCCTTCTCAAACACTATCTGACCGCGAATATCACATGCTACGTAATGTATCCTTAAAAATTATTCGTGCCCTGGGTATCGAGGGTGGCTGTAACGTACAACTAGCACTAGATCCTGATAGTTTCAACTTCTACATTATCGAAGTAAACCCTCGTGTGTCTCGTTCATCAGCGCTTGCTTCAAAAGCAACAGGGTATCCAATTGCCAAACTAGCTGCCAAAATTGCAGTTGGCTTAACATTAGACGAGATGATTAATCCTGTAACAGGTAAAACATACGCTTGCTTTGAACCAGCACTTGACTATGTTGTAGCGAAAATCCCACGTTGGCCTTTCGATAAATTTGAAACTGCCAAACGTAACTTAGGTACACAAATGAAGGCAACTGGTGAAGTTATGGCAATCGGTCGTAATTTTGAAGAAGCTATGTTAAAAGCTGTTCGTTCATTAGAAATAGGACAAAAACATATTGAGATGAAACATGCTGAAGAACTATCGGATGCATGGATTGAAAAACGTGTAAAAAAAGCAGGAGATGAACGTCTATTCTTCCTAGGTGAAGCGCTTCGCAGAGGCGTAACAATCGAGCAAATCCATGAATGGAGTAAAATCGATTTATTCTTCTTAGATAAGTTTAAAAACATCATCGATTACGAAACAACTTTAAAAGAAAATCCTAGAGATATTGAAGTATTACGTCATGCGAAAAAAATTGGTTTTGCAGATGAAACAATTGGTAAACTATGGGGTATGACAGAAGGAGAAGTATACGACTTCCGAAAAGAGTACGGTATCATCCCAGTTTACAAGATGGTAGATACATGTGCAGCTGAATTCGAATCAGAAACACCATACTTCTATGGCACATACGGAGATGAAAATGAATCAATTCGCTCAAATCGTGAATCAGTCATCGTACTTGGATCTGGTCCAATCCGTATCGGACAAGGGGTTGAATTTGACTATGCAACTGTACATTCAGTTTGGGCAATTCAAGAAGCTGGATACGAAGCAATCATTATCAACTCAAATCCAGAAACAGTGTCAACAGATTTCTCAATCTCAGATAAACTATACTTTGAACCATTAACAATAGAAGACGTAATGCATATTATCGACCTTGAACAACCAAAAGGCGTTGTTGTTCAATTCGGTGGTCAAACAGCAATCAACCTTGCAGATAAATTAGAGGCTCGTGGTGTGAAAATCTTAGGTACATCACTGGATTCTATCGACCGTGCTGAATCACGTGATCGTTTCGAGGAAGCACTTCACGAAATAGATATTCCTCAACCAATGGGTAAAACAGCTACCAATACACCAGAAGCTATCACAATAGCAGAAGAAATCGGCTACCCAGTTCTTGTTCGTCCTTCATACGTACTTGGTGGGCGTGCAATGGAAATTGTCTATAACACAGATGAGTTAAAACACTATATGGAACATGCGGTTGAAGCATCTCCTGAGCACCCAGTATTAATCGACCGTTACTTAACTGGTAAAGAAATTGAAGTCGATGCAATTTGCGATGGTGAAAATGTTTTGATCCCAGGGATTATGGAACATATCGAACGTGCAGGGGTTCACTCTGGTGACTCAATAGCTGTGTATCCGCCGCAAAACTTATCACAAAAACATATTGATACTTTAGTGGATTACACAACAAGACTTGCAAAAGGTTTAGGAATTATAGGGTTGATGAATATTCAATATGTTATTTCAAAAGATGTTGTTTATGTAATCGAAGTGAACCCACGTGCATCACGTACAGTACCTTTCTTAAGTAAAATTACGAATATTCCAATGGCAAATGTTGCAACAAAAGCAATCCTTGGCCAATCAATTCCGGAGCAGGGTTATCCAACAGGATTAGCGCAAGAGAAGGATGGCGTGTTTGTTAAAGTTCCAGTGTTTAGTTTTGCTAAACTTCGTCGTGTTGATACAACATTAGGACCTGAAATGAAATCAACAGGTGAAGTAATGGGTAAAGATAGCACACTTGAAAAAGCGCTATACAAAGGCTTTGTAGCAGCAGGCATGAAGATTGAAGATCACGGAGCAGTATTAATGACAGTAGCAGATAAAGATAAAGAAGAAGCAAGCGCACTTGCAAAACGCTTTGTTGAAATTGGCTACTCAATATTGGCAACACCAGGTACTGCAGAAGCTTTAGCACAAGCGGGGATCAAATCAACAATCGTGGATAAAATCGGTTCTAATGGTCCAACATTGCTAGATGTTATTCAAAATGGTAATGCCCAATTAGTAATTAATACACTTACAAAAGGTAAACAACCGGCGCGTGATGGTTTCAGAATTCGTCGTGAATCAGTTGAAAATGGCGTTGCTTGTCTAACTTCGCTAGATACAGCAGAAGCAATTCTACGTGTCATTGAATCTATGACATTCACAGCAACTGCTATGCCAAAAGCAGAGTTCGAGGTGAACGCATGATTCGACAAGAAAGAATGAAAGTTGTTCGTCATAAACAAATTGCAGACGATATTTTTGAGCTGACCTTAATTGGTCAGCTTGCCCTTGAAATGAAACAACCTGGGCAATTCGTACACTTACGTGTTTCAGATAGTTATGAGCCGTTGCTTAGAAGACCAATAAGTATTTGCTCAATTGATACAGAACATATGGAATTTACGATGCTCTATCGTGCTGGAGGCCGTGGCACCAAAATGCTTGCTTTAAAACAGCCTGGAGATGAAGTGGATGTACTTGGACCTTTAGGGAATGGCTTCCCGGTAGAAGAATCTGAGCATGGTGAAACAGCATTACTTGTCGGAGGGGGTATTGGTGTACCACCATTATACGAGCTTTCCAAACAACTTAATGCAAAAGGTGTTCGCACAATACATGTGTTAGGGTTCCAATCAATCAATAACGTCTTTTATGAAAAACAATTCACTGAACTAGGTGACACCTATATTGTCACTGCTGATGGTAGCTACGGCTCAAAAGGGTTCGTAACAGATTTATTAGCACAGCTTAATCCAGACTTTCAAGTTTTCTATAGTTGTGGTCCAATTCCGATGTTAAAAGCGTTGGAACAAGCATTTCCAGACAAAAAAGGATTCTTATCTTTTGAAGAAAGAATGGGCTGTGGTATGGGTGCTTGTTATGCTTGTGTATGCGAAACAACTGATGCGGTTGCACAGGATTATTTGAAGATCTGTTCAGATGGCCCAGTCTTCCCGAGAGGAGTGGTTGCACTATGAACCGTTTACAAGTAGAACTACCCGGCTTAACATTAAAAAATCCGATTATTCCTGCGTCAGGTTGCTTCGGTTTTGGGCAAGAATATGCAAACCTTTATGATTTATCTAAACTAGGTGCCATTATGATCAAAGCTACAACTTTGGAGACACGAAGAGGGAATCCAACACCTCGTGTAGCGGAAACTTCTTCTGGAATGTTAAATGCAATCGGATTACAAAATCCAGGTTTAGCACATGTGATGGAATATGAATTACCTTGGCTTGAACAATATGATGTTCCGATTATTGCAAATGTAGCTGGAACAGAAACTTCTGATTATGTAGCTGTCGCAGAAAAAATCTCAGCAGCACCAAATGTTAAAGCATTAGAATTAAATATCTCTTGTCCAAATGTGAAATGTGGTGGTATCCAATTTGGTACAGATCCGAAAACAGCTGGGGAACTAACAGCTGCTGTGAAAGCTGTATCAAGTGTTCCTGTATATGTAAAACTATCACCTAATGTCACAAATATTGTAGATATTGCAAAGGCAGTAGAAGCAGGTGGTGCGGATGGTCTTACAATGATTAATACATTAATCGGAATGCGACTAAACCCTATCACAGGAAAACCAATTATCGCTAATGGAACTGGAGGATTATCAGGTCCAGCTGTTAAACCGGTTGCCATTCGTATGGTTTACGATGTAAGCAAGCAAGTGGAAATTCCGATAATTGGTATGGGTGGAATTACAAATGCTGAGGATGTTATTGATTTCTTATCTGCGGGTGCAAGTGCTGTAGCTGTTGGTACTGCAAACTTTGTAGACCCTTTTGTGTGCCCAAATATCATTGATGAACTACCACATAAATTAGACGAATTAGCATGTGAAAAAATAACAGATATTATTGGAAGGAGCCACCGATAAATGACAAATAAGCCGATGATCGCATTAGATTTTCCATCAGAAGAGAATGTCTTTAACTTTCTCTCACAATTTCATGAACCATTATTTGTGAAAGTTGGCCTAGAACTCTATTTACAAGAGGGTCCGTCCATCATTAAAAAAATAAAAGAACAAGGACATGAAGTTTTTCTAGATTTAAAACTTCATGATATTCCGAATACGGTTAAATCAGCAATGAGAGGTTTAGCAAAATTAGGTGTAGATGTTGTAAATGTTCATGCTGCAGGTGGAAGTTCGATGATGAAAGCAGCTTTAGAAGGTTTACAAGAGGGGACACCGGCTGGCAAGAAACGTCCTGCATTAATCGCGGTGACACAGCTTACATCAACTTCCGAAATGCAAATGCAAATCGAACAAAAAATAGCAACAACACTAGAAGAATCTGTACTTAACTATGCCAAGCTTGCAAAAGAATCAGGACTTGATGGCGTTGTTTGCTCGGTTTTAGAAGCAAAAGCAATTGAAGAAGTATGTGGGAAAGAGTTTTTAAAAGTTACACCAGGGATTCGCTTAACAGGTGGTGCATCACATGATCAAAAACGTGTGGCAACACCTGCATTTGCTAAAGAAAATGGCTCAACACATATCGTTGTAGGACGAGCTATTACCCAGGCGGATGATGTAGTAGAAGCGTATCACACAGTACAAGCACAATGGGGAGGACAATAACATGACAATTCAAAAAGAAGTAGCAAAAGGATTATTAGAAGTAGGGGCAGTCGAATTAAGTCCTAACGAATTATTTACATGGGCATCAGGAATTAAATCACCAATTTATTGTGATACTCGACTAACGATCTCTTATCCAAAAGTACGTAAAACAATTGCGAATGGTCTTGCTGAATTAATCAAAGAAAACTTCCCCGAAACAGAAGTTGTTGCAGGTACAGCGACAGCAGGTATTCCACACGCAGCTTGGGTGAGTGATATTTTAGATTTATCAATGGTATATGTCCGCTCAAAACCAAAAGACCACGGTCGTGGTAATCAAACAGAAGGTAAACTTCACGAAGGCCAAAAAGTAGTCGTTGTGGAAGATATTATTTCAACAGGTGGTTCAAGTATTACAGCAGTAGAAGCACTTCGCCGTGAAGGAGCAGAAGTACTAGGTGTTGTCTCAGTCTATTCTTACATGTTACCGCGCGCACAAGAAAACTTTAATCAAGTTGGTGTATCATATAAAAGTCTATCAAACTTCGAAGCATTAGTTGAAGCTGCAAAAGAAAATGGTGCGATTCAAGAAGAAGATATTCCAGGCTTATTACAATGGCATGCTGATTTAAAAGCTGGCAAATTATAATATCTCTTTACAAAATAAATCGATAAAAAATGATTTTCTGTAATATACAGAAAATCTCAAGACTGCAGATAAACTCGAAGAATTTCGAGTTTGCCTACAGTCTTTTCTTTTACAATAAAAAAAGATTGGCGATATCTTTCTTTTGTTGTCTTTAAATTTTTTTTTATTATTCTATAGTTTTAGTAGAATTTATAGTTCGTATAGTATTCAGTTGATTGGAACGGAAGGAGGTGACTCCAGCCGGAACAGTGGGACAGTCGAGACCCTGGACTGAGCAAAGCGAGGGAAGCGGCTAGGCCCCGCCCGTGGAAAGCATCCGCTAGCAGTGGAAATCAAAGGTGTTAAATTAAATAATTCATGAGTAATTTCCTCTATAATTTGTCAATTATTAATTTATGTATTAAAATAAAAGAAAACCTATTGATAAACTAAGGATTTAACAGAAAAGGGGTTTTCATAGATGATTGAAAAAATAGAAGAATTTTTGCCGCAATATACAATTGATGCGGAAACATCTATAGCGCGTGTTGTTTTAAGAGTTGTCGACTTAACACGACAAATCGCTTTTTATAAACAAGTTGTGGGCTTAACAGTACTTAATAAAACAGAGGATTATGCTTACCTAGGAGCAAAAAATGATACAAAAGTACTTTTAGAATTAAGAAAAACAGCTGAAAAATTACAACCAGCTAAAAGTACAGGCTTATTTCATATCGCATTTCTTGTTCCAAGTAGAGAAGCTTTTGCTACGAAATTCTTTGAAATATTGCGTAACAAAAATACAGTAGATAGTCCGTTAGAACAAGCTAACCGTTTTCCTCATTTCGAACGTATCATTCCAATAGCAAAACTTGATAGTGCAAGTGATCATGGCTATAGTGAGGCATTCTATCTATCTGATGTTGAAGGCAACGGTATTGAAATTTATGCAGATCGCCCTAAAGAAGAGTGGGATCAATATCCAGCAGGTAGCAATCCACTAAACTTTAAAGAACTAGTGGAACTTGCTCAATTTGATACGGATGGTAAACTGCCACAAGGTACATCGGTTGGTCATGTGCATCTTCGTATTGATGATATAGAAAAAACATTAGCATTTTATAATCGAGTATTAGGATTTGAATCACAACTTATCCTAAATGATGCGTTCTTTATATCAGCGGGAGGATATCATCACCATATTGCAGGAAATACATGGAGTGGAAGTAATGTTGCGCATCCACTCGATATTCATAGTGGATTACAAGAAGTTCAATTTAAACTTCCAACAAAAGACGCGTATGAAAAAATGAAAGATCACGTAAAACAATGGACACCTTTGCAAGAGTTAGAAAGTAAATTTGTGGTTATTGACCCAAGTGGTAATCGTCTTGCCTTCTTAAAGGGGATACAATAGTGTTGTCAATATAAAAAGGAGTGTTACATACAACGAACGATAGTACTCCTTTTATTTTATTTTATTTTAAAGTACCAGTACTAAGTATTGAAGTTTCTACATGAACATCCACGTTTAATTTACTAATTGTTTGCTTTGTCATTTCTTTTGTCCACTTTCCATTGTAATACATTCGGAAATTTTCACTTAAACCGATAGGATCAATTTTCATTTCTTTAAGTTTCGCTAAAAATTCTTTAATATCTGTTTCTACTTGTTTGTCTACTTCATTTTCAAGCATGGTTAGATTTTGTTCATTTTCCAATTTATTATTAAATCTTCCTTTATATTCACTAAGAATTCCTTCAATTTTCAATGTAATAGTTAGTCTTGGGGAATTCATGTTTTTATTACTCTTTATTTTCACCTTACTTTTAATTAAATTTAGCATGATTTTCTCCTCGGTATCTCCATTCTTCAACTTTAGATATAGTGGTGACAGATTTTTTTTCCTTGTAAAGCTTGAATAATCAGTGCTTCGTTTGGCGTTATTGTTTCATGCATATGATTGTTTTTAAATAATGCGACATTCTCAATATCAATATTACTGCCCTTTTTGATTAACACAGGGAGAATTGGGTCAAATACTGGACTTGTTGAAGTGTACACAAAACTATGAATGTCAGTATTTGGATTAAAGGCAGTTGTCACTTTAGGTTGTAGTAAATCTTTTAAATAATAGATAACACTTTGCTTATCGGGGTACTTTTCTTTTAATAATTCTTCACCACTCCCTTTAACAACAGCGATATAAACTTTATTACCAACTTGAGGATTCCTGTATAAATACTCAATAATATCCTTTACTTTTTCATGTCTTGCAAAATCGTCATTAATCAGTACAACACGTAATTGATTTAATTCCACTTTTCTATCAGAAAGCTTACCTATTTTCCTAATGCCATTAGAAATTATATCAGTAGTAACTGAAATCGTTTGTATATTCTTTTGTGCTTTTTGATACTGTGGAATTACTACAGTTAATTTTGTTTTGTTTTCTTCAATATAGTCAAATGCCATGACACCAACCATTGCAACATCTTCTAAAGGTACTTTTGATTCTTCTTGAGAACATCCTGACATGAAAAGTAATAAAAAAACTATGGAAATAAAAACGCTGTTTCGAGTCATCATTGCACCTGCTTTTTTCTAAAAAAATATAAAAGGCCTAAAAATATCGGCCAAATAATTAAAATATATTCACCATAATTGCTTACTAAAAATATTTTTTTTTGGGTTGCTTGATCAAATGGAATCTTCACCAAAAGGAAAATAACAAAGGCAAGGATATATAAATAATAATTTTTTCTTTTAGATGTTAGTATATCTAATCCTTTTTTTGCGCTCCATAAATACACTGAAGCTGTAGAAAAAATCAAAAATACCCATAGCGTCATACCGAAGATATCTATTCTTTCAACAAAAGTAAATCCACCAGCTTTGAAGATATTCAATACAGGAAATTCAATATGTTTTAGTTGCCATTCGGAGTTATACATAACACTTACTACAGTAGTTAGAAGATATAGTGCTATACTAATCCAAACGCCAATCATAGCATGTTTATATGCCTTTCTTTGATCTTTAATAAGGGGGAAATAAAACAATATTAATTCATATCCTAATATTGTAAAATACCCTTTTTTTGCTGCATTAAAAAGCTCATATCTGTTGTAATTAAATAATGGGAAAATGTGGCTTAAATCACCTTTCTCCATTGCCCAATGCAAAAAATAAAACACCCCTATAGTTATGAAGAAAGCCATTATACAAAAACGTGCAATAGTTGTTATACCACCATTTGTAATATATATAAGTATTAAGAGGAAGAGAAGTACAGGAATCGTAATTGTGTGTTCTGGTAGTGCAGTACTTTGTATGAGATGCATGTAGTCGCTAATAATACCTGCAATAAAAAGTGTAAATTGAAGTACGATCAAAACATTAATGCTTTTACCTAATATCCTTCCTAGCAATAATTCATTAATCTCAAATAAATTTTTATTGGGATATTTTGACATAAACCAAACCATCTGTCCAAGTGTTAGACTTGCAATGATTCCAAAAAAGAAGGGCAGTAATGCTTGACTATAACCGACAGAACTTAGCTTTTGGGGTAAAGTGAGTATACCAGTACCAATCATTGAACTTTGGGCCAAAAAAATTACATGATATTTATTTAAAAGTTTTTGATCTTTAGTGCTCAAATTAAGACATCTCACTTTCGAAAAAAGCAATCTACTTTTTTTGTGCTTTAGAAATTCCTGATTTCGATTTTAAGAATGCTATTGGAAATCGAATAACACTATCCATCAAATCAGTGGCCTTACGTGGTATAACAGGCGCCATGTATGATGTTCCTAAAGATTGTAAACGAAGTAAATGCGCTATTAACCAAGCAAATGCTAGCATTTGACCAAACAAACCTAATAGTCCTGCCGATAAGATAAAAATATATCTAACAAATCTACTGGCGTTACTCATTAAGAATATCGGTGGTAAGAAGGAAAGTAATGCAGAAGTTGCAACTAATACAATTAAAATATTGCTAAACAATCCAGCTTGAACTGCTGCAGTACCAATTACAATACCTCCAACAATACCGATCGTTTGACCAACTTTTGTTGGTAATCGTGACCCAGCTTCTCTCAATACTTCTATGATTAACTCAATAAACAATACTTCAAAAAGTGGACTGAAAGGGACTTTACTTCTAGATTTCTGCAAATTTACTAAGAGATCATAAGGTAGAACCTCTGGATGAAATGTCATTGCAGAAATGTAAGTAGGTGTGATGATGATCGTTAAGAAAAATCCAAAGAACCGAAGAGTACGAAGTAAGGAAGCTGTCGTCCAACGGTTATAATAATCCTCAACTGTAGTGAACATTTCAAAAAATGTTGAAGGACAAACGATAGCTGCTTGACTGTTATCCATTAAAACAATAATTCTACCGTCTAGAAGGCTGTGGTCAATTTTATCTGGCCGTACAGTCATATAATATTGAGGAAATGGAGAATATGGATTATCTTCTATTAGCTGTTTTAATTCAGAAATATCTATAAACGTTGGAAAATGAATTTCATTTAGTCGTTTTTTTAATCTATTTAAATAGTCTTTATTCACGATATCTTCCATGTACATAATAGTAATTTTAACAGCCACTTCGGTTCCTATTGTACGATTCTCATTTTTTAGCTGAGGATTTTTTATTCGTCTTCTTATTAAGGAAATGTTTGTTTCTAATGATTCTGTAAAGGCATCTTGTGGTCCAATAACTGTCGATTCAGTTTCGGTATTTGTGATTGCTCGTCCAGGAGCACTAAAAGTATCAATATGAAGCAAGGTTTTGGTTTCGTGGAAATATAAAAGAGTTTGTCCAGAATTTAACGTATTAATTATCTTCTTCATATTAGCAAGTTTTATCGGTTCTCCAATTTGATGAATCTGATTTATATAATTAGCTAATGGAATAAATACCATGGATTGCATTGTCATTTTTTCCACAAGCGAAGTGGAGTAAATAACAGTTACGACGCCTTCAATTGTAGGGATATTCTTGAAAAGAACGTCATCTACATGATTAGCTACTTCCTTTAACTTCTTAATCGAGGCATCTCCTAATGTATTCGTCATATTTTGATCGGCAGTGTTATTAGGGTGACCAAGCATGCTACGAACTAATTTATACTTCATGAGGACCAAACCGCCTTTCATTTGATTCTGTTAGTTTTCCCCCCATTTCTTTTTTGTATTCAAACACAAAAAACGATCAGATTACCATAAAGTAATCTGATCGTTTTATTAGTCTTGCTTTAACTTCATCACCAGTTCTTCGTCTGGAGTGACGTAGATTGTTTTTTGCTCAAAATAGATCACAAATCCAGGTTTAGCACCACTAGGCTTTTTCACTTGGCGAATTTCTGTGTAATCAACGGGAACTGACGAGGAATCCCTTGCTTTACTGAAATAAGCAGATAATGTAGCAGCTTCTCTTAAAGTTTGTTCATCTGGTTCAGAATCATGGATGACAACATGAGAGCCTGGGATATCCTTTGTATGAAGCCAAATTTCAGCTTTTCTTGCAATTTTAAATGTTAAATAATCATTTTGCTTATTATTTTTGCCTACTGAAATACGCGTGCCTGTAGTAGAAATAAATTCTTCAGGAGCTGGTTTTGTAGGTTTTTTGCGACGTTTTGAGGCACGCATTTTCATAAAGCCTTGCTCTGCTAATTCCTCACGAATTTCTTCAATGTCATGAGGTGAAGCTTGTTGTACTTGTTGTGAAAGCATTTCAAAATAGGTTAAATCTTCATTTGTCTTATCGATTTGTTGTTGCACCATGATCAGTGCATTTTTTGCTTTATTATATTTTGTGTAATAGCTTTGTGCATTTTCAATTGGTGTTTTACGTTCACTTAATGGAATCTTCACTACTGCACCATTTTCATCGTAATAATTAACAACAGTAATTTCTTTTTGACCTTTTTCAAAATTATATAGATTTGCCATTAATAATTCACCGAATAGTTGATATTGATCTAACTTAGAAGCTTGATCTAGATCCTTCCGTAGTTTCTTCAATTTTAATTTCAATTTATTAATTTCATTTTGTAGCCAACGTTCTAAGTCACCAGCTTGTTGTTTCACCCGGTCTCGTTCAGCTCTAGCAAAGAATACTCGATCTAGCAAAGTACTTAATGTTGGATAAGTAGTTGGCTTTCCTTCTAAATGAGATAGCGCAATTGGTGAGAATTGTGTTTTACCGTTTACTTCTATAAAAGTTGGTTGACTACCACCATTGTTAAATTCTTCGATGAATACTGGGAATAGATTGATCTCAGACTTGCTACTTTCTCTCACACGATATAAAAACTCATTGGCATGAAGTGGAGAAAAGCCGGTAAAATGCTGGACGATCTCTTGTGCTGTCTTTTCAGTAGCAAAATATGTTTGTAATTCTTCATCAGTAACTTTTGTAGGGTTTACTTTGTCCTGAGCAGGAGGTGCTATATAGATTTGACCAGGAAGAACAGTACGATAACTGTTCATTGCAGGTGGTAAATGTTTTAAGCTATCGACTATTTTCTGTGTATCTTGTTCTACTAAAATGAGATTACTATGTCGCCCCATGATTTCAGCATGTAATTCTCTAGTAATCGGGTCTCCAATTTCATTTTTACTTGTAATTGTTAATATAATTATTCTGTCACCATCAATTTGTTTGATGGATTCGATAAAACCTCCTTCAATATGTTTTCGTAATAACATACAAAACATTGGTGGTTCTGCAGGATTTTCAACTGACTGTTCTGTTAAATGTACACGTGCGTAAGATGAATGAATTGAGAATAATAATTTATGATTAGTGCCATTAGCTCGTATTGTTAAAATGATTTCCTGTGCATTCGGTTGATGCACTTTAGCGATTCGACCAGTGACAAGTTGTTGTAATTCTTTGGTCATCGCTAGTGTAAATAAGCCATCATATGCCATATGTAAATTCCTCTTTCAAAGCGTTTTGTTCTATCTTACCATTTTTTTATGTGAATATGTCTTTTACACATTCTAAAATACCAATCCGCACAATATAATCGAAAGGGATTTCATGTCATCTTCCATATAATATAGAGGATATATTTGATACCATAAAACTTCTTTTTTTATAAAAAAAATCAGCACGGAATAAAATTTTAGCGTACAATGGATAGATAACCAGTTAATCAATATACGCAATTACGTATATCTTATGCTATACTTATGAATAGTATGCAAAGAAGGATGTGACTGACCTTGGTGCGTAGTATGACTGGATTTGGCAGGGGTGTCACAACAACGGATCAATTGCAATTAACAGTAGAAATCCGTTCAGTAAATCACCGCTTTTTAGAAATTTCAACTAAATTTCCTAAAGATTGGACCGAAGCGGAAGTATATGCAAAAAAAGTACTTTCTACAAAAGTAGCTAGAGGAAAATTAGATGTATCCGTCTGTGTGAAAGAATTAGCACCGCTTGGACAAGTTGTGCAAATCAATTGGCCTCTTGTCAATGCTTACAAAGAAGCAAGAGAAGAGTTAAGACAACAAATTCCACTTGATGAACATTGGTCAATGTCGGAAATTTTAGAGCTTGACCAAGCATTAACACTACAAGTAAAAGAACTTCCAAAAGAAGAAATTTTAAATGCAGTGGACAAAGCGGTCGAAGAGGCAGCTACAGCTCTTATTCAAATGAGAAAAAGAGAAGGTCAGGAATTAGTAGAAGCAGTTAAAGGCTATAAAAAGGCTTTAGAAGAGCAAATTGCCATTATTAAAAGTGTTTCGCCTCAAGCAGTAGAAAAATATCGTGAAAAACTAGTAGAACGTATAAAGGAAATTAGTCAAGCAGATAATTTAGAAGAGCGCCTTATAATAGAGGTAGCAATTTTTGCAGAAAAAGCAGATATCGCAGAAGAATTAGATCGCTTAACTAGTCATTTAAAACAGTTAGATGAAACACTACAAGAGGATACGTCAATCGGTCGGAAACTCGACTTTTTGATGCAAGAAATACATCGTGAGATTAATACTATTGGTTCTAAAAACCAATCAGTCGAAGCAGCCACAGCTGTCGTTCAAGCAAAAACAATCTTAGAGAAATTGCGAGAACAAGTTCAAAATATTGAATAATAGCATCAATTATTGTATGATTTATTATTTGGAACGATGAGGGAGAGTTAATGAGAAGAGAACGTGGATTATTGATTGTTTTATCTGGTCCTTCCGGTGTAGGAAAAGGTACAGTGCGGAAAGAATTATTCTCACAACCAGATACGAATTATGAATATTCTATTTCCATGACCACTCGTAAGCCACGTGAGGGTGAAGTGGATGGTGTAGACTATTTCTTCAAAAGTAAAGAAGAATTTGAAGCACTAATTGAAAAAGGCAAACTACTTGAATATGCTCAATATGTGGGTAATTATTATGGAACACCTATTGATTATGTCAATGCAACATTAGATGCAGGTCGTGATGTATTCCTTGAAATTGAAGTTCAAGGTGCAGAACAAATTCGTGAAAAAGTGCCAGATGGCCTATTTATTTTCCTTGCGCCACCTAGTCTTTCTGAATTACAACAACGATTAGTAGGTCGTGGAACTGAAACAGAAGACGTGATTGCAACACGTATAGCTGCTGCAAACAAAGAATTGGAAATGATGAATTTGTACGATTATGTCGTGGAAAACGATGAAGTACAATTAGCTTGTGAACGTGTCAATGCAATTGTTCTTGCTGAACATTGTAGACGCGAACGTGTAGAAAAACAATATTTAGCTATGTTGAGAGGAGAATAATAGATGTTATATCCATCTGTTGACGTATTAAAAACTAAAATTGATTCAAAATATTCACTTGTGAGTCTTGCTTCTAAAAGAGCACGTGCTATGCAAGAAGGTAGTTCAGAACATTTATCTTCATATGTTTCTGATAAAAATGTAGGGAAAGCACTTGAAGAAGTAGCTGCTGGCGTTCTTACTAAAGAAGAACAAGACGAAACAAAAGTTTACGAAGATGAAGTTTAATCTAATTCAGAGGGCGTAAGTGCTCCCGTTGAATTAGATTAAAGCCACAGATTTTTAAGAGGAATTAATCGAGCAAATTCGATTAAAATCTGGGCGCAATTACGCAGAGGCGTAATTGATTTACTAACGACGCAGAAGCTCCCAGAGAAGTTCCTTTCTTTGGGGGCTTGTGTTGTTTTGAGAGGAAGAAAAACATGATTGCAAATAAGAACATTTTACTTTGTGTATCAGGCGGTATCGCAGTTTATAAGGCAGTTGCATTGGTTAGTAAGCTTACACAAGCAGGTGCACATGTGAAAGTAATGATGACAGAATCTGCAACCCGTTTTGTGAATCCTTTAAGTTTTCAAGTCATGTCTAAACATGATGTATATATAGATACTTTTGATGAAAAGGATTCCGCAGTTATTGCACATATTGATTTAGCGGATTGGGCAGATCTTGTAATCGTAGCCCCTGCTACAGCTAACATAATAGGGAAGCTTGCCAATGGTATAGCTGATGATATGGTAACAACAACCTTACTTGCTACAACATCTAAAGTTTGGATTGCCCCAGCTATGAATGTTCATATGTATGAACATCCGGCAGTTAAACGGAATATTGCAAGCCTTGCTTCAGATGGCTATGAATTTATCGAGCCGGAAGAAGGATTTTTGGCATGCGGCTATGTAGGTAAAGGTCGATTAGAAGAACCTGAGAAAATAGTTTCTTTAGTAGAAGGTTTTTTTGAACCTAAATATTTACCACTTCGAGGGAAGAAAGTGGTTATTTCTGCCGGGCCAACGAGAGAAAGAATTGACCCAGTACGTTATTTAACAAACTTTTCTTCTGGGAAAATGGGATATGCAATGGCAACTGCTGCACAAAAGCTTGGTGCAGAAACAATTCTTGTTTCAGGTCCAGTGTCGTTGACTCCGCCAGCAGGGGTAAAAGTAGTTCCAGTGGAAAGTGCCGAAGAAATGTTACAAGCTATTTTAAAAGAATACGACGATGCAGATATCGTGATAAAAACGGCAGCAGTAGCAGACTATCGACCAAAAAATCAGTCTTCTCAAAAAATGAAAAAGCAAGCTGGAGATTCAAGTATTGAGCTTGAACGTACAACAGATATTCTGCTTACTTTAGGTGAAAGTAAAAAACATCAATTATTAATTGGTTTTGCAGCAGAAACAAATGATGTATTGAATTATGCTAAGGGAAAACTAGACAAAAAGAATGCAGATTATATCGTTGCTAATGATGTTTCTAAATCAGATCGTGGTTTTGGTACTGATATAAATACGGTGACATTAGTAGGTAAAGAAGACTTCCAGCAAGCATTTGTCCATCTTCCAAAAGAGGAACTTGCTTTTGAACTATTCACTACCATCTTAAAAAGAGAAGGTATGTAGTAATGATTGCAAAAATCATTGTCGATGTCTCTGCTTATCCAGTGGACAGACCTTTTGATTATACAGTTCCTGAGGAGTTGCAAGAATTAGTAGAAGTAGGCTGTCGTGTTAAAGTTCCATTTGGTCCAAGAAATGTCCTTGGTTTTATCACTGCATTAAAAGAACAAACAGATGTACCAATCGATAAGATTAAACCAATTGCTCAAGTATTAGACATCGAACCCGTATTAACAGAAGAAATGCTAGAGCTTGCCAAATGGATGACAGTTCATACTTTATGCTATGAAATCGATGCACTACAAGTCATGTTACCATCAGCTTTACGAGCAAAATATGAGAAATCGATTAAGCTAACGACAGAGCTTTCTAATTTACCTGCTGAGCTACAGGCTTTGTTTGGTCAAAAAGAAATGATTCCATATAAAAAAGTTGAAGCGGCTAATTTATTACGGCCGCTTAAATATTGTATGAAGCAAGGTTTCGTAGAGCAAAAAACAATTGTCAAACAACAAGGGCAAGTAAAAGCTGTTCGCAAGGTGAAAGTAATAGATGATGTTTTTAAATTGCAACAAATTGCTACATCTATATCCGCACGGGCAAAAAAACAAGTACAAGTAGCAGAATGGATGGTCGAACATGCTGGAGAAGAATTCATCCCACAAGAGCTTTGTGAGACACTAGACATTACATTAGCTGTATTAAATGCGGTTGTAGAAAAGGGAGCAGCACAATATTTTCAAGAGGAAGTATATCGTGATCCTTTTGCAAAAGATGCAAAAAAGTCTATAGCACTTGCTTTAACAGACGAGCAAGATATATCGCTTAAACAAATTTTAAAATCGATGAAAGCGAAGCAAGCAACAACCTTCTTATTACATGGTGTAACAGGAAGTGGAAAAACAGAAGTTTATTTACAAGCTATTCAAGAAGCAATTGAAAATGGACAAGAGGCTATTGTTTTAGTACCTGAGATTTCATTAACCCCTCAAATGACGGAACGCTTCCGTGCACGATTTGGTGATTTAGTGGCGGTAATGCATAGTGGATTATCGAAAGGTGAAAAGTATGATGAATGGAGAAAGATTGGTCGTGGTGAAGTAAAAGTAGCAGTTGGGGCTAGATCCGCTATTTTTGCTCCTTTTAAGAATTTAGGACTTATTATTTTAGATGAGGAACATGAATCAACTTATAAGCAAGAAGATACACCTCGCTATCATGCTAGAGATGTAGCAATTTGGCGTAGTCAATTTCATCATTGTCCGGTTATTTTAGGTAGTGCAACACCTTCTCTAGAATCTTTTGCACGTGCAAAGAAAAACGTATTTGCTTTATTAACGTTATCCAAAAGAGCGAAACAACAATCATTACCTTCTGTTCAAGTTGTAGATATGCGTGAAGAACTTCATAGTGGGAATCGGTCCATGTTTTCTACAGCATTAGCTGATGCAATCCAAGCAAGGCTTGAGAAAAAAGAACAAATGGTTCTATTTTTAAACCGCCGAGGCTATTCATCTTTTGTTTTATGCCGTGATTGTGGAACGGTTGTACAATGTAAAAATTGTGATATCTCTATGACCTATCATCGTTCTATGGAAATGTTGAAATGTCACTATTGTGGCTATGAAGAACATGTTCCAACAGAATGTCCTGAATGTCATAGTGAATATATCCGATTTTTTGGTACGGGCACGCAAAAAATTGAAGCAGAGATTCATAAAGTCTTTCCGGAAGCAAGAGTCTTACGAATGGATGTCGATACAACAAGACAAAAGGGTGCCCATGAACGTATACTGGATGATTTTGGTTCAGGAAAAGCAGATATTTTACTAGGCACTCAAATGATTGCCAAGGGACTTGATTTTCCGAGAATCACATTAGTGGGCGTATTAAGTGCAGATACTTCATTGAATCTTCCTGATTTCCGTGCAGCAGAACGAACTTTTCAATTGTTAACACAAGTAAGTGGTCGTGCTGGTCGCCATGATCTACCGGGTGAAGTAATTATCCAAACCTATACACCTGAACACTATGCGATTCAATTATCAAAAGAACAGCATTATGAACCATTCTATGAGCAAGAGATGGCGATGCGACATAAATTTGCTTACCCGCCATATTACTATGTTGTCCTTATTCAAATATCACATGAAGATGTTATGATGGCAGCTGAGTATGCTGGAAAAGCAATGGATTGGTTAAAACTTAAATTATCTCCACAAGTTGGTTTAATCGGACCTACGGCAGCTTCCATTAGTCGAGTCCAAAATCGATATCGTTATCAATGTTTGATAAAATATAAAAAAGAACCGAATTTAACGGAAACATTACAACAACTTATTCGGATGTATCGTACGGAATGGATTAAAAAAGGTATTCAACTAACCGTTGATTTAGACCCTTCATCCATCTAATTCGTACGACTAGGAAAGAGGTCCAAAATGGCATTATTAGAAATTGTAAAAAACCCTGCTAAAGTATTAGAAACAAAGGGAACTGAAGTCACTAGTTTTGACGCTGAATTAGCACAATTACTAGATGATATGTATGAAACAATGCTTGAAAATGATGGTGTTGGGATTGCAGCCCCGCAAGTAAATAAAAGTATTCAAGCTGCAGTAGTAGAACTGGGAGAAGAACGTGAAGTTTTAGAACTAGTTAATCCTGTTATTGTTGAAGTTTCTGCCGATACAGGAGTGGATATAGAAGGATGCTTAAGTTTTCCGGATTTATATGGAGATGTTGAGCGTCCGTTATATGTGAAAGTACAAGCACAGGATCGTAATGGCGAACTATATGAACTAGAAGCTTATGATTATGATGCACGTGTTATTCAACATGAAGTAGATCATCTACAGGGCATTTTATTTGATAAAAAAATCACAAAAATCTACACGCTTGAAGAAATAGAAGAAATGTATGCAGAGGAGGATGAAGAACAATGATTTCGATTGTTTTCATGGGAACCCCTGATTTCTCTGTACCCGTCTTAAAAATGTTAAATGAAGAAGGCTATAATATTAAAGCTGTTGTTACCCAACCAGATCGTCCAGTTGGTCGTAAACATGTTTTAACACCGCCTCCTGTGAAAGCAGCTGCAGTGGAACTTGGTTTACAAGTTATCCAACCGGAACGTTTAAAAGGTTCTGAGGAATTACAGCAAATTATTTCCCTAAATCCTGACTTAATCGTAACAGCAGCATTTGGTCAGATTTTACCTAAGGAACTTCTTGATGCACCAAGACTTGGTTGTATTAATGTCCATGCCTCATTACTACCTGCATATCGTGGTGGAGCTCCTATCCATCAAGCAGTAATCGATGGTCAAAAAGAAACTGGCGTAACGATCATGTATATGGCTGAAAAGTTAGATGCAGGTGATATAATCGCTCAACAGCCACTATCAATTGAAGCAGAGGACTATACTGGCCTATTATTTGATAAATTAAGCATCGTTGGTCGCGATTTATTAAAAACTACATTACCTTCAATTATTGATGGTACAAATCAACGTATTCCACAAGATGTGGCAAAAGTTTCTTTTGCTCATAATATTTCACGTGAACAAGAACGCATTGATTGGTCAGAAAATAATACAGATATTTACAATCAAATCCGTGGCTTACATCCATGGCCGATCGCATATACAACACTTGATGACCAAAACGTCAAAATTTGGTGGGCAAGAAAATCTAATACTAAACATAACGAAAAGCCTGGAACAGTTATTGGGATTTCAAAAAAATTCTTCACAGTTGCAACTGGTGAAGGACAAGCAATTGATATTCTAGATTTACAACCAGCAGGTAAAAAACGGATGGAAGCTGTCAATTACTTAAATGGTGTAGGTTCTAAATTACAGATTGGGGACCATTTTGAATGAGTAAAAATAAAAATGTAGCACCAATTTGGAATGGAAATGTCCGTGATGCAGCACTTACGATTCTGCTTGCTGTTGATAAACAACAAGCTTATAGCAATTTATTGTTACATCAAACCATTGAAAAATATAAAATTGATGCAAAAGACCGTGGCTTACTAACAGAAATCACGTACGGTACATTGCAATATAAAATGACGCTTGATTACTATTTAGAGCCCTATGTACGTGGGAGAATAGAAGATTGGGTTCGATGGTTATTACGTTTGTCTTTATATCAAATTGTTTTCTTAACGAAGATTCCTGACCATGCAGCTGTAAATGAAGCCGTTGAAATCGCAAAACACCGTGCTCGCCATCGAGGAGTTAGTGCAACTGTAAACGGGATACTACGTTCCGTTTTACGTGACGGCATTCGAGAAACAACGGGAATTGAGAATAATGCAACACGTTTAGCAATCGAAACAAGTCACCCAGAATGGCTTGTCCGTCGTTATATTGATGGCTTTGGATTAGAAAAAACGACAGATATGTTGTATGAAAACAATCTACCACCATTGCAAACAGTTCGTGTAAATACAGCGAAAGCAACCGTAGACGAAGCCCTTCGAAGTTTATGGGATGAGAAATTTTCAGTAAAACGAAGTACAGTGATGCCAGAATGCTTGCACATCCTTGAGGGACAAGTGGCCCGTTCTACAGCTTTTAAAGAAGGGCTTATTACCATTCAAGATGAGAGCTCTATGTTACCGGCATATGCATTAGAAGTTAAACCTGGTATGAGAGTATTGGATATGTGCGCGGCACCAGGAGGCAAAACAACACATATTGCCGAAAAGATGAATAACGAAGGGGAACTAATTGCAACCGATTTACATCCTCATAAGATAAAACTAATTCAGCAAAATGCTGATCGTCTAGGTTTATCAATTATTCATCCTCAAGTTTTAGATGGAAGAAAAGCAACTTCAATATTTGATGCAGAATCGTTTGATCGAATTTTGGTAGATGCACCTTGTAGTGGACTAGGTGTTATTCGACGTAAGCCGGATATTAAATACACAAAAAAAGAAGAGGATTTTGAAACACTTCAAAAAATTCAGCTTCAATTATTAAATTCTGCATATACTTTATTAAAAAATGAAGGCAAAATGGTTTACAGTACATGTACAATTGATAAAATGGAGAACAACGGTACTGTAGATGCCTTTTTACAAGCTCATCCTGATATGGAATTATCCAAAGTAGAAGAAGTACCGGAACCATTACAAGCATTAAAAACAGAAGGCATGATGCAAGTCTTTCCACACGATTTTGGTAGCGACGGATTTTTTGTTGCTGCTTTCAGAAAAAAAGGAGGATCCAAAAACTAATGGATCAAGAAATAAAAACCCCAGCAAGTGTAAAAAAAGAAAAACCCCAGCTTCGTGAATCAATCTATTCACTTTTACCTGATCAATTACAAAATTGGCTAAAAGAACATGGTGAAAAACCATTTAGAGCTGCTCAAATTTTTGATTGGTTATATATAAAACGCGTCACAAGTTTTGATGAAATGTTAAACCTTTCAAAAGGCTTGCGTGATAAATTACAACAAGAATTTGCATTCAGCACACTAAATACTTTAGTTAAACAAGAGTCAAAAGATGGTACCATCAAGTTTTTATTCCAATTACAAGATGGATATTCAATCGAAACTGTATTAATGGCCCATGATTATGGTAATTCTGTATGTGTAACGACTCAAGTAGGATGTAGGATTGGATGTACTTTCTGTGCATCTACATTAGGTGGTTTAAAACGCCACCTTTTACCAGGTGAAATCGTTGAACAAGTTGTGAAAGTTCAACAAGCTTTAGATGAAAAAGAGCAACGCGTAAGCTCAGTTGTTATTATGGGGATTGGTGAACCATTTGATAACTACGATTCTATGATGCGATTCTTAAAAGTGATTAACCACGAAAAAGGCTTAAATATTGGTGCTCGCCATATTACCGTCTCAACAAGTGGTATTATCCCGAAAATTTACAAATTCGCAGATGAACAATTGCAAATTAATTTTGCATTATCATTACACGCACCAAATCAAGAATTACGTCAACAATTAATGCCTATTGCAAAAGCATACAAATTACCAGAATTAATAGAAGCTGTAAAGTATTATACTGAAAAGACAGGCCGTCGTATTAGCTTTGAATATGGTTTATTTGGAGGTGTAAATGACTCTGTTGCACATGCAGAAGAATTAGCCCATCTTGTAAAAGGGATTAAATGTCACATCAATTTAATACCAGTAAACTATGTACCAGAACGTGACTATGTTCGTACACCAAGAAATAAGATTTTCGATTTCGAGAAAACATTAAAAAAACATGGTGTCAACGCTACAATTCGTCGTGAGCACGGCTCTGATATTGATGCAGCTTGTGGTCAATTACGTGCGAAGGAGAGAAAAGAAGAGACAACCCACTAATGAGGTGATACGTTGTGAGATATACAGTTGTAAGTGATATTGGAAAGAAAAGAGCAGTAAATGAAGATTCGGCAACTTTTATCTCCCGTGACGATTCATACCAGCTGGCTATAGTAGCAGATGGTATGGGTGGTCATAATGCGGGTGATGTTGCAAGTCGAATGGCCGTTACACATTTTGAAGAGTTATTTTTGCAAGCCGATGCTGCCCATTTTATGTCTAATGAATCGATCGAAGAATGGTTAGTTGAAACAGTAAAAGAACTCAACAAAACGCTTTATCATTACTCATTAACGCATGAGGATTGCCAAGGCATGGGTACAACGCTTATTGCAGTTCTTTTTGATGGAAATAATGCAACCATTTGCCATGTGGGTGATAGTCGTGTGTATTTTGTTACCAAGGAAGAAATTCGTTTAGTCACAAGAGACCACTCGTATGTCAATATTCTCGTAGATAATGGTGAAATTAGTGAGGAAGAAGCTGCAAGTCATCCGAAGAAAAACTATATTATTAAATCCTTAGGAACAGAATCTACTATTGAACCTGATAGCTATAAAGTTGAATTAGTAGATGGTTCCTTTATGTTAATTTGTACGGATGGTTTAAGCAATAAAATCTCAATAAAAGAAATGCACAATATTATAATGCAGGAATCGACTATAGAAGAAAAAGGCAATCAACTTGTGCAATTAGCAAATGATTACGGTGGAGAAGATAATATCACTCTCATCCTATTATCAAAAGATTCTGAGGAGGTGTAAGAATGCTCGTTGGAAAAAGAATCAGTGGACGCTATAAAATTCTCGACGTCATTGGTGGCGGTGGTATGTCTAATGTCTACTTAGCTCATGATATGATTTTAGATCGTGATGTAGCGATAAAAATTTTACATTATAATTTTTCAAATGCACAAGAGATGCATCGGCGTTTTCAGCGAGAGGCTTTGTCAGCCACTAGCCTTACACATCCGAATATTGTCAGTATTTATGATGTCGGTGAAGATGGTGATATGCATTATTTAGTAATGGAATACGTAAAAGGGCAAACGTTAAAACAATACATACAAAATTATGCCCCACTAGCACCTACAAAATGCGTGAATATCATGAAACAATTGACTTCTGCAATTGCCCATGCTCATCAAAATCAAATTATTCATAGAGATATTAAACCACAGAATATTTTAATGGACGAAGAAGAAAATGTGAAAATTACTGATTTCGGTATTGCTATGGCATTGGAAGACACTTCCTTTACACGTACCAATTCGGTGTTAGGTACAGTTCATTATTTATCACCAGAACAGGCTCGTGGTGGTACAGCTACAAAAAAATCGGATATTTATTCATTAGGAATTGTGCTGTATGAGTTATTGACAGGTAAGCTGCCATTTTCAGGAGAATCAGCAGTTGCCATCGCGTTAAAGCATTTGCAATCAGAAACGCCATCAGTTCGTGCAATCGTTCCAGCCATTCCACAAAGCTTAGAAAATGTTGTATTAAAAGCTACAGCAAAAGATCCAGAACATCGCTATCGATCAGTGGAGGAGATGTCTGAGGACTTAGAGACTGTATTGTCTGAACAACGAAGTCATGAATCAAAATTTCGACCACCGATTGACGATGATGTAACAAAGCTCATACCAGTTATAAAAGAACAAGAAGTTGAACATGAACAGGATTTACAGAAAACGAAAGCAATGCCTATAAAGGATAAAGAGCAAAATGAGGAAAAAAACGACAAGAAAAAAGGCAAAAAGAAAAATAAAGCACTTATTTTTGTAGGAATCCTCTTGAGCTTATTATTTATTTTTTTAATTGTTTTATTTTATTTCCCAGATTTATTTGATGAAAAGAAATTGGTTGTGCCTGATGTAACAAATCAAAAGGTAGAAAAGGCAATTAGTACATTAGAAAATGCTGGATTTGTCATTGGCAACCAAACAAAACAAGAGTCAGAAGATGTAAAAGAAAATCATGTTATTGCGACAACACCTGATCCCGGAAGAGAGCGGAAAAAAGGGACGGAGATAGATCTTATAGTTAGTGATGGTCCGAAAAAGGTGGATATTTCAAATTATGCAGGGCAAAGTATTGATCAAGTCAAAGAACTTCTCGCAAAACAAGGTTTTAAAGATATCAAAATAGATGAGACTTTTTCTGAAAAAACTGAAGGAACAATTATTAAACAATCGCCTGAAGAGGGAGAAAAAGTTATACCAAAAGATACGACAATTACGTTTACTGTGAGTAAAGGTGTCGAGCAAGCAACTGTCGTAAATTTACTTGGTTATAATGAGAATGCGTTACATACGTATGCAAAAACTTCAGGGTTTAATATCCGTATTAGTAGTGAAAAATATTCTGATACAGTTCCGAAAGGACAAGTCATTTCTCAATCTCCAAAAGCTGGTGCAACTGTGAATGTTGGGAGCACAATTGAAGTTGTCTTATCTAAAGGTGTACAGGAAAAACCAGTTAAAACTTATGTAAAATCAATTAAAATTCCATATGAACCAGAAGTAGATGGTGAACCGCAACAAGTTCGCATTTATATTCAAGACCGTACACATTCAATTGCTGATATTGAACAAGAATTCCAATTGTATTCAACACAGGAAAAACGATTGCAATTTGAAATAGAAAAAGGACAAAAGGCTATTTACCGAGTTGTTCGAGACGATAAAATTATTATTGATGAAACAATATCTTATGACGATTTAAATTAAGGAGGAAAGGCATGGCAAAAGGCCAAATTCGTAAGGCATTAAGTGGCTTTTATTATGTCCAAGACGGTGAGCACTTCATCCAATGTCGTGGTCGTGGCGTCTTCCGTAATAAAGGTATAACACCTCTTGTAGGAGATTATGTAGAATACGAAGTAGAGGGAAATAATGATGGGACAATTACAAACATTTTAGAACGCCAAAATGAGCTTGTGCGCCCACCAGTTGCAAATATTGATCAAGCAATTCTTGTATTTTCAACAAAAGAGCCAGCTTTTAATACGATTTTACTTGATCGTTTTTTAGTGGTATTGGAATCATTTCAAGTGCATCCAATTATTTGTTTGACAAAAACAGATTTGCTGAACGATGAAGAAAAACAAAAAATTGTAAAGTACAGAGCCGAATACGAAGCAATTGGTTATAAAGTGATTGAAACGTATAAAGAAGATCCTAATATACTGGAGAAAATGGCACCTCTATTAAAAGGGAAAACAACCGTTTTAGCAGGGCAATCTGGTGTTGGAAAATCTTCTTTACTTAATACAATAATGCCATCATTAGCCTTAAAAACTGGCATTATTTCTGAGGCGCTTGGACGTGGGAAGCATACAACTCGCCATGTGGAACTTATTGAATTAGCAGGCGGGCTAATAGCGGATACCCCTGGCTTTAGCTCATTTGATTTTGATACGATAGAAAAGGAAGAATTGACACAATGTTTCCCTGAATTGTTCTCCTTATCAGAAGGATGTAAATTCCGAGGATGTTTGCATCTTAAAGAACCAAAATGTGCAGTAAAACAGGCAGTAGAAGATAGGACAGTTGAACAATATCGCTATGACCATTATTTGCAATTCTTACAAGAAATTACTGATAGAAAGCCGAGGTACTAATTATGATTCAAATTGCACCATCTATTTTAGCTGCTAACTTTTCAAAATTAGCAACAGAAGTAAAAGAAGTAGAAGAAGCAGGCGCGAAGTTAATTCATATAGATGTAATGGATGGCCATTTCGTACCAAATATAACAATGGGACCAATTGTTGTAGAAGCATTACGTCCTGAAACAACACTACCTTTAGATGTCCATTTAATGATTGAAAATCCAGATCAATATATTGAAGATTTTGCAAAAGCAGGTGCTAACTACATCACAGTACATGTAGAAGCTTGTCGTCATTTACATCGTACAATTCAACTTATACGTTCTTTTGGTGTAAAACCGGGAGTAGTATTAAATCCACATACACCGATTGAATCGATTAAACATATATTAGAAGATGTTGACCTAGTATTATTAATGACAGTGAATCCTGGTTTTGGTGGTCAAAAGTTCATTCATTCTGTAGTACCAAAAATTGCAGAACTTTCGGCATTAATTAAAGAAAAAAACTTAAATGTTGAAATAGAAATTGATGGTGGCATCAATACAGAAACTATCGTACCATGCGCTCAAGCAGGTGCTACAATCTTTGTAGCGGGATCTGCTATTTATGGTAAAGAAAATCGCAAAGAAGCATTACAAAGTATTCTAGAGGCTGGAGAACAAGCAATTCGATGACAGTCGTATTTGTTTGTGCAGGAGGTCCAGAGGAGGAAGTCGTTTCAAGCGATTTCCTCCTTTCTTTCGATGATGCTATATTTATCGGTGCAGATCACGGCGCAATGTACTTATTGAACAAAGGAATTACACCAGATTTAGCTGTCGGTGATTTCGATTCACTCACGAATGAGGAATGGCAATTGGTACAAGAGCGCGTACCTAAAATTGAACGCCATATTCCAGAAAAGGACGAAACAGATACAGAATTAGCGATTTTAAAAGCTTTAGATTATGAACCGACTGAAATTATTTTAACTGGTGTTACTGGTGGTAGGCTTGATCATTACGAGGCTAATTTACACATTTTATATCGTATACAAAAAATGCATCCATCTATTGAAATAAAAATGATAAATAATTTGAATTGTTTGCAATTTTTATGGCCGGGACAACATAGAATAGTATCAGAACGTTATTTCAAATATTTATCCTTTTTTGCATTTGGTGATGCAGTGAAAAATGTGACATTACGAAATGTGAAATATGAAACAACAGATGAAATAATTGATATAGGGACTACTCGTTTTACTAGTAATGAAATAATAGGTGAATATGCGTCTATTTCATTTTCTAATGGCATATGTTTAATGATAAGAAGTATCGATGATAAGGAGTGACCAGGTGAAAGTATACACATTTCAATTACCAAAAGTAGTTAGTAGCTTTGCTCGTTTTTGTTTACAAATGGTTACAAATGATCCTGCAGATCCAAAAAATGCAACTGCAAAAAAGAAAAAGGGAAAAGAAAAAACGACAGGTTGACAATAGTCAGCCTGTCGTTTTATTTAGATGAACAAATTAAACGCGTTCAACTTTACCTGATTTTAATGCACGAGCAGAAACCCATACACGTTTAGGTTTACCGTTTACTAAGATACGAACTTTTTGAAGGTTAGCACCCCAAGTACGTTTGTTAGCATTCATTGCGTGAGAACGGTTGTTACCAGACACAGCTTTACGTCCAGTAATGACACATTGTTTTGGCATATTAATTCCCTCCTCATAAAGAAGTTGAAAGATTCATGATTTCACTTCGGTATTTCACATACTTTAATAATTTAACACACACTTTTCGTCATTGCAACTGATTTTGAAAGACTTTCAAGAAAAAAACCTTTACAGTCTATAACTAGACGAAATGATAGGTTTTCTTTTATAATCAAAATTTGTATAGTACAATAGGAGATAGTCAAAAGAAAATCAGGGGGCATTCTTATGTCAGTAGAATTGAAAAACGAATTCGGTCGTATTGATATCTCTAATGATGTTGTTGCACAAATTGCAGGTGGAGCAGCAATCGAATGTTACGGTATTGTCGGTATGGCTAGCAAGCATCAAATTCGTGACGGTTTAACAGATATACTCCGCAAAGAAAATTTTGCAAAAGGGGTAATCGTACGTCAAGAAGGCGAAGGTTTACATATCGATATGTATGTCATGATTAGTTACGGCACTAAAATTTCAGAAGTAGCTTATCAAGTCCAATCAAAAGTAAAATATACACTAGATAAAACACTAGGAATGGCTGTCGATTCAGTTAATATCTATGTGCAAGGTGTTCGCGTAGCGAACGTGTAAGAGGAGGAACTCATTCAAATGAAGTCGTTAGACGGGATTAAATTCGCGGAAATGGTGCAAGCTGGATCAAGCCATTTATCTCAAAATGCAGATTATGTCGATTCGTTAAACGTATTCCCTGTACCGGATGGTGATACAGGTACGAATATGAATTTATCGATGACATCAGGTGCAAAAGAAACTGTTGCTAATAAGGGCGAAAGTATCGGTAAAACAGCTCAAGCGTTATCAAAAGGTTTATTGATGGGAGCTCGTGGTAACTCAGGCGTTATCTTATCTCAATTATTCCGAGGATTCGGTAAAGCTGTCGAAAAAGAAAATGAATTAGATGCGGTTAAATTTGCACAAGCATTACAATATGGTGTAGAAACAGCCTATAAAGCGGTTATGAAGCCTGTTGAAGGTACAATTCTTACAGTTGCACGAGTTGCTGCTGAAAAGGCAGTAGAAGTTGCAAAAACGGAGCAAGATATTGTTGTAGTTATGGAAGAACTATTAGATGCTGCAAAAGAAGCTCTTGCTAAAACCCCAGACTTACTTCCAGTATTAAAAGAAGTTGGAGTCGTTGATAGTGGTGGTCAAGGTTTAGTATTTGTATATGAAGGTTTTATTGCAGCATTAAAAGGTGAAGAAATTCCAACTGCTACAAAAGTAGAATCAATTGAAGACTTAGTTAACGCAGAACACCATAAAGTTCAAGATTTTATGGATACTTCTGAAATCGTTTTCGGATATTGCACAGAATTCATGGTCCGTTTTGAAGAAGGTAAAAAGCCATTTAACGAAGCTGAGTTCCGAGAAGATATGAGTAGATTCGGTGATTCATTACTTGTCATTTCCGATGATGAAGTTGTAAAAATTCACGTTCACTCTGAAACACCAGGAGCAGTTATTTCTTATGGTCACCAATATGGAAGCTTAGTAAAAGTAAAAGTAGATAATATGCGTCTTCAACACACTGCGATTGTGGGAGAAGAACATCATAAAGAAGACTTTAAAAACACTCCAAATAAAGAAGTGAAAAAGCAACCATATGCAATCGTCACAGTTGCAATGGGTGAAGGTGTTGCAAAATTACTTGAAAGTGTTGGCGCTTCATACGTTATCGAAGGTGGTCAAACAATGAATCCTTCTACTGAAGATATCGTTAATGCGATTAAGGAAGTAGGAGCCGAAAAGGTATTAATTTTACCAAATAACAAAAATATTGTAATGGCTGCTGAACAAGCCGCTGAATTATTAGATATTGACGCAGCTGTCGTGCCAACTAAATCGATTCCACAAGGTTTGTCTGCAATTCTTGCATTCAATCCTGAACTTTCAGTTGAAGAAAACAAAAAACATATGACAGATGCATTTGCCAATGTGAAATCAGGGCAAATTACATTTGCAGTACGTGACACTTCAATCGATGGGGTAGAAATTCATAAAGATGATTTCATGGCTATTAAAGATGGTAGTATTATTCAAGCAACTCCTTCATTAAAAGTAGCTTCTGAATTACTTGTTAGTGACATGATTGATGAAGATTCAGAAATTGTTACAGTTCTTTATGGTCAAGATGTAGAAAAAGAAACAGTGGATGAATATATTGAATTTATCGAAGAGCAATATCCAGAAGTTGAAGTTGAAGTTCATGATGGTAAACAACCATTATATCCTTATATTATTTCTGTCGAATAACATCTTATTTTAGGAGCCCAAGAAAGAGTATTCTTTCTTAGGGCTTTTTGTTTTATCAAAAGAGATATGGATGCATTATTTATATCATTTATAAGTAATAAATTGTCATTGACATGCTTTTCGATAGTGAATATGCAACGAATGGTTATAACATTTTTTGCTTCTTAAGTAGTTTTTTAGAATAAATGTGAATATATAGTTAAAAAGTTATTAATTAGATTGTAAAATATAGAATATAGAGTGGAGGGCATAAAATGAAGGGGAAATCAAGATTATACTTTTTGGCGATTGTTTTAGTTGTAATGTTAGTTGGATGCAATACGGTTAGTAAATCGTCAAAAGATAAATCAGCACAAGCAAATCAAAATGAAACAATTATATTCTACTAATTGATCAGCTAAACTCTTTGATAGTTGGGCTTTCATACGTTTAAAATCACTATCATTATACTTTACCCATTGTTTTGTATTTTCCTCATTTATGTAAAACCCTTTATCACTAATATATGATTTGGTATTAAAGTTTAATGTGTCATTAGAGCTTAGAGAATTAATAGAAGTATCTGACTCCATATAAAGATTTAAAGGAAATATAGTAGTGAATTTGATGTGGAAGAAAAAGGGACTTATTATCGTATTTATGTAAAAAAAGAAAGTAAAAAGTTTAATGATTTTTTACAAGGAATAGTGAATCAGCAGTTAACAGAAGCATTGGGAAATCAACCGGGGTATACAGTTGAAGATACAAGCTTTAAAGATGTAGAATATGAGATTTCTATTGATGAGCAAACATTTGATGTACTCGAAATAAAGTCTAATTTTACTTTGAATGGAAAAATACAAGATGAAGTAGTAGATATGAAGATTCAAGTAGACGGAAATTATTCAGAATTTAACAAAGTAAAACCAACTGCGCTTCCAAAAGAGGCAGAGAAAAAAGCAAGAAGTATTTAATAGGAAGTCTAGGCAGGCAAGAATTGTTATTCTTAGCCTGTTTTATTTTTATTTAGAATATAAATCGTGTAGAATACTTGTAGATATTATTTAGAAATGCGTGGGGGGAAATTATGAAATTTACATCCGTCTTTGATATTATCGGTCCTGTTATGATTGGACCTTCTTCGTCCCATACTGCTGGTGCTGCTCGAATTGGTCGTGTTGCTAGAGATTTATTTGGAAGACAACCTAAATGGGCTAAAATTCACTTATATGGCTCTTTTGCTGAAACGTATAGAGGTCATGGAACTGATGTAGCTATAATCGGAGGACTACTCGATTATGATACTTTTGATGAAAGAATTAAAACTGCTTTTAAAAATGCCGCAGATGCAGGCTTAACATATGAATTTATTACAGAAACGGACCATACAGATCATCCGAATACAGCAAGGATTGTAATTGGGGATGATGACATGGAAATGTCGATGGTTGGTATTTCAATAGGTGGAGGCTCGATTGAAATTACAGAACTAAATGGGTTCCCACTTCGTTTATCAGGTGGTATGCCAGCTATTTTAGTTGTTCACGATGATCGAGCAGGTTGTATAGCAAATGTAGCAAATAGTCTTGCTAAGCATAATATTAATATTGGTCATATGGAAGTTTCACGTAAAGAACGGGGTAATATGGCGTTGATGGTAATAGAGGTTGATCAAAATATCGACCATTCAATTTTAGAAGAAATAGAACTTCTACCGAATATTACGAAGGTAACTCGTATTAAAAACTAGGAGGTATAGCAGATGGAAGTATTGTTTCGTAATGTGAGAGAATTGGTAGAACGTGCTGAACGAGAAAATAAACTAATCTCTGAAATTATGATAGAACAAGAAATATTAATGTCAGAACGCAGCCGAGAAGAAATTATGGAACAAATGTCGCGCAACCTTAAAGTGATGGAAGAAGCTGTAGAACGAGGTTTAAACGGTGTACACTCAGTTACAGGTTTAACTGGTGGAGATGCTGTTTTACTACAAAAATATATTCAATCAGGTAAAGGTTTATCCGGAGACTTTTTGTTAGATGCTGTAAGTAAGGCTGTTGCAACAAACGAAGTTAATGCTGCTATGGGTACAATTTGCGCAACACCTACAGCAGGTTCTGCAGGCGTTGTTCCTGGTACGCTTTTTGCGGTCAAAAATAAATTGAATCCAACAAAAGAGCAAATGATTCGTTACTTATTTACGGCTGGTGCATTTGGTTTTGTAGTAGCAAATAATGCATCAATTTCAGGGGCAGCTGGTGGCTGCCAGGCAGAGGTAGGTTCCGCTGCCGCTATGGCTGCAGCTTCAATTGTTGAAATGGCTGGTGGTACACCAGCACAATGCTCACATGCCTTTGCTATTTCTTTAAAAAATATGCTGGGACTCGTGTGTGACCCAGTAGCAGGATTGGTTGAAGTGCCCTGTGTGAAACGTAATGCAATGGGAGCTGCTAATGCAATGGTTGCTGCAGACATGGCGTTAGCGGGTGTTACAAGCCGAATACCAACTGATGAAGTAATCGGTGCTATGTTCCGCATCGGACAAACGATGCCAGTAGCATTAAAAGAAACTGCACAAGGTGGCTTAGCGGCAACACCAACAGGAAAGGCACTTGAAGCGAAAATCTTCGGCGGGGCCGTGTTGCATCGTGACTGATTTATTGCAGAAAGTAACTGATTTAAAAGGAGTAGGAAAATCATCTTCTGAAGTGATGCACACGATGGGCATTGAAACGCTAGATGATTTAATTTGGACATTTCCATATCGTCATGAAGATTTTCGTTTAAAAGATTTAGCGGAAACGCCGCATAACGAAAGAGTGACAGTGGAAGGACGAATTGAAAGTGAACCAGCAGTCCTATACTTAGGTAAAAACAAATCACGATTACAAGTGCAAATGCTAGCAGGACGTCATCTTATTAAACTTGTATTTTTCAACCAAGGATACTTACGTAATAAACTTATCCCCGGTGCGATAGTGACGGTAACTGGTAAATGGGATAGAGGACGTCAAGTGATTAACGGAAGTAATGTAACATTTGGTCCAAAAACAGATCAAGCTGATTTCGAGCCAGTATATAGTATAAAAGGAAAGCTAACACAAAAGAAATTCCGCCAATTTATGCGACAAGCATTAGATGAGTTGAAAGATGCACTTCCTGAGTCTTTGCCTAATCATCTAAGAAGTGACTATAAATTGTTAAACTTACAGGAAGCATTAGAAGGTGTCCATTTTCCAAAGGATGCAAATCATGCAAAACAGGCCAGACGTCGATTTGTTTATGAGGAATTATTACAATTCCAATTGAAAATTCAAGCATTACGGAAAACACGGCGTGAAGAGGAACAAGGAATTGTCATTCGCTATGATCTACAAAAGGTTCGAGAATTTATCTCTTCTTTGCCGTATGAATTAACGAATGCACAAAAACGCGTTGTTAATGAAATATCAAGGGACTTATTAATTCCACATCGTATGAATAGACTACTTCAAGGTGATGTAGGGTCAGGGAAAACGGTTGTTGCGGCAATTGGATTGTATTCAGCTGTGACAGCGGGATTTCAAGGTGCTTTAATGGCTCCTACAGAAATTTTGGCAGAACAACATGCTGCATCACTCGATGAATGGCTAAAACCTTTTGGTGTAGAAGTGGCATTGCTTTCTGGCTCTATAAAAGCAAAAGCGAGAAGAGAATTAGTAGAAAGATTGGTTAATGGTGAAATAGATGTAGTGATTGGAACGCATGCATTGATTCAACCAGATGTAACGTTCCATAAATTAGGGTTTGTCATTACTGATGAACAACATCGTTTCGGCGTTGAACAACGTCGGATATTACGTGAAAAAGGTGAAAGTCCAGATGTGCTTTTTATGACTGCTACGCCAATCCCACGAACATTATCAATAACTGCTTTTGGTGAAATGGATGTCTCAATCATTGATGAAATGCCAGCAGGACGAAAAAAAATTGAAACGCTCTGGGTGAAAAATGAACAATTTAATCAAGTGCTTTCTCGGATGGGGAAAGAACTTGTAGCTGGTCGTCAAGCATACGTGATTTGTCCATTAATTGAAGAGTCAGATAAGCTTGATGTACAAAATGCTGTAGACGTTTATCAACAGTTGGCGACTTTGTTTAAAGGGAAGTTCAAAGTCGGACTGATGCATGGCCGATTACCTGCAAATGAAAAAGATGAAGTAATGCGTGCGTTTAGTGAAGGGAAGCTAGATGTATTAGTATCTACGACAGTGGTGGAAGTAGGCGTAAATGTTCCAAATGCAACATTTATGGTTATTTATGATGCAGAACGTTTTGGATTAGCACAACTACATCAATTACGTGGACGTGTAGGACGGGGAGAACATCAATCTTATTGTGTTTTAATCGCAGATCCGAAAAGTGAAGAAGGCAAAGAAAGAATGATTTCGATGACGGAAACAAATGACGGTTTTCGATTAGCAGAAAAAGATTTAGAACTTCGCGGACCTGGTGATTTTTTTGGAAAAAAACAAAGTGGCTTACCAGAATTTAAAATGGCAGATCTTGTTCATGACTATAGAGTATTAGAAGTGGCTAGACAGGATGCGGTTAAACTTATCGAGTCTGATACATTTTGGCATGATGAAGATTATAAAGTATTACGACATAATCTTCAGTCATCAGGCGCTCTTGATGGGGAAAGAATCGATTAATATAAGAGGATGCAGGAGTGCTTAGAAAAACAACACTTGCATTCTCTTTTTTAAATTTATATACTGATATTAGTACCAAGTGCTAATATTAAGGGGCGACGATGAATAATATGAAGTACTCTAAAAAAGAACGACAACTATTATTGCAGCAAACGATTCAACAAAACCCATTCGTCACGGATGAACAGCTTGCTACAAAGTTTAATGTAAGCGTTCAAACGATAAGGCTTGATCGTATGGAATTGTCCATTCCAGAACTACGTGAGCGAATAAAGGACGTTGCCGCTAATAATTTTGAAAATGAAGTTAAAACTTTACCTATAGATGAAATCATTGGTGAAATAATTGATATTGAATTGGATGAACGTGCTTTATCAATCTTTGATGTTGGAGAAGAACATGTTTTCCAACGAAACCGAATTGCTAGGGGACATCACTTGTTTGCACAAGCGAATTCTTTAGCAGTTGCCGTTATCAACGATGAATTAGCTTTAACTGTCCATTCTGATATTCATTTTTTGAAACCAGTGAAAGCAGGAAACCGTGTAGTTTCAAAAGCGATTGTTACTGGTAAAGACAATGATCGGAATCGTACGTTTGTCACAGTTACCTCAACCGTTGAAGGTAATACCGTTTTTACAGGGCAATTTGAAATGTATCGAACGAAAGGTAAAGGTGAAATATAAATGAAATTAGCAGTTGATGGTATGGGTGGAGACAATGCCCCACAAGCCATTATCGAAGGAATATATCAAGCATTAGAAGCATCTAATGATTTAGAAATTTTACTATATGGCCAAAAAGAAAAAATGGAGCCATATTTGAAAGATTTAAGTCATATTACTGTTATTGATTGTCAAGAAGTAATCGAAGGTACAGACGAACCTGTACGTGCTGTACGCCGTAAAAAAGATGCTTCTATGGTTAAAATGGCACAAGCTGTTACAAACGGTGAAGCAGATGCTTGTATTTCAGCAGGGAATACAGGAGCACTAATGGCAGCTGGTTTATTCATTGTCCATCGTATTGAAGGTATTGATCGTCCTGCATTATCAACAACATTACCTACTTTAGATGGTAGTGGCTTTGATATGTTAGACCTAGGATCAAATGCCGATGCGAAACCAGAAAATTTAGTGCAATATGCAATAATGGGAAGCATTTATGCACAACAAGTTCGAGGTATTAAAAACCCTTCAGTTGGTTTATTAAACATCGGAACTGAGGATAAAAAAGGAAATGACCTTACAAAACATGCATTCACATTATTAAAAGATGCACCAATCAACTTTATCGGGAATGTTGAAGCACGTGAACTATTAAATCATGTTGCGGATGTTGTCGTAACAGATGGCTTTACAGGTAATATGGTATTGAAAACAATTGAAGGTACAGCAGGTAGTGTCTTCAAAATGATGAAAGAAGCATTTATGGCTTCTACAAAATCAAAAGTAGCTGCGCTATTAATGAAAAATAATTTAAAAGAATTAAAAAATAAAATGGATTACACAGAATATGGTGGTGCAGCGTTATTTGGTTTAAAAGCACCAGTGATTAAAGCACATGGCTCATCAAGTGCTAGAGCATTTGCAAGTGCAATTCGCCAAGCGCGTAAAATGGTTGAACATAATGTAATTCCAACAATTGATGCAACTATTAGCAAAGATATGCAAAATGAACAATAATAAAAAATCATTAATTGTTTTATACAAAGGGGAATGAAAAAAATGACGAAAATTGCTTTTGTTTTTCCTGGGCAAGGTTCACAAACTGTAGGAATGGGACAAGAATTTGTTTCTAATGAACCTACATGTAAGGAATTTTATGATGAAGCTGACAAACTATTAGGAATCGAATTATCAAAATTAATGTTAGAAGGTCCACAAGAAGAACTAACATTAACTTACCATGCACAACCCGCATTATTAACTACAGGTGTGATGATTGCTGAAAAGTTAAAACAAGCAGGGATTAAACCAGATTTTACTGCAGGCCATAGTTTAGGTGAATATGCTGCACTTGTCACTTCAGGTGTTATGTCATTTGCAGATGGAGTACAAGCAGTACATAATCGTGGTAATTATATGAATGAAGCCGTACCAGCAGGTCTTGGTGCAATGGCTGCTATTTTAGGCTTAGACCGTGAAGCTTTAAAGCAAGTAACAGATGAAGTATCGGCTACTGGAGAAGTAGTCCAACTTGCTAACTTAAATTGTCCTGGTCAAATTGTAATTTCTGGTACAGCTAAAGGCGTAGAAGAAGCTTCTGTAAAAGCAAAAGAAGCAGGTGCTAAACGTGCTATTCCTTTAGTTGTTAGTGGTCCTTTCCACTCAGAGTTAATGCGTCCGGCTGCAAATAAACTCGAAGCAATGCTAGCTGAAATTGAAATGCACGATGCAGATGTACCGGTTATTGCAAATGTAAATGCACAACCTGTTACATCAAAAGAAGCTATTCCAAATCTACTTGTTGAACAATTATATTCACCAGTATTATGGGAAGATTCAGTTCGTACATTACTAGATGAAGGCGTAGATGTCTTCGTTGAATGCGGTCCAGGAAAAGTTTTAAGTGGCTTAGTAAAAAAAGTAGATCGTAAAGTGAAAACATACTGTGTATATGATGAAGCAACATTTGAGCAAGTTTTAGAAGCGGCAAAGGAGTGGGCTTAAATGGCAGATTTATTAGGTAAAGTAGCAGTCGTTACAGGTGCATCAAGAGGTATTGGACGAGCAATCGCACTACATTTAGCCAATCTAGGAGCCAAAGTAGTCGTAAACTATAGTGGTAGTCAAGCAAGAGCTGAAGCCGTTGTAGCTGAGATCGAAGCAAATGGAGGAGCTGCTATTGCTGTTCAGGCGAATATATCTGATTCAGATGAGGTTTCAATGCTTATGAAGAAAGCAGTTGAAACATATGGCTCTCTTGATATTTTAATAAACAATGCTGGAATTACACGGGATAATTTATTGATGCGTATGAAAGAAGAAGATTGGGATGCTGTAATGAATACTAATCTAAAAGGTGTCTTCCTTTGTACAAAAGCAGTTTCACGCCAAATGATGAAACAACGTTCAGGTCGTATTGTTAATATTGCTTCAATCGTAGGTGTTGCAGGAAACGCGGGTCAAGCAAATTATGTTGCTGCAAAAGCAGGTGTTATTGGTCTTACAAAAACGGCTGCAAAAGAATTAGCTGCTCGTAATATTTTCGTCAATGCGGTGGCTCCCGGCTTTATTGATACTGAAATGACAGAAGAATTACCTGAAGACATTAAAGCTCAAATGCTTTCTCAAATTCCATTAGCTAAATTGGGTAAACCAGAAGATGTAGCAAAAGTAGTTGCATTTTTAGCCTCTGATGATGCAAGCTATATGACAGGCCAAACATTACATGTAGACGGTGGAATGGTTATGTAGTTTTTTACTATTAATACAAACATTATTTTTGTATAATCATTGAGGGGAGGTGAACAATTTGGCAACAGTAATCGAACGTGTAACTAAAGTTGTCGTTGACCGTTTAGGTGTTGACGAAAGCGAAGTGAAACTAGAAGCTTCTTTCCGTGATGATCTAGGTGCGGATTCATTAGACGTAGTAGAATTAGTAATGGAATTAGAAGAAGAATTTGATATGCAAATTGATGACGAGGATGCAGAGAAAATTGCAACTGTAGGTGATGCAGTTAACTTTATCTCAAGCAAAGTCGACTAATTTAGCGTATAACATACAATACTTAGGACTTCCTCTGCAATGATTGCGGAGGAAGTTATCTTTTTATTTTTGCACAATGTGAAAGAAAAAGGTAAACTAGAGGATGTACCAAATGGAAAATAAGAAGGTTGATAAAGATGAGAATACAAGGACTCTCACAAAAAAATGGCGCAATTTCAGAGCAAGCACGGCTTAAATTTGCTGAATTACAGGATCGACTAGGTTTGTATTTTGATAATGCAAATTTGTTATACAATGCTTTTACACATTCATCATTTGTGAATGAGCATCGTCGTAAATTATTTGAAGATAATGAACGTCTTGAGTTTTTAGGAGACGCTGTACTTGAGCTAACTGTTTCTAAATTTTTATTCCTAAAATTCCCTAAAATGAGTGAAGGTGAACTTACAAAATTGCGTGCAGCAATGGTTTGTGAGCCATCTCTAGTGGTTTTTGCCAACGAGTTAAACTTTGGCGAATACGTGTTGCTAGGCAAAGGGGAAGAAATTACAGGCGGTCGTGAACGTCCTGCATTACTTGCGGATTGTTTTGAAGCATTTATAGGTGCTTTATATTTAGACCAAGGTTTAGAAACAGTTGTTTGCTTTTTGGAAAAGGTTGTATTCCCAAAAGTTGAGCTCGGTGCATTTTCACATGTTATGGACTTCAAGAGTCAATTACAAGAAATAGTACAACAAAATAATTCTGGTACACTACAATACGAAATCATTAAAGAAAATGGCCCAGCACATAATCGTACATTTGTCTCTCAAGTAATGTTAAATGACAAGGAACTTGGAGTAGGTAACGGTAAATCTAAAAAAGAAGCAGAACAAAAAGCAGCACAATGCGCTATGCGTGCGTTGAAAGCACAATTAGCGAATGATCAGGAGGGTTAATTTTGTTTCTTAAACGGCTTGAAGTGATTGGTTTTAAATCTTTCGCCGATCGAATAGGTATAGACTTCGTACCAGGCGTTACAGCAGTTGTTGGCCCAAATGGTAGTGGCAAAAGTAACGTAACAGATGCGATTCGATGGGTACTCGGAGAACAATCCGCTAAGTCCCTTCGTGGTGCAAAGATGGAAGATATCATTTTTGCCGGAAGTGATTCGCGCAAACCGCTTAACTTTGCAGAAGTATCGTTAATTTTAGACAATGAAGACGAACGCTTACCGATTCCATATAACGAGGTAAGCGTTACTCGTCGTGTCTATCGTTCTGGGGATAGCGAGTATTTGCTCAATAAACAGCAATGCCGGTTGAAAGATATTACAGATTTGTTTTTAGACTCAGGTTTAGGAAAAGAAGCTTTCTCGATTATTTCTCAAGGACGAGTTGACGAAATACTAAATAGCCGTCCAGATGATCGACGTACAATATTTGAAGAAGCTGCAGGCGTTTTGAAATATAAACAACGCCGTAAAAAAGCAGAGCATAAATTATTCGAAACTGATGATAATTTGCATCGTGTGCTTGATATTTTACATGAGTTAGATAAACGTATCGAACCATTACATATTCAAGCATCTGCGGCTGAAGATTACTTGAAAATGACAAATGAATTAAAAGGCATTGATATTGCTGTATTAGTTCAGGATATAGAAAATCTAAATCGCTCAATGGAGCAAATTGTAAAAGAGAAACAAGAACTTTTTTCAAAAGAACAGGTTCACGCAACTCAAATTGCTGAAAAAGAATCTAATATTACAATGCTTCGAAAACAATTAAGTGATTTGGATACTTTACTAGATGAATCTCAGCATCAATTAGTAGATGTGAGTGCAGAAGCTGAGCGTTTTGAAGGTCGCAAAGTGTTAATGGCTGAAAAACGCATGAATGCAACAACACAACTTACGAAACTTCAACAATCACTTGATAAAGCAATCACTTCCCGCAACAGCTGGCAGCAAATAAATACAGATAAAGAAGCGCAATTATCAGAACGTCAGCATGAACTACAAAATTTGAAAAAAGCAGTGAAACAGTTAGAAGATAACTTAAATCGCTCAACTTCTGAGATTGAAGCAGAAATCGATAAATGGAAAGATACTTATATCGACCGATTAAATGAAGAAGCAACTGTTAAAAATGAAGTGAAAAATATAACAAAGCAATTAGCTGAACAGGCTGAAAACTCAGTGAAAATTTCAAGTCAATCGACTGAAATGATCACAGAGCTGAAAGAATTACAACATGAACAACAACTTGTAGCTGAAAAACTGAAAAAAGTTGAACAGCAAGTTGCACATAAACTTGAAGAATATAAAAAGTGCCAACAAGATGTACAGCATGCTAGAAAGCAATATGATGATCAACAAGCAATGCTATTCAAAGGTTACCAACATTTACAACAGATGAAGTCACGTCAGGAAACACTTGCTGAACTTGAAGCTGATTTTTCAGGATTTTATCAAGGGGTTAAGGCTGTCCTTGTTGCACGTGAGAACCAACAATTACAAGGTATACATGGTGCAGTGGCTGAACTAATTCATGTCGATGGTGAGTATGCAAGAGCTGTTGAAACTGCTCTCGGTGCTGCGATGCAACATGTTGTCACAGAAACAGATGCTGATGCACGTAAGGCTATTGCATGGTTGAAACAACAACATGCAGGGAGAGCAACATTTTTGCCGAAGAATGTAATGAAATCTCGTAAAATACCTGCTAATGTATTACAAACAGTTGCAAACCACCCATCATTTATCAATACAGCTGATGAACTAGCAACATTTGATCCTGCTTTCCGTACAATCGCTGAAAACTTGCTTGGGCATGTACTTGTATCAAAAGATTTACAAGGGGCTTCTCAAATCGCAAAAGCTTGTAACTATCGTTATCGTGTCGTTACTTTAGATGGTGATGTAGTAAATACGGGCGGTTCATTAACAGGGGGTTCTGTAAAACAGCAAGCATCATTATTTAGCCGTAAAGCAGAACTTGAAGGTTTAACTGCACAACTTTCCGAAATGCAATCTTCTATTGAGAAAGCGGAAAAAGTTGTAGCTGAATGGAAAGAACAAGTTACAGAAAAGTCTGCACTACTTGAACAATTGCGAGTACTAGGTGAAGAAATCCGTGCGGAAGAGGTAGAGTTAAGTGCTCGTCATCGTGAGTTAGAAGCAACGACAAAACGTTTATCATTACGTGTCTCTATGTTTAGTGATGAACAACAAGATGCGTCTGGTCGTAAAACATCTTTAGAAGCTCAATTGGCAGATTTCAATCGCCGTAAGGAAGAACTTGCAAAAGAGTTAACTAAGATTAATCAAACAGTTGAAGAGCTAAATGTTTTAAAACAACAAAGTGAATCTGAACGTGATGTTTTACAAGAACAGTATGCTCTGAAACGCTCTGATTTAGCAGTTCTTAATGAACAAGTTTCTCAGCTTAGATTAGCTGTATTAGATGCCAATTCTCAACTTGAGCAAGCAATTGAAGATGTTGCAAACATTACGAAAGAAATTGAATGGCTAACGAATGGCGGCGATCTAAATGGACCAACTGAGGAAGAAATCGTTGCTAAAATTTTAGAGTTACAAACTAGAAGAGATGAGCTTGTTCAAACTGTTGAACAAACAAAAGGGCATCGTACTGATGTTCAGCAAAAGGTTGATTCAACAGATCTAGAATTAAAAGAATTACAGCGTGTACATCAAGGTCTCCTTGATGGATTGCGTAATTATGAAGTGAAACTAAATCGTCTTGATGTAGAGCATGAAAATTTAGCAAAGCAACTTGAAAAAGATTATGAACTTTCATTCGAAGAAGCGTTACTTGAACCCTCACTTGATATGGATGTGGATACAGCAAGACGTAAAGTTAAATTGTTAAAACAATCTATTGCTGAGTTAGGAACAGTCAATGTCAGCGCAATTGAAGAATATGCTACTGTTTCAGAACGACATACATTCTTATCTAGTCAACGTAGTGATTTAATGGAGGCACAAGAAACATTACATGAAGCTATTCGTGAAATGGATGAAGAAATGACTAATCGTTTCAGCGAGACATTCTTTGAGATTCGTGAACACTTCCAAAAAGTATTCAGAGAATTATTTGGTGGTGGTCATGCAGATTTAGAATTGCTCGATCCAGATAATATACTTGAAACAGGTATTGAGATTGTGGCACAGCCTCCAGGTAAAAAACTTCAACGACTTAGTCTATTGTCAGGTGGAGAACGAGCATTAACAGCTATTGCATTATTGTTTGCGATATTAAAAACACGCCCAGTCCCATTCTGTATTTTGGACGAAGTTGAAGCAGCTCTTGACGAATCAAATGTTGCTCGTTATAGTCAATATTTGAAAAAGTTTAGTGTAGAAACACAATTCATCGTCATTACTCACCGTAAAGGAACGATGGAAGGCGCTGATGTTTTATATGGTATTACTATGCAAGAATCAGGTGTCTCTAAACTTGTATCCGTTAAATTAGAACAGGAAGAACCTGTTCCATCCTAGGACAGAGGAGCGAAATAACATGAGCTTTTTAAAGCGTATGAAAGAAAAGTTAATGGGTGGTCCCAAGCCAGAAGAAGAAGTTGAAAAGGTAGAGGAACAAAAAGAAGGTCTAGAAGAAATAGAAGTTGAAGTGCCAACTATAGAGTCTCCTACTGAAGAAGTAGTTCATGAAACTTCACAAGAAGCGCCACTAGGAACAACTACAGAGGCTATACATCCAGATCAACATGAAGAAATAGAGGAAACACTTCCAGAAGTTGAAGAGGCACAAGTTGAGCCTGAAAAAGCGGAAAAGCCAAAACGTGGCTTCTCAGCATTTTCAATCACAGAAAAATTCAAATCAGGTTTAGCAAAAACTCGCAATTCATTTACTTCAAAAGTGAATGATTTAGTCGCTCGTTATCGCCATGTAGATGAAGAATTCTTTGAAGAGCTAGAAGATTTGCTTTTACAAGCAGACGTTGGTATCGAAACGGTTATGGAACTAACAGAAAAGTTGCGTTTTGAAGTACAACGCAAAAATATTAAAGATACAGAAGGTATTCAAGCGTTAATTTCTGAAAAACTAGTAGAAATTTACGAACAAGGCGAAGCTGATATTACGGAGATAAATATTCAAGAAGGCGAATTAACTGTTATTTTGTTTGTTGGTGTAAATGGTGTAGGTAAAACAACTACGATAGGAAAACTAGCACATCGTTTCAAACAACAAGGTAAAAATGTTTTACTTGCAGCCGGTGATACTTTCCGTGCTGGCGCGATCGATCAATTACAAGTTTGGGGAGACCGTGTAGGTGTTGAAGTTATTAAACAATCAGAAGGATCAGATCCAGCGGCAGTTATGTACGACGCTATTCGTGCAGCTAAAAACCGCAACGCAGATATTTTAATCTGTGATACAGCCGGACGTTTACAAAATAAAGTCAATTTGATGAATGAGCTTGAAAAAATCCATCGTGTCATTTCCCGGGAAATTCCGTCGGCACCACACGAAGTTTTACTAGCACTTGACGCAACAACAGGACAAAATGCGCTACAACAAGCGCAAATCTTTAAAGAAGCGACAAATGTTACAGGGATTGTTTTGACAAAATTAGACGGTACTGCAAAAGGTGGTATTGTGCTTGCTATTCGTAACAAATTGCACATTCCAGTGAAATTCGTTGGTCTTGGGGAACAAATGGATGATTTACAACCATTTGATTCAGAGCGTTATGTATATGGCTTATTTGCTGATGCATTAGACGAGCAATTAGCCAATTCGAAAGACTAATATTAAAGGCAGAAGGCGATTCGTAGAATTTTTACGAATCGCTTTTTTATTGGGCTATTGTTAAGGGGACTGTTGATATTTTATCGAAAGTACCATCACGCTAAGTCTACAAAAAGCATGATCCAGCTACGTTGTCTTACACAGTTCAGTCTCAGGTAGCTCTCATTCACCTTACACAAAGCTTTCACGTGCTTTGTGTAAGGAGAGTAGTATAGCGTCTTATTTGTAACGTGTCGAAAGGAGTTTTCCTAAGTTTTCTATGTCGTGTGGAAGATGTTTTCTGTGATGAGTGAACTCAGTCGTAATGGCAATCTGATCCAGGAATCTGAGAGAGAACGCTTGATAAAATAGACAAGTATTTTTACTTGACAGAAATTGCATTTATCTTTATGATACAGAAGAATATGTAAAAAAGAGGAGAGGTTTCGATATGCTACTTGAAAAAACAACACGCATGAACTTTCTCTTTGACTTTTATCAAGCATTATTGACAGAAAAACAACGTAGTTATATGCAACTCTATTACCTAGATGATCATTCACTAGGTGAGATTGCAGAGGCCTATGATGTATCTCGTCAGGCAGTCTATGACAACATTCGTAGAACAGAAACAATGCTTGAAGAATACGAGGAAAAACTTCAACTTTTTGAAAAATTCCAAAACAGACAGCAAATACTTGCAAAGCTTACAGAAAGTATAACTGATGTTCAATCAGAAAAAGCAGATCAGTTGGCACTTATTGAACAGTTAAAGCAATGTGATTAGGAGGCGACATGCATGGCGTTTGAAGGTTTAGCGGAGCGACTCCAAGGGACGATTAACAAGATTAAAGGCAAAGGGAAAGTAAACGAACAAGACGTAAAAGAAATGATGCGTGAAGTTCGATTTGCTTTAATCGAGGCTGATGTTAACTTGAAAGTCGTAAAAAGCTTTATAAAAAAAGTTAGCGAACGTGCAGTAGGTCAGGAAGTTATGAAAAGCTTAACACCTGGACAACAAGTTATTAAAATAGTAAAAGACGAGTTAACAGAACTAATGGGCGGAGAGCAAAGTCTGATTAAATTTGCTACAAAACCACCTACTGTTATTATGATGGTCGGTTTACAAGGTGCTGGTAAAACAACAACTACAGGTAAACTAGCAAATGTATTACGTAAGAAATATAACCGTAAGCCATTACTAGTAGCAGCCGACGTATATCGTCCAGCAGCGGTACAACAATTACAAACACTTGGTAAACAATTATCATTACCTGTATTTTCATTAGGAACAGATATTTCACCAGTTGAAATCGTACGGCAAGCTCTAGAACAAGCAAAAGAAGAACATCATGATGTTGTATTGATCGATACTGCTGGTCGTCTACATATTGACGAGAAATTAATGCAAGAGTTAAAAGATATTCGTGCATTAAAAGAACCAGACGAAGTATTCCTAGTTGTCGATTCAATGACAGGGCAAGATGCTGTGAATGTTGCTGAAAGCTTTGATGAAGCAGTCGGTATTACAGGTGTAATTTTAACAAAACTTGATGGTGATACACGTGGTGGAGCAGCATTATCTATTCGTTCTGTCACCCAAAAACCAATCAAATTTGTTGGTATGGGTGAAAAAATGGATGCTCTTGAACCATTCCATCCAGAACGTATGGCGTCTCGAATTCTTGGCATGGGCGATGTCATGTCGCTAATTGAAAAAGCACAAGCAACAGTAGATGAAGAAAAAGCGAAAGAATTAGAAGAAAAATTCAAAACGCAAAGCTTCACATTAGATGATTTCCTTGAACAAATGGGACAAGTGAAAAAACTAGGACCATTAGATGAAATCTTGAAAATGTTACCAGGTGCAAACAAAATTAAAGGGTTAGAAAATGCAAAAATCGACGATAAACAGATTGGCCATATAGAAGCCATTATTTTATCAATGACTACAGCTGAAAAAACAAATCCTGAAATTATTAATGCAAGCCGTAAAAAACGCATTGCAAAAGGGTCCGGTTCATCTGTTCAAGAAGTAAACCGTCTAATTAAACAATTTGAAGATATGAAAAAAATGATGAAACAAATGACAGGTATGGCGCAAAAAGGGAAAAAGAAAATGAAACTTCCTGGCTTAGATTCCTTGTTTAAATAAAAAAAATACGCTAAAATATAGTGTGTTAAGAAAAAACACTTTACAAACAATCCAAAGCTTGCTATTATACTATCTTGTGTGAAACTATTCGGAGGTGCAATTAAACAATGGCAGTAAAAATTCGTTTAAAACGTATGGGAGCTAAAAAATCTCCTTTCTATCGTATCGTAGTAGCAGACTCACGTTCACCACGTGACGGTCGCTCAATCGAAACTATCGGTACTTTCAATCCACTAACTTCTCCAGAAGAAGTTAAAATTGACGAAGCTAAAGCTTTAGCTTGGTTAGCAAATGGTGCGAAACCATCTGATACAGTACGTAACTTGTTCTCAGAACAAGGAATCATGGAAAAATTCCATAACTCTAAAATCGGTAAGTAATCGGAGGTGGCTTTATGCAGCAGCTGATTGAGACGATCGTAAAACCTTTAGTCGATTATCCCGACGAAGTAAAAATTATTACTGACGAAAACGACAATCGTATTGTTTATAAACTTTCTGTACATCCTAGTGATATCGGAAAGATCATTGGCAAGCAAGGACGTGTTGCAAAAGCAATTCGTACAATTGTTTATTCAGCAGCAGGCAGCCATCACAAAAAAAAGACTTATATCGATATTCTAGATTAGTTAAAACTAGGAAGGAGCAAACGTTCCTTCCTTTTTTATATATATAAGCTGAAGCGGCTAGTTCAGATCCGGAAATCACCACAAAGACTTTCGAATTAAAAGGGTATTGACTCGATGGTCTAGCTGTTGAACCTGGATAGAATAAAAGCGGAACGGCTCGGATTAATGATGATAGCTAAAAGCGTCGCGTCCTGCGACAATCTTTCTCTGCGATGAGTAATCGCAGGAGCAATCTTTCTCTGCGACGAGTAATCGCAGGAGCAACGACTATTTGACCCACATTCTGTGGGCCCCTATTTTAAAGAGGTGAACAATATGGAATGGTATAACGTAGGTAAAATTGTCAACACGCATGGTATTCGTGGAGAAGTACGAGTAATCTCTCAAACAGATTTTCCAGAAGAACGGTATACGGTTGGTCAACAATTAGGTCTTTTTAAACAAGGTGAGAAAAAGCCTTTACTACTTACAATTGCTTCTTCACGTAGTCATAAAAACTTTATTCTTCTATCATTTGAAGGTTATCCAAACATTAATGATGTGGAATCCTTCCGCGACGGAATATTAAAAGTAAATGAAAAACAACTCGAAGATGACAAATTACAAGATAATGAATTCTACTATCACGAAATTGTTGGATGTACTGTTTACGACCAAGATGGAAAAGAAATTGGTCAAGTAAAGGGAATTTTTGAAACAGCTGCAAACGATGTGTGGACTGTGAAAGGAATAGATGGTAAAGACCATTACATTCCAGTTGTAGATGAATTTATCAAAGAAATTGATATTGATGCAAAGAAAATCGTTATAGAAGTAATAGAAGGTTTATTATCATGATGAATATTCACGTACTATCTTTATTCCCTGAGATGTTTTCAGGTGTGTTTGGATCCTCCATTTTAAAAAAGGCACAAGAAAAAGAAGCAGTAAAATTATCTGTTACTGATTTTAGGCAATTTTCAAATAATAAACATGCTCAAGTAGATGATTATCCGTACGGTGGAGGTGCGGGAATGGTATTAAAACCTGAACCTATATTTAACGCCGTAGAAGCTCTTGTAGCAGATGGAAAGAAACCCCGCATCATTCTTATGTGTCCACAAGGAGAACGCTATACACAAGCTAAAGCGGAAGAATTAGCTCAAGAAGAAAATCTAGTGTTTGTTTGTGGCCATTATGAGGGCTATGATGAACGTATACGCGAATCCTTAGTGACGGATGAGCTATCAATTGGGGATTTCGTATTAACTGGTGGCGAATTAGCAGCCATGACAATCGTTGATAGTGTTGTCCGACTATTACCAGGAGTTCTGGGAAATGATGATTCACCAGTATTAGATTCTTTTTCTACAGGATTACTAGAACATCCACATTACACACGTCCGGCAGATTTTCGTGGCATGAAGGTTCCTGATGTATTATTATCAGGAAATCACGCGAAAATTGAACAATGGCGCATGGAACAAACTCTAAAGCGTACATTTGATCGCAGACCGGATTTACTTGAGCATATCGAATTAACACCAGAACAACAAAAGTATTTAAATAAACTTAAAAAGCTGTAAAGTATAAACACTTGCAACAGGTAACAATCTATGCTAATATTTGAGATGCATTTCTATGAAAATGCCGTATTACGGTGTTCCGCTGTAGCAACCGCGTGACCTGCAAGAACATCTGTCTAAGGAGAGAAAACAATGTCAAACATTATTTCAGAAATCACTAAAGAACAACTTCGTACTGATATCCCTGCATTCCGTGCTGGTGATACAGTGAAAATCGACGTTAAAGTAGTCGAAGGTACTCGCGAACGTATCCAAGTATACGAAGGAGTAGTAATCAAACGTCGTGGTGGCGGTGTTAGCGAAACTTTCACAGTTCGTAAAATCTCTTATGGTGTTGGAGTTGAACGTACATTCCCAGTAAATACTCCAAAAATCGCTAAATTAGAAGTTACTCGTCGTGGTAAAGTACGTCGTGCTAAATTATACTACCTACGTAACTTACGTGGTAAAGCTGCTCGTATTAAAGAAATTCGATAAGCTTATTTTGGAAGAAAAGAGAGCTTGCATTTCAAGCTCTCTTTCTTTTTGCCTGAAGCAATAAATCCTTGTACAATAATAAGTAGAATAGTCAAGGGGGACATCGATTATGGAAAAAGCAAAAAAGGAAAAGAATGAGTTGTGGGAATGGACGAAAGCTCTGATTATTGCATTTGCACTTGCAGCTGGAATTCGATACTTATTATTTACGCCTATTGTGGTAGATGGTGAATCGATGATGCCTACACTTGAAAATGGAGATCGTATGATTGTAAATAAGCTGGGATACCGTATAGGTGATATCCATCGTTTTGATATTGTTGTATTCCATGCACCAGAAAAAAAGGATTATATTAAGCGAGTAATTGGCTTACCGGGCGATAAATTAGTTTATAAAAATGATCAATTATATATAAATGGAAAAGCAATTGCTGAACCATATTTACAAAAATTCAAAGCTGAAATTACTGATGGTGGTACCTTAACAGAAGATTTTTCGCTAAAGGATATTCCGAGTGTACATGGTGATACCATTCCGCCAGGCTATGTATTTGTCATGGGAGATAATCGCCGTTACAGTAAGGATAGCCGCCATATAGGTATCGTTTCTGTTGATAAAATTATAGGAAAAACAAATGTTGTCTTTTGGCCACTCGATCAAATGGGCAAAGTGCATTAACAAATAGGAGTGAACAAAATGACGATTCAATGGTTTCCAGGGCATATGGCCAAGGCACGCCGACAAGTAACGGAAAATTTAAAGTTTGTCGATATTATTTTCGAATTAATTGATGCGCGTCTACCCATGTCATCAAGAAATCCGATGCTTGACGAAGTCATTCATCAAAAAACAAGATTATTAATATTAAACAAAGCTGATATGGCAGATGAAGCACAAACCAAAAAATGGATAGCTTTTTTTGAACAACAAGGTCATAAAGCAATTGCCATCAATTCTTTAGACGGAAAAGGATTAAAACAAGTAACGAAAGCTGCACAAGAGTTGCTAGCGGATAAATGGGAACGTATGAAAGCGAAAGGCTTAAAGACTCGTGCTATTCGTGCAATGATTGTAGGAATTCCGAATGTAGGTAAATCCACGCTTATTAACCGTTTAGCAAAGAAAAATGTTGCAAAAACAGGTAATATGCCTGGTGTCACTAGATCGCAACAATGGATAAAAGTTGGAAAAGAATTAGAGCTACTTGATACACCAGGGATTTTATGGCCTAAGTTTGAAGACCAAGAGGTAGGTTATAAACTAGCATTAACAGGTGCTATAAAAGATACAATTACGAATATGGACGACTTAGCTATTTTTGGTTTGAAATTTTTAAGCATGCATTATCCTGGCCGAATGGAAGAACGCTATCAAGTCTCTAATTTGAGTGAAGAAATTGTAGAGACATTTGATCATATTGGGAAATTACGACGCGTTTATATTTCCGGGGGAGAAGTTGATTATGACCAAGTAGCCGAATTAATCGTACGTGATATAAGAGGACAACAGCTTGGTAAGCTAACATTTGATTTCGTAGAAGATTTTGCCTCTTAAAAAATCAACCTTTTTTACCATCCGGTAAAAAAGGTTTTTTTCTGGAGTTTAAAAAAAGATTGCCGATAAAAAGGATATTGAAAGGAAGAATTTGTGTGAGTACGATCAAAGAAGTGAAACAAGCTTTACTAAAAGAAACAGAATGGCAACCTTGGATGGCTGAGCTCGAAAAGGATACGCGACAAGGAGTCAAAAATGCATTAATACAGTGGCATCATCGTAAAGAAAAATACGACCATCTATTATCAGAGCATAAGAAAAAACTAGAGTTTGACGAATCATATAGAACGTTTAAGCATGCGCTTATTGCAGGTACGGATGAAGCGGGACGTGGTCCATTAGCAGGTCCTGTTGTCACAGCAGCTGTAATCTTACCAGAGGATTGTCCTACATTAGTAGGCTTAAATGATTCTAAACAACTATCAAAAGAGGTAAGAGAAAGCTACTTTGAAAAAATCCAACAATGTGCAATTTCCACTGCCATCCATTTTCAACCTGCAAGTGTTATTGATGAGATAAATATTTACGAAGCAACGAAACAATCGATGGTAGCATCTATCGAATCACTTTCTGAGAAGCCGGATTTTGTGTTAGCAGACGCAATGAAGCTACCTATTGATATACCACAGGAATCCGTCATCAAAGGGGACGCAAAAAGTCTAGCAATCGCTGCAGCATCTATTCTAGCGAAAACAGCGAGAGATGATTATATGGAAGAAATGGCAAAAAAATATCCGGAATATGGTTTTGAAAAACATGCAGGTTATGGTACAAAACAGCATTTAGAGGCACTTAATCAATACGGTCCTACAGAAATCCATCGCACATCATTCGAACCAATTAAATCCATGATCCTTCAGAAAGGGTGAATAAAGTTGAATTATCCTTCATTATCATCAGTTCAACTTCTACAGTCGAATGGAGCAATGAATCAGCAACCATTAGCTCTAAAACAAGGACAAGTCATTCATGGCACCATTAAACAACTATTTCCAGACCAAATGGCAGAAATTCAAATCGGTGGACAACGCTTAATGGCGAAACTGGAAGTGCCTCTCCAAACAGGAAACTCTCATTACTTCCAAGTATCAGGGGTAGAACCAGATTTACAACTAAAAGTTGTATCAGGACCTATGGCGCCATCAGCATCTATGTCACAGCAAGTAACCCAATTACTCGACTCTATGCAATTACCGCAAACTAATGAGATGAAACAAGTAGCAACCTATTTTTTAAAAAATGATTTGCCTCTGTCTAAAGAACAATTGCAACAAGCAGAGCAAATTATGAAGTCGCTACCAGAAAACGTCACTACAAAAGAAGCGCTAAACGTTTTGCAAAAGCTAATTGAACTAAAACTACCTATACAGCAAAATACTTTCCAGGCTGTTTTACAAGGAAGTATGAAACAAGGCTTTACAGACACTCTAGGAAGTCTACAACAACTTTTGCAACAAGATACATCCATTCCACAGGCGATGCGTGAACAGCTATTAAATCAATTACAAATGGTAAGTAAACCCCTTGCTGTAGAAACGGGTGGCGTGTTATTTGCGAAAATGCTGGATAATTTATCAGCCTCAGCATCATCACCGGCAGATAAATTAACTATTTTGCAGCTTTTAAAAGACGCAGGGATCATGCCGAAGAATACCAATTTATTTAACTGGAATATGGGTGTAACAACAAATACGAACGAAAATAACTTATTACAGCAACTTACATCTCAAATTCAAGTAGGTAATTCAAAGGAAGTTGCATCATTATTACCACAAGTAAAAGAATCATTGCAACAAAACCTACTACTTTCAGATGCACAAAGAATAACGTTACAACAAGCAATCTCAAAAGCTATTGCTCAACCAAATGCACAGAACATCCAAGTGATTGAAAAAGCTATTCAAATGCAACAGCAGTCTATTAATTCACCTGCCAAATTATTGAATAGTCTGCAATTAGCATCACCAAAAGATATGAGTGCATTATTACCACAGCTTAAATCAGCTATTCAGGGTCAATCACTATTATCTGCAACTCAGAAAGAAGGACTTCTCCAAACATTGGAGAAGTTTGATATAGCAAATAGTACACCACAGTCAATTCAAGCTTTGGCAAAAGACTTACAAGGACAATTATTAAAAGTTTTTAGTGAATCAACACAATTACAGCCTTTCCAGTCAGATTCACAAGGGATATCTGCAAAACAGCAGATGATGCTCATGTTAAATGCAGGGCAATCAGCAAATGAACAACTATTTAGCAAGCTTACTCAATTGGCAATGAATTCAAATTCACCAGTACTTCAACAAATGCTTGAGCAAACAGAGCAACAACTAGCACAACATCTTGATAGTAAAGCGTTTGAAACAGCAATCAAACAAACATTAGGGAATTTAGGACTTAGCTATGAAGCAAAATTGTTGGACAAATCTTCTGATATTCAACAACTAGCACAACAATTAAAGCCGCAGCTACTAGGCTTATTACAAGATGATTCAGTATCGAGTACGACAAAAAGCGTAGCAGAACAAGTTGTGGCGCGTATGAATGGCATGCAGTATTTATCAGGTGAAAATGGTCCACAACATCAACTTGTTATGCAAGTACCACTAGAGTTTTTTGGCAAAAAAACAGAGGCGACGTTGCAATGGAATGGACGAATGAAAAAAAATGGTAAAATCGATTCGGATTATGCACGTATATTATTTTATTTACAGCTAAATTCATTGAAGGAAACCGTTATTGATATGCAAGTACAAAGTAGAGTGGTCACAGTTACTTTGTATAACGAAACTGCTGGGCTAACCGCATTAGCGGAACCGTTAAAAGCTGCTCTTAAACACGGATTATCACAACACGATTATCAACTATCTGGCTTATTTATAAAAAATTATTCAAAACAACCAGTGTCATTAAAAACGAATACTCAAACTACAACTGTAGACCAAAATAAAGGAGTAGATCTTCGTATATGACCGATGAAAAACAAACAAGAAAAGAAGCAGTTGCACTATCGTTTAATCCGATAAATTCAAATGCTCCAAAAGTGATTGCAAAAGGAAAAGGGCAAATTGCTGAAAATATATTGGAACAAGCAGAGATTCATAATATACCTATACAAGAAGATGCAAGTCTTGTCCAATTATTAGGGCAATTAGATTTAAATGAATCGATTCCTGAAGAACTATATCAAGCAGTAGCAGAGGTATTTGCTTTTATCTATCGTCTAGATCAATTACATGAAAAATTTCCAAATGAAAAACACTAATCTTTCTTACAGAAAATTAGTGTTTTTTTTGATATTAGAATAATACGGCATTTTTCATTAAAAAAATGCCATAAAGTAAGCTATGGACATTATTGTGTGAATTTTATACAATATATTTGTATTTCATAATATTATGAAATTAAGATGGGAGGAACAAGGATGAATATCCATGAATATCAAGGAAAAGAAATTCTTCGTCAATATGGGGTATCGGTTCCTACTGGTCGAGTTGCTTTCTCACCAGAAGAAGCAGTTAAAGTTGCGAAAGAGTTAGATTCCAAAGTTATGGTAGTAAAGGCACAAATCCATGCAGGTGGTCGTGGGAAAGCAGGCGGTGTCAAAATCGCAAAGAATTTAGAGGAAGTACGATCTTTTGCTAAAGAATTGCTGGGTAAAGTACTTGTCACTCACCAAACAGGCCCAGAAGGTAAGGAAGTCAAACGCCTATACATAGAGGCTGGTTCAGACATCAAGAAAGAATACTATCTTAGTATTTTAGTAGACCGTGCAACTTCAAGAGTAACTGTAATGGGCTCTGAAGAAGGTGGCATGGATATTGAAGAGGTAGCAGCAGAAACGCCTGAGAAAATTTTTAAAGAAGTAGTAGACCCAGTTTTAGGTTTAACTGGATTCCAAGCAAGACGTCTTGCTTTTAATATGAATATTCCCAATAATTTGATTAATAAAACTGCAAATCTAATGCTAGGATTATATAAAGCGTTTACAGAAAAAGATGCATCTATTCTAGAAATTAATCCACTTGCTATTACAGGTGATGGAGAAGTACAAGCGTTAGATGCAAAATTTAATTTTGATGGCAATTCATTATATCGCCATAAAGATATCGTAGAACTTCGAGATTTTGATGAAGAAGATCAAAAAGAAATTGAAGCTTCAAAATACGATTTAAACTATGTTACTTTGGATGGTAGCATTGGTTGTATGGTAAATGGTGCTGGTCTTGCTATGTCTACAATGGATACAATTAGTTACTATGGCGGTAGTCCCGCTAACTTCCTGGACGTTGGCGGTGGTGCAACTGCAGAAAAAGTAACAGAAGCATTTAAAATAATACTTTCTGATCCAAATGTTAAAGGTATTTTCGTTAACATTTTTGGTGGCATTATGAAATGTGATGTAATCGCAGAAGGCGTAATCGTAGCTGCGAAAGAGGTAGGTTTAAATGTGCCATTAGTTGTGCGACTTGAAGGTACGAATGTTGATCTAGGCAAAAAATTATTAAACGATTCAGGCTTAAATATCGTTGCTGCGGATTCAATGGCTGATGGTGCTCAAAAAATTGTAGAACTTGTAGGTTAAGAAAGGCGGAATCGGGATGAGTATTTATATCAACAGAGATACAAAAGTAATGGTACAAGGTATTACAGGTTCGACAGCTCTTTTCCATACAAAACAAATGCTAGAATATGGAACTAAAATTGTAGCAGGTGTAACGCCAGGAAAGGCAGGTACATTTGTAGAAGGTGTACCAGTATTTAACACGGTTATTGAAGCAGTTAATGCAACAGGAGCAAATGTATCTGTTATTTATGTCCCAGCACCATTTGCAGCAGATGCTATTCTTGAAGCAGTTGATGCGGATTTAGATATGGTTATTTGTATTACAGAACATATTCCTGTTCTTGATATGGTAAAAGTGAAACGTTATATGGAAGGCAAGAAAACACGTTTAATTGGCCCGAACTGTCCAGGTGTTATTACTTCAGATGAATGTAAAATCGGTATTATGCCTGGATATATTCATACAAAAGGACATGTAGGGGTTGTTTCTCGTTCTGGAACATTAACTTATGAAGCTGTCCATCAATTAACAGTGGAAGGAATTGGCCAATCAACAGCAGTTGGTATTGGTGGTGATCCTGTTAACGGTACAAATTTTATCGATGTATTAAAAGAATTTGAAGCGGATCCGGAAACTTATGGTGTCATTATGATTGGTGAAATCGGTGGAACTGCAGAAGAAGAAGCCGCTGAATGGATTAAAACAAATATGACAAAACCTGTCATTGGATTCATTGGAGGTCAAACTGCGCCTCCAGGAAAACGTATGGGCCATGCAGGGGCTATTATTTCTGGTGGTAAAGGTACAGCAGCTGAGAAGATTAAAACGATGAATGCGTGTGGTATTGAAGTTGCTGAAACACCAGCAGTAATTGGTGAAACTTTTATTCGTGTCATAAAAGAAAAAGGCTTGTACGACAAGTGTAAAACCCATTAAAATGAAAGTGTAGTACTAATTACTAGTACTGCACTTTTTTTCTTTATATTAATCATTCTATTATAATGGAGGGAAGTCATGTTAGATGTGAAATTTACAGAAAGGCTACTTGCTCTACATTATGTATTTCCTGTTCCCCTAAACAGGTTACAACCATTGCTTGAAGCAGATCCTGACTTGCAAAAGCTAGAGCAAATGCCAGTTCAAGAAATTGCGCGATATTTGAATATATCTGTCGAAAAATCAAAACGCTTACAAGAAAACTATGCCAATACGCTCATATCCCCATTAAAACAAGCGTACGAAGCTCATAATATCTTCCCCATTCCTTTTCATCATCCAATGTATCCCAACAAATTACTTGCATTATACGACCCACCAGTTGTACTTTATACAAAAGGATTAGTTGATATTTTAAAGAATTGGCGTAGAATTGCTATAGTCGGATCGAGACAAGCTACAAGTTATTCTGAGAAAATATTAAACTATGTTGTACCGCCATTAATAGAGCATGATTATATCATTGTCAGTGGGCTAGCTAAAGGCGCTGATCGAATGGCTCACGAAGCGGCTATTCGTTATGCTGGTCAAACGATTGCGGTATTAGGACATGGCTTATTCCACTTGTATCCAAAAGAAAATCGAAAGCTTGCAGAAATAATCGAGCAAGAACATTTACTTATTAGCGAATATCCACCCTATGTAAAACCTCAAAAATGGTATTTTCCAATGCGAAACCGTATAATTAGCGGACTCTCTGAAGGAATACTTGTTACTGAAGCAGCAGAAAAAAGTGGAACTTTAAGTACAATTGAACATGGTTTAGAAAATGGTAAGCATATATTCGTTGTACCTGGTGATATTACGAAACCGCTTTCTAAAGGACCACATAAGTTACTTTTAGAAGGCGCTACACCAGTATGGAATGGCTATCAAATTATTGAAGAAATAGAAGGATTTTTACTTTCTAAATGAAAAAGGGTTGCAAATTTTAGATTTCTGTTATACATTTTGCAACAGGTATTTCTTTTGGAAAATGAAACTTCACCTCTATAAGGGGGAACTTAAATGTCGGATTATTTAGTTATAGTGGAATCGCCCGCAAAAGCAAAAACAATCGAGCGATACTTAGGAAAAAAATATAAAGTAAAGGCTTCTATTGGTCATGTTCGTGATCTTCCAAGAAGTCAAATGGGTATTGATACAGAAAATAATTACGAACCAAGATATATTACAATTCGTGGTAAAGGACCTGTATTGCAAGATTTAAAGACAGCGGCTAAAAAAGCAAAAAAAATCTATCTCGCAGCCGATCCAGACCGCGAAGGGGAAGCAATAGCTTGGCACTTAGCAACAGCACTTAATATCGATATTGAATCAGATTGTCGTGTAGTGTTCAATGAAATCACAAAAGATGCGATAAAAGAGTCATTTAAGCATCCACGTCCAATTGATATCGATTTAGTAGATGCACAACAAGCAAGACGAATATTAGATCGTCTTGTAGGGTATAACATTAGCCCATTACTATGGAAGAAAGTCAAAAAGGGTTTATCAGCAGGTCGAGTTCAATCGGTTGCATTACGTCTAATCATTGACCGAGAAATCGAAATTAAAAACTTCCAACCAGAAGAATATTGGACAATCGATGGTAACTTCCAAAAAGGCAAACCATTTGATGCGGTTTTCTACGGTAATACAAAGGAAAAAGTTAAATTATCGAATGAACAAGAAGTTCAGCAAATTCTTAACCAGCTAAAAGGGGAAGATTTTGAAGTTATAAAAGTTGTTAAACGTGAACGTAAACGAAATGCTTCACCTGCTTTTACCACTTCATCATTACAACAAGAAGCAGCTCGGAAATTAAACTTCCGAGCACGTAAAACAATGATGCTTGCTCAACAGTTGTATGAAGGTATCGATATTGGAAAAGAAGGTACAGTCGGTTTAATCACATATATGCGTACAGACTCTACTCGTATTTCTGAAACAGCTAAAAAGGAAGCACATGAATACATTGAGCAAAATTATGGTGAAGAATATACAACATTAATTAATCAACAAGCAAAGAAATCAGAAAATGCACAAGATGCCCATGAAGCAATTCGTCCAACTAGTACTTTGCGTCATCCAGATCAATTGAAGGCTGTATTATCGAGAGATCAATTGCGTTTATACCGTCTAATTTGGGATCGATTTGTAGCAAGTCAAATGGCACCGGCGATATTAGACACGGTAACAGCAGATTTACTTAATGGCGAAATTATATTCCGAGCATCGGGTTCGAATGTGAAATTTCCTGGGTTTATGAAACTTTACATTGAAGGCTCTGATGATCAAAAAGAAGAAAAAGATAAACTTTTGCCTCCAATGGAAAAAGGGGATATAGTGAAAAGTTTAGAAATTGAACCAAAACAACATTTCACACAACCACCACCACGTTTCTCAGAAGCTCGTCTTGTTAAAACACTTGAAGAACTAGGTATTGGGCGACCATCCACCTATGCACCAACTTTAGATACCATTCAAAAACGTGGATATGTAACATTAGAAACTAAACGATTTGTACCAACTGAGCTTGGTGAAATTGTTCATTCTTTAGTACTTGAATTTTTCCCAGATATTTTAAATATCGAATTTACAGCTCAAATGGAAAAAGATTTAGATAGTATTGAAGATGGAAATATTAAATGGGTAAAAATCATAGATGATTTTTATCAAAAATTCGAAAAAGATTTAAAGCATGCAGAAATTGCGATGGAAAAAGTAGAGATTAAGGATGAGCCAGCAGGAGAAGATTGTGAAGTCTGTGGATCTCCGATGGTATTTAAACTTGGTCGCTATGGAAAGTTCATGGCGTGTAGTAATTTCCCTGAATGTCGTAATACTAAAGCCATAGTGAAGGAAATCGGCGTGAAGTGTCCAAAATGTAAAGAGGGAGAAATCGTCGAAAGAAAAAGCAAGACAAAACGTATTTTCTATGGTTGTAACCGCTATCCAGAATGTGATTTCGTATCTTGGGATAAGCCTATTAACCGTCCGTGTCCAAAATGTAATGAATTATTAGTAGAAAAGAAAATCAAAAAAGGTATTCAAGTCCAATGTACAAGTTGTGACTACAAAGAAGAACCAACACAATGATGAGTTTTTAGAAAGCAGGTAAAAAATAGAATGACACCAATAGTTAATGTAATCGGAGCAGGTTTGGCTGGTAGTGAAGCAGCTTGGCAAATTGCTAAAAGAGGAGTAAAAGTACGTCTTTATGAAATGCGACCAGTTAAACAAACACCTGCTCATCATACAGATAAATTTGCAGAACTAGTTTGTAGTAACTCTCTACGCGCAAATAATTTAACAAATGCTGTAGGCGTTATTAAAGAAGAGATGCGCCAAATGGAATCTATTATCATTGAAGCTGCAGATAATTGTTCGGTACCAGCTGGTGGTGCCCTTGCAGTAGATCGCCACGAGTTTTCAGGCTATATTACTGAAAAAGTGAAAAATCATCCACTTGTTGAAGTGATTCATGAAGAAGTGACAGAAATTCCTGAAGATGGTATTACAGTAATTGCTACAGGTCCGCTTACTTCAAAAGCTTTAGCAGAAAAGATTCAAAATTTAACAGGTGAAGATTATTTATACTTCTATGATGCTGCAGCTCCAATTATTGAAAAAGACAGCATAGATATGGATAAAGTATATTTAAAATCACGTTATGATAAAGGGGAAGCGGCTTATTTAAACTGCCCAATGAATAAAGAAGAATTCTATGCTTTCCGTCAAGCGTTAGTAGAAGCTGAAAAAGCTCCATTAAACGAATTTGAAAAAGAAAAGTATTTTGAAGGTTGTATGCCAATTGAAGTAATGGCAGAACGTGGTGAAAAAACAATGTTATTCGGTCCGATGAAACCAGTTGGTCTTGAAGATCCGAAAACAGATAAACGCCCATATGCGGTTGTACAACTTCGACAAGACGATGCAGCTGGTACACTATACAATATTGTTGGGTTCCAAACACACTTAAAATGGGGCGAGCAAAAACGTGTATTTTCTATGATTCCAGGTTTAGAAAACGTTGAGATCGTTCGATATGGTGTAATGCATCGTAATACTTTTATCAACTCACCAAAAGCTATAGCACCAACATATCAATTAAAAAGCCGCCCAAATATTTTCTTTGCTGGCCAAATGACAGGTGTCGAAGGATATGTTGAATCAGCTGGTAGTGGATTAGTTGCAGGTGTGAACGCAGCTCATTTAGCATTACAACAAGATCTATGTATCTTCCCTGCTGAAACAGCTTTAGGAAGTATGGCTCGTTATATTACTGAAGCCGATTCAAAACATTTCCAACCAATGAATGTTAACTTTGGATTATTCCCAGCCTTAGGTGAAAAGATTAAATCAAAACAAGAACGTGGAGAAAAACATGCAGAACGTGCTTTAAATGCTTTGCGTGATTTCAAAACTTCAGCAAATATTTAATTTGCGTAAGTCCTTAAATGTTGTTATACTTTTAAGGGCTTTTTTCTTTGCAACAGTTTTTCTTTGCTGAAATTTTTTTTGCGCTAAATCATGTTTTTTAGATTAGAAACTTCCATAATTAGACATACTAACATAAAATATGTATGTGAAAAGGTAATGTACACAAATATGTCATAAATCTACTGAAAATTGCCATAGTCTAAGTTGTTAGAAAGCGTTCTCACTTTATATAATTGATTGGCAGTGAGAAAATAGAATTGAGAACATGAGTAAATGAGGTGTTCCGATGAACAACATACAATTTGATCAGGCAATTGAACAGTTTGTTACTTATATTCAACTAGAAAAAAACTTTTCACCTTTAACAGTTCGAGACTATCGAGCGGATATACTCGAATTTTTCGTATTTCTACAAGTAGAAGCTGTGGCGGATTTGGCTCAAGTCGAATACATACACGCTAGACTTTATGTAACTAAAATGTATGAAGAAAAAAAAGCGAGAACAACAATCTCAAGAAAGATTTCTTCTATCCGTTCCTTTTTCAAATTTTTAAATAAGGAATATGATTTGGACGACACTGCATTTCAAGCGTTATATCATCCAAAAAAAGAAGTAAGGTTACCACACTTTTTTTACGAAGAAGAACTAACGAAACTTTTCAAGGCCAATGAAGGTACAGATTCAAAATCATTACGCAATATGGCTATCTTAGAGCTTCTATATGCTACTGGAATTCGTGTAAGCGAACTTACATCTATTGAATTAAAGGATATTGATTTTTCATTGAATATCCTTAGAGTGATGGGGAAAGGTAGAAAAGAGCGTTATGTACCATTTGGTCATTTTGCAGCAGAAGCAATGCAACACTATTTAGAAGAGTCTCGTCCTAAACTTATAAAAGGTATACAGCATTCTGAGTTATTTGTTAATATGCGGGGTGGCGCTCTAACAGCTAGAGGCGTTCGCTTTATATTAAACGACATGATGAAACAAGCGGAGTTACATACAACAATACACCCGCATATGTTACGACACACCTTTGCAACGCACCTTTTAAATAATGGAGCAGATTTAAGAACAGTTCAAGAATTATTAGGTCATTCAAGTTTGTCTTCAACGCAAGTTTATACGCATGTAACGAAAGAACATCTACGAAACACATATATGAATGCTCATCCCAGAGCTTAATATTTTGGAGGAGGTTTTAAAGAATGGATTTGCACGCAACAACTATATTTGCTATTCAGCACAATGGTCAAAGTGCCATGGCGGGTGATGGTCAAGTTACACTAGGAAATTCTGTAGTTATGAAACATACTGCTAAAAAAGTACGTCGTTTATATAATGGTAAAGTACTTGCAGGTTTTGCTGGTTCTGTGGCAGATGCTTTTACATTATTTGAAATGTTCGAAAGTAGATTGATGGAGTATAATGGGAATTTACAACGCGCTGCAGTAGAAGTAGCAAAACAATGGCGTGGAGATAAAATGCTACAAAAGTTGGAAGCATTATTACTTGTCATGAATAGTGAGACTTTATTGTTAGTATCTGGATCGGGTGAAGTAATTGAACCAGATGACGGAATTTTAGCTATTGGTTCCGGAGGGAATTATGCATTGTCAGCTGGTAGAGCATTAAAACAATATGCTGGAGATCAGATGACTGCAAAAGAAATTGCGAAGGCATCTTTAGAAATTGCAGCAGATATTTGTGTATTTACGAACCATAATATTATTGTGGAGGATCTAAAAGTATGACACAACAAAACACCCCTAGAGAAATGATGGAGTATTTGAATCGTTATATTGTAGGCCAAAACCAAGCTAAACGAGCAGTCGCTGTAGCACTTCGTAATCGATATCGCAGACAATTACTTTCTGAAGAGATGAAAAACGAAGTAATACCAAAAAACATTTTAATGATTGGTCCAACTGGTGTTGGTAAAACTGAAATTGCTAGACGTATTGCTCGCCTTGTGAAAGCTCCATTTCTTAAAGTAGAAGCCACAAAATTTACAGAAGTAGGCTATGTTGGGCGTGATGTAGAATCAATGGTTCGAGATTTGGTTGAAATCTCTAACCGCCTAGTAAAAGAAGAGAAACAAGAAGAAGTTAAAGAACAAGCTGAACGTTTAGCAAATGATCAAATTGTTAAGCTGCTAGTACCTAGTATGCGTAAGAAGCAAACAACGCAAAATCCTTTTGAAGCTCTTTTTGGTCAAAAAAATGACACGTCAGAAGAGAATACAGAAGAAGATAAACAAGTTACCTTAAAACGTTCTCAAATAGCCGATAATTTACGCGATGGGAAATTAGAAAACGAATGGGTAACTGTTGAAGTAACAGAACAACAAACCAATATGATGGGCATGTTCCCTGGTGGCGGAATGGATATGGGTGGAACGAATATGGGCGATATGCTTTCGAGTTTAATGCCACCTAAAAAGAAAAAACGCCGCTTACAAGTAAAAGATGCTAGACGTATCTTAACAATCGAAGAAGCAAACAAACTAATTGATAGCGATGAAGTATCAGAAGAAGCTATTCTTCGTGCTGAACAATCCGGTATTATTTTTATTGATGAAATTGATAAAATAGCGACAAGAAACAACAGTAGCGGTGGTAATGCGAATGTTTCACGTGAAGGTGTTCAACGTGATATATTGCCGATTGTAGAGGGCTCAACTGTAAATACGAAATATGGTCCTGTGAGAACAGACTTTATGTTATTTATGGCAGCAGGAGCGTTCCATATGTCTAAACCATCTGATTTGATACCTGAATTACAAGGGCGATTCCCAATTCGTGTAGAATTGGAAAAGTTGACGAAGGAAGATTTTGTACGTATTTTAAAAGAGCCAGATCATTCACTTATCTTGCAATATCAAGCTTTACTTGCTACTGAAGGTGTTGAAATTGTGTTTACAGATGAAGCTATCGAACGTATTGCTGAAATTGCAACAAATGTAAACCAAGATTCAGACAATATTGGTGCAAGACGCTTGCATACTATTCTTGAACGCCTCTTAGAAGAGCTATCCTTCGAAGCTGCGGATATTTCACCAGCACATATAGAAATTACAGAAAGCTACGTTGACCAAAAACTTAGCGAAATTGTCAAGAATAAAGATTTGTCACAGTTTATTTTATAGTTTATAATCTAAGATATTGCACAAAATTTAAAACCTTTTGAATATTGCATAAATTAAGGAAAATTAACAGGAGGCTAAATAAAAATGAATTTATTAGCTAAAACAAGAAGAATTAATTCGATGCTTCAAGCATCAGCAGGTAGACCAGTTAACTTTAAAGAAATGGCTGAAACACTTGGTGAAGTGATCGAAAGTAACGTTTATATCGTAAGCCGTAAAGGTAAATTACTTGGTATTGCTGCAAATCAACAAATTGAAAACGAACGTTTGAAAAAAATGCTTGAAGAACGTCAATTCCCAGAAGAATACACTCGCCACTTATACGACTTCTCTGAAACTGCTTCTAACTTAGATGTCTTCGATGAACATAGTGCATTCCCCGTTGAAACTCAAGAAGTATTCAAATCTGGTTTAACAACAATTGTACCAATTAATGGTGGCGGAGAACGTTTAGGAACACTAGTACTTGCACGTTTAGAAAGTAAATTTGAAGATGACGAATTAATCCTAGCTGAATATGGCGCAACTGTAGTAGGTATGGAAATCCTTCGTGAAAAAGCTGAAGAAATTGAAGAAGAGGCTCGTAGCAAAGCTGTTGTTCAAATGGCTATTAACTCACTATCTTACAGTGAACTTGAAGCAATTGAACATATCTTTGAAGAATTAGATGGTTCTGAAGGATTATTAGTTGCTTCTAAAATTGCGGATCGAGTTGGGATTACTCGTTCAGTAATCGTTAATGCATTACGTAAATTAGAATCAGCGGGCGTTATCGAATCTCGCTCATTAGGTATGAAAGGTACTTATATTAAAGTATTGAATAGTAAATTTTTAAATGCATTAGCAGAAATTAAAATGCGTTAATGAAATAACTGATTAAAAACCTTTTCTGTAAAAGACAGAAAAGGTTTTTTTTCGTCTGTTAAGCTAATGAGCATTATAACTGTGTTACCACTTAACTATCAAGTATGATGCCGGTTTTTAACAAGCTAAGCTTCTAAGTTTCACTTATGACAAATTAATTGTATGAATAGTAGTTATTTAGAATTATTATTTCAGTTTAATATGATTTTTTTAATAAAAAAATGATATCTACCTTCCGTAATGACTTTTAGAGTGAAATGAAAATTAACAGGAAGAAAGTAAGAGAAATATTTTACCAAAAAATTATTATAAAAGTGAATTTTTAACACTGAAAAAGATGCAATAGCCTATATTTTATCGTTTTCTACTATATATATAGTGAAAATATACTGTGATTACAAAGTATCAATATATTAACGAGAAAAATGCTTTCGCTACCATTTTTTATATAAAAATAGTTTATTTGTCCTATTAAAAAGATGATATAAATGATAGACACTTTATAACATCTTTATTACAATTAGAAAGTGATGAAATATTAGGGAATTTGGCATTTTTAGTCGAATTGAGGTGAACGATTTGAGCTTTTTTGGAGGCACTATAAGTAATATAGAAAATGGATTGTCATATGCCAGCGTAAAACAAAAAACAATAGCACAAAATATAGCAAATGTTGATACACCTAACTATAAAGCGAAAGATGTAAGTTTTAGTAAAATGTTGTCAGATGCTCAAGATTCATACATAAAAGCGTATCGGACTAGCGATAAGCATATTGATTTTCAAACTGATTCCCAAACACCGGGTGTATATAGTTACTCTAATTTGAGTTATAGAGAAAATGGGAATGGTGTGGATATGGATAAAGAACAGGCAAGTTTAGCAAAAAATACACTTTATTATAATGCATTAATCGATCGAGTTAATGGTAAGTTAAATTCACTGTTAACCGTTGCCAAAGGAGGATAATTCAATTTGACGATTTTCCAAAGTATGGACACAACTGGATCTGCTTTGACAGCACAACGACTTCGAATGGATGTAATTTCTTCTAATATGGCGAATGTTGATACAACACGTGCAAAAAAGGTAAATGGTGAATGGGTTCCCTACACAAGAAAAACTGTATCCTTAGTTCCAAAAGAAAATTCGTTTTCAAATTACCTAAATGTAGCTATGGGTAGTGGTGGAAATGCATCAGTGGGAAATGGTGTGAAAGTTACAAGTATAAATGAGGATACTAAAACCCCATATAAACTCGTTTATGACCCAACTAATCCAGATGCAAATAAAGATGGATATGTTCAGACTTCAAATGTAGATTCATTAAAAGAAATGGTAGATTTAATTTCAGCAACAAGATCTTATGAAGCAAACGTAACCGTATTTAATGCCAATAAATCAATGCTATCTAAAGCGCTTGAAATTGGTAAGTAATTTTAACTAAGGAAGGATGAGGAATAATGGCGATTTCACAAGTTTCTATTACACAACCAGTTCAACCAACATTGACGCAAACAGTGTCACAGACAATTCCGTCAAATAAAGAAAGCTTTGGATCGGTATTAAAAAATGCTATTTCTGCTGTTAATGATAGTCAAATAGCATCTGATAAGATGACAGATAAATTAGTAAATGGAGAAGATGTAGAGCTTCATGATGTAATGATTTCTGCTCAAAAGGCAAATATCACATTAAATACCGCATTACAGGTCCGCAACAAAGTAGTAGAGGCTTACCAAGAAATTATGCGAATGACAGTTTAATAGAAAGGTTATCGCAATGATATAAGAATTTGAAACAGTCACTATAACCGGAGGCTTAAAATGAATGAAAGACTAAAGAATATCAAAACCAAATTCGGTGGGTTTTGGGGTAGTCGAACAAAAGTGCAAAAAGGTACAATTATCGGTTCAATTCTAGCTGTATTATTAATTGCTTCTATTATTACATACTTTGCTACGAGAGTAACATATGCACCTTTATATTCAGACTTATCAGCTGCTGAAGTTGGACAAATTAAAGAACAGTTAGATTCAAAGGGAGTTAAGTATCAAGTTACAAATGGCGGAACTGCTATTGCAGTACCAGCTGATCAAGTAGATAACTTAAAAGTAGATTTAGCATCACAAGGATATCCACAATCTGGTCAAATTGATTACTCTTTCTTCTCAAAAAATGCAGGCTTCGGTATGACAGATAATGAGTTTAATGTATTAAAATTAGCATCTATGCAAACAGAGCTTGCAAACCTTATGAAGGAAGTAAAAGGTGTCAAAGACGCAAAAGTAATGCTTACATTACCTCAACAAGGCGTATTCGTTAGTGATACGCAACAAGAAGCTAGTGCTTCCATCGTATTAAATACTGAACCAGGCTATCAGTTTTCAGATTCACAAATTCAAACATTATATAATTTAGCATCAAAAAGTGTGCCTAATTTAAAACCTGAAAATATTGTTATTACAAACCAGTATTTTGAATACTACGATTTGAATTCACAAAGTTCATCTGGGAATGGTATAGGATCATCAGATGCAGAGAAACAGTTATCAGTAAAAAAACAAATAGAACGTGATCTGCAACGTCAAGTACAAACAATGCTTGGACAATTAATGGGAGCTGGGAAAGCGGCTGTTTCGGTAACGACTGATATTGACTTTACACAAGAAAAACGAAAAGAAGATTTAGTTGAACCAGTTGACAAAAAGAATATGGCTGGTATCCAAATTAGTGCTCAAAAGATTAGTGAAACTTATACAGGTACAGGAGCTGCTGCTGGTGGAACACCAGAAGCAGGGCAAAGTACAGATAACTTTACAAATTATCAATCATCAACTAACGGAAACGGTGATTATGAAAAAACGCAAGATACAGTTAACTACGAAGTAAATCGTATTCACCGACAAATTCAAGAAAGTCCTTATCGTATTCGTGATATTGGAATTCAAGTGCTGATTGAACCACCAAAACCAAATGATCCAACATCATTGCCGGCTTCTACACAAACAGATATTAAAAATATGCTTAATTCAATTGTACGCACTTCAATTGATAAGAATGAAGCTGGACAGTTAACAAACGCTCAATTAAATCAAAAAGTGACAGTTGGCGTTGAAAAATTAAATGGAAATGTGAATCCAGTTACAACTCAAAGTTCAATTCCATGGTGGATATGGGTTGTTGGCGGTATTTTGCTAGTTGTGATTATTCTATTAATTTTCTTTATTATTCGTTCAAGAAGACAAGAAGAATATGAAGATGAGGAATACGAATATGCAGATGAGGAATCTTTAGAAGTAGATGATATTTCTGAAGAAAAAGAAACCGAAACGACACTACGTCGAAAACAACTCGAAAAGATGGCTAAAGAAAAACCAGATGAGTTTGCAAAATTACTAAGAACTTGGATTTCAGAAGATTAGTGGGAGGTTTAAGCTGTGGTTAAGAAAGAAAAAGACCTATCTGGTAAACAAAAAGCAGCACTCCTATTAATTTCATTAGGACCAGAAGTCTCAGCTGCTGTTTACAAACATTTAAATGAAGAAGAAATTGAAAGACTAACATTAGAAATCTCAAGCGTTAAAAAAGTAGAACCAGAAATAAAAGAGGGAATCATTGAAGAATTCCACAATATCGCACTTGCGCAAGACTACATTTCGCAAGGCGGTATTGGTTATGCCAAAACAGTATTAGAAAAAGCACTTGGAAATGATCAAGCACAAGCAATAATTAACCGATTAACATCATCTCTACAAGTAAGACCATTTGACTTTGCACGCCGTACAGACCCTGCTCAGATATTTAACTTTATCCAAAATGAACATCCGCAAACGATTGCATTAATTCTATCTTATTTAGAACCGCAACAAGCAGGTGTAATTCTTTCTTCTTTACCACAAGAAGTTCAAGCTGATATTGCAAAACGTATAGCAACAATGGATTCTACTTCTCCTGAAGTGATAAGTGAAATTGAATCTGTCCTTGAACGAAAATTATCATCAACTGTTACCCAAGATTACACAGAAACTGGTGGCGTAGATGCAGTGGTTGAAGTTCTGAATGGCGTTGATCGTCAAACTGAAAAAACAATTCTTGATGCACTTGAAATTCAAGATCCAGAACTTGCAGAAGAAATTAAAAAACGGATGTTTGTTTTCGAAGATATTGTTACATTGGACAATCGTTCGATTCAACGTGTTATTCGTGACTGCGAAAACGAAGACTTACTACTTGCTATGAAAGTTTCAAGTGAAGAAGTAAAGGAAATTATATTCAAAAACATGTCACAACGAATGGCAGAGACATTCAAAGAAGAAATGGAAGTAATGGGTCCTGTTCGTTTAAGAGATGTAGAAGAGGCACAATCTCGAATTGTTGCTGTAACACGTCGATTAGAGGATGCAGGTGAAATTATTATTGCTCGTGGCGGAGGAGATGACGTCATTGTCTAGGATTATACGATTCGACGATCCCGAAACATCTAAAGAAAAATTCCGCACCATTGAAATAAAAGAATTATTCCTTTCACAAGAAGATGTAGAAGAAGATATAACACCACATAATATTCTGGAAGAAAGAGATAAGCTACTCAGTGAAGCTCATCAAAATATCCAATATCAAAGAGAAGCCTTTGAAAAGCAATGTTTGAGTGAGCGACAAGCGTTGGATGAAGCAAAAAACAAATGGCAAGAGGATAAAATCGTATTACAGCAACAGGCTTATGACGAAAGTTTTCAGCAAGGCCTTGAAGAAGGTCGCTTGAAAGCGGAAGCTAATATGTCAGAAGCAATTCAATTGGCAAATAATACAATTATTCAATCGAAGGCAAATGCAGAGCAGTATTTACAAGAACAAGAAGAAATCATATTAGATCTTGCTATTCGCTCCGCTGAGAGAATACTAGGTACAACTTTAGAAGAAAATCCTGAGCGATTCATCGATATCGTCCGAAGAGGATTAAAAGAAGCAAGAGAAATGAAAGAAATCAAATTATATGTCTCGCCAACTTATCACCAACTGATAACGGATCATCGCGAAGAGTTATGTTCAATGTTCCCAGTCGGCGTTCCATTTATGATATTTGTTAATGAGGATATCGGAGAAATGGATTGTTATATTGAAACAAATCACGGCAGAATTATGGTTAGTATCGACCAGCAGTTAAATGAACTAAGATTAAAACTTGTAGAAATTTTAGAAAGCGTGGATTGAGTATGATGAAAGCGGCAGATTTATTAGAGCATATATCATCCATACAAACTTTCAAAAAGTTTGGCAGAGTTACAAAAGTTGTCGGCTTAATGATTGAATCACAAGGACCAGATAGCTCAATTGGGGATGTATGTAAAATCCACGTAAATACTGTCAAACATGGTCACCAAGAAATTCTCGCTGAAGTAGTAGGATTTAAAGATGAAATCGTAGTGTTAATGCCATATACATCTCTCCGTGAAATTTCAATTGGCTGTTTAGTTGAAGGAACTGGAACCCCTTTAGAAGTTAAGGTAGGGCCAGAACTTATTGGGAAAGTTTTAAATTCAATGGGTTTACCGATTGATGGGAGTAACTTGCCAAAAGGTTTGGCGACAGTACAAACAGAAGAAGATCCTCCTAATCCTTTAACTAGACCACCAATAGACGAAACACTAGAGGTTGGTGTTAAAGCAATTGACGGTATGTTGACAGTAGGGATGGGCCAACGTGTTGGTATCTTTGCTGGTTCAGGTGTCGGGAAATCAACTCTACTTGGAATGATTGCTCGAAATACTGTTGCTGACTTAAATGTTATAGCACTGGTTGGTGAACGTGGACGAGAAGTTAGAGAGTTCATCGAACGTGACTTAGGTCCAGAAGGTTTAAAAAGATCAATCGTAGTTGCTGCAACATCTGATCAGCCAGCATTAATGCGGATAAAAGGTGCATTCACAGCAACCGCTATTGCTGAATATTTCCGTAATAAAGGGTTAAATGTCATGCTCATGATGGATTCTGTTACACGTGTTGCGATGGCACAGCGAGAAATTGGACTTGCAACTGGTGAACCACCTGCTCAAAAAGGATATACACCTTCAGTTTTCGGGATACTGCCAAAGCTGCTAGAACGTACAGGTACAAATGAAAAAGGGTCTATTACAGCATTCTATACAGTACTAGTAGATGGTGATGATATGAATGAACCAATCGCAGATACTGTACGAGGTATACTTGACGGACATATTGTCTTAGATAGAACGTTAGCCAACAAAGGCCAATATCCTGCAATCAATGTTTTGAAGAGTGTTAGTCGATTAATGAATCATATTGCAACGCCCGAACATGTAAAAGCGGCAGAGCTTCTTAGAGAACTTTATTACACCTATGATAAATCAGAGGATTTGATTAATATCGGTGCCTATAAAAAAGGTACATCAAAAGAAATAGATGAAGCCATATTTTACGAGCCATTGATTACATCATTTCTAAAACAAGGCTATATGGATAAAGTAAGTATGGAAGATAGTGTTGCTGAATTAGTGAAATTATCGAATGGCGGTGGTCGGTAAATGCAAGTTTATAAATATCGCTTTGATAAAGTGATAACCGTGAAACAACAAGAAAAAGATCAAACTGAAATCGCATATAAAGATGCTAGTAAGTCATTTGAGGATGTAGCTACAAAGTTATACGATCTCTTGAGAAAAAAGGAAGATTTAATCGTTTTTCAAGAAAAGAAATTAGCAAATGGGGCAACGATTGATGAAATCCATCACTATTCAAGATTTTTAGATAGTGTTGAAAAATCAATAGACGATACTCAACAAAAAGTTATCCGTGCTCGCTCTAAAATGGAATGGCATAAAGATAAATTGCTAGAAAAATCATTAGAATGTCGAAAATATGAAAAGATGAAAGAAAAGGATTATCAAACCTATCAAAAAGAACAAGATCGTCTTGAAATGATTCAATTAGATGAACTTTCTTCCATCGCTTATTACAACAATGAAATCAGGTGAGAACATGGCAACAAAGCCTAGAAAAAAAGTAAATAAGCAAAGGTCACAAGTCGAAGAAGTAGAAGAGGAAAAGAAACCTAGCATCATTCAGAAGTTATTCTTTTGGGGTATTATCCCATTTCTCTTCGTATCTGCTGTTCTCCTGATAGCGGCAGAGGTTACAGGTACAAATGTTTTTGAAAAAGCCAAAGAAATAACCGGAACTTCTTCATCGGATGAAAAAGCGAAAGATGCAACAAAATTCAACTCTAATAACGAAAAACAAATTGCAGATTTGAAAGCACAAGTTCAAGAAAAGGATGCAGAAATCGCCAAATTGCATGGAGAAGTTGAAGATTCGAAAAGTGCTAAGTCTAAAATGGCAATTGAAAAACATCGTTTAGAATTACAGATCAAAAAAATTGAAAAAGGGAATAACGTGACTCAAGCGCAATTTAGTGATCTTGTTACAACTTATGAAAAAATGACGCCAAAAGCTGCTGCACCAGCTATTATAAACATGAAGGATTCAGAGGCATTGAAAATTCTTTCAAAATTAAAACCAGATACTCTAGCAGCAATTCTAGAAAAAATGCCACCTAATAAAGCTGCACATTATACAGAATTGCTATCTAAAGGCAACTAATTAATTGTACGTTGAAAGGAGGTGAAATAGTGAATATTGAATTGCTGAAAGTTTCCAAAACAGTAAAACCAGAAGTACATAATTCTAAATCTTCATCAAATAGCAAAGGATTTGCAGAAGTGTTAACGAAGGCAAATTCTTCAGTTTCCACAAAGAATCAAGCCGAAGCAAGAAAAAGTGATTTTTCGAGAAAAGAGATAGCCACAAATCAATCAGTGAGATCAGATACAAAAGAGTCTCAAGGATCACAAGCAACAGGAGTAGTACAAGAAACTCCAGAAAGTAAAGAAACTCAAGGAAGTAAAGAAATTCCAGAAGGTAAAGAAATTCCGGAAAGTAAAGAAACAAAGGCTACAACAAGTGGATTCAAACTTGATTTATCAAAAGGTTTAGAAGGACTTCTTGGGACTGTATCTAAACTTGTAGATGATTCAAAAGGAGAACAAACGATATCTATTGATGACCTATTATCCATTATTAATGCATCATCGTTAAAAGAACTTGGTGCTACATTAGGTTTTAAACTAGAACAACAAGATTTTTCGGGAGGATTGTCACTAGATAATATCCTTCAAGCTTTAGGGATTAATAAGGAAGATTTACAAAAAGCATTACATCAGTTAACAGGAAATCAGGCCAAAGCAGAAGATGTTTGGGATATGCTTGCAGGAATTGATCAAAATCAATTTACTTTCATCCAAAATCTGATGTCATCTATTAAAGATGATTCAAGCTCTAAAATTTCTAAATCGCAAGCTTCGCAAGTTTTGCAGTTTTTGAAAGTAGTAGAACTAGTAGCTCCTAAAACAGATCTAATGGTGAAACAAGAATATCAATCATTTCAAGTAAAGGAATTGTTATCCACGCTTGCATCAGAAGTAGAACAAACTGCAGTAGCAAAAAGTGAGACGCAACTGACAAAATCAAATGATATTCAACAACTAAATATTAAATTAGCTGATACTACAGCAAACGAAAGTGTTAGCACAATCCAAACAACTTCTAAAGCTGCAACAACAACTGTTTCATTAACACTACCGACAACTAAAGCAGCTCAAGCAGAAGCATTCGTGAAAGAATTTCAAGCGATTATGAATCGTAGTCAATTTTCGAGCAATGCAGCTGGAACAAAGTTATTAATTAAGCTTTATCCAGAAAATTTAGGGTCTATTCGTGTAGAGCTTGTACAAAAAGACGGAATAATGACGGCACGATTTTTAGCATCGACGAATATTGGTAAACAAATGCTTGAAAGCCAACTACAACAGTTGAAACAAGGATTAGTAAACCAAAATATACAATTAGATCGAATTGATGTTGCTCAAGCATTAAATGAAACAAATCGTCATGAAAAAGGACAACAGCAGCAGTTCCAGAATGATTTTAGACAGCGCTCAGATGATCAGCAAAAACAGCAAAAAGATGAAGAAGAAGAGAAGTCAAACTTTAATGATTTCTTAATGGAATTGGAGGTTTAGAGAATGGCAGATACAACTGGAATAAATAATGCAGTAACAGATAAAACTGTAAAATCAGATTACTATTTATCTAATAAAAAAAACAGTACCAGAGAGACAGGCAATAGTTCATTAGATAAAGATGCTTTTTTAAAATTACTTGTTACACAATTGCAAAACCAAGATCCTACTAGTCCTATGGATGATAAAGAATTCATTGCTCAAATGGCTCAATTTTCATCCCTAGAACAAATGCAAAATGTAGCGAAATCGGTTGATACTTTATCTGAGATTTCGAAGCAATCACAGCTTATGCAATATAACAATTTTATCGGAAAAACTGTTAACTGGCATGAATTAACATCTGAAAAAGATGAAGAAGGAAATCCTATTGTAAATTCAGGAAGTGGTGTTGTAAGTAAGATTTCATATACCGGTGATAGTGTTATTATCACACTTGAAGATGGAAAAAAACTAACACCAGCTAATATTTCTGAAGTATTAAGTGGAACATCAGAAAAAAATCCAGCTAATTCACTTGTGGAAGCTAGTATGTTAATAGGGAAAAACGTATCATACACAGAAGAAAATGAAGAAATAAAAGCTACTGTGAAATCTGTTAAAAAAACTTCTGACGGCAACATTGTTTTAGTGTTATCAAATGATAAAGAAATTCAAGCAGATCAATTATCCTCTATATCTGAATAATGGAGGATTAATATATGCCGACAATTAAATATATTCAGCATCAATATCCTATACAATCAGGAATTAAACAAAAAACAGTAAATGTAAAACAACTAGAAAAGCAATCATTTAGTGAGTTATTAGCTGAAAAAACGACAAAACAGTTAAAAGTGAGCAAACATGCATCTAATAGACTCCAAGAGCGCAATATTCATATTGATGATTATCAGTGGGAACGCATTACAAACAAAGTATTTGAAGCAAAATCTAAAGGTGTCAATGATTCACTCGTTTTAACAAGCAACGCAGCTCTTATTGTAAGTGCAAAAAATGCTACAGTTATTACAGCAATGGATCGACATGAAGCTCAAGATCAATTATTTACCAACATTGATGGCACAATTGTGCTGGGATAAGGCAGGACCTTTTGAGGGTGCCTTCGTATTACCGAATGACTGAGGTAGTACACTTTAATCTGAAGGGAGAAAAATTATTTTATGTTACGTTCTATGTATTCTGGAATTAGTGGTCTACGCAATTTCCAAACAAAGTTAGATGTTATTGGTAACAATATTGCAAACGTTAACACTTCTGGTTTCAAAAAAGGTCGCGTAGTCTTTAAAGATTTAATTTCTCAAACAACACAAGGTGCCACAGCGCCTAATGGTACTCAAGGCGGAACAAATCCAAAACAAGTTGGACTTGGTTCACAAATTGCTGCAATTGATACAATTCATGAAGGAGGTTCTATGCAAACAACAAACCGAGGACTGGATTGTGCAATACAAGGCGACGGTTATTTTGTGGTATCGGATGGAACAAACAACTACTATACTCGTGCAGGTAACTTTTATTTAGATAGTACCGGAATATTAGTAACTGCTGATGGAAAGAACGTTGTAGGAGATGGTGGTCAAATTGCTGTACCTATGGATCAAGGTCCAACAGAGTTAACAATCGGTCAAGATGGTACAGTTACAGTTATGCTACCTGGTAGTACTACTCCTACAGAAGTAGGGAAAATTCAAATTGCTCGCTTTGCGAATCCTGGAGGTTTAACAAAAGTAGGCGGAAATTACTTTCAACCATCTAATAACTCTGGTGAAGCAGTTACAGGAAATGCAAAAGAAGAGGGTCGAGGTTCTATTGAATCCGGCTTCCTAGAAATGTCCAATGTTGACTTATCTGAAGAATTCACTGAAATGATAGTAGCCCAACGTGGTTTCCAAGCAAACTCACGTATTATCACAACTTCTGATGAGATTTTGCAAGAATTGGTAAATCTTAAACGATAATTGATCTGCATTTAAATTTAAGGTAAAGGAGGGGGGCTGGGCCGGCTCTTGTACACCCGGCCCTTACATCCTATGATTGCTCTAACGAAACTAAGTAAAAAACCGTTCTCATTAAATGCTTTATACATAGAATCGGTCGAGGAGTTTCCTGATACGACAATCACGTTAACGACCGGGCGAAAATATGTTGTATTAGAAACTAGGGATGAGGTTCAAAAAAGAATGATTGAATTTTATCGTAGTGTGCAACTCCTATCAAACCCGTACTTAAGAGGTGACAAAGATGAAGAATAATAAGCTATTATCGATTATGTTGATTATTTTAGTGTCAATTACGCTTATTGGAGTTGTTGCATTTGTTGTTATGACTCAATTAAATAAGGGAACAGCATCTTCAGTACAAAATATTGATGATATCGTCGCAGAGTCGGTTGATATGGAAGAAATAACAACCAATATAGCTGATGATAATTATGTTAAAATTGCACTTAAAATTCAAACATCTAGTAAAGATGCAGCTGCAGAATTGACAAAACGTGATTTCCAAGTGAAGAGTATTTTAATTGGAGAATTATCTGAAATGTCAAGAGCAGACTTGGAAGGAAAAAAAGGTAAAGAAATGCTTGAAAATACGTTAAAAATGAAGATTAATGAACTAATGCAAGATGGAGAAGTTCAACAAGTATATATTACTTCTCTCATTATTCAGTAATCATTAGTTGAATTGTACATGGAGGTGGGCAAATGGCAGGAGATGTGTTATCCCAATCCGAAATTGATGCGCTTTTATCAGCGTTATCAACAGGGGAAATGACGGCAGATGACATAAAAAAAGAAGAGGAGTCAAAAAAGGTAAAGGTCTATGACTTCAAACGTGCCCTCCGCTTCTCGAAAGATCAGATTCGTAGTTTAACGCGAATTCACGAAAACTTTGCACGCTTGCTAACAACGTTTTTCTCAGCACAGCTTAGAACTTACGTGCAAATTACTGTCGCATCAGTCGATCAAATACCATTTGAAGAGTTTATCCGATCAATTCCGAATATGACTTTGATAAATGTGTTTGAAGTTCCCCCTTTAGATGGTAATATTTTAATGGAAATCAACCCTAATATTGCTTATTCAATGTTAGATCGTTTGATGGGGGGGACAGGGTCAAGTCATAGTAACGTTGATAATCTTACAGAAATTGAAACGAAAATTATGACAAACCTATTTGAGCGTTCTTTTGATAATTTGAGAGAAGCCTGGGCGAATATTGCGGATATTGATCCAGTTTTAACAGAATTAGAAGTAAATCCGCAATTCTTACAAATGATATCACCAAATGAAACAGTTGTTGTTATTTCATTTAACTCTATCATTGGTGAAACAAGTGGTATGATCAATATTTGTATTCCACATGTTGTTTTAGAACCAATCGTTCCAAACTTATCTGTTCGATACTGGATGCAATCAAATAAAAAAGAAGTTTCTCCAGAACAAACAGCGATTATCGAAAAAAGAGTTAAGCAATCTGATTTGGAAGTTGTAGCTGAACTAGGCAATTCTGATATTAGCATTGAAGATTTCTTATTACTGCAATACGGTGATGTGATTCAACTAAATCAGAAAATTGACCAACCTCTTCCTTTAAAGGTTGGGGGAATTCCTAAATTTACCGTTCAACCAGGTAAGTTGAAAAATAGAATGGCTATTCAAGTAATAGAGTCTTTGAAAGGAGGAGACGATGATGAGTGATGATATGTTATCACAAGAAGAAATTGAAGCCTTATTAAGAGGCGAGTCTATCGATAAAAATAATGAACCGTCTTCTCAGACAGATTATAATGTGGAAGATTATTTAGATCCAATGTCTCAAGATGCACTTGGAGAAATTGGCAATATCTCTTTCGGTAGTTCAGCAACAGCTTTATCTTCATTACTAGGTCAAAAAGTTGAAATTACTACACCTACAATTAGTATGATCAACCGTGATAAGTTGGAAGAAGAATTTCCACATCCCTATGTAGCCATCCAAGTTGAATACACAATAGGCTTAATGGGAATGAACCTACTTGTTATCAAACAGTCTGATGCAGCTATTATTGCTGATTTAATGTTAGGTGGAGATGGAGTAGCTCCAGCAGATGATCTTGGAGAAATCCATTTAAGTGCTGTACAAGAAGCAATGAATCAAATGATGGGGTCTGCTGCAACATCCATGTCAACTATCTTTAATAAGAAAGTGGATATTTCACCACCAACAATCGATTTAATGAATTTTTCACAAGATCAAGGTACAGAAAATATCCCATCAGAAGAATTACTTGTTAAAGTATCATTCCGATTAAAGATAGGTAATTTAATAGATTCAAATATTATGCAATTGTTACCTTTAGAATTTAGTAAATCTTTAGTGCAACAATTGATGAATCCTGAGCAAGAAGAAGTAGCGGTTACAGCAGAAGTGCAACAAGAAAGTCCAGTTCAACAACCAGTTGCTCAAGCTGAAACAGCAACACAGTTACCTGTACAGGATTTAATGTCAACTATGCAACAACCAACTCAACCGGTATATGAACAGCCATATGCTACGATGCAACAACGAGCACCACAGCAACCTTTAAATGTTCAACAAGCTCAATTTGCTAGCTTCGAAAATACAAATTTAAAACAATCAGAAGCCAGAAACTTAAATATGTTACTTGACATACCGTTGCAAGTTACTGTTGAATTAGGTCGTACAAAGCGCTCTGTTAAAGAAATTTTAGAACTAGCAAGTGGTTCGATTATCGAGTTGGATAAATTAGCTGGTGAACCAGTAGATATTCTTGTAAATAGCCGATTAATTGCCAAAGGTGAGGTAGTTGTAATCGATGAAAACTTTGGTGTACGTATTACAGATATCTTAAGTAAAGCGGATCGACTTAATAATTTAAGATAGTAATAATTGGAGGAGTTAATCATGTCAAAACGTATATTAATTGTGGACGATGCAGCATTCATGCGAATGATGATCAAAGATATTTTAACTAAAAATGGGTTTGAAGTAGTTGGTGAAGCTGGTGATGGTGCGCAAGCTGTTGAAAAATATAATGAGTTAAACCCTGACTTAGTTACAATGGATATTACAATGCCAGAAATGGATGGTATTGCAGCACTAAAAGCTATTAAACAAAAAGATCCTAGTGCCATTATTATTATGTGTTCAGCTATGGGGCAACAAGCAATGGTTATAGATGCAATTCAGGCTGGGGCAAAAGATTTCATTGTAAAACCATTCCAAGCTGATAGAGTAATAGAAGCAATCCAAAAAGCGTTAGGTTAGTATAATGCTTTATAAAACATTATTAAAACTGATGTTGTGTGTATCGCTTTTTACCGTTATAACAATTCAACCTATTCAACAATCAATTGTTGTCTATGCGGAGTCTAATAGTTCTGCATATGAATGCATAAAAAATCCTGATGCATGCAAAGATGATTCAACACCAGCTGTCGAGAGCAAGGATCAATCGACAGCTGTTGGCTTGTCCGCAGGGGATTACATTAGAATGGTATTATCGCTTATTTTTGTCATCGCCTTACTTTATGGTGTTCTTAAATTTGTAAATAGACGCAACAACAAATATCAACAAAATCAGTTAATGCAAAATCTTGGTGGCATATCTCTTGGACAGCAAAAATCAGTGCAACTTTTAAAAGTTGGAAATTCACTTTATTTAGTGGGTGTAGGTGATGACGTACATATCTTAAAAGAAGTAAAGGACAACACAGAAAAAGAGCACTTGTTAAGTTTATACAATGACAAACAAGAACTTTCAGCACAAGTTCCATATGTTTCGGAGCTTTTTTCAAAGTTTAAAAGTCGTCACTCTGAAAAAGAGGGAGATTCGTCGGGCGAAGAATTTAAGGAAGAGTTTCAAAAACGATTGTCGGAGATTCAACAAAATCGTCGCAAAGAATTAGAGGAATGGAAGCAGAAGGAGAGGGAAAATGAATGAGTGATTTTGTCAATTACTTCTCCACTAGCGATCCAACAAATGTATCTTCAGCTGTCAAATTGATGTTGTTGCTTACAGTATTATCTTTAGCACCAAGTATATTAATTTTGATGACATGCTTTACAAGAATAGTCATCGTATTATCTTTTGTACGAACAGCATTGGCAACACAACAAATGCCACCAAACCAAGTCCTTGTAGGGTTAGCCCTGTTTTTAACGTTTTTCATCATGGCGCCTACATTCCAAGAAGTAAATAAAGATGCATTACAACCTTTATTCGATGAGAAAATCACATTGGATGAAGCATACTCAAAGGCGAGTAAGCCGTTCAAAGAGTTTATGAGTAAAAACACTAGACAAAAGGATTTAGATTTATTTTTAAAGTATTCTGGAGCAAAGGAACGTCCTAAAACGATAGATGATATCCCACTTACAACGATGGTTCCTGCATATGCGATTAGTGAGTTAAAAACAGCATTCCAGATGGGCTTTATGATATTCATTCCTTTCTTGGTAATAGACATGATTGTGGCCAGTGTACTTATGTCTATGGGTATGATGATGCTACCGCCGGTAATGATTTCACTACCATTCAAAATACTGTTGTTTGTATTAGTAGATGGTTGGTATCTTGTGGTGAAATCACTATTAGAAAGCTTTTAGGGGATGGGGAATTATGACAGCAGAAGTAGTCATTAAAGTTGCAGAAGAAGCAATTAAAGTTATATTACTTGCATCAGGTCCATTATTACTTGTTGCATTAGTAACGGGTCTTTTAGTTAGTATTTTTCAAGCAACAACACAAATTCAAGAGCAAACACTAGCTTTTGTACCAAAAATTATTGCAGTACTTGTTGCTATTATCTTTTTCGGTCCCTGGATGCTTACTCAAGTGACTTCATACACTAAAGATATATTTGAAAATTTAGGCCGTTTTATAGGGTGAGAGAATGAATGAATTAGTTCCGAACTTAACCATCTTTCTTCTTATTCTTATACGAATTTCGGCATTCTTTATGACAGTACCATTTTTCTCATATAAAACGATTCCTGCTAAAGTAAAAATTACGCTTGCTGTTGTATTGTCATGGATGATGTATTATACGATAGATGTAAAACCTTTTGATGTTAATGGAGAATACATATTATTAATGATGAAAGAAGCTGTTGTTGGTCTATCTATAGGTCTTATTGCTTATATAATTATGTCTGCTATACAAATAGCAGGTGGATTTATTGATTTCCAGATGGGGTTTGCAATTGCAAACGTTATTGATCCACAAACTGGAGCACAAAGTCCTTTATTAGGCCAATTTTTTAATACACTAGCTCTTTTAGTATTATTAGGGACTAATGGTCACCATTTAATTTTAGATGGGATATTTTATAGCTATAAATATATTCCAATGGATAGTGTGTGGCCTGCGTTTGGATCCAGCGACTTACCACAGTTTGTTCTGAAAACTTTCGGTACGCTTTTTGGAATCGCCTTTCAAATGTCAGTGCCAATTGTCGCAACACTGTTCTTGGTAGATATTGCTCTAGGTATTACTGCTCGGACTGTACCACAACTAAATATTTTTGTCGTAGGGTTTCCTATTAAAATCGGCGTTAGTTTCATCGTATTAATCGTCATGATGGGTGTAATGGTTGCAGTTATGCAGAAACTATTTAATTTTATGTTTATTAGTATGAGAGACTTTATGGTTCTTATAGGTGGTGGATAGTATGCAATTGCTTGAGTTAGATTTGCAATTCTTTGCTGGTGAGAAAACAGAAAAAGCGACACCTAAGAAACGTCAAGATTCTCGTAAAAAAGGTCAAGTATTAAAAAGTCAGGATGTAACAAGTGCGCTCGTCATGTTATCAGTGTTTTTATTTCTGTTAATCGCAGCGACCTCAATGAGAGATGGCGTTATGTCCTTTTTTAATCAAACCTTTTCAAAATATATGCTTGTTGATTCTTTGTCAATCGAGCTTGTGGTAAAAGTTTATAAAGAGGTAATAACTAAAGCGGCCGTAGTCGTATTACCAATTATGGCTATTGCAGTAATTGCAGCAATCGTAGGGAACTTTCTTCAATTTGGTCTATTGTTCACAACCGAACCATTAAAGTTCGATTTAAAAAAACTAGATCCAATTAAAGGAATGAAGAGGATTTTTTCACTCAGATCAGTAATCGAATTAATTAAATCGATTTTGAAAATCTCATTAATTGGAGCAGTTACAACGGCGATTTTATGGATGAATATTGATGATGTATTGAGCTTATCATTCAAAACTCCATGGGATTCTCTTGTAACAGTTTCAAAGCTTACTGTTTTAATGGGTATTGCAGCATCTATTGTGTTGTTGTTAATAGCTGTACTCGATTATTTCTATCAAAAATTTGATTATGAAAAAAACCTAAAAATGTCCAAGCAGGATATTAAGGATGAATATAAAAATTCAGAGGGGGACCCCCTCATCAAATCTAAAATTAAACAACGTCAACGTGAAATGGCCATGCGTCGAATGATGCAAGAAGTACCACAAGCAGACGTGGTTATTACAAACCCAACTCACTACGCAATTGCCTTAAAATATGATGATGAGAAAATGGATGCGCCGAAAGTAGTTGCAAAAGGCACAGATTTCATTGCTCAGAAAATCAAATTAATTGCAAAAGAAAATGATGTGGTGATGGTGGAAAATCGACCCTTAGCTCGTGCCATGTACGATCAGGTTGAGATTGGACAACATATTCCAGATGAATTTTTCAAAGCTGTAGCTGAGGTATTAGCGTATGTATATCGTGTTAAAAGAAAAATTTAGAGTTTATTAACGGGAGGGACAAACATGAAATTTAGCGACATAGGAGTATTAGCTGCAGTAATAATGATTGTGGCAATGCTCATCATCCCTTTACCACCATGGTTGTTAAGCTTTTTAATTATCATTAATATTACGCTAGCATTACTTGTAATGCTAACAGCTATGAACATGAAAGAAGCATTAGAATTTTCAATTTTTCCATCTCTCTTATTATTATTAACTTTGTTCCGATTAGGTTTAAATGTTTCAACTACTCGAGCAATTTTAACTGGTGGAGATGCAGGGAATGTCGTTGAAACTTTCGGTACCTTCGTAGTAGGCGGTAACGTTCTAGTTGGTTTAGTTGTATTCGTTATTTTGGTAATTATCCAATTTATAGTAATTACTAAAGGGGCTGAACGTGTATCAGAAGTGGCTGCACGTTTCACATTAGATGCAATGCCAGGGAAGCAAATGGCGATAGACGCAGATTTAAATGCTGGATTGATATCAGAATCAGATGCAAGAGAGCGTCGAGAAAAAGTTAGTAATGAAGCAGATTTCTATGGCTCAATGGATGGTGCTACGAAATTCGTAAAAGGTGACGCCATTGCAGCGATCATTATTGTATTAATCAACTTAATCGTTGGTTTGATCATCGGGATCGTGCAAATGGATATGGGATTTTCTGATGCTGTCCATTTATTTACTACATTGACTGTCGGTGATGGTCTTGTATCTCAAATACCAGCATTACTTATTTCTACAGCTACAGGTATTGTGGTAACTCGTGCGGCATCTGATGGTAGCTTAAGTAAAGATATTACGGGTCAACTATTGGTCAATCCAACATTAATGTACATAGCAGCCGGAACTATTTTTATCCTTGGAATTGTTACACCAATAAAATTTATTTATACAATTCCAGTTGCAGCGGTATTAGCAATTGTTGCATATAGTTTAAATCATGCTAAGAAAGAGAACATAGAAGAACTTGAACAAATTGAAGAAGTTGAAACTACTGATAATTTAAAGAGTCCAGAAAATGTTGTCAATTTATTGAATGTTGATCCAATTGAATTTGAATTCGGTTATGGTTTGATTCCTCTTGTAGATGCTTCGCAAGGAGGAGATTTACTTGATCGCGTTGTCATGATTCGCCGTCAATTGGCTCTAGAATTAGGGATTGTGATACCAGTTGTTCGAATTCGAGATAATATTCAACTTCAACCAAACGAATATCGTATTAAGATAAAGGGAAATGAGTTAGCAAGTGGTGAATTATTGTTAGATCATTATTTAGCAATGAGTCCCGGAGATGATGATTCGATTGAAGGTATTGATACTGTAGAACCTTCCTTCGGTTTACCAGCAAAATGGATTACTGAGCAGGTAAAAGAAGAAGCAGAAATGTTAGGATATACAGTTGTCGATCCACCAAGTGTTGTTTCAACTCACCTAACTGAGATTATTAGAGCAAATGCGTCTGAACTATTAGGTCGTCAAGAAACAAAACAATTAATCGATCACCTAAGAGAAACTGCACCAATACTAGTAGACGAGTTAACGCCAACACCGCTCTCCATTGGTGAAATTCAAAAAGTATTAGCGAAATTGCTAGAAGAAAATGTATCTGTAAGAAATCTACCTGTAATTTTTGAAACATTAGCAGATTATTCGAAATTAACATCTGATGTCGATGTCTTAACTGAGTATGTTCGACAATCCTTAGCACGTCAAATTACAACCCAATATGCCTCAGGACAAACAGAGTTAAAAGTATTGACTGTTTCTGCGAAAGTCGAAAAAACAATTGCAGATAGTATCCAACAAACTGATCACGGAAATTATTTAGCAATGGATCCAACTGAGTCACAAGCTATTTTAGAATCTATTGCAAAAGAAGTGGAACGTATTGCATTCTTTGAACAATCACCTGTCATTTTATGTTCTCCTGCAGTACGTATGTATTTACGACAATTGACAGAAAGATATTTCCCTCAAATTCCAATTCTTTCGTATAATGAATTAGAATCATCAATAGAGATTCAAAGTGTTGGGGTGGTGAACGTTGAATGAAAATGAAAAAATATATAGCGCCATCAATGACTGCTGCGATGAAAAAAGTACAAGCAGAATTAGGTGATGATGCAATTATTGCAAGTTCGAAAGTTTTATACTCAAAAGGCTTTTTAGGTATGTTCAAAAAGAAAAGCTTTGAAGTAGTAGCGGGGATTGATCGTACAAATTCAATAGAAGCTAGGATTCCTTCTAGAATTGTACAACAACCAATGATTATTGAATCAGAATCTACTGAAGAACAAACAGAAGAAATTAAAAAAGAACTTGCAGATTTAAAAATAATGATGAAATCTATGCAACGCCAATCTATTAGCGTTCAATATCCAGATGGACTATCAGCTATTATTGAAAGATTAGAGCAGCAAGAGATTAATCCTGAGCTCATCACGCAAATAGGTGATGAGCTCTTTGCGGTTATGAAAAATAGTAAAGAAGATTTATCACAAAAAGAACTAGAAGTAATAGCAAAAAAATATCTAATGAACTTATTGAAGGATTTACCTTTCGGAGGCATCTCATTTAATAAACAATATATTAATGTATTAGGTCCAACTGGTGTTGGTAAAACAACTACAATTGCAAAGATGGCAGCAAGAGCAGTATTGCAAAAGAAAAAGAAAATAGGTTTTATCACAACAGATACATACCGGATTGCTGCAATTGAACAACTCAAAACATACGCGAATCTTTTACAAGCACAAGTGGAAATTGTTTATAGTAGGGAAGATTATGAGAAAGCCCTAATAAAATTTGAACAGTTAGATTTAGTCTTTATCGATACTGCTGGACGAAATTATAAAGAAGCAAAATATATTAATGATCTACAACAGTTAATTGATGTTGAACAAAATGTAGAAAATTACTTAGTTTTGTCTATGACAGCGAAAGAACGCGATATGGCAACAATTATTGAACAATTTTTAGCATTTCCTGTGGAAAAATTAATATTTACAAAGACAGATGAAACAAATACTATTGGCTCAATGATCAATTTAATGGTTAAATATAAGAAGGGACTTGCTTACTATACGAATGGTCAGGAAGTACCAGAAGATATTGAAGAAGCATCTATCAATAATATTATAGAATTGCTTTTTCAGGGAGATAACATATGAGAGATCAGGCTGAAGCATTAAGATTGAAAATGCAACAAAGTAAGATTGTAGGGCAATCTATTGCTGTAGTTAGTGGTAAAGGTGGAGTAGGGAAAAGTAATTTTACAACAAACTTCTCTAATACTTTAGCCGCATATGGTAAAAAAGTTATAATTGTAGACATGGATATAGGGATGGGAAATATTCATATCCTATTAGGCAAAAGTTCTAGAAATAGTTTAAAGGATTATTTGCAAGGAGATGTCTCATTACAAGAAGTAATTTTTGAGGGACCTAATAGTTTGCATTATATTTCAGGTGGTACAGGACTTGCGGGATTGCTAGAATGGTCTGATCTTATGTTTGAACGGCTATTGACAGCTTTTGAGAATCTGCAAGCAACCTATGATTATATTTTATTTGATATGGGAGCTGGCGCCACAAATTGGTCATTGGATTTACTAGTTGCTGTAGATGATATTATCGTTGTTTCAACTACAGAACCTACTTCTATTATGGATGCCTATTCAATGATGAAATATATCCATTACAAAGATCGTGAGAAAAATTTTTATTTGCTTTGCAATAGAGTTTTAACTAATGAAGAAGGCTCCGATACATTGAATAGATTGAAACAAACAATGGCTCGGTTTTTAGCAAAGGAAGTAACGATATTAGGTGCACTACCAGAAGATAAACTTGTTCGTCAAGCAGTAAAAAGACAAGTCCCTTTTTCAATATTATATCCTAACGCTCAAATTACGAAGACATTGAAAGAAATAACGAATAGATTTATCGAAGGAAATACGAAAGAAATTATCGTTCCAATTCAATCGAATAATTTTATTTCTAAATTAAAAAGTATTTTTTCGAAAGGAAGTGATTAGTTGTCTATTACCCAACCGAAAAAACTATTAATAGTTGATGACTCAGCGTTTATGAGGAAAATGATATCAGATTTCTTTGGCGATCATCCTCATATTAAAGTGATTGGGACAGCTCGTAATGGTAAAGATGCAATAAGGAAAATTCAAATGCTTAAACCAGATGTTGTAACGATGGATGTAGAAATGCCAGAGATGAACGGACTTGAAGCGCTAAAAGTAATAATGAAAGAATGTCCGGTTCCTGTTGTAATGTTATCAAGCACAACAAAAAGTGGCGCAAAGATAACATTAGAAGCAATGGCAAGTGGCGCTGTTGATTTTATCGCAAAACCAAGTGGGCCAATTTCATTGGACCTATACAAGATTCAATCTGAAGTAATTCGAATTGTAGAAAATGCGGCTACAGTACATGTATCTAAATTACGACATGCAGAACAGAAGGATATCGAGAAGACAACTATTCCGAAAGAAAAAGTATCTACTCTTTCCCATAGTAGCATGAATACTAAAGATGATATTCAACGAGGAATTCATGCTAATCCTCCTGTGAAATGGAGTTCGCATTCTAAGAAAATGGTGCTTATTGGTACTTCAACAGGTGGCCCTAGAGCTTTGCAAGAAGTTATTACTCGGCTACCGCAAAATATTCCAGCACCTATACTTATTGTGCAACATATGCCTGAAGGATTTACGAAATCATTGGCCAATCGATTAGATCAACTGGCCAAAATTACCGTAAAAGAAGCTGAACAAGGAGATATTCTCCAATCGGGTGTTGCGTATATTGCTCCTGGAGGTTTCCATCTACATATTCGAAAAATAGGCATGTCCTATTGTATTGAATTAGATCAATCAGAACCACCACGTGGGGGGCATAGACCTTCTGTGGATGTCATGTTTGAAGATAACAGTAAATACAATGATTTTGATAAAATCGCTGTCATTATGACGGGCATGGGTTCAGATGGTACAAAAGGATTGCAAGCATTAAAAAACAATGGAAATGTCATTGCTATTACTGAATCCGCAGATACATGTGTTGTTTATGGTATGCCAAAATCTGCTTACGCAACAGGTTTAGTTGACGAAGTTGCAGATGTTGATGATATTTCAAATATAATTATGAAATATTTGCCTTAAAGGGGGGCTTTTAATGGATACAAACCAATATTTAGAGGTCTTTATAGATGAAAGTAAAGAGCATCTTCAATCTTGTAATGAAAACTTATTAGCATTAGAACAAAATCCGCATGATTTAGCAATAGTCAATGAAATTTTCCGTAATGCACATACTTTAAAGGGTATGTCAGCGACAATGGGTTTTGAAGATTTAGCTGATTTGACACATAAAATGGAGAACGTATTGGATGCGATTCGTAATGAGAAAATTACCGTAACTCCAGAGATTTTGGATGTCGTTTTTGAATCAGTCGACCATTTAGAAGCGATGATTGATGATATTGCTAATGGTGGTGATGGTAAACGTGATGTAACAGCCACTGTTGCTAAATTAAAACATATTGAAAACGGAGAACCAATTGATGAAGTGGATATTCCTGCTGAAGAATCTACTGTAGGTGGACCTATTTCTAGCGCTGAAGCCTTGCGATATGATGAATTTGAGTTAACTGTCATTCAACAATCGCATGAACAAGATTTCAATACATATGAAATCGCTATACACTTACGTGAAGATTGTTTATTAAAAGCGGCAAGGGTATTTATGGTATTTGATATATTAGAAAAATTAGGGGATGTAATTAAATCCTCGCCAACTGTTGAAAAACTAGAAGAAGAGCAGTTTGATAATGATTTCTATGTTGCTTTGGTAACAAAAGATTCAGCGAACGATGTACAAAAGAAATTATTGAAAGTATCTGAAGTAGAAAATGTAATAGTTACATCAATCGATTATCATGCGCTTGTAAAACAAGAAATTGCTGTAACAGTAGAAGAAGTACCAGTTGCACAGAATACTTCCACACCAGTAACTACTAATACAGCTGCTAAAAAAGCACCTGAAAAGAAACCCTCACACACAAGTAGTAAGACGATTCGAGTTAATATTGAACGCTTAGATATTTTAATGAATCTATTTGAAGAACTTGTCATTGACCGTGGGCGTTTACAATCTATTGCATCAGAATTAAATCATAGTGAATTAAATGAAACCGTAGAAAGAATGTCACGTATTTCAGGAGATTTGCAAAATATTATTTTAACAATGCGTATGGTACCAGTTGAAACTGTTTTCAACCGTTTCCCTAAAATGGTCCGTCAATTAACTCGAGATTTACACAAGAAAGTGGATTTGGAAATTATTGGTGCTGAAACTGAGTTAGATCGTACTGTAATTGATGAGTTAGGTGATCCGCTTGTACACCTTATCCGTAACGCTCTAGATCATGGTGTTGAAAGCCCGGAAAAACGTAAAGCAGCAGGAAAACCTGAAGTGGGTAAAATAGTGCTACGTGCTTATCATAGTGGTAATCATGTATTCATTGAATTAGAAGATGACGGCGCTGGCATTAATCGTGAAAGAGTATTAGAAAAGGCCATTTCTAGAGGAATTGTATCGCTAGAAACTGCTGATTCCATGACAGATAATCAAGTAAATGAATTGATTTTAGCGTCTGGCTTCTCAACAGCTGATGTAATTTCTGATATATCTGGACGCGGTGTGGGACTGGATGTAGTCAAATCAACAATTGAATCACTAGGCGGTAATATCACAATAGATTCTACTGAAGGTAGAGGCTCATTATTCTCTATTCAATTGCCTTTAACACTATCTATAATCTCTGTAATGTTAGTAGAAATTGAAAAAGAAATATATGCAATTCCACTATCATCAATTATAGAAACATCAATTATTCGCAAATCTGATATTATGAATGCTCATAATCAAAAAGTAATTGATTTCCGTGGAAAAGTTGTTCCGCTTGTATTTTTGGATGAAATCTTTGAAGTACCTCGCGTTGAATCAAAAGATGATGAATTCCATTCAGTTGTACTTGTACGTAAAGGTGAAAAAATGGCGGGGTTAGTAGTAGATTCATTTATAGGACAACAAGAGATTGTCTTAAAATCACTTGGAAACTATTTGACAAATGTATTTGCAATTTCAGGAGCTACTATTCTAGGTAATGGTAAAGTAGCATTAATCGTCGACTGTAATTCACTAATTAAATAACGTACTTATAAAAAGAGGTGTCCATAATGGCAAATTCACTTGATGTAGAAAGTGTAAAAGTAATTGTATTTCAACTTGGTGATAAAGAGTATGCGATTCCAGTAAATCAAGTTCAAGGAATTGAAAAAACAATGCATATTACACGTGTACCGAAAACTCCTGAATACGTTAAAGGTGTAATTAATCTTCGTGGTGTAGTTACACCAATCATCGATCTTCGCGACCGTTTTAACGTGAAATCATCAGTTGAAAATGAAAATACACGTATTATTATTATTTCATTAGATGAAATGGAAGTAGGATTTATCGTCGATGCTGCTAATGATGTAATGGACATTCCAAAAGTAGCAATTGAACCACAACCTGAAGTTGTAGGGTCTTATGAAGAAGAATTTATCTCAGGCGTTGCAAAAGTAGATAAAAGACTATTAATATTATTGAATTTAGAGAAAGTACTTAATACCTTAAAATAAGGAATGGTAAAATCTAATGACATTTTACAATAAAATAACGTCTTTGCACTTAGATGTTTTAAAAGAAATTGGAAATATAGGGGCTGCTCACGCTGCTACAGCCCTTTCAGATTTGTTGAATACTAAAATCGATATGCGGGTCCCAAAAGTTGAAATGGTCTCATTTAATGAGATGATGGAATTTGTTGGGGGTGCTGAAAGTGTTGTTGCGGGTATTTATCTTCGAATTGAAGGTGATGCGGAAGGTGGAATGTTTTTTATTCTTCCGGTAGAACAAGCAAATCATTTTATCAAAAAATTAATCCATGATGAATCATTTGATTTTAGAAATACACCAGTTTCCGAGTTAGGACGATCTGCTATGCAAGAACTTGGAAATATACTATCTGGTTCCTATTTATCTGCATTATCAGATTTTACTGGCTTGAAAATTTATCCTACACCACCTGCTTTAACTGTTGATATGTTTGGTGCAATTATTAGTTTTGGCCTTGTTGAAGTTTCACAAATCGGTGATCATGTAATTGTCATTGATACTACTATTTTTGAAGAACATATGGGTGATTCAGAAACAGTCCGTGGACACTTCTTCTTATTGCCGGATCCTGACTCTTTTGAAACGATTTTTAGATCTTTAGGGGTTTCATAAAATGTTAGCGAGCATAAGCACGGTTGTTAAAGTTGGTATTGCTCAAATGGATATAGCAAAATCACCAAATACAATTAGAACATCAGGTTTAGGGTCATGTGTAGGTGTAGTACTTTATGATGAATTAAAAGAAATTGCAGGTTTAGTTCATGTTATGTTGCCAGACTCAAAGTTAGGTCGTAGCGAATCAATTAATGTAGCGAAATTTGCTGATACCGGTATACCGGCTATGGTGGAACAATTGAAAAGAGAAGGCGTTCATTCGTTTAAATTAAAAGCTAAGATTGCAGGAGGGGCTCAAATGTTCCAATTCACATCAAATCGTGATTCGATGCGAATTGGCCCTAGAAATGTAGAGGCAGTGAAACAGCAATTAAAGATGTTATCAATTCCTATAGTTGCAGAAGATACTGGTGGAAGTAGTGGGCGTACGATTGAATTCGACACTTCAACTTCCGTTTTACATATTCGTACTGTCAACCAAGGAGTGAAAGAAATATAATGATAGGCTCATTTTTATCCAATTGTTGGGCAGCTGTAATAGCTTTTACAATTTACTTTTTAATGACATTTCAATCAGTAGAAAATCCAACAAGTATTATTATTCATTCATTCATTGTTGCTGTTATTGTGTTTTTATTGACTTATGTAGTTCGTTTTATTATTGCGTTTGTTATGTACACTCCTTCTGATGAAGAATCAACAGATCAAGAAACAATGATACAATCTGATGGGGAAGTTGAAGAACAACATTCATTGAAAGAGAATACTTCCAGTACCCTTAGTGAGAATCAAGCAGAAGAATTAGCGAAAGCTGTCAAAACAATGATGTCAAATGACGAATAATTTCGAAAGGGAGCTTATTTCGGCTCCCTTTTATAGTAAAGATTTGATATAATATACATGTCATTTAGAAAAGACAACGAGGTGGATTCGATGATGCAACCAACGTCAAATGAAGAACAAAAGCTTTGGCAAAGCTGGGTAGCTGAACGTGATCCTCGTGCAGGAGATTTGTTAATAAAAAAATATACTCCACTCGTCTCTTACCATGTACAACGTATTAGTACTGGTTTACCCAAGAATGTATCGAGAGATGAATTGACAAGCCTTGGCATGATGGGATTATTCGACGCACTTAACAAATTTGATATATCACGAGATTTAAAGTTTGATACATATGCCTCTTTCCGAGTTCGTGGCGCAATAATTGATGGACTGAGAAAGGAAGATTGGTTGCCACGATCTGCTAGGGAAAAGTCAAAAAAACTAGAAGCACAGATTGAAGCGATGGAGCAACAACTACAACGGCATGTTACACCGGAAGAAGTAGCTCAAGAATTAGGCGTCAGTGTAGACGATGTATATCAAACAATGCAAGAACATTTTATGTCTAATATCTTATCTATGGACGAGCATTCTTCAGATCAAGATGATTCAGAGGTCAAGACATTTGCCATTAGGGATGAACAAGTACGTACACCTGAGCAAGAAATTGTTCGAACAGAACTATTAGATGATTTAGTCGAGAACATATTAAAGCTAAACGAAAAAGAGCAACAAGTATTGAGTTTATTTTATACAGAAGAGTTAACTCTAACTGAAATTGGAGATATGCTTCAACTTTCCACATCAAGAATATCTCAAATACATTCAAAGGCGCTCTTTAAATTGCGAAATTTATTATCAGCCGAGATGCAAAATGTATAATGTGCTGGAGGCAAATGTATGAGCTTAAAAGGAGTAGAATTACAAATTGCTTTACCTAAGACTTTTGAAGCAGGTAAAATAACGGAACAAGCACAGCAGCAAGTGAATGCAGGCCAAGATTTAGCTAATCAGGCATTACAAAAACAGATTGAACGAAATAGAACAGCTGTTTTAGAATCTGATAAAACTGCCCAAATTAGAGAAGATGATCCATCCGATGATAGAGAAAATGAAAAGCAACGAGGCAAAAAAAAGAAACATGAATCTTCCACTCTTGATCAGATTCAACATCCTTTCAAAGGACATTTTGTAGATTTTAGCGGATAGGAGTTATAATGGTAGCAACAATTTTAGTGATTTTATTTATTGCACAAATGTTAAGCTTTTACTTCATTATTTTACTTTATACGAAAATTTCTCGACTAAAAGATATTGAAAAGAGTCAGGAACGATTAAAGGATGAAATGTATAATGCAGTTGGTGCTTATTTAGCGGAAATGCGTGATGAAAATGATAGATTAATTAAAGAATTAACTATGATGAATAGAAATAGACAAATAGATGAAAACGAGAATAAGCATACTACTACAGAGAAAGATAATGCCGGGATACATGAAAACCAATCTGCTAAAAAAGAAGAAGTCATAGTACCAACTTATAATTTGCCGAGAAACGTCGCAGCAAAGGCATATAAAAATAATTCTACAACAACACCAACCATAACAATGCAAAATGAATCCTTTAATGAAGAAATGGCGCATCTTGTTGAAGCTAAAAAGAAACTTACTTTGGATGAACAAATCCAAGAATTATATCATAGTGGAAAGACCGTTGATGAAATTGCAAAAATGCTGCAAAAAGGAAAAACAGAAATCGAATTATTATTGAAATTTCAGCACTAAAAAGGTTGCATAGGACAAGACGGTGTGATATATTATCAAGTGGTGTTACATTACACACGTATTCTGATGCATGGAGAAGGTGCTCGTTATGAGTTACTCCTACAGATGATGAATGCGGAGGACAAAAAAACCATATCAGGAGGAAACACTCATGTCAGTAATTTCAATGAAACAATTACTAGAAGCTGGTGTACATTTCGGTCACCAAACTCGCCGTTGGAACCCAAAAATGAAAAAATTCATTTTTGTTGAACGTAACGGTATCTACATTATCGATTTACAAAAAACAGTTAAAAAATTAGAAGAAGCTTACGACTTCATGCGCCAAGTTGGCCAAGATGGTGGTAAAGTTCTTTTCGTTGGTACTAAAAAACAAGCTCAAGAAGCTATTAAAGATGAAGCTGAACGTTCAGGTAACTACTATATCAACCAACGTTGGTTAGGTGGTACTCTTACAAACTTCGGTACTATTCAAAAACGTGTAAAACGTATGAAAGATATCGAAAAAATGGAAGAAGACGGAACTTTCGAAGTTCTACCTAAAAAAGAAGTTGTTCAACTTAAAAAACAACACGAACGTCTTGTTAAATTCTTAGGCGGTATCCGTGATATGCATGATCTACCAGACGTAATGTTCGTAGTAGACCCACGCAAAGAACGTATTGCTATAGCAGAAGCTCGCAAATTAAACATTCCATTAGTAGCTATGGTAGATACTAACTGTGACCCTGACGAAATCGATTACGTTATTCCTTCAAATGATGACGCAATTCGCGCAGTTAAATTAATCACTGCAAAAATGGCTGATGCTTTAATCGAATCTAAACAAGGTGAAGAAGAAGCAGTTCCAGCTGAAGAGGTTGCAGCTGAGTAATTTCTGATTAGAAAAAAGGTGATAAGCGGCTAAACCCTCTTATCACCTTTTTTTGAGAATGATAATAATTTCATATGAATTTATAAGGAGGAACTATCAATGGCAGTAACTGCAAAAATGGTTAAAGAATTACGTGAAAAAACTGGTGCTGGTATGATGGATTGTAAAAAAGCATTAGTACAAGTTGATGGAGATATGGAAGCAGCAATCGATTTCCTACGTGAAAAAGGATTATCTTCAGCTGCTAAAAAAGCTGACCGCGTAGCTGCAGAAGGTACAACTTATATCGAAGTAAAAGGTAATGAAGCTGTACTTTTAGAAGTTAACGCTGAAACTGACTTCGTTGCTAAAAACGAAGGTTTCAAAACTTTAGTTAAAGAATTAGCTGATCACTTATTAGTTGCTAAACCAGCAACTGTAGAAGAAGCTTTAGAAACAACAATGGAAAACGGTGCAAAAGTTGTTGACCATATTTCTTCAGCAATTGCTACAATTGGTGAAAAAATCACTCTTCGTCGTTTTACTGTAGCTACTAAAACTGATGCAGATGCATTCGGTGCTTACCTACACATGGGTGGCCGCATTGGTGTATTAGCAGTAGTTGAAGGTACAACTGATGCAGATGCAGCAAAAGACGTTGCTATGCACATCGCTGCATTAAACCCTAAATACATTGCTCATGATCAAGTTTCTGAAGAAGAAATTGCTCACGAACGCAAAGTATTAACTGAACAAGCTCTTAACGAAGGTAAACCTGAAAACATCGTTGCAAAAATGGTTGAAGGTCGTTTACGTAAATACTTCGAAGAAATCTGTGTTCTTGACCAACCATTCGTTAAAAACCCAGATCAAAAAGTTGGCGACTTTGTAAAAGCTGCTGGCGGTACATTAACTTCATTCGTACGTTATGAAGTTGGTGAAGGTATCGAGAAACGTGAAGATAACTTCGCTGAAGAAGTAATGAACCAAGTTAAAGGTAACTAATACCGATTTTATTAAATATTAATGTGAAAAAAGTAGGGAGCACAGCTTATGGTGTTCCCTCTTTTTCAAGAAAAAAGCATGATGGAGGTTCCAATGAGTATGCCACAGTACAAAAGAGTAGTCATTAAACTTAGTGGAGAAGCCCTTGCTGGAGAAGAAGGCTTTGGCTTATCACCTAAAATTGTTAAATCAGTAGCAGAACAAGTAAAAGAGGTTGTTGATCTAGGGGTAGAAGTTGCCCTAGTAGTCGGTGGCGGAAACATTTGGAGAGGGAAAATTGGTGCTGAAATGGGCATGGAACGTGCAAATGCCGATTACATGGGAATGTTAGCAACTGTTATGAATGCATTAGCACTTCAAGACTCACTTGAAAATCTTAGCGTTCCAACACGTGTGCAGTCATCAATTGTTATGACGCAAGTAGCAGAACCATATATCCGTAGAAAAGCGGTTCGTCACTTAGAAAAAAAACGTGTTGTTATTTTTGCAGCGGGCACAGGTAACCCTTACTTCTCTACAGACACGACAGCAGCGTTACGTGCAGCTGAAATCAATGCAGATGTCATTTTAATGGCTAAAAACAACGTAGATGGCGTATACTCTGCAGATCCAAAAACAAATGCAGATGCAGTAAAATATGATAATCTAACATACTTAGAAGTAATTCAACAAGGATTGCAAGTAATGGATTCAACAGCGTCCACTTTATGTATGGATAATGATATTCCATTAATCGTATTCTCAATTACTGAAAACGGTAATATTAAACGCGCCGTATTAGGCGAAACAATCGGAACAGTTGTTAGGAGGAATTCATAATGTCAAAAGAAGTTATGGCAAAAGCTGAAGAAAAAATGACAAAATCAATTCAAGCGTTTACACGTGCATTAGCATCTATTCGCGCTGGTCGTGCAAATGCTTCGTTACTAGACCATGTAAGCGTTGATTATTATGGTGCACCAACCCCTATTAATCAACTAGCTGGTATTTCAATTCCTGAAGCACGACTATTGGTTATTCAGCCTTATGATAAAACAGTTCTTGGTGATATCGAAAAAGCATTGTTAAAATCTGATATTGGTATTACACCAACAAACGATGGTAATGTTATTCGATTAACAATTCCGGCATTAACAGAAGAACGTCGTAAAGAACTAGTTAAATTAGTAAAAAAAGAAGCAGAAGAAACGAAAGTTGTCATCCGTAATGTTCGTCGTGATGCTAATGATGAATTTAAAAAATTAGAAAAAACTGGCGAAATTACTGAAGATGATTTACGTGGCTTCTCAGATGATATCCAAAAACTAACAGATGCAAATATTGTTAAAGTCGATCAAATTGCAAAAGAAAAAGAAAGCGAAATTATGTCTGTTTAATCATTCAGCAGAAGTCTCCACTTCTATTGGTGAAGAGATGAATACAGAATTTTTTTCTACTTTAAGCAATTGTTAAAAAAATCGCTGACATTAGTTAAAGTCTCAGTTGGATGTTACAAATTTCTGATTGTGCAAACACAGTTCGAAATTTGTACGAAATTACGCTGAGGCGTAATTGATTTTTTAGAACCTTGTGTTTTTTAAGACGTCCTATAAGTACAGGGACGTCTTTTTTGTTAAGATTAAGGAAAAAAATCCGTATTTTTGATATGATAGAAGTAGTATACGTTCCGATTTGTAAGTTAGTGGAGGATTCTAAATGTTAAACAAACTCGTATGGGGAAAATCAGATAAACAACGTCAAGATTTACAGGAACGAATTTCAGATATTTCAAATGAACAAGTGCCTGCCCATATAGCAATTATTATGGATGGCAACGGTAGATGGGCGAGAAAACGTGCTTTACCTCGTGTTGCTGGACATCATGAAGGAATGAAAAACGTACGTAAAATTACACGAGCTGCAAATGCAATCGGAGTAAAAGCCATTACGTTATATGCTTTTTCAACAGAAAACTGGAAACGCCCGAGAAAAGAAGTAGAATTTTTGATGCGGTTACCTGAAGAATTTTTAGGTTCATTTCTACCTGAGTTAATGGAGCTAAATATTCGAATTGAAATGATTGGCGAAATGGATGCATTGCCAGGTCATACACAGCGCGCAGTTCAAAACGCGATGAATCAAACAAAAGAAAATACAGGAATGGTTCTTAATTTTGCATTGAACTATGGCAGTCGGAAAGAATTAGTACTTGCTATGCAACGAATAGCCAAACAAATTAAGGATGGAGAATTAGATGTATTAGATATTTCAGAGGAGAATATTTCATCTGGACTTATGACTGCTAATTTACCAGATCCTGATTTATTAATTCGAACGAGTGGAGAAATTCGTTTAAGTAATTTTATGTTGTGGCAGCTTGCTTACACTGAATTTTGGTTTACGGAGATCCTATGGCCAGACTTTGACGAACATGCCTTTTTTGATGCTATTAAAGCCTATCAAAAACGCAATCGCCGATATGGTGGATTGAAAGGAGAATAAGGAAGATTGAAACAGCGTATTATTACGGCGCTAATTGCCGCTGCACTGTTTATACCATTCGTCATCTATGGTCAATTACCATTTACCATTTTGATATACGTAATGGCGGCAGTAGGGTTATATGAAATATTGAAAATGCGAGGAATTTCGTTATTCTCACTACCAGGAATCATCACATTATTTGCATTGTTTGTTATATTAATGCCAGATGATTGGAGTGAACGAGTCCAAAATGCAACATCTTATTCAAAGATTGAATATCTATTCATAATTGCAATATTATTGCTGATTTATACAGTACTACTAAAAAACAAATTTACGTTTGATGATGTAGGCTTTTTATTAGCAAGTGCTATGTATGTTGGAATTGGATTCCACTTCTTTATTACAACACGAGCAGAAGGTTTAGCATTTGTTGTTTATGCATTAGTTATTGTATGGACTACTGATTCAGGAGCATACTTCATTGGTAGAAAACTTGGGAAAAATAAACTATGGCCAGAGATTTCGCCAAATAAGACAGTTGAAGGTTTTGTCGGCGGAATCATTGTAGCTATTATTGCAGCGATAATTTTCCAATTAATCGCGAAATTAGATATATCTTACGCAACATTAATTATAGTATCGATTGTAGCTTCGATATTTGGTCAATTAGGTGATTTAGTAGAATCAGCAATTAAACGTCATTATGGTGTGAAGGATTCTGGGAAAATACTACCCGGGCATGGTGGGATATTAGATCGTTTTGATAGTCTATTATTCGTTTTACCATTGCTCTATTTCTTGCACTTCATTGGATAAGGGAGTCTTTTAAATGAAATCAATTAGCTTATTAGGAGCTACTGGCTCCATTGGCTTGCAAACATTAGATATTGTAAGAGAACATGCGGATGAATTTGAAATTGTGGCATTTGCAGCAGGTAAAAATATCGAAATAACAAAAGATATTATTCGTGAGTTTAAACCCAAATTAGTATCTGTACAATTAGAGAAAGATGCACATACTCTTTCTAAAGAGTTTTCTCATATTGACTTTACTTATGGAACAAAAGGATTAGTAGATATAGCTACTTTTTCAGAAGCAAACGTTTTATTAAACGCAGTATTAGGAAGTATAGGTCTTGAAGCAACATTAGCAGCAATTCGCGAAAAGAAAGCAATTGCAATCGCCAATAAAGAAACGCTTGTGACTGCTGGACACTTAGTAATGAGTGAAGCCAAAAAATATGGTGCGCCAATTTTACCAGTAGATAGTGAACATTCAGCTCTTTGGCAATCAATGCAAGGTGAAAATCGTAAGTCTATTTCACGCTTAGTTCTTACCGCTTCAGGTGGTAGCTTCCGTGACAAAACACGTGAAGAGCTTGAAAATGTAACTATTAAAGAAGCATTAAATCACCCCAATTGGTCAATGGGAGCCAAAATTACAATAGATTCAGCAACCTTGATGAACAAAGGTTTAGAAGTAATTGAAGCATCGGTATTATATGACATGCCCTATGATAAAATTGATGTATTAATCCATCGAGAAAGCATTATTCACTCAATGGTTGAATATCATGATACAAGTATAATGGCTCAACTAGGTACCCCAGATATGCGTACACCAATTCAATATGCATTAAGCTATCCTGAGAGATTACCAAGACTGGCAGCTGAAAGATTAGATTTAGCACAAATAGGTCAATTGCATTTTGAAAATGTAGATTTAAACCGCTTCCGTTGCTTAGATTTCGCATATCAAGCTGGTAAAATGGGTGGTACAATTTTAACAGTTATGAATGCCGCAAACGAAGCTGCTGTTGCTGCATTTTTGCAAGGGGAAATTAAATTCCTTGAAATTGAAGACATTATCGAAAAAATGATGAACGATCATATGAATATTCAACATCCAGATTTAGAAACTATTTTACATGTTGATAAAGAAACGAGAAAAACAGTTCAAAGCATGCTAAAATAGCAATAGTAGTGATTTTACACAAGCTGAAAAAGGTGGGATTCTATGCAATCAATCATTGCATTCATCGTAGTATTCGGTTCCATCGTGTTTTTCCATGAACTAGGTCACTTCATCTTTGCAAAACGTTCTGGTATATTAGTGCGTGAATTTGCAATTGGCTTTGGTCCCAAGATATTAGGGATCAATAAAGGCGAAACCTTGTATACCATTCGCTTATTGCCAATGGGTGGTTATGTCCGTATGGCAGGAGACGATGCAGATGTGGTTGAACTTCAACCAGGTTATCGAATTGGAATGCTGTTGAACGATCAAAACGAAATAACGAAAATCGTTTTAAACCAAAACAAGCAATTGCCTGACATGCTATTCCTTGAAGTGGAAAAGGCAGATCTTCAAAAAGATTTATGGGTTGAAGGTTATGATGAAGATGAAAAACTTGTACGTTACAATATAGCGCGCAATGCGGTTATCGAAGAAAATGGTAGTGAACTTATTATTGCTCCATATGACCGTCAATTTAATTCAAAATCAGTGGGTAAACGAGCAATGACTATTTTTGCAGGCCCATTGTTTAACTTTATTCTTTCAATTGTTGTGTTTATCGCTATTGCGTTAATGCAAGGCGTACCGACATATGAACCAGTAATTGCTGGAGTTGTAAAAGGTAGCCCAGCTGCTAATGCAGGATTGGAAAAAGGTGATGTCGTAACAGCTATAAATGGCAAATCTATTGATAGTTGGCAACAATTATCAGATGCGATACAAAATAATCCTGAAAATCAATTAACATTAGATCTTAAACGAAATAGTGGAAATGAAAGCATCAAAGTAACACCAACTAAAAAGACAATAGAAGGACAAACAATTGGTCAAATTGGTGTGCAATATCAAAGTCCTGTGGAAAAAAATCCATTGAAAGCAATTGCATTTGGTTTTTCAGAGACCTATCATTGGATTATTAAAATCTTTACTATCCTCGGATCGTTAATTACAGGAGGATTTTCGATTGATGCATTATCTGGTCCAGTTGGTATTTACAAAGCAACTGAAGAAGTTGCAAAATACGGATTTGTTAACATTATGAACTGGGCAGCTGTATTAAGTATTAACTTAGGAATCATGAACTTACTACCATTACCAGCATTAGATGGGGGTCGTTTGTTATTCTTCGGATTTGAAGCTGTTCGTGGTAAACCAGTAGATCGTCGAAAAGAAGGAATGGTCCATTTCGTGGGGATTGTACTATTAATGATTCTCATGATAGCAGTAACCTGGAATGATATACAACGGTTCTTCTTTTAAAATCAATTACGCCTCGGCGAAATTATGTCTTAGAGGCCTTAACTACTTTTAGCGAGTATTGGACATCCGCTGAAAGTAGAGAAAAAGTATGAATTAACTCACCACCAATAGAGGTGGGAGACATATGCTAAAAAAAGTTAAACTAATTAAATATTGCTCAAAGTGAGGTTTTTTTGATGAAACAAAGCAAAACATTTATCCCAACTTTGCGCGAAATACCTGCTGATGCAGACGTTAAGTCTCATCAGCTCTTATTACGTGCTGGTTTTATTCGCCAAAATACAAGTGGGGTTTATTCATACTTACCATTAGGAATTAAAGTACTACAAAAAATTGAACAAATTGTCCGTGAAGAAATGGATGCTGCTGGTGCTGTGGAATTATTAATGCCATCATTGCAACAAGTTGAACTATGGCAAGAATCAGGTCGTTGGGAAGCTTACGGTCCTGAATTAATGCGTTTAAAAGACCGTCATGATCGCCAGTTTGCTCTTGGTCCAACTCATGAAGAAGTCATTACTTCACTAGTGCGTGATGAAATTAAATCATATAAAAAATTGCCTTTAACTTTATATCAAATTCAAACTAAATTCCGAGATGAAAAACGCCCACGCTTCGGTCTACTACGTGGTCGTGAATTTGTGATGAAAGATGCATATTCTTTCCATGCAAACCAAGAAAGTTTAGATGAAACATATCAGGATATGGTTAAAGCTTATACAAATATATTCACTCGTCTTGGCTTGAAATTCCGTGCAGTAATCGCCGATTCTGGCTCAATAGGTGGTACAGATACACACGAATTCATGGTGTTATCTGAAATTGGTGAAGATACAATTGCTTATTCTGATGAAACAGATTACGCAGCTAATATTGAAATGGCTGAGGTAAATGTTGACTATACACATTCAAGCGAAGAAATGAAGGATCTCGAAAAAGTAGCAACTCCAGATCAAAAATCAATTGAAGACGTAGCTACGTTCCTAAATGTTAAACCAGAACAATGTATCAAAACATTAGTATTTAATGTAGATGACGAATTAGTTGTAGTGCTTGCTCGTGGTGATCACGAAATTAATGATATTAAACTAAAACACGCATTAGATGCTGAATCTGTTGAATTAGCAGAAGAAGATGCTATTTTTGAATTATTAAATTGCCATGTAGGTTCATTAGGACCTGTAAAATTACCGGTGAATGTGAAAGTAATAGCAGATAATGCTATCAGATCAATCCGTAATGGTGTAAGTGGCGCCAACGAAGATGGCTATCATTATATTAATGTAAATCCAGGTAGAGATTTTGCTATTGATCGTTATGAAGACTTACGTTTTGTACAAGTTGGTGATCCAACACCAGATGGTAAAGGTACAATTAAATTTGCTGAAGGAATCGAAGTTGGACATGTCTTTAAATTAGGTACAAAATACAGTGATTCCATGAAAGCAACATTCTTAGATGAAAATGGCCGTTCACAACCATTTATTATGGGTTGTTATGGTATTGGTGTTTCTCGTGTAATGGCAGCTGTTGCTGAGCAATTCCAAGATAGCTACGGATTTGTATGGCCTAAACAAGTTGCACCGTATGATATTCACCTAATTTCAGTAAACGAAAAAGATGAAGCGCAAAAAGGCTTAACTGAAGACCTTTACAAATTGTTGCAATCATACCGCTATGATGTGCTGTATGATGACCGTAAAGAACGTGCAGGGGTTAAATTTGCGGATGCAGATTTAATCGGTTTACCAGTACGAGTAACAGTTGGTAAAAAAGCTGCAGAAGGTATTGTTGAAGTTAAATTCCGTCAATCAGGTGAAACATTCGAATGGGCGAAAGAAGAGCTAGTAGATCGCTTAAATAATTTCTTTAATGCTGAATAATTAACGATTGCTAAGGGTCATTTTAGGAGAGAAAGTACACTTGTACTTTCTTTTCTTTATTTAAGGCTCTGTTATATGACATTGTTGATTATTTAATGAATCTTACAAGAGCGAAAGGCGGCGACTCCTGAGAGGAGGCTCGTCGGTTCGTCGTTTCGTTAACATAAAGAGTTACCTGTAACAGAAAAAGAAGCGGTTTGTTCATATATATGTAAGACAGAAAGTAGGTGGGAAGATGGCAAACGAACAAGATTCAAAATTAAAATTCCAGCTCTTATTACAACAGATTAATATGACAGAAGACGTCTTTATGCCATTTTTTGAAGCGGCTGAAATGACACGCTTGACTGTGCATAAAACAGACCGTGTTTGGCGCTTTTCATTGAAATTACAAAATATATTACCTTTTCGTGTATATCAAGATTTTCAAATGCGCTTAGAAGCAGCGTTCTCTCAGATTGCGAATGTTTTCGTTGATATAGAAGCAGAAAATCATCAGGTATCACAACAAATAATTTCAGATTACTGGCTGAAGATTGTCGAAGAAATTGATGAAATGTCTCCACCATTAAGAGAAGAGTTAGTAAAACAATTCCCTGAATGGAATGGACAAAAGCTAATGCTCAATTGTCAACAAGAATTCCAATTGATGACATTAAAAAGTAAATATGCAGAGGTCATTTCAAAGGCATATATGCATTATGGTTTCCCTTATATAGCGATTGATTTTCAATTAAAAGAAACAACGGAAGATTTAGCGGAACAACAACAAGCGTTTCTTGAACAGCGTCGTAAAGAAGAAGCTGCTTTTGCACAAAAAGCTGTAATGGATATGCAAAAACGTGAAAAAGAAAAACAAGAAAATCCTGATTTGGCTGAAGTTGCCGACAGACCTTTCCAATTGGGGATTGCAATAAAACCAGATGAACCTATGATGGAAATTCATCAAATCCAAGATGAAGAACGACGTGTAGTAATTGAAGGCTTTGTTTTTGATGTGGAAGTAAAAGAGTTACGAAGCGGCCGTTCATTGTTAACAATTAAGTTAACCGACTACACCGATTCTATTTTGGTCAAGATGTTCTCACGCGATAAAGAGGATGCAGCTCTTATGCAAATGGCTAAAAAAGGAATGTGGCTAAAAGTACGTGGTTCGGTTCAAAATGATACATTCGTACGTGATTTAATCGTAATGGCTCAAGATATGATGGAAATTAAACCAACATTAAGAGTGGATAAAGCACCAGAAGGGGAAAAACGTGTAGAATTACATTTGCATACACCTATGAGCCAAATGGATGCTGTATCTTCAGTAGATGCACTTGTAGGTCAAGCAGCAAAATGGGGTCATCCAGCAATTGCGATTACCGATCATGCAATTGCACAATCATTCCCTGATGCTTATAATGCAGGTAAAAAATATGGGATTAAAATTATTTATGGTATTGAAGCAAACTTAGTGAATGATGGTGTGCCAATCGCATATGATGACCAACATCGTTTACTTGAAGATGATACATTTGTAGTATTTGATGTGGAAACAACAGGGTTGTCTGCGGCATACGATACGATTATTGAACTTGCGGCAGTAAAGATTAAGAATGGCGATGTAATCGATACATTCGAAAGTTTTGCCAACCCACATCATCCGTTGTCTGCCACAACGATTGAATTAACAAGTATTACCGATGATATGGTCAGAGATGCACCTGAAGTGGTCGACATGATTGCAAAATTCCATGACTTTATCGGAGATGCTATCGTCGTTGCACATAACGCAACATTCGATATTGGTTTCCTTTATGAAGCCTATAAAAAAGCAGGAATTGATGATTTCCATCATCCTGTAATTGATACTTTAGAGCTTGCACGTTTCTTACATCCAGAAATGAAAAACCACCGATTAAATACATTGTGTAAAAAATTCGGTATTGATTTAACACAACATCACCGTGCTATTTACGATACAGAAGCAACAGGCTATCTACTGTTACATTTATTAAAAGAAGCCGACGAACAAGATATTAAATATCATGATGACTTCAACAAACATATAGGTGGAGGAGATGCTTTTAAAAGAGCACGTCCTACACACTGTACGATTTTAGCTGTTGATAATGATGGACTAAAAAATCTGTTTAAACTTGTGAGTGAATCACATGTTAAAACATTCTATCGAGTACCACGAATTAAACGTTCATCATTACAAAAATATCGCCAAGGACTAATAGTGGGTACAGCATGTGATAAAGGTGAATTCTTTACAGCAGTTATGCAAAAATCGATGGATGAAGCGATGGAAGTAGCAAAATTCTATGATTATTTAGAAGTACATCCCAAAGCTGTTTATGCACCTTTAATTGAAGCTGAATTAATTCGCGATGAATGGAATCTAGAAGATATAATTCGTAAAGTTGTGAAAATCGGGAAAAAATTAGATAAACCTGTTGTAGCAACTGGAAATGTTCATTATTTAAGTGAAAATGATGCGGTTTTCCGTAAAATCCTAATACGTTCTCAGGGTGGCGCAAATCCTTTAAATCGTTATGAATTGCCAAAAGTCCATTTAAGAACAACAGATGAAATGTTGCAAGATTTTGCGTTTTTAGGGGAAGATATAGCGAAAGAGATTGTTGTGACGAACTCACAAAAAATAGCAGAAACGATCGGGGATGTTGTACCAGTAAAAGATAAATTGTACACACCTCGTATTGAAGGAGCGGAAGAAACAGTTCGTGAAATGAGTTATAATATGGCGCATAAAATTTATGGACCAAACCTTCCTGAAATAGTAGAGGCGCGTCTTGAAAAAGAATTGGGCTCTATTATTGGCCATGGATTCTCTGTTATTTACCTTATATCACATAAGCTTGTAAAAAAATCATTAAGTGATGGTTATTTAGTAGGTTCTCGTGGTTCAGTAGGATCATCGTTTGTTGCGACAATGATGGAGATTACAGAAGTTAATGCATTACCACCTCACTATATTTGCCCAAATTGCCAGCATGTAGAATTCTTCAATGATGGTTCTGTTGGTTCTGGGTATGACTTACCAAACAAAGATTGTCCTGAATGCGGTACACACTACAAAAAAGATGGACATGATATTCCTTTCGAAACATTCCTAGGTTTTAAAGGGGATAAAGTTCCCGATATCGATTTAAACTTCAGTGGTAGTTATCAACCGCGTGCGCATAACTATACGAAAGTATTGTTTGGTGAAGATTATGCATATCGTGCAGGTACAATTGGTACAGTTGCAGAAAAAACTGCTTACGGATATGTAAAAGGATATGCAACAGACCATAATATAAATATGCGTGGCGCAGAAATTGACCGTCTCGTACAAGGATGTACGGGTGTAAAACGAACAACAGGTCAGCACCCGGGTGGTATTATTGTAGTACCAGATTATATGGATATATACGATTTCTCACCATTCCAATTTCCAGCTGACGCACAGGATGCAGAGTGGAAAACAACACACTTTGATTTCCACTCCATCCATGATAACGTGTTAAAACTTGATATTCTTGGACACGATGACCCGACGGTTATTCGTATGCTTCTTGATTTAACAGGAATTGATCCAAAAACGATTCCGACCGATGATCCTGAAGTTATGAAAATCTTCACAGGACCAGAATCTCTAGGTGTAACTGCTGAACAAATCAATTGTAAAACAGGTACATTAGGAATACCGGAATTTGGAACTAGATTTGTGCGTCAAATGTTGGAAGAAACAAAACCATCTACTTTCTCAGAACTTGTCCAAATTTCAGGTTTATCACATGGTACCGATGTATGGTTAGGAAATGCTAGTGAATTAATCGAAAACGGCACTTGTGTATTATCTGAGGTTATTGGTTGTCGTGATGATATTATGGTTTATTTAATTTACCAAGGTCTCGAACCATCATTAGCATTTAAAATTATGGAGCATGTACGTAAAGGGAAAGGGCTTACTGAGGATATGGAAGCAGCAATGCGAAAAGAAAGTGTTCCTGAATGGTACATCGATTCTTGTAAAAAGATTAAATATATGTTCCCTAAAGCACATGCAGCTGCATATGTATTAATGGCTGTTCGTATAGCATACTTTAAAGTACATTTCCCAATTGTTTATTACTGTGCATACTTTACTGTACGTGCTGATGATTTCGATTTAATCGCAATGGTGAACGGTTCACAAATGATTCGTGCACATATTGATGAGATTGATGCAAAAGGTTTAGAAGCATCGACAAAAGAAAAAAACTTATTAACTGTGTTGGAATTAGCACTTGAAATGTGTGAACGTGGCATGTCATTCCAAAAGGTTGATTTATATCGTTCAAAGGCAACAGAATTTGTTATTGATGGGGAAAGTTTAATTCCACCATTCAATGCAATTCCAGGACTAGGAAATAACGTAGCATACGCTATTGAAAAGGCCAGGGAAGAAGGTGAATTCCTTTCTAAAGAGGATTTGCAAATTCGAGGGCGCGTTTCAAAATCATTAATTGAGTATATGGACAAATTAGGATGCTTAGAAGGGTTACCAGATGCGAACCAACTGTCTCTCTTCTAGAGCTGGTTGCATTTGCTGCTAAATTGTGTTATGATTTAGTCAATTATTTGTTGATAGAACGGCAGCAAAAGAGTGGGATTTCCCGCTCTTTTCTGTTGTTATGACAACTAAGTGAGTCAGGAGGATTGTATGAGCAAAGTTACAACTGAAGTAGAACAATTAGTAACGCCAATAGTAGAAAGTCTAAACCTTGAATTAGTCGAAGTAGAATTTGTTAAAGAAGGTCACGATTGGTTTCTACGCGTTTATGTGGATACTCCTGAAGGAAGCATTGACATTGAGCAGTGTGCTCAAGTTAGTGAATTACTAAGTGTAAAACTGGATGAAGTTGATCCAATTGAACAAAATTATTTCCTTGAAGTTTCCTCCCCAGGGGCAGAACGTCCACTAAAAAAAGATGCAGACTTTGAAAAAGCAATTGATCAATTTGTGCATATTAAATCATATGAAGCCATCAACGGTATGAAAGAATTTGAAGGATATTTAAAATCATACACAGACGAAGGCGCTGAACTTGCTGTACAGATAAAAACTAGAAAAATTACAGTTCTTATACCGAAAGAAAAAATTGCAAAAGCACGCTTGGCAATTGATTTTTCAGCAGAACGTTAACTTTAGGAGTGAAATAGACAATGAGTAAGGAATTAGTCGGTGCACTAAGCGCACTTGAAGCGAAAGGTATCTCAAAAGAGGTGATCGTTGAGGCGATTGAAGCAGCACTAATTAATGCATATAAAAAGAATTATAACCAAGCTGCAAATGTCCGTGTAGACTTAAATTTAGAACGCGGCACAATGAAACTGTATTCTCGTAAAGATGTTGTTGAAGAAGTGGAAGATGAACGTTTACAAATTTCTTTAGCAGATGCTCAAAGAATTAATCCTAATTATGAATTAGGGGATGTTGTTGAAGAAGAAGAAACTCCACGTAACTTTGGACGTATTGCAGCAACTACCGCAAAACAAATTGTTACACAACGTTTCCGCGAAGCAGAACGTGGCATCGTATACGAAGAATATGTAGACCGTGCGGATGATATCATTAATGGTGTTGTAGAACGCTTAGATCCTCGTAATATTTATGTAGGAATTGGTAAAATCGAAGCGGTTCTTCCACAAAACGAACAAATTCCAGGTGAAGTTTACAAACCTCATGATCGTATTAAAGTATATATTACGAAAGTTGAACGCACTTCTCGTGGTCCTCAAGTATTCGTTTCACGTACTCATCCAGGTCTATTACGTCGCTTATTTGAACTTGAAGTACCAGAAATTTTTGAAGGTACAGTTGAAATTAAGTCAATTGCACGTGAAGCTGGTGACCGTTCTAAAATCTCAGTTCTAGCTCACAATGAAGAAGTAGATCCAGTAGGTTCATGTGTTGGTGCTAAAGGTGCACGAGTTCAAACAATTGTTAACGAATTACACGATGAGAAGATTGATATCGTTGAATGGTCAGAAGATCCAGTTGTTTTCGTTGCAAATGCGTTAAGTCCTTCTCAAGTGTTAGATGTGCAAGTAAATGAAGAAGAAAAATCTACTACAGTTGTAGTACCTGATTATCAATTATCATTAGCGATCGGTAAACGTGGCCAAAATGCAAGACTAGCTGCAAAACTTACTGGATGGAAAATTGATATTAAAAGTGAAACAGATGCAACTGAATTAGGAATTTATCCTCGTCAAGAAGCACAAACTGATGTTTATGAAGATATAGATAATGAATCAACTAATGTTGAAGAAGTAGAAGTGGACTTATATAAAGACGACGAAGAATAAAGAAGAGTAGAATGGTTGGTAGGATTGTATTATTTCTTACCAATCAACTCTTAACGCCAAAGGAAAGGTGAGTTCTGATGCCGATCAATCGTAAAGTACCTTTAAGAAAATGCATCGCTACAGGCGAAATGCTTCCAAAGAAAGAAATGATTCGTGTTGTTCGTACAAAAGAGGGAGAAGTCACTGTTGATGTAACAGGTAAAAAATCCGGCCGTGGTGCATATGTTTCAAAATCTGAAGCAGCCATCAAAACAGCTAAGGAAAAAAACGTGTTTGAACGTCAACTTGAAGTGAAAATTCCTGATCAAGTGTACGACGATTTAATGGCAATCGTTAGTAAGGAACCATCAGTATGAATCCAGAACAAGCAATCTATAATTTATTAGGGTTAGCCACTCGTGCTCGTAAAGTGGTTACCGGAGAAGAACAAGTAATTAAGGAAGTACGAGGACAAAACGCAAAACTTGTGATTTTATCAACCGATGCTTCCAAAAATACACGAAAAAAAATGCAAGATAAATGTAAGTCTTTTAACGTTGAGCTACATGAATTTGCGACAAGAGATCTTCTTGGACACGCTATGGGTAGGGAGGCGAGAGTTTCCGTAGCTATTATGGACAGTGGTTTTGCAAAAAAACTGTCAGTGCTACTCAACGAAATCTAACCGGGGGTGAATACATGACAAAATTACGAGTTCATGAATATGCGAAACAAGTAAGTAAGTCAAGTAAAGAAGTGATCGAACAGTTATCCAAGCTCCAAATTGACGTAAAAAACCATATGTCTATGTTAGAAATAGAAGCGATTAGCAAATTGGATGGTGTATATAAAAAGAACAGCAGTACACAACCAACATATCACAAGGAACAATCAAAAGGACAGCCAGGAACTCGTCCTGTAGCACGAAAAGAGCAAACCTCTTCTAGTCCTGCTCAAACAAAACAAAAAACTACACAAGGAAGTACTATGAATAATAATTCGACTTCAAGAGATAATTCAAAACCAAAACAAAATACAAATAATAGTCAAGGCCGTTCAAATAATAACGGTAATAATAATAACAATCGCGGAGGTCGCGGAGGAAACTCTCAAGGCGGCAACTCTCAAGGCGGCAACCGTAACTTTAACCAAAGACGAAAACCAGGGATCAATGGTGGTCAACGTCGTAAAAACCGTCCACAAGTGCCACAACCAGTTGTGAAAAAAGAACTACCAGAAAAAATTACTTTCTTTGAATATTTAACAGTTGGTGATTTAGCAAAAAAATTAGGTCGCGAACCATCTGAAATTATTAAAAAATTATTTATGCTTGGTGTTATGGCCACAATCAACCAAGAGTTAGAACAAGATGCCATCGAGTTAATTTGTGCTGATTACGGTGTAGAAGTAGAAGAAGAAGTACGTATTGATGTTACAGACCTTGATACTTATTTCGAAGAAGATGAAAATGAAAACCTAGCAGATATCAAAGAACGTCCTCCAGTTGTAACAATTATGGGACACGTAGACCATGGTAAAACAACATTATTGGACTCAATTCGTAATACGAAAGTTACTGAAGGTGAAGCTGGTGGTATCACACAACATATTGGTGCTTATCAAGTTGTTGTAAAAGGTAAAAAAATTACTTTCTTAGATACACCAGGACACGCAGCATTCACAACAATGCGTGCACGTGGAGCAAAAATCACCGATTTAACGATTTTAGTTGTAGCTGCAGATGATGGTGTAATGCCTCAAACAATTGAAGCTATTAACCATGCAAAAGCTGCAGAAGTTCCAATTATTGTAGCTGTCAACAAAATGGATAAACTAACATCAAACCCAGATCGTGTTATGCAAGAATTAACTGAACATGGTTTAGTTCCTGAAGCTTGGGGTGGCGATACAATCTTTGTTCCTATCTCAGCTTTAAAAGGTGACGGCATCGAGCAATTATTAGAAATGATTTTACTCGTTTCTGAAGTAGGCGAGCTAAAAGCAAATCCTAAACGCCGTGCAATTGGTTCTGTTATTGAAGCACAATTAGATAAAGGTCGCGGTTCAGTTGCTACATTATTAGTACAAAACGGTACTTTAAATGTCGGCGATCCAATCGTAGTAGGTCATACATACGGTCGTGTCCGTGCTATGGTCAACGATTTAGGTCGTCGTGTAAAATCTGCAGGTCCATCAACTCCAGTTGAAATTACAGGATTAAATGAAGTGCCACAAGCTGGAGATCGCTTTGTCGTATTTGAAGATGAAAAAACAGCTCGTCAAGTTGGGGAAGCTCGTGAAACTACTGCTATCCAAGCGCAACGTTCAGAAAAACAACGTGTAACACTTGATAACTTATTTGAACAAATGAAACAAGGCGATATGAAGGAATTAAACCTAATCGTAAAAGCAGATGTTCAAGGTACAGTAGAAGCTATGGCTGCATCTCTTATGAAAATTGATGTAGAAGGCGTAAACGTGAAAATTATCCATACAGGCGCTGGAGCTATCACTGAATCAGATATCTCACTTGCAGCTGCTTCAAATGCAATCGTTATCGGCTTTAACGTACGTCCAGACGTTAATGCAAAACGTGCTGCTGAAGCAGAAGGCGTAGATATTCGTCTTCACAAAATCATTTATAAAGTAATCGAAGAAATTGAAGCTGCGATGAAAGGTATGCTTGATCCTGAGTTCGTAGAAAAAGTAATTGGATCTGCTGAAATACGTGAAACATTCAAAGTTTCTAAAGTGGGTACAATTGCTGGTGGTTATGTAACTGAAGGTAAATTAACACGTGATAGTGGCGTTCGAGTAATCCGTGATGGTATTGTAATATTTGAGGGAGAATTAGATTCTCTTAAACGTTTCAAAGATGATGCTAAAGAAGTCGCAAAAGGTTATGAATGTGGTTTCACAGTTAAAGCTTACAACGATATTAAAGTTGGCGACGAAATTGAAGCATTTATCATGGAAGAGATTAAACGCTAATGATTGTATATGCAGAGTGTGAATTTTTTGTCCCTTCTGCACATTCGCTAAAAGAGAAGAGAGCTGTATTACAACGTATGATTACTCGTACAAAACAAAAATACAATGTCTCAATAGCGGAAATTGATCATCAAGATGTTTGGCAAAGAACACTTCTAGCACTTGTATCGGTTGCATCAACGCAACAAGCAGCTGAAAAAGAGCTAGGACGTGCCATTGCATTTCTAGAATCTAACCCTGAATGGCAATGTCTCAACATACAACGAGAGTTTTTATAGAAATTGAGGTGAAACGATTATGTCAATGCGCTCAAACCGTGTTGCAGAACAAATGAAAAAAGAACTTGCAGATATTATTGGCCGTAAGTTAAAAGATCCACGAGTTGGATTTGTTACTGTAACAGATGTAGATGTAACAGGTGACCTACAACAAGCAACTGTATATATTACTAGCTTAGGTTCAGAAAGAGAACGTCAAGATACGATGAAAGGTCTAGAAAAAGCAAAAGGCTTTATTCGATCTGAGATTAGTAAACGTATTCGTTTACGAATTACACCCGAAATTTCATTTGAGTTTGACTCATCTGTTGAGTACGGTAATCGAATTGATACATTGTTACGTCAACTACACGATTCGCAAGAATAATCGAAAAAAGCCTGCAGATCTATTATTTGCAGGCTTTTTCTGTTAATAAAAATAGCGTAACACGCCCGAATTATGGGAAATAGCCTAAGTTTGCTACTTCGTGTTGCGATGGCTATCGATCACCATCCTGTGGACTTTCTAAAGGTAAATATTTTTAACCTGAAGAGGTGCTTTTTGCCTCAATGGTTAAAGTTATTTAACACAGTTGGACTGGAGTGTGTAGTCGAAATAAAATTAAAAGTAAAGGAGTGAATATGCATGCAGCATGGTATTCTCCCATTATGGAAAGAAAGAGGCATGACCTCTCATGATTGTGTATTTAAAATCCGTAAAATCTTACATACAAAAAAGGTAGGGCATACAGGGACGTTAGACCCCGGTGTTGAAGGTGTACTACCAATTTGTATTGGCAATGCAACAAGACTCGCTGAATATTTAACAGATACTGGAAAAGTGTATGAAGCAATCATAGAAATTGGGACAACCACTACAACAGAAGATGCTGAAGGCGAAGTTGTAGAAGAAGATACAACAGAAAAACATATTACTCGCACGCAAGTTTTAGAAGCTTTAAAATCATTAACAGGTGTTATATCTCAAACACCACCAATGTTTTCAGCTGTCAAGGTAAATGGGCGTAAATTATATGAATATGCTAGAAGTGGTGAAGTTGTTGAACGTCCTACTCGTCAAATAACAATTTATACGCTAGATTTACTTGATGATTGTGAAATATATGAAGGAAAGAGTATTACTTTCCCTGTTCGTATTGCCTGTAGCAAAGGGACTTACATTCGTACACTAGCTGTTCAAATTGGTGAGGAACTTGGTTATCCTGCTCATATGGCATCCTTAGTTCGTACAAAATCAGGTACGTTTACAAAAGATGATTGCGTGACATTAGAGCAATTACAAGAAAAAGTAGAGAATGAACAATTAAGAGATTGCATTAAACCGTTAGAATATGCATTGACGGATTTTCCACATATTGAAATTACACCAGATATTCTTAAGAAAATAATTAATGGCCAAGTTTTACCAATGCATCCTTCTCTTGAAGAACATGATAAAATAGTTTATATGGAAAATAACAAAGCGGTTGCTGTCTATGTAAAGCATCCGGAGAAAAAGGGACTTATGAAACCAGAAAAAATGTTCCCGAAAGTTGATTAGGAGGCAATCGTATGAAAGTCATTCAACTGATGTACCCTCATCAAATTAGTTCAAAGGAAATTGAGGGACCATATTCATTAGCAGTTGGATTTTTCGATGGGGTACACCGTGGACATCAAGCTGTTATAGAAGAAGCAAAAACAAATGCAAAAAATAAAAATTTAAAATTAGCGGTAATGACATTCGACCCGCATCCATCTATTGTTTTAGGACAACGTAAAGAACAAGTATTTTACATCACGCCTCTAAAACAAAAATTGGAAATTTTAGAAGAACTACAAGTTGATACAGTATTTGTCGTTCGATTTACATCAGATTTTGCTATATTAAGCCCACAACAATTTGTAGATGTGTTTATCCGTAATTTAAGTATAAAACATGTAACAGCAGGATTTGACTACACATTTGGTGCGATGGGACGTGGTACGATGAAGGATTTAGAAGAAATGAGTAATGGAGATTATGAAGTTTCAATAGTTGAAAAGCAACAGCAAGAATCAGATAAAATTAGCTCAACTAATATTCGCAAAGCGTTAAAAGAAGGAGATATGGAGCGGGTTCGTCTACTTCTAGGTCGTCCTTTTCAAATCCCAGGAATTGTCGTTCATGGGGACAAGCGCGGTAGACAAATTGGTTTTCCCACAGCCAATGTTCAAGAAGTGGAAGGATCCTTTATCCCAGCCATAGGTGTTTATGCAGTTCGCTTACTTGTTCAAAATGAATGGCATGACGGTGTATGTAATGTAGGATTTAAACCTACTTTCAAAAATCCTGATGAAAAGAATTTAACAATTGAAGTATATATTAATAATTTTGATAAAAATATATACGGAGAAGAAGTAAAAGTGGATTGGTATAAATATCTTCGCGGTGAACAAAAATTTGATGGAATCGAGTCTTTAAAAGCTCAAATTGAATTAGATAAACAACATGCAATGGAATACTTAAGTCATTGCTAGTTTCATGAATTATAGTTGCATGAGGGAAATCTTTGTGTTAATATTTCTAAAGTGACTTGCTTACAGCTGGTACTAAACCATTACTTGGCACATCGAATCACCAACGAGTAGCTCAGTAATCGGGGATATTTCAATTTAGGAGGTGAATTGGATGGCACTAACACAAGAACGTAAAAACGAAATCATTGCTGAATACCGTACTCATGAAAGTGATACAGGTTCACCAGAAGTTCAAATCGCTGTCCTTACGGAAGAGATTAACAACTTAAACGAACATTTACGTGTTCACAAAAAAGACCACCACTCTCGTCGCGGTTTATTCAAAATGGTCGGACGTCGTCGTAACTTATTAAAATACTTACGTGAAAATGACGTACAACGCTACCGTGAAATCATTACTAAACTCGGCTTACGTCGATAAAATGCAATTTTGTGAAAGCGGGCTTGTCCCGCTTTTTCTTTATGCTTCAATAAATCTAACCTCCTATTTAATAATTGAAACTGAAGTTTAGAGAAATGTTTCGCAAAGCATTATTTTTTTTGATAAACTACAAGTAACTACATAACATAAACATATATGTGATTAGGTTTTCTTTTTAAGAGAGGAGTTCTATATATGAACGAGAAAAAGGTTTTTACCTATGAATGGGCAGGACGACCTTTGCAAATTGAAGTTGGTCAGCTCGCAAAACAAGCTAATGGGGCCGTTATGGTACGTTATGGAGAAACAGCTGTGTTATGTAACGCAACAATGTCCAAACATCCTAAACAAGCGGATTTCTTCCCATTAACAGTAAACTACGAAGAAAAATTATACGCTGCTGGTAAAATTCCAGGTGGATTTATTAAACGTGAAGGACGACCATCTGAGAAAGCGGTTCTTACATCACGCTTAATCGACCGTCCAATTCGACCTCTTTTCCCAGATGGCTTCCGTAACGAAGTCCAAGTTATTTCAATGGTCATGTCAGCAGATCAAGATTGCAGTACAGAAATGGCAGCGATGCTTGGTTCATCATTAGCACTTATGGTGTCTGATATTCCATTTGATGGCCCAATCGCCGGCGTTCAAGTTGGTATGATAGACGATAAATTTATCGTTAACCCAACAGTTGAACAATGGAAAGATTCTATCATCAACTTAGCAGTTGCTGGTACAAAAGATGCAATTAACATGGTTGAAGCAGGTGCTCTAGAAGTACCGGAAGAAACTATGCTTGAAGCAATCATGTTCGGTCATGATGAAATTAAAAAATTAATTGCATTCCAAGAAGAAGTAACAGCTCAAGCTGGTAAAGAAAAAATTGAAGTTGTTCTTCATGAATTAGATGCAGAGCTGACTGAAGCAATCACTTCTGAATACGAAGAAAAGATGAATGCAGCAATCCAAACTCATGAAAAGCATGCTCGTGATGAAGCAATTGAAGCTGTAAAAGCAGAAGTTTTAGCGAAATACGAAGATCAAGAAGCAGACGAAGAAACATTAAAACAAGTAAATCAAATTTTAGATAAAATGGTTAAAGAAGAAGTACGCCGTTTAATTACTGAAGAAAAAATCCGTCCAGATGGTCGGAAATTAGATGAAATTCGTCCATTATCTTCTGAAGTAGGTTTACTACCTCGTGCACATGGTTCAGGCTTATTCACTCGTGGACAAACTCAAGCATTATCTATTTGTACATTAGGTGCATTAAGTGATGTTCAAATTATTGATGGTCTTGGAGTGGAAGAATCTAAACGTTTCATGCACCACTATAATTTCCCACAATTCTCTGTTGGTGAAACTGGTCCAATGCGTGGCCCTGGTCGTCGTGAAATTGGTCACGGTGCTCTAGGTGAGCGTGCATTATCAGCAATCATTCCTGATGAAAAAGACTTCCCATACACTATTCGTTGTGTATCAGAAGTATTGGAATCAAATGGTTCAACTTCACAAGCTAGTATTTGTGGATCATGTCTAGCACTTATGGATGCAGGTGTGCCAATTAAAGCACCAGTTGCCGGTATTGCAATGGGGCTTGTTAAAAAAGGCGATTATTACTCAATCTTAACAGATATTCAAGGTATGGAAGATCACCTTGGTGATATGGACTTTAAAGTTGCTGGTACAGCTAAAGGTGTTACTGCACTTCAAATGGATATTAAAATTGATGGACTTTCTCGTGAAATCCTTGAGGAAGCTTTAGTTCAAGCAAAACGCGGTCGTATGATTATTCTTGACTCTATGCTTGCTACTCTTGCTGGACCAAACGAACATCTATCAACATATGCGCCAAAAATCAAACGTATCCATATTAATCCAGATAAAATCCGCGATGTTATCGGACCTGGAGGTAAACAAATCAACAAAATCATTGAAGAAACTGGCGTGAAAATTGATACAGAACAAGATGGAACAATTTTCATCTCATCTTCTGACGAAACAATGATTAACCGTGCAAAAGAAATCATCGAAAATATTGTTCGCGAAGCACAAGTGGGCGAATATTATATGGGTAAAGTAAAACGTATCGAAAAATTCGGTGCTTTCCTTGAAATCTTCCCAGGTAAAGATGGTTTACTACACATCTCCGAAATTCAAGAAGAACGTACAAAAGCAGTAGAAGATGTCTTGAAATTAGACGATGAATTAATGGTGAAAGTAATTGAAATCGACCGTCAAGGCCGTGTCAACCTATCACGCAAAGTAGTACTCAAAGAAGAAAAAGAACGCGAAGAATCAAAATAAAAGCGGAACACGCCTGTTAAGCCCCGACAAGCGAATGTCCTTTACCCGCAGAGGCGCTTTTTGCCTCAAAGGGTAAAGGTTATTCGACCTCGAGGGGCTGGCGTGAGCAGCTGGATAAAATAAAAGCGGAACACGCCCGTTAAGCCCTGAAAAGCTCACGTTCATGTTTCATCTTAGTTTTGTATTTACAATTTAAAAATCACGAGGTTGTCCGTTTTGTATAAAATGGCAACCTCTTTTTTACATAAGGAGGAAACCGTTTGGTTACAAAACATATATGCCAAAATGGAGTACGAATATTAGTTGAAAAATTGCCCTATGTACGATCTGTTTCAATGGGGATTTGGGTTAATGTAGGTTCTGGAAACGAACGTCCCGAAGAGAATGGTATCACACATTTTATCGAACATATGCTATTTAAAGGTACATATAGTAGAACTGCTAAAGAAATTGCAGAGTCTTTTGACCGAATTGGTGGACAATTAAACGCCTTTACGTCAAAGGAAAATACATGCTACTATGCTGTAACACTAGATCATCATGCTATCGAGGCAATAACCATATTAGCCGATATGTTTTTTCATTCGAAATTTGCAGAAGCCGACATAGAAAAAGAACGGCATGTCATCTTTGAAGAAATGGCGATGGTAGAAGATACACCTGATGATGATGTGGATGAACGACTTTGGAGCGTGATGTATCCCAATCATTCAATGGGGGCCCCTATTTTAGGAACAGAAGAAACGTTAGCATCCTTTACTAAAGATAAAATTGAAACTTATATGGATGAAAATTACACACCAGATAGAGTCGTCATTTCAGTTGCTGGGAATGTATCGGACCAGCTAGTAAATAAAATCATTACACTATTTGATCAATTTACAAACACTACTCATCAAACGAAAAAAATTGTAACAATTCCAAAGTTTGTACATGGGCAAACAAATAAAGAAAGTAATACGGAACAATCTCATCTTGCCTTAGGTTATGAGGGGCTGACAGTAAAAGACTCTGATTTAGTAAGTTTACTAGTAGTCAACAATATTTTAGGAGATGCGACATCCTCAAGACTATTCCAGAAAGTGCGAGAGGAGAAGGCATTAGCGTATTCAGTTTTCTCCTATTATTCTGCATATGAGAATGCTGGAGCTTTTATGATTTATGGTGGTACTTCCCCGGATAAACTTACTGTATTGGAAGAAACGATTCTTCAAATAACAGAGCAATTGGTAAACGATGGAGCATCTGAAATTGAGATTCAGTATGCCAAAGAACAATTAGAAAGTAATTTAATACTAGGACTTGAAACATCGAATGATTTTATGAATCGTAATGCCAAAAATGAACTAGTATTTGGTGAAGCGAAATCAGTTGAACAAACTTTGCAGGAACTATATGCTGTTGATGAAGAAAGTGTCAATCGAGTTATTCGAAATTTGTTAACAAAACCATATGCAAAATCTGTGATTCAGCCAGCTAAGGGGATATAAGCGTATCTCCTTAGCTTTTTTATGCACGGGAAGAGCTTGGGCGACATACACTGTTATTACGGGAAAAGGAGGGATTGAATGCTCTTATCGGAGCTTGCAGAAAAAGAGTTGATTCAGATTAAAGATGGTGTACGTTGTGGATTACTCGCTGAAACTGAGTGTTTACTTAATGCTAAAACTGGGCAGATCTACGGTTTTGAATTAGTTCAAAAAGGTTATCGTTTACCTTTTCAAGCAAAAGAAAATAAAGTACAATCATTTATTCCATGGACAGAAATATCGTTAATTGGAGAAGATCGCATTTTATTTAAAAAAACACAGCCTCTTTCATCGGGGTATATAAAATGACGATGGAGAAATGGCTAATATTGGGGAAGGATTTGCGGTTTAAGGAGTTAGCGGTGCAGCTTTCTCTTGATTTTGAACAAGTAATTTATAAGTATACAGATAATTGGAATGACGAAATACAACAGATTGTTTCGACAGAGAAGCCACAAAGAATCGTATTGCCAATTCATGCTGTCGATCTACCTAAATATGCTTTCGAGGCGTTACAAAAGGATACAGTCATATTTGTAGGTAAAAGTAATCAAACGTTACAGCAAGAACTTCAATATCTAGACGAAGAGCGAGTGATTTACTATTTACAAGATGAATCCTATATATGGCTAAATGCAAGATTAACATCAGAGGGAATGCTTTGTGCATTTTATGAGCTTGAGAGTGCATCGGTTTATGGGAAATCATTTTATGTTACTGGATTTGGTAGAGTAGCAAAAATGCTTGCATACATGTTGCACAAATTAGGAGCAAATGTGCATATTTTAGCAAGGTCAAACAGTCAAATCCAAGAAGCAATTGCCTATGGGTACGTAGCTTCGCAGCTAATACCTGAAAATATGACAAAACCATATTATTTAATCAATACAATCCCAAATAAATGGTTTACAGACGAATTTAATCAACAATTTGATAACTCAGTTAAAATCTTTGATGTAGCATCAGCTCCGGGATGCTTAAATGTTGAAGATGCCCAGAGTGTAAACTATATTTTACTACCTGGCCTTCCTGGAAAGTATTTTCCACAGGATGCAGCAAATCTATTAGCACAAGTAATCATACGAAAAAATAATGAACTAAAGGAGGGGTAAAGTGTTAGAGGGAAAACGTATTGGCCTTGGCATAACTGCGTCACACTGTACTTACGAAGATGTAATACCTAAAATTACAACTTTAACTGAACAAGGTGCAACTGTTGTGCCTATTATCACAAATTCGGTATTAACAGCTGCGACACGCTTCGGTACCGGTGCAGAGTGGATTGAAAAAATAGAAGCTTTAGCCGGGCATGAAGTCATTAAAAGCATCGTAGAAGCAGAACCTTTTGGACCTTCCAATCCTCTCGATTGTATGGTTATTGCTCCGATGACTGGAAACTCTATTAGCAAATTTGCAAATGCAGCAACGGATTCTCCAGTATTGATGGCTGCTAAAGCTACTTTACGAAATGGTAGCCCGGTTGTATTAGGAATTTCAACAAATGACGCACTTGGATTGAATGGAGTAAATATCATGAAATTGTTAAATACTAAAAATATCTTCTTCATTCCTTTTGGTCAAGATAATCCGATTGGTAAACCGAATTCATTGATTTCTGATTTTACGCAGTTATTACCTACGGTTGTAGCTTCCTTAGAAAAGAGACAATTACAGCCTTTAATAATTCAATATACTAAATAATTAAATTATTATATTAAAACCTTAAGACTTATGATACAATAGCGCCAATATCTAATGAAGAGTTGAGGAGAGATAGTATGATGGCTAAAGAATATACAGTAGCAGTTGTTGGAGCTACAGGGGCAGTAGGAACAAAAATGATGGAACAGCTTGCAAAACGTAAGTTTCCTATTGGAAAGTTGAAGTTACTTGCATCAAAACGTTCTGCCGGTAAAGAACTTACATTTAATGGTCAAACATACACAATAGAAGAGGCCACTCCAGAAGCATTTGAAGGAGTAGATTTTGCATTATTTAGCGCGGGTGGTTCCGTTTCTAAAGCGTTAGCACCTGCTGCAGCAGAACGTGGAGCAGTTGTGATTGACAATACAAGTGCATTTCGCATGGATCCAGAAGTGCCATTAGTTGTACCAGAAGTAAATCCACAAGATTTAGCAACACACAAAGGTATTATTGCAAATCCAAACTGTTCAACTATACAAATGGTTGCAGCAATTGAACCAATCCGCCAAGCATTTGGATTGAAAAACTTAATTGTTTCTACATATCAAGCCGTTTCAGGGTCAGGAATAAGCGCGATTGAAGAACTAAAAGAACAAAGCTTACATTTTGACCAGGCAAAGAATGTAGAAGCACATGTTTTACCTGTAAAAGGCGATAAAAAACATTATCCGATTGCTGGAAATGTCATTCCACAAATTGATGTATTCACTGACAATGGTTTCACATATGAAGAAATGAAAATGATTAATGAAACAAAGAAAATTATGCATGCACCAGAATTACCAGTTGCTGCAACATGTGTCCGTGTACCAGTAGTTGCTGGACATTCTGAATCTGTTTATATTGAAATTGATCAATCAGACGTAACTGTGGAAAGTATTAAAAGAGTATTGCAAGAAGCACCAGGTGTAATTGTGCAAGATGATATATCGTCACAAGTCTATCCAATGCCAATTTACACTGAAGGCGAAGATGAAGTATTTGTTGGACGTATTCGAAAAGACTTAACAAAAGATAATGCTTTCCATCTTTGGATTGTGTCAGATAACTTATTAAAAGGTGCTGCATTAAATTCAATTCAAATCGCAGAGAAGATGATTGAAGACGGATTAATCTAAGGGGGGGCATAACAAGTGAATATTGGTAATGTTGCTACTGCTATGATTACACCGTTCCGTGAAGATGGTTCAATTCATTTTGAGAAGGTTTCAGAAGTAATAGAGCATTTAATAGCAAACGGTACCGATGCAATTGTTGTTTGTGGCACAACAGGTGAATCGCCAACATTGTCACATGACGAGAAAGTTGCTTTAATTCATTTTGTTGTGAAAAAAGTTGATAAAAGAATCCCTGTTATTGCAGGGACTGGGAGCTATAATACACAAGCTTCGTTGGAACTTACCAAAGAGGCTGAAGCGGTTGGTGTTGATGGAGTTATGTTAGTTTGTCCTTATTACAACAAACCAAGTGAACGAGGCATCTATGCACATTTTGCAACAATTGCAAAATCCACATCGTTACCAGTAATGTTGTACAATATTCCAGGACGTTCAATCGTGAATATACAACCGAAAACTATTTTAGAGTTAAGTGGAATTCCGAATATTCAGATCATCAAAGAGGCTAGTGGTAGTTTAGATCAAATGACAGAAATTATAGCTGGAGCACCTGAAGGATTAAAAATATATTCAGGGGATGATGGCTTAACATTACCTCTACTAGCTATTGGAGGTTCAGGTGTTATTTCCGTTGCATCACATATAGTGGGCAATGATATGCAAAAAATGGTTGCATTATTTAAAGAAGGTCGTCATCAAGAAGCAGCAACGATACATCAAGCATTATTACCAATAATTCGAGCTTTATTTTCTACGCCAAGTCCTTCAACTGTAAAATACGCATTAGCCAAAATAGGAATAGGGTCAGAAAATGTTAGATTACCGATTGTAAGACTGACAGATAAAGAAAAATTAGCCTTTGACCATGCGTGGGAAGAATATTTGGAAAAGCAAAAACAATTTTAGAAAATAATTTTTTGAATGGGTAGCCTTGCCCATTCTTTTTTTGTTTGTGAAAACTCCCAACAATAGATATAATGGGAGTAAGTGGTTTGTGTTCGGGATTATTTTAGGAGGAAATCAAGTGGCAAAAACAAAAAATGAAGTTATTCGCGTCATTCCACTAGGTGGCGTTAGTGAAATCGGAAAAGCTATGTATGTCGTTGAAATCGACGAAGAGCTTTTTGTAGTAGATAGTGGACTTATGTTTCCTGAGGATGAAATGCTAGGAATAGACTATGTTATTCCTGACATGTCGTACTTAGAAGAAAACAAATCTCGTGTGAAAGGTATTTTCCTAACACACGGTCATGAAGATGCTATTGGTTCAGTAGCATATCTTTTACAAAAAGTTAGTGCACCTGTCTATGGATCTAAATTGACAATTGCATTGGCAAAAGAACATTTAAAAGATTTACCTGCTCCATACCCTGTCAAATTTTTTGAAGTAACTAGCAAGAGTCGTATGAATTTCCAATCAACTTATGTAACATTTTTCCATACGACTCATAGCATCCCAGATTCATTAGGTATTGCTTTCCATACTTCAGAAGGTGCGATTGTGCATACTGGAGAGTTTAAATTTGACCAGTCAGCTCAAGGTAAATACAAACCTGATATTGGGAAAATGGCTACGTTAGGTGAAGAAGGAGTATTCATCTTAATGTCTGATTCAACTGAAGCAGAACGCCCAGGATATACAATCCCAGAAAATGTTATTCGTGAAAAACTAGCAAAAACGTTCCACCATGCAGAAGGAAGAATTTTAGTTGCGCTTTATGCATCAAACTTTATTCGCATTCAACAAGTATTCGATCAAGCAACAGCTGATGATCGCAAAATTGCAGTTGTTGGACGTAGTTTAGAACATGTATTTGAAATTGGTATGCGTTTAGGTTATCTTTCTGTAGATCCAGAACGAATTATTCCAATTAGTAAAATTAATGACTATCCTGATGAAGAAATTGTAGCAATTATTACTGGTAACCAAGGTGAACCACTAGAAGGATTAGAAAAAATCATCCGCAAACACCACCGCGATATCCGTATTAAATCTACAGATACAGTACTTATTACATTTACACCATCTCCAGGTATGGAGGTGCAAATTGCTGATACAATGAATAGCCTTGCAAAAGCAGGTGCTAAAGTATTGTCAGCTGATAAAAAAGTCCATGTTTCAGGACATGGCGCACAAGAAGATTTGAAGTTGATGTTAAATCTTATGAAACCAAAATACTTTATCCCGATTCAAGGGGAATATCGTATGCTTATCGCACACTCTAAATTAGCTCAACAAACGGGTTTATCAAAATCTCAAATTTTTATTGCTGATAAAGGTGATATTGTCGAATATAAGAGCGGTAAAATGCGTATGAGTGGCCGAGTAACTGCTGGTAATGTTTTAATCGATGGTATAGGTGTTGGTGATGTAGGCAATATCGTCTTACGTGACCGTAAATTACTTAGCCAAGATGGTATTTTTATCGTTGTCGTAACAATTAATCGTCAACAGAAAAAAATTGCCTCAGGTCCAGAAATTTTATCTCGTGGATTTGTTTATGTAAGAGAATCTGAAGAGTTACTAAGTGAATCTTCTGAATTAGTGAAAACAGTTGTCGAAAAATATGTGAATAAAGGATCATATGAATGGACAAGTATAAAACAAGAAATCCGTGACACGCTAAACTCTTATTTATTCCAAAAAACGAAACGCCGACCAATGATTATCCCTATTATTATGGAATATTAATGCGTAAGCGGACAAAAAGGATTTCCTAACCTCTGGTATGGTAGGAAATCCTTTTTTCCTTTCAATAAATGAATGATTAAAGAAAGCAGGTGGAGGCATGGCAACAGCGAAAAAGGGACCAGCAAAGTCAAAAAAAGCGTCAACATCATCAAAAGCAAAAAAAGATACACCATCGCATCCATTAATGTATGAAATTATTGGTCTCATTTTAATTGGTTTTGCAATTATCATATTTTTTGAATATGGCCCTGTAGGGAGATTGTTTCAATTTATAGCACTATTTTTATTTGGAAACTGGGCAATTATTGTTCCGTTTTTATTTATCGTTAGTGCACTTTTATTAATGTTGAAACGAACGGTCCCCAATTTAAAAAATCGTTTAATATTAGGAAGTTTGCTAGTTACAGGGGGACTAACATTATTTAGTCATATTGCATTGTTTGAACAACTATTTGAAGGGAATGCAATTCAAAGTAATTCCGTTTTAAAAGAGACATGGCGAATATTAATTACTAGTGGTGGTATACAAGATCATAGCCACGCATTAGGCGGCGGTATGATTGGTGCAGTGTTATTTGCATGTTTTTATGCATTATTTGACTCTGCAGGTGCTAAAATTGCCGGTTGGCTAATGGTACTTATTGGAATTGTTTTAATTACTGGAAAAGCGCTTATTCCGTATTTGGCTAGTAAATGGCCATCCATAAAAAAATCAATCCTGCAAATGAAAGAAGATTCCGGGAATTCTGTGAGTCGCCGTCAAGAAGCTAAAAAGAAAAAGGCTGCCGAAAAGAAGGGGATTTCTCGCAAAAATCGAAAAAAAGAGGAATCAGATTCGCCAATTCATGATGAAGAGCATCATGCAGCAACAGAAGTAGAGCCTGTGGTTGAAGAGCGCAGAGAACCAATTATTTCTGCTTTTACTCAAAGAGTCCAACTAGAACAACCTGAACCTGAAACGATTGTAATAGGAGAAGAAAGTTCACATCAAGATGTAGATCACCCAGCGATTGATACTTCTAATGTGGTTGAAAATGAAGCGTATCAATTACCAGCGATGAATAGTTTGAAACTGCCACCACATACTGACCAAAGTGGAGAGTTTGAATTAATTCAAGATAATGCGCGCAAATTGGAACAGACTTTCCAATCTTTTGGAGTCAAAGCAACTGTTACGCAAGTTCACCTAGGACCAGCTGTTACTGAATATGAAGTGCTACCTGATCGTGGAGTAAAAGTTAGTAAAATTGTTGGGCTACAAGATGATTTAGCATTAGCACTTGCGGCAAAAGATATCCGAATTGAAGCTCCAATTCCAGGTAAATCTGCAGTAGGTATTGAAGTACCAAATAAAGAAGTTGCGATTGTAAGTTTACGTGAAGTGTTAGAGTCTAAAGAAAATAATAAGCCTGATGAAAAACTATTAATTGGATTAGGTAGAGATATTACAGGTGAAGCAAAACTAGCAAAATTAAACAAAATGCCACACTTACTTGTAGCTGGTTCAACCGGAAGTGGTAAATCTGTTTGTATTAACGGCATCATCATTAGCATATTAATGAGAGCAAAGCCTCATGAAGTCAAAATGATGATGATTGACCCTAAAATGGTTGAATTAAACGTTTATAATGGTATTCCGCATTTACTAGCACCAGTTGTAACAGATGCTCGCAAAGCTTCACAAGCATTGAAAAAAGTAGTCTCTGAAATGGAAAGACGTTATGATCTATTTTCACATACTGGTACACGCAATATCGAAGGGTATAATGAACAAATCGATAAATTTAACAACGAAAACGGAGAAAAGCATCCGAAAATGCCATTTATTGTAGTCATTGTGGATGAATTAGCAGATTTAATGATGGTTGCTTCTAGTGATGTGGAAGATTCGATTACTCGTCTCGCACAAATGGCTCGGGCTGCTGGAATTCACTTAATCATTGCTACTCAAAGACCAAGTGTTGATGTAATAACGGGGATTATTAAAGCAAATATACCATCTAGGATTGCTTTTGCAGTATCATCTGCCATCGATTCTCGTACAATTCTTGATATGGGTGGTGCTGAACGTTTACTAGGACGTGGTGATATGTTATTCTTACCAGCTGGTGAATCGAAACCCGTTCGTGTGCAAGGTGCATTCGTTTCAGATAATGAAGTAGAACAGATTGTGGATTTTGTTATAGCACAGCAAAAAGCCCAGTATCAAGAAGAAATGATTCCATCTGAAGAAGAAGAAGTTCAAGATTTAGATGATACAGATGAGCTTTTCGAAGAGGCTGTTCAATTAGTGGCTGCGCAAGATACAGCATCCGTATCTTTCCTTCAAAGAAAGCTTAAAATAGGCTATGCAAGAGCTGCGCGTATTATGGATCAGATGGAGGAAAGAGGGATTGTTGGTCCAGCAGAAAAGAGCAAACCAAGAGAGGTCCTAATCGGAAAATAATTTTAATAAATTATTTTGATATTAACCAAAGAATGTAAAAAAAACATCTATATTAGAATAGCAATATAAAAATTTGTCTGTTTTAACACAGTTTTTTGTGAAAGTTATTTATTTACCTAAACAAAAATGGTATAGTAATGTCTGATTAGTAGGAATGTTTTACGTCTGATGTCTGATCTCTGATCTCTTTTGGTGGTGGTTTATATGACAATTAAGTCTGATCATCGTCATCTCTATCTTCAAGTGATTGATCATTTAAAGGCAGATATTGAACAAGGTGTTTACAAAGAAAATGAAAAACTACCTTCTGAATTTGAATTATCGAAATCACTTGGAGTCAGTCGTGCAACACTTCGTGAAGCTTTAAGACTGTTGGAAGAAGAAAATATTATTGTTCGAAGACATGGTGTAGGTACATTTGTTAATCCAAAACCTTTATTTACATCGGGGATAGAACAACTCTCAAGTATTTCCTCTATGATAGAGGATGCTGGAATGCAGCCTGGTACAAACTACATAAGTTCTACCGAGCACCTTTCGAATGAAGAAGATATAAAACGCTTTCAATGTGATGCTGATGAATCTTTAATAACGATTGAACGTGTGCGTACAGCAGACGGTGAACCGGTCGTGTATTGTGTGGACCAAGTACCTGCAAAATATTTAGCAGCAGATTTCTTGTCTCGACATAATTCATCCATTTTCTCTGCTTTAGAAGAATCCGGGGAAATTCATGTAGCATATGCAGTTACATTTATAGATCCTGTTGGCTATCATGGTCAAGTTTCTCCAATATTACAATGTGGGCGTGAAACAGCGCTCTTAGTTTTAAAACAGCTCCATTATGATGATAACGATCGTGTGGTGCTCTATTCACGTAATTATTTCAGAGCTGATAAATTCAGTTTCCATGTAGTACGAAAACGTGTGTAAAATAAGTATTCATTCCTGCTATCGAAAATAAAACTAACTTACTTTTTGGGGGGATTTCAAGTGAAAAAACGTAAAATAGGTTTAGCACTTTCTGCACTTTTAGCATCTGGTACATTATTAGCAGCGTGTGGTTCTAATAATGAAACAGAAACAAAAAAAGGCGACGACAAAAACTCATTCTCAGTAGGAATGGTAACCGACATTGGTGGTATTGATGATAAGTCATTCAACCAATCAACTTGGGAAGGTATTGAAAAATTCGGTAAAGATAATGGCTTGTCAAAAGGTAATGGTGGTTATGATTATCTACAATCTGCTGCTGAAAGTGATTACAATACCAATCTTAACAGTTTAATCCGTCGTAACTTTGATTTAGTATACGCTGTAGGTTTTAATCTACATGATTCAGTAGTTGAAGTAGCTAAACAACAAAAAGATGCTAAGATCGCTATTATCGATTCAGTAGTTGAAGGACAAGACAATGTTGCTTCAATTATGTTCCGTGCAAACGAAGCTTCTTATTTAGCAGGTGCTGCTGCAGCTTTACAATCTAAAACTGGTAAAATTGGTTTCATCGGTGGTATGGAAGGTGATATTATCGGTGGATTCGAAGCAGGCTACGTAGCAGGTGCTAAAGCTGCAAATCCAAAAGTTAAAGTTGATGTACAATATGCAGGTACATTTGGCGATGCTGCAAAAGGTCAAACAATCGCTAAACGTATGTATGATTCTGGCTCAGACATTATCTTCCATGCAGCGGGCGGTACAGGTAATGGATTATTCACTGAAGCAAAAGAACGTAAGAAAAAAGATCCAAAAGCTGACGTATGGGTAATCGGTGTTGACCGTGACCAATATGATGAAGGTAAAGTAGATGACAAAACGAACGTTACTTTAACTTCAGTATTAAAACGTGTTGATATTGCAGCAGAAGACGTGTCTAAACAAACAAAAGATGGTAAATTCCCTGGTGGTAAATTGATTACTTTTGGTTTAAAAGACAATGGTGTTGATTTAGCTGATTCTCATGGTGCAATTACTGCTGACACACAAAAGAAAATTGACGAATACAAAGCGAAAATTATTAGTGGTGAAATTAAAGTTCCTGAAAAACCAGGAAAATAGTATTTAACCATTATTATCATAAAGACCAGCATATTCTGGTGGTCTTTATGATATTTTTATCTATTAAAAAATTAATAGATGAAGGTATTTGAAGATTTTAAGATTTTAAGAGAATTTTTTTAAATAATACAATCTGATTTTTATCTATTTTTGTAAAATTACAGATATTAATATTCTGAAAATAATTCCTCTTTAAATGCTTTCTTGTGTTAATTTTTTAACCTTGTTAGTTTATTAATTACACTCATAAATTTATAGTGTCCAAGGGAGTGAACACATTGGAATATGTGATAGAGATGCTTGGAATTCGCAAACAATTTGGCGATTTCGTAGCAAATGATAACATCACCCTTCAGCTAAAAAAAGGCGAGATTCATGCACTATTAGGAGAAAATGGTGCGGGGAAATCGACGTTGATGAACGTTCTTTTTGGTTTGTATCAACCAGAGGCGGGAACAATCCGAGTTCATGGCAAGGAAGTCAAAATTACAGATCCTAACAAAGCTAATGATCTTGGAATTGGGATGGTTCACCAACATTTTATGTTAGTTGAAAATTTCACGGTGACTGAAAATATCATTTTAGGTAGCGAACCTACTAAAATGGGTTTGATCAACATTCGCGATGCAGCGAAAAAAGTACAAGCACTATCTGAAAAATACGGTCTAAATGTAGACGCAAATGCTAAAATTGAAGACATTTCAGTCGGGATGCAACAACGTGTTGAAATTTTAAAAACATTATATCGCGGCGCTGAAATTCTAATCTTCGATGAACCAACAGCGTCACTTACACCTCAAGAAATTACAGAATTGATGCAGATTATGAAGCGCCTAATTAAAGAAGGTAAATCTATAATTTTAATTACGCATAAATTAAAAGAAATTATGGAAGTTTCAGATCGTGTAACAATTATCCGTAAAGGTCAAGGAATTGGAACAGTTATTACAGCTGAAACTAATCCAAATCAACTTGCCGAAATGATGGTCGGACGACAAGTTGTCTTCAAGACTGAAAAAACGGAAGCGCATCCAACTGATATTGTATTAAATATTGAAAACTTAACTATTGCCGATAATCGCGGTGTTGATAAAGTTAAGAATTTAAATCTTACCGTTCGAGCTGGGGAAATTGTTGGGATTGCTGGGATTGATGGGAATGGTCAATCTGAACTAATCGAGGCAATAACTGGTCTTCGCAAGGTGAAGCATGGTACGGTCACTTTAAAAGGTAAGAATATCACAGGGCTAAAACCTCGTAAAATTACAGAATCAGGGATAGGGCATATTCCTCAAGACCGTCACAAACACGGTCTTGTATTAGACTTCCCTATAGGACACAATATCGTTTTACAAACGTACTACCAAAAACCGGTTTCTAAAGGAGGCATTATTGATTATAAAAATGTAAATAATTTCGCCAAGAAAATCATTGAAGAGTTTGATGTGCGTACACCGAACGAGATGACGCCTGCACGTGCATTATCAGGTGGTAACCAACAAAAAGCAATTATTGGTCGTGAAATTGATCGTGATCCAGAATTACTTATTGCAGCATTACCGACACGTGGTTTAGACGTAGGTGCAATCGAATTTATCCACAAACGTTTAATTGAACAACGTGATAAAGGGAAAGCAGTATTACTTATCTCATTTGAATTGGATGAAGTAATGAATGTATCTGATACGATTGCTGTAATTCATGATGGTTCTATTATTGATACAGTGGCACCTCATGGAACAACAGAACAAGAACTTGGTTTATTAATGGCTGGCCAATCACTTCACAATGATCAAAAAAAGGTAGGTGACGAATAGTGTCTAAACGTACGACAAATATTCTTGTTCCTATCATTTCAATCTTATTAGGCCTAATCGTAGGTGCAATAGTGATGCTTGTCAGTGGATTTAGCCCAGTAGATGGTTATATCGCATTGTGGAATGGGGTATTTGGTAATAGTTATAACATGGGTGAAACAATTCGCCAAATTACACCATATGTATTTGCTGGTTTAGCTGTAGCCTTTGCATTCAGAACTGGGTTATTTAACATCGGTGTAGAGGGACAATTAATTGTAGGGTGGTTAGCAGCAGCTTATGTAGGTTATGCATTTGACCTTCCTAAAATAATTCATCTTCCATTAGCTTTATTAGCTGCAGCAGTTGCAGGTGGATTATGGGCGCTTATTCCAGGGTTATTAAAAGCAAAATTACAAGTGCATGAGGTTATTGTTACAATCATGATGAACTATATTGCACTTCATGTAGCGAATGCAACAATTTCAGCGTTATCGAATGGTGGAGAAAAGACTGAAAAGATTCATGATTCAGCTTCACTTAGATCACCATTCTTTGAATCTATTACAGATTATTCAAGATTACATTGGGGATTTGTCGTTGCCATTATTGCTGTAATTGCGATGTGGTTCATATTAGAGAAAACAACACGTGGTTTTGAACTAAAAGCTGTTGGTTTTAACAAACATGCATCAGATTATGCAGGTATGAATGTAAGTAAAAATATCGTTCTTGCTATGGTTATATCTGGTGTCTTCGCAGGTCTTGGTGGAGCAATGGAAGCACTAGGTACATTCGGAAACATTTCTAAGATGACAGCATTTACTGGTATCGGATTTGATGGTATCGCTGTTGCCTTACTAGGTGCGAACCAACCATTTGGTGTATTACTAGGAGCTATACTCTTTGGTTCATTGAAAAATGGCGGTCTAAACATGCCAAACGAAGCTGGAATCCCTGTGGAAATCGTATCAATTGTTATTGCATTGATTATTTTCTTCGTGGCATCAGGTTATATTATTCGAGTAGCACTTGAACGTTTAAGTAAGAAAAAAAAGGAGGAAAAATAACATGAGCTTTTTAGAAGTGTTATATTTCATTATTCCTTCTGCTATCTTCTACGCAGCACCATTAATAGTAACTGCAATTGGCGGTGTATTCACTGAACGATCAGGTGTTATTAACATCGGTCTTGAAGGTGTAATGATTATTGGAGCCTTCAGTAGTGTTGTTTTCAACTTAACATTTGCAAATTCTCTTGGTGGATGGACACCGTGGGTTGGTTTACTTGTTGCAATGGTTGTAGGTATTGTATTCTCACTAATTTTAGCAGTTGCAGCCGTTTCATTCCGTGCTGACCAAACGGTAGCAGGGGTTGCACTTAACATGTTAGGATTAGCAGTTGCTGTATTCTCAGTGAAAATGTTATATGACAAAGGTCAAACGGATTCAATTGCAGAACGTTTCTCGCGTTTTGATATTCCAGGATTAAAGGATATTCCTATTTTAGGTAAAATGTTCTTTACTGACGTTTATGGAACATCTATTTTGGCGATAGTTGTCGCATTCATTGCTTGGTTTGTTATTTATAAAACACCATTTGGTTTACGTTTACGTGCAGTAGGGGAACATCCAATGGCTGCAGATACAATGGGTATAAATGTAACAAAAATGCGTTATATCGCAGTGATGATTTCTGGTGCACTTGGTGGTATCGGTGGTGCAATTTATGCACAAGCAATCGCAGGGAACTTCAGTCAAGGTACAATCAGTGGCCAAGGTTTCATGGCTATTGCAGCTATGATCTTTGGGAAATGGCATCCACTAGGTGCTATGGGTGCAGCATTATTCTTTGGTTTTGCACAATCTTTGAGTATTGCTGGAGCTTCAATTCCAGTGATTAAGGACGTACCTCAAGTAATTTTATTAATCTTACCTTATGTATTAACAATTTTAGCTTTAGCTGGGTTTATCGGAAAAGCGAGAGCACCGAAAGCATCTGGTACACCATATGTGAAAGGCAAACGTTAATTAATCGAGACTGGGCTTCTTGCTCAGTCTTTTATTTTTACTAACAACTTTTATTGTCAATACTTGAAGGGAAGGTAGAGTACGTGACCGAAAGATGGTAAAAAAGTCTAATACTTAACCTGCTTTTACATTAGTTGCAATTTTATTCAATTGACATGTATAGTTGGAGTAATGGTTTGTTATATTAAGTAGATAGGAGGGGTTTGAATGTTTAAATCTATAGAAGTAGCAAAAGACGTTCATATTCATACAAGAGTAACTGATCAATTTAAAACAGTGAATTTTTCGCTGAAATTAAGAAGACCTTTAAAGGTAGAGGAGGCTGCAGAAAGAACTGTTTTATCAAATGTTTTGCAACACAGTAATGCCAAATTCCCATCTACTGCTAGTATGCGTATGTATCTAGATGATTTATACGGTACAGTATTGTATTTAGATACAACTAAAAAAGGAAATGAACATACCGTTTTACTAAACGTTGAAACTGTCAATGATCAATATTTGCAACATGGTGATGTTTTAGAAAAAGTTTTAGAATTAATGCATACCGTAGTTTTTGACCCGAATTTTGAGAATGGTGTTTTTAAAGAAAACATTGTTGCTCGCGAAAAGGAAATGGTCAAAGAACGTATTCAATCGATTTTTGATGATAAATCACGCTATGCACAAAATCGTTTAACAAAACTTTTAGCACCGAATCATCCAGCATCTACTTCTGCAAATGGTACAATTCCAGCTGTTGAAGCCATCACACCCCAATCGTTAACTGATACATATCAACGTATGCTAGCAGAAGATGCGATTGATATCTATGTAGTTGGAGATATAGATGAAACAAAAATGATTGAAGAATTAAAAAAGGCATTACCATTTGGTAATCGTAAATCATCATTTGAACATACCGTTTTACCTAAAATTCAGCCGACTGATTCTTACGTTAAGGAAACGCAAGAAATGAAGCAAGGTAAACTGCATATCGGTTTTACCACACCTGTTTTCTTTAAAGATGCAGATTTCCCGAAAATGCAAATCTTTAACGGCATATTTGGTGGCTATGCGCATTCCAAACTATTCATGAATGTGCGTGAAAAAGAAAGTATGGCTTATTATTGCTCAAGCTCCTACTCTGCACAATATGGCTTAGTATATGTAATGTCGGGAATCGATGCAGAAAATGAAAAGAAAGCATTGCAATTAATTGATGAACAATTAACTGCTATGCAAAATGGTGAAATAACGGATTTGGAAATGACACAAACAAAGGCAATGCTCCAAAACCAATTGAAAGAAGCGCTAGATTCCGCACGTGGCCAAATTGAAATTTACGATCAATATAAAGATTTAGACGAAGATTTCAATGTAGAAGCATGGCAAGCGAAATGGCAATCCGTGACAAAACAAGACGTTGTAGATATGGCTAAACAATTGCACAAAGAAACCGTCTATTTCTTAAGTGGAATGGAGGATGTGAAATAATGGAAACGATTCGTTTTGATCAATTAGATGAAACACTTTATTATGAAAAGCTAGATAATGGCTTAGATGTCTATATTTTGCCGAAAAAAGGATTTTCTAAAACATTCGTGACGTTTACCACGAAATATGGATCAGTTGACCGTTCTTTTGTACCAATTGGTGAAGAAGATGCGATTACAGTACCTGATGGAATTGCCCACTTTTTAGAACATAAAATGTTCGAAAAAGAAGATGGAGATGTGTTCCAAAAATTTAGTGAGTATGGTGCATCTGCAAATGCTTTCACTTCTTTTACCAGAACAGCGTATCTATTTTCTGCAACAAATCATCTTAACGAAAGTACAGAAACCTTACTTAACTTTGTACAGGAACCATATTTCACTGAAAAAACGGTCAATAAAGAAAAAGGGATTATTGGTCAAGAAATTACGATGTATGATGATCAACCCGATTGGCGTTTATACTTCGGTACGATTGAAAATATGTTTAAAGAACATCCTGTAAAAATTGATATTGCAGGTACTATAGAGTCTATTGACAAAATTACAGCAGATCATTTATACACGTGTTATCATACGTTCTATCATCCATCAAACATGCTTTTATTTGCAATTGGAGCTTTAGAACCAGAAAAAATGATGGAAGTAATTCGCGAAAATCAAGCGAAAAAAGAATTTGCAAAACCAACTCCAATTAAACGTATTGAAGTAAATGAGCAAATGGAAGTAGCAATTCCTGAACGTACTTTACGTATGGATGTTATTAAATCGAAAGTCTCTGTAGGTTTAAAAGCAAAAGAAATCAATTTAGCTGGGCGTGACATGTTAAAACATGAATTGGCAATCAGCTTAACGTTAGATGTTTTATTTGGACGCTCTTCTGATTTCTATACTAAAGTTTATGAAGAGGGATTAATTGATGAATCTTACTCATATGACTTTTCTTTAGAACACGGATTTGGCTTTGCAATGATTGGTTCTGACACTTATCAGCCAGATAAATTAATTCAAGCAATCAAAGACCAATTAAAAAAAGTAGAAGAACAATGGCCATTTGGTGAAGAAGAGTTAGAGCGAGTAAAACGTCGTAGAATCGGCTTTAACTTAAGAGCTCTTAACTCAATTGAATTTATTGCAAATCAATTCACACGTTATAAATTTAATGATATGAATTTATTTGACTCAGTTTCCGCTATTGAAGAATTAACTGTAGCAGATGTTCAAGAAGCTTTTAAATCTTTACAAGGCGAATCTCAGCAAACAGTCTTTAAAATCTTACCTCTCTCTGACGGTGACAAAACAGTACTCGCATCAGAAGGTCAAGATTTGAAATGAAAAAATTTGCTTTAGTATTAGGCGCTTCCGGTTCAATCGGAAGTGCCATTTGCCGTGAACTGGCACATAATGGTTGGTCCTTGTATTTGCAATACAATCATTCATCAGATATGATACAAAGTTTGGCCAAAGAATTGATAGATGCCTATCCAGAACAAGAATTCATGACGATACATGCAGATTTAACAGATGAATTTGCAGCAAAGACAATTGTACAATCAGTGTTTTCACTAGAAGCAATTGTTGTTGCCAGTGGTCAAGCATTATATAAACTTGTAGAAGATACAACAAGTGAAGATATGAATGCACTCTGGAAAGTACATGTACAAACGCCAATTCAGTTAATTAGCTTACTCTCTCCAAAATTACGTCAGCATGAAGTAAGCTATATTACAATGATTGGATCGATTTGGGGTGAAGCTGGTGGAGCTGGAGAAACACTTTATTCCACTGTTAAAGGTGCAATTCATTCATTTGTAAAAGCTTATGCCCAAGAAGCGTCTTACAATGGTATTCGTGTCAATGCAGTTGCGCCTGGTTTAATTGATACGAAAATGAATGGGCATTTAAATGATGAAGAAATGTCTTCACTGGTATCCGAAATTCCGTTAGAACGTGCAGGAAAGCCTGAGGAAGTAGCTTATTTAGTAGCGTTTTTACAATCTGGAAAGGCAGATTATATTACAGGACAAATTCTGCGAATTAATGGTGGTTGGTACATATAATTTTGAACTTTACACATACTTGATATGAAAGGGAGGGATTATATGCCTATCATTGAAAATTGGCAAAATTGGACATCCTTTTTAGGCCAAAATGTTTCAAAGGCTGAACAAGCTGGAATGTCCAATAAAGTGATTCAAGAAGCGGCGGTACAAATCGGAGAGTATTTAGCAACTAATATCGACCCTAAGAATGAACAACAAAGAGTACTTTCTGATTTGTGGGGCGTTGCTTCAGAAAACGAAAAAGAAGCATTAGCGAATTGTGTTATTAAACTAGTGCAAAATAAGAATCTACAGTAGTGTAAATTGTTCAAAACTTCTTTTGGACAACTCTTTTGCAACGAGTAACCTCATGGGAAATCTGCTATTGTAGTACTTAAAATGTACTTGGGGGTGCCTTAAAAGTGTTTTTTTACACTTTTAAGACAACCCCTTCCTTTTTTTCTTTTCATATGTAGAAAAATCAGCTATCATGGAACATAGAAATGTTTTAAGCGTCTTATAATAGAAGGGATCGTTGTATGTGAAAGAATGGTATTTTGAATATGAAATACAAATCAATCGCCCCGGATTATTAGGTGATATTGCATCATTATTAGGTATGCTTAGGGTCAATATAGTAACGATTAATGGTGTCGATCAAGTGCGAAGAGGTATGCTTTTACGTGCTGAAAAAGAAGAACAAATTGAACGATTTAGAAATATTGTTTCGACAATGGAAATGATAAAAGTCACGAAATTTCGACAACCTACTACTCGAGATCGTTTAGCTATTCGACATGGTCGTTATATCCAACGAGAAGCAGATGAGAAAAAAACATTTCGCTTTGTTCGTGATGAACTAGGAATACTTGTAGATTTTATGGCTGAAATTTTTAAAAAAGAAGGTCGTAAATTAATAGGAATACGTGGTATGCCTCGAGTAGGAAAAACGGAGTCAATCGTTGCTGCTAGTGTTTGTGCGAACAAGCGATGGTTATTTCTATCCTCTACAATGATTAAACAAACTATACGCAATCGGCTACTTGGTGATGAATTTAACAGTAATAATGTGTTCATCTTAGATGGAGTCGTTACTAGACGTTCTTCTGATGAGCGTCATCAACAATTAGTTCGTGAGATTATGCAATTACCAACGATTATCGTGATTGAACATCCTGATATGTTCGTGCAACATTCTGAATATACAATTGAAGACTTTGATTATATTATCGAATTAAGACATCATCCAGATGAAGAAATTACATACGAAGTGCTAGAGCGTCATAATAGCTTTTTACAAGATTCGGGTGGTTTCGGCGGTTTTGGAGGATTTAATTTTTAACAGGAAGGTGTTTACAATTGACGGAACTAGGAGCTCGTTTAAAGGAAGCGAGAATGTCAAAAGGTTATAGTCTGGATGATTTACAGGAAATTACAAAAATTCAAAAACGTTATCTTTCTGCAATTGAAGAAGGCAATTACAGTGTTATGCCTGGATCATTCTATGTACGTGCATTTATAAAGCAGTATGCGGAAGCAGTAGGTTTAGATTCTAATGAGTTATTAGAAACCTTCAAAGGAGAAATCCCTTCCAATAAAACAGTAGAAAATGTTACAGCAACGGCGAACATCCAACAACCTAATCAACGTCGTAGTCTTACAAAAAAGGCGACTAAAGGAAGTTCCGATTGGATGCCTAAAGTAATTGTTGCCTTATTTATCATCATTATTATTGCAGCAATTTGGTTTTTAAATCAACATAATTCAAGTAATGATGTTGCGGATGAACCAAAACAACAAGACGTCAAAGTTGAATCAACTAACGTTCAGACAAATAGTAATAAAGATAAATTAGTACAAGGGAAATCTGTAGCTGATTCAAAAGCAAAACAAGTTCAAGTAACAAAAGATACAACAGAAAAATCAAAACAAAAAATCTCTAAAGGTACATTAGAAAATGATAGTGTAACTACTACGTATACATTAACAGGCGCTAAAGACTTTAAAATAAAAGTTAAAGTTTTAGGTAGTACATGGGTTGGTATTCAAGATGAAAATGGCACTGAAATTTCCAGTGAATCAAAAATATACAAGCCAGATCAAATGTATAATAATGGTGATGAACTTGATCTAGATGCGACTGGTAAGAAAAGTGTTCGCGTTAGACTTGGAGCATCTGCAAATGGTAGTGTATATGTAAATGATGAGAAGATTAAATTTGCAGCAACTCCTGCAGAACGTTATACTCAAAATATCGTTATTAAATTCGAGGAAGTAAAGTAGTCATCTTATATAGATGACTTTTTCCTTTGGTAAGAAAGGTGAAACAAATGAATATTCCTAATAAAATCACAGTTTCTCGAATTTGTCTAATTCCTATTTTCGTTATTATGATGGTATTAGATTTTGGATGGGGAGATTTGTCCATATTGGGTGTAACATTACCAATTGAACATTTTATTGGTGCTTTGATTTTTATTATTGCATCTGTGACAGACTGGATTGATGGTCACTATGCACGTAAATATAACTTAGTAACAAATTTAGGTAAATTTTTAGACCCATTAGCAGATAAATTACTTGTATCATCTGCATTTATCTTATTAGTAGCAATGGAAGCTGCACCGGCTTGGGTTGTCATCATAATCATTAGCCGTGAGTTTGCAGTAACTGGCTTACGATTAATTTGTGCAGAACAAGGCGAGGTTGTAGCTGCTAATCAACTAGGCAAAATCAAAACATGGACACAAATTGTGGCGATTGCCTCATTATTACTTCATAACATTTTCTTTGAAATGTGGGGTATTCCATTTGGGACAATCATGCTTTATATCGCATTATTCTTCACAGTTTGGTCTGGAATAGACTACTTCTGGTTAAACCGTAAGATTTTATTAGAATCAAAGTAATATAATGTTATATATTTTAGGCTCATTTTGCATGACGAAAAACAATATTTTCGTTTGGCAACCACATTTGTGGCATTTGATTTATTCAAATGAATGAGTCTTTTTTTCTAATTATAAGGGGGATAACATTGATGAATGCTGAAATTATTGCGGTAGGATCTGAATTATTACTAGGACAAATCACGAATACCAATGCGCGTTTTATTTCCAATCAATTATCGGAGCTTGGTATAAATGTTTACTATCATACAGTTGTTGGGGATAACGTAGGTCGTTTAGAAGAAGCAATTAAAATTGCAGAATCACGTGCAAATCTCATTATTTTTTCTGGGGGTTTAGGACCAACAAAAGATGATTTAACAAAAGAAACAATCGCTAAATATTTACAAACAGAGCTTGTATATGATGAGTTTGCAATGAAGTCAATTGAAGAATTTTTTGCAAAACAAAATCGTAACATGACTGAAAATAATCGTAAACAAGCACTTATATTAAAAGATTGTGATGTGTTAGTGAATAAGCATGGTATGGCTCCTGGTATGATTTTCGATTATAATAACCGTATTTATATACTACTACCTGGGCCGCCAAAAGAAATTGAGCCAATGTTCCAATTTGAAGCAAAACCAAAACTCGCGGCTCGTCTTCATGAAGGCACTAAGATCGTTTCACATGTGCTTCGGTTTTATGGCATTGGAGAAGCAGAGCTTGAAGTACGTATACAAGATTTACTAGAACATCAATCAAACCCAACAATTGCACCACTCGCCTCAGATGGTGAAGTGACATTACGGATTACAGCAAACGCTGAAAATGATGAACAAGCATGGATATTGATCAATCAAACAAAAGAAGCAATTATCTCCCGTGTTGGTGAGTATTTGTATGGTGTTGACGATGATTCATTATCTAGTAAAGTAGCAGAAATGCTAATTACTAATAATCTAACGATTGCTGTAGCAGAAAGCTTAACAGCTGGTCTTTTCCAATCGGAGCTGGCATCAAACCCTGGTATTAGTCAATCTTTACTTGGTGGTATGGTAACTTACACTGAACAAGTAAAAAAAGAGCAACTAGGTATGCCTAACGACATATTAGAACAATTTGGTGTAGTGAGTGCTGAATGTGCTGGAGCAATGTCACGTCTTGTTAAGAATAAATTTAATTCTGATATTGGTGTTGGATTAACGGGGGCAGCTGGACCAGAAGCGCATGGTGACAAGCCTGCTGGTACAGTATGGATTGGCATTGCAATTGGTGATGATAAACCCTATACGTATCGTTTACAATTATCAGGCATGCGTAATACAAATCGTCTTCGTGCAGTGAAATTTGCTTTTCACTATTTAATCCAACTTTTATCGGAAAAAGGGTATTCTAAAATATAATTTTGGAACACATAAAATTTAATTTTGATTAAAAAAAGCAGCAAAAATATAGATTTCATATTCTATTAATCTATCGGTATTTAATATTATTTATAATATTTACGAATAAACGTTCGCTTTTTTCTTGTGTTTTTCTCAGAAAAGAAGTATAGTAGAGACAGAAATAAAAGAGAACCATTTTAAAGGAGGAACTAGATTGGACGAACGTAAAGCGGCATTAGATATGGCTCTTAAACAAATTGAAAAGCAATTTGGTAAAGGGTCTGTTATGAAATTAGGAGAACAGGCAGACCGCAAAATTTCTACATCTTCAAGCGGCTCTTTAGCACTTGATACAGCACTTGGAGTTGGTGGTTACCCTAGAGGTCGTGTCATTGAAATATATGGACCAGAAAGTTCTGGTAAAACTACTGTAGCACTACATTCTATCGCAGAGGTACAAGCAAATGGAGGTCAAGCAGCATTTATTGATGCTGAACATGCTCTCGATCCTGTCTATGCTTCTAAACTTGGCGTTAATATCGACGAATTGTTACTTTCTCAACCAGATACTGGTGAACAAGCTTTAGAAATTGCAGAAGCACTTGTACGAAGTGGCGCAATTGATATTATTGTTATAGACTCTGTAGCAGCTCTTGTACCAAAAGCTGAAATCGAAGGCGAAATGGGCGACTCACATGTTGGTCTTCAAGCACGCTTAATGTCACAGGCATTACGTAAATTATCTGGTATTATTAATAAGTCTAATACTATTGCAATCTTCATCAACCAAATTCGTGAAAAAATTGGCGTTATGTTCGGTAATCCTGAAACAACACCAGGTGGACGTGCACTTAAATTCTATTCATCAGTCCGTTTAGAAGTACGCCGAGCAGAAACGATTAAACAAGGTAATGATATGGTCGGTAACCGTACTAAAATCAAAGTTGTGAAAAACAAAGTAGCACCGCCGTTTAAAACAGCAGAAGTTGATATCATGTATGGTGAAGGGATTTCAAAAGAAGGAGAAATTATCGATATCGGTGTTGAAAAAGATATTGTTCAAAAAAGTGGTTCTTGGTATGCCTATGAAGATGAACGCCTAGGTCAAGGACGTGAAAATGCAAAACAATTCCTAAAAGAAAACCCTGAAATTAGTGATGAAATTGCTCAAAAAATTCGTGTTGCTTCAGGCATTGCTGCAGATGAGTACGATGTACCAGAAGAAAGTGAAGAAAATCCAACACTATTTGAAGAAGAATAGTTTCGTTCTAAAGGCCCCTTCAAGGAATTTTGAAGGGGTCTATTATATATATCCAAAAACTGTGAATCCTTGACAGGTCTATTTATCAACTATACAATTAACTTGTATTATTTCTAAATTGAAATGAAATTTTGGCACTATATTGAATAATCAATATAAAGCCGACTGAAACAGAATATGAAAACAGCAAGAGGAGGTGTTCGAATGATGGAAATCATCATCTCCACTGTGCTTGGACTCATCGTCGGTGCCGTTGTTATCTATTTCGTCATGAAAAAAGTGAACGATTCAAAAGTGACAGGTGCAAAGAATTCTGCAGAACTTATTATTGAAGAAGGTAAAAGAGAAGCGGAAGCTCTTAAGAAAGAAGCACTACTTGAAGCAAAAGATGAAACTCACAAACTTCGAACTGAAGCGGAAAATGACATCCGTGAACGCCGGTCTGAGCTTATGAAACAAGAGAACCGGTTATTGCAAAGAGAAGAAAATCTTGATCGCAAGGATGACGCTCTGAATAAGAGAGAATCAGGATTAGAGCGTAAAGAAGAGGCTCTATCTGAGAGACAACAGCATATTGTACAGATGGAAAGCAAAGTGGAAGAACTTGTTGCCAAACAACAATCCGAAATTGAACGCATTTCAGCATTAACCCGCGAAGAAGCAAAAGCAATCATCTTAAAACAAGTAGAAAACGAATTATCAACTGATATTGCAGTTATGACCAAAGAAGCTGAAACACGTGCTAAAGAGGATGCTGACAAAAAGGCACGAGAAATTTTATCACTTGCCATTCAACGCTTTGCAGCAGACCACGTTGCAGAAACGACTGTATCTGTCGTTAACTTACCAAACGATGAGATGAAAGGCCGTATTATTGGACGTGAAGGTCGCAACATCCGAACACTTGAAACATTAACGGGTATCGATTTAATTATCGACGATACTCCAGAAGCAGTGATCTTATCTGGCTTTGATCCAATTCGTCGTGAAACTGCTCGTCTAGCACTAGAAAAGCTAGTGCAAGATGGCCGTATTCACCCAGCTCGTATTGAAGAAATGGTAGAAAAATCACGTCGTGAAGTGGATGAGCAAATTCGTGAAACGGGTGAGCAAACAACATTTGAAGTAGGAATTCATAATTTACATCCAGATTTAATGAAAATTCTTGGTCGTATGAAATATCGTACTAGCTACGGTCAAAATGTCTTAAAGCACTCTGTAGAGGTAGCTCATTTGGCAGGCTTACTTGCATCTGAGCTGGGAGAAGACGTTATTTTAGCAAAACGAGCAGGCTTACTTCATGATATCGGTAAAGCAATTGACCATGAAGTAGAAGGAAGCCATGTTGAGATTGGTGTAGAACTAGCAACTAAATACAATGAGCATCCTGTCGTAATTAACAGTATTGCATCGCATCATGGCGATACAGAACCAACATCTGTAATTGCAGTATTAGTGGCAGCTGCTGATGCTTTATCTGCAGCAAGACCAGGTGCACGTAGTGAAACTTTAGAAAATTATATTCGCCGTCTTGAAAAACTGGAAGAAATTTCTGAGTCATATGAAGGCGTAGAAAAATCATTTGCAATTCAAGCAGGTCGCGAAATTCGTATAATTGTACGTCCGGATCAAATTGATGATTTAGCTTCACATCGTTTAGCGCGTGATATTCGTAAACAAATTGAGGATGAACTTGATTATCCAGGACATATTAAAGTAACCGTAATTCGTGAAACTCGTGCTGTTGAATATGCAAAATAGTTTTTATCTATTAAAATGTATTATATAGGGAGTAATCCTCTTAATAATTTAATTGACAAAAGGCTTCTTAGAACTTCGGTTGAGAAGCCTTTTTTAATGGGAATGGGTGTAGAAAATGAAAGTATTATTTATCGGAGATATCGTAGGAGACATAGGGTTAGATGCAGTTGAATCTTATTTACCACGATTAAAAAGAAAATATAATGTTGATATCGTCATTGCGAATGGAGAAAATGCAGCTGCTGGTAGAGGTATTACAAAACGTATTTATCAAGATTTACTCATGATGGGTGTTGATGTGATTACAATGGGAAACCATACATGGGATCAAAAAGAAATCTTTGACTTTATCGATGATGCAGAATACTTAATTCGTCCAGCAAACTTTTCAGATGAAGCACCAGGCAAAGGAATGGTTGCCGTTACAAAAGGGGGACAAACGATTTCTGTAATAAATTTACATGGTCGTACCTTCTTACCGCCACATGGTGATCCATTTGCAAAGGCAACAGAACTAGTTGCAGAAGCACAAAAAGTATCTCCTCTTGTGTTTGTAGATTTTCATGCAGAAACGACTAGTGAAAAAATTGCTTTGGGATGGCATTTAGATGGCAAAGCATCGGCTGTTGTTGGGACACATACACACGTACAAACAGCAGATGCACGTATCTTCCCAGGAGGTACGGCATTTATATCAGATGTAGGCATGACTGGTCCGTATGATGAAGTACTTGGAATGAAAAAAGAAAGCGTACTTTATCGTTTTAAAACAAATATGCCAGCTCGTTTTGAAGTTCCAAAACAAGGTAGAGAAGTATTTAGTGGCTTTTTTGTAGAGCTAGATGACAAATCAGGTAAAGCGAAAAACTTTGAAAGAATTTATATAAATGCAGATTATCCTTTCGTACCTTAATTTAGTCTATCTCTTGCATATCGTGCATACAATGTTCCATGGACAATCAAAATGTCCCTGATTTTTCAAACTAAGGGAGGAATAGTTGTGGATTCATTGAAAGTATCGTCTCGCTCCAACCCAAATTCTGTAGCAGGTGCATTAGTGGCAGTGATTAGAGAGCAAGGATATGCAGAGATGCAAGCAGTAGGGGCAGGTGCACTCAATCAAGCTGTAAAAGCGATCGCGATTGCGAGAGGTTTTGTAGCGCCGAGTGGTACAGATTTAACTTGTTCACCAGCGTTTACAGATATACTAATAGCTGGTGAAGATCGAACAGCTTTAAAATTACTCGTTGAAAAGCGAGGAAGATAAGAATAAAAGCTAGCGCCCGCAGCTGGATAAGATATAAAAGCGAAGGACGCACGTTCAGCTTTAAGTAAGAAAGATAGCCTAAGAACGCCACGATGTGTGGAAGATAGCGACGACTATAGGGTTCATAGCATATATACCATCGAGTGGCTGGCGTGTACAACTAGATAGATAAAAAAATACCGGACATATCCGGTATTTTTTTATGTTTTTGAATGAAAATAAACATTAAATGAACGCTTACCACTACAATTTTATGAATTATCTTTTCCGTCAAAGGTCTGATTTTCAGTGAAATCGTCTAATAACAATAGTTTCATACGCATGTTCATGATAAAATTATGAAGTATAAAAAGCTTAGACGTTAATATATATTAAGGAGATGTTGATAAATGTTACATCAGCTTTCATGGAAAGTCGGTGGGCAACAGGGGGAAGGTATTGAAAGTACCGGAGAAATTTTCTCAACTGCGATGAACCGCTTAGGCTACCATTTATATGGATATCGCCACTTCTCTTCCCGTATTAAAGGTGGCCACACGAATAATAAAATTAACGTACGTACGTCAACTGTACATACGATTCCAGATGATCTAGATATATTGGTTGCATTTGACCAAGAAACAATCGAGGTTAACTATAAAGAATTAACAACTGAAGGAGTAATTTTAGCGGATGCTAAATTTAAACCTGAAAAACCAGAAGATTGCCAAGCTGAATTATATGTAGTTCCATTTACAGAAATTGCTACTGAACTTGGTACGTCACTTATGAAAAACATGGTTGCAATTGGTGCAACTGCTGCACTTATGAACCTTAATGATGAAGTATTCCAAAGTGTTGTCAATGAAATCTTCGGCCGTAAAGGTGAAGCTGTTGTACAAAAGAATATGGAAGCAATCGCTAAAGGTCATGAAATGATGGATGAATTGCTAAAAGATCAAGTTGGTAAATTCGAACTTGAACCTGGAGATGGCAAACATCGTTTATTCATGATTGGTAACGAAGCTATGGCACTTGGCGCACTTGCAGCAGGTTCTCGTATAATGAGTGCGTACCCAATTACACCAGCATCAGAAATTATGGAATACTTAATTAAAAAATTACCTAAATTTGGTGGTACTGTTATTCAAACAGAAGATGAAATTGCAGCTGCTACAATGGCTATTGGTGCAAGCTACGGTGGCGCACGTGCATTCACAGCATCAGCAGGTCCTGGTCTTTCACTTATGATGGAGGCACTTGGTCTTGCAGGTATGACAGAAACACCTTTTGTTGTCGTTGATACACAACGTGGTGGCCCATCTACAGGTCTTCCAACAAAACAAGAACAATCAGATTTAATGGCTATGCTTTACGGAACTCATGGAGAAATTCCAAAAGTAGTCATTGCGCCATCAACTGGTGAAGAAGCATTCTACGATATGATTCAAGCATTCAATATTGCAGATGAGTTACAATTACCAGTTATCGTACTGTCAGATTTACAATTATCACTTGGTAAACAAACTGTTGAACCATTTGACTACTCTAAGATTACAATTAACCGTGGTAAATTAAATATGGATGAACTTCCAGAAATCGAAGATAAACAATACTTTAAACGTTATGCAGTAACAGAAGATGGTATTTCTACACGAGTGGTCCCAGGTCAAAAATACGGTATTCACCATGTAACTGGTGTTGAACATAACGAAGAAGGAAAACCTTCTGAAGCAGCAGGCAACCGTAAGACTCAAATGGACAAACGTTTCCGTAAATTACAACATGTACATTTTGATACACCAGTATTTACGGATGCACCTAACGAAGAAGCCGATGTATTGCTTGTAGGTTTTGGTTCAACAAAAGGTGCATTAGAAGAAATCCGTCCAATGTTAGATGCAGAAGGCGTTAAAACAAACCATGCGCATATTCGTTTAATTCACCCATTCCCAGTTGAAGAAATGAAGTCATTAATCGATCATGCGAAAAAAGTGATTGTTGTCGAAAATAATGCGACAGGTCAATTAGCTAATATTATGAAATTAAACATGGGTTACCATGATAAAATTGTAAACTTAACAAAATATGACGGTACACCATTCTTACCAATGGAATTACTTGACCGTGTAAAGGAGTTGCTAACAGATGGTAACATTTAAGGATTTTCGTAACACTGTAAAACCTAACTGGTGCCCAGGATGTGGTGACTTTTCAGTGCAAGCTGCCATTCAACGTGCTGCAGCAAACCTTGAAATCGAACCACATGAACTTGCGGTAGTTTCAGGTATTGGTTGTTCAGGTCGTTTATCAGGTTATATTAACTCATATGGCTTACATGGTATTCATGGACGTGCATTACCAATTGCTCAAGGTTTAAAAATGGCTAATCGTGATTTAAATGTCATCGCTACAGGTGGTGACGGAGATGGTTTTGCAATAGGTATGGGCCATACAATCCACTCAATCCGTCGTAATATTGATATCACTTATGTTGTCATGGATAACCAAATCTATGGTTTAACAAAAGGTCAAACTTCACCACGCTCTGCTGCTGGTTTTGTTACAAAATCAACACCAGGTGGCGCAATTGAACCATCATTAAAACCGTTAGAAGTCGCTCTATCTTCAGGTGCTACTTTTGTTGCTCAAAGTTTCTCAACAGACTTAAAAGAATTAACAGCGATTATTGAAGCAGGTATGAAACATAAAGGTTTTTCATTTATCAATGTATTTAGCCCATGTGTGACATATAACAAAGTTAACACATATGATTGGTTCAAAGAACACATTACAAAACTATCAAGTATAGAAGGGTACGATTCAACTAATCGTGCTGAAGCGATGAAAACTGTAATGGAACATGAAGGTCTAGTAACAGGTATTATCTATCAAAACGATGATGAACCTTCATATCAAGAAAAAATTATTGGCTACAATGAAGAACCACTTAACAAAGCAGACATAATGATCAAAGAAGAAGAATTAAATGAACTGATGAAAGAGTTTATATAATTTCAAGTTCTTTTAAATTTACTTTTTATAAAGGTAAAATCGCTCATTCCAAACGAATGGGCGATTTTTTTAACTATCATTTTCCACTAATATAAAATCAATTATTATGTCTAATAAAAGACATTTCAAACTCATATCTTGTAGGAATAGACTATCATTCAGTATAATAGGTAAATGGGTACTCGAACGAAAGGAGAATACCGATGAATGAAGAACAACGACTTGCTAGTCAGCAAGTAAAAACTACTAAATCTACCACTGTAAAAACAGAAAAAGACTATAGCAAATATTTTCAATCTGACTATAAAGCGCCATCTTTAAAAGACGCGAAGAAACGTGGGAAAGAAGACGTACAATACCACAATGACTTTAAGATTGATGAAGAATTCATGGGTATGGGAACAGGTCGCAAATTTTTAATACGCACATATGGTTGCCAAATGAACGAACATGATACAGAAGTTATGTCTGGTATTTTCATCCAATTAGGATATGAGCCAACAGAAGATGTTGAGGAAGCTAATGTAATTTTAATGAATACATGTGCTATTCGTGAAAATGCAGAAAATCGCGTATTTGGTGAACTTGGTCACTTAAAACCCTTAAAACAAAAAAATCCAGATTTACTAATTGGTGTTTGTGGCTGTATGTCACAAGAAGAAGCAGTTGTAAAGAAAATATTAAAAACGTATGATCAAGTAGATATGATTTTTGGTACACATAATATTCATCGTTTACCAGAAGTTTTAAATGAAGCATATCTATCAAAAGAAATGGTTGTTGAAGTATGGTCTAAGGAAGGCGATGTCATTGAAAACCTTCCTAAAGTACGAAAAGGAAATACAAAAGCATGGGTTAATATTATGTATGGTTGTGATAAGTTCTGCACGTACTGTATTGTTCCATATACACGTGGGAAAGAACGTAGCCGTTTACCAGAGGATATTATCCAAGAAGTTCGTAGTTTAGCAGCACAGGGCTATAAAGAGGTCACGTTACTTGGTCAAAACGTCAATGCATACGGTAAAGACTTTGATGACCGAAACTATCGATTAGGAGATTTAATGGACGAATTACGTAAAATAGATATTCCTCGTATTCGATTCACGACCAGTCATCCTAGAGATTTTGATGATCATCTAATTGAAGTACTTGCGAAAAAAGGAAATCTAGTAGAACATATTCACTTACCAGTACAATCAGGTTCTAGTGATATGTTGAAGATTATGGCACGTAAGTATACACGTGAAAGCTATTTAGAATTAGTACGTAAAATTCGTACAGCTATACCAGATGTAGCACTTACTACAGATATTATTGTAGGATTCCCAAATGAAACAGAAGAACAATTTGAGGAAACGATTTCCCTATATAAAGAAGTAGGTTTTGAAATGGCGTATACTTATGTTTATTCTCCCCGCGAAGGTACACCTGCAGCGAAAATGAAAGATAATGTACCATTAGAAGTGAAAAAAGATCGACTACAACGTTTAAATGAGGTTGTAAACGAATATTGTGGCGAGGCTTTAAAGAAATACGATGGTCAAATTGTCGAAGTATTAGTAGAAGGCGAAAGTAAAAGAAATCCAAATGTGTTGGCTGGTTATACAAGAAAAAATAAACTCGTTAACTTCGTAGCACCAAAAGAAGTCATTGGAAAACTTGTAAAAGTAAAAGTGACAGAAGCAAAAACGTGGTCATTACAAGGTGAATTGATCGAAGTGGTATCGAGTCAAGAGGTGAATGCAGGATGACAGAATTATTTACTAAAGACGATATTATCGCAAAAGCACGTGAAATCGCACACATGATTGCTAATACAGAGGAAGTCGATTTCTTTAAACGTGCTGAAGCACAGATTAATGAAAATCAATTTGTCCGTGAAAAAATTGCAAGCTTAAAAAGCTTACAAAAACAAGCTGTAAACTTCCAATATTATGGTAAAGAAAAAGCCTTGAATTTAATTGAAGAAAAAATTGCAAAAATCGAAGAAGAAATCGATGCAATACCTATTGTTGAAGAATTCAAGCAATCACAAGTCGATGTTAATGACTTATTACAACTTGTTTCTAATGCAATTGCTAATAATGTGACAGATGAAATTGTTGAATCTACAGGTGGCGACGTATTACGTGGCGAAACAGGTTCGAAAGTTCGTAACTCACAACCAGGAAGCTGTTCATAAACATATAAAGAAAAAGGATGTCTAATAAGTGGTTTTCTACACTTATTAGACATCCCTTTTTTTATTTTTGTTATAATCGCTAGCCCTTCTCTGTTCATAAGACTTGAACTAGAAAACTATTTTTCCTGCGATTACTAATCGCAAAAAATCATCAGTCACACGACTTGGCTTTCTAAAGTATCTTCCTAAAAACGCACTCTAGGTTGATATCTGAAAGGATGATTTCGATTCGAGCCCTCCACGGTTTCTCTGGGCTAAACGTGCGTGTGTGTTCTGTTTTTTTCTGTGAAAGCGTCATATTAAGTAAATACTAGAAATGCCGAATTATTGAATTGTTTATTTAGAAAAAATTCGTATTTTTATACTAGAAAAGCATTTATAAAATTGATTCTTATGAATAAGATTTTTTATTAAAGAATTAGGCACCCACTAGGCAAAAGCCGCATATGATGTGGTGAACGGAAGCAAAGGAGGAATCATGCTGAAACAGTTACGTCATATTGTGACAAAAGCAGTGATTGCAAAGGGCAAAAAAAGAACGGAGTGTAGTGAAACTTTACGTCCACCAAATAGTCCATCAAGTATTTTAGGTTGTTGGGTGATCAATCATACTTATCAAGCAAAGAAAAATGGAAAGTTCGTAGAAGTAACAGGTAAGTATGATATTAATGTATGGTACGCATACAACAATCATTCCAAAACTGCAGTATTTTCTGAATCAGTTCCATATCGTGAACGGATCAAACTACATTATCGTGATGAAGAACCAACAGGTAAAGAAGAGGTGCATATACGCGTTTTACAGCAGCCAAATTGTATTGAAGCGGTTATTGGACCAGATGGTGAACATTTTATTATCACCATCGAAAGAGAATTATTAGCGGAAGTTGTAGGAGAAACAACGATCTGCATTAATATCCATCCTATAGATTTTGAAGAAGAATGGGATTTTGAAGATGAAAGCTCATCATCAAGTTCATCATCAGATAGATCCAGCTCTTCCAGCTCAACATCTGCATCAAATGTATCAAGTAATTTAGAGTCATCCTCATTCCGTAAGTAAGCAAAAAAAGTCGGTAGCTTCATTACACCGACTTTTTTTATATGGTCTGTATATTTTTAGGGCTTAAAAAGTAAGACTGTTCAATAACAGTAATAAATGGATGAATTTTTTTTCTGAAGTGTTATTGATTTAAGAAATTTTTTTCCGTATAATAAGGCTAATGAAAATGCTTACATTTAATGTGAAGCGAATATTTGGGACATGGGGGATAGAATATGGACGCATACTTATTAATTATCACATTATTAGCAATAGTTATTGTTATAGTCGGTGTATCAGTTTTTAAATGGCATGCATTTATCAGTCTACTAGTTGCTAGTCTTTTCCTTGCTATTTTCACTGGTATGAACTTAGATGAAATTGTGAAAGCGTACGAAACAGGTGTTGGCGGTACACTTGGACACTTAATTGGAATTATCGCACTTGGTGCAATTTTGGGGAAAATGCTTGCAGAATCTGGTGCAGGTTTAAGAATTGCCAATTTCTTTATCAAAGTATTCGGTGAAAAAAAATTACCATGGGCAATGTTCTTTTCTGGATTTGTAATTGGGATTCCAGTGTTCTTCGAAGTTGGGATATTAATTTTACTTCCACTTGTGATTTCAATTCAAAAAGCTTCTAAGAAAAATATCTTATTGATTGCATTACCAGCAATCGCAGGATTATCGATTGTACATGGTTTAGTTCCACCGCATCCTGGTGCAGTTGCTGCAATTGGAATTTACAATGCTAATTTAGGTAAAGTACTTCTTTATTCATTAATTATTGCAATTCCTACTGGTATTATTGGTGGACCACTTTTTGCAAAATATATTAGCAAACGAGTTATACCTGAGGCTGAGCCTGAATTCGTGCATGTAGAAGATAAAGCAGAAAATCAAATGCCTGGTACATTTATTTCATTCTTCTCAATTTTACTTCCTGTTATTTTAATGGTTCTTGGTACAATGGCTCCCTATATGCATGTTGGAAAAACGCTTGAAGGTGCGTTTGCATTTATCGGAAGTCCGTTAATTGCGTTACTTATTTCAGTATTCTCAGCATATTATTTCCTTGGTTTCAGACTTGGACAAAACAAAAAAGCAATTAAGAAATTAACAGAAGATTGCTTAGTACCTGTTGGTTCGATTGTTTTGATTATTGGTGCTGGTGGTGGATTTAAACAAATTCTTATTGACAGTGGTGTTGGCGACACAATCGGTCACCTAGCGCAAAACTTCTCTGTATCACCTTTAGTATTAGCATTTGTAATTGCAGGGTTGATTCGAATTGCGACAGGTTCTGCAACAGTTGCACTTACAACTGCTGCAGGCATTGTATCACCTATAATTGCGAACATGCCTGGTGTTAACTTAGAACTTCTCGTAATCGTAACAGGTGCTGGATCCTTAATGTTCTCACATGTTAATGATGCTGGTTTCTGGATGGTAAAAGAATATTTAGGTTTATCTATTAAAGAAACTTTTAAGACGTGGACAGCTTTAGAAACAATACTTTCATTCGTGGCGTTTGCGTGTGCATTAATACTTAACGCATTTGTTTAATAGTTAATGAGGATTTTTGGAAGAGATGGAGAAGATTTTGTTTGAACCACAAAGTCTTCTCCATTTTCTCATATTCGAGTTTGTGAAATGGCATGACGCATTTTTTCAAGTGCATGATTTGCATCATCTTTATGTTTTACCATTGTATTGACGTATAGTGCATCGATTATACTTAGTTGCCCAATTCTTGAAGATAAAGCTTCAGAGCGATATTCGGTTTCTTCAGAGCTTGTATAAAGAGCGACATCTGCTAATTGACCAATTGGTGATTTAGGGAAGCCGGTTATGGCAATCATAGAAGCACCATGTTCTTTAGCAGTCTTTGAAATTTGAAGAGTATCTCGATTACGTCCTGAATGCGAGATGACTACAGCTAAATCATCTGTTGACAATTGTGAAGCGGACATCAGTTGAAAATGGGAATCGACAAAAGCGAAGCATTTAACACCTGTTCGTACGAATTTATGATAGGCATCCATTGCAATTACGGCAGAACCACCAGTACCATAAAAATAAATATGCTTCGCTTTATTCATGAGCATTACTGCTCTTTTAATGGATCCTTCGTCTAAAATATGCATTGTATTTTCAAGTGTTCGAATATTTGATTTGAATATTTTTTGAAAGATCGTTTTTTCATCATCACTCTCTGAGATTTCTTCGTGAAATTGCTGGATTGGTGTAATTACTTCAGATGCTAATGCAATCTTCATCGCTTGATATCCTTTAAAACCTAAGCGCTTACAAAAACGAAAAACAGTTGCATCCGCAATATTTAAATCAGCAGAAACCTCGTTAATGGTTTTATTAATAATATGAGATGGATCTTCTTGAATATAGTCTGCAATTTTCTTTTCCTTTTCGCTTAAACGAGGATAAAGAGAACTTATTTTCTTAATAGTATTTTGTGTCATAAACGAGTTCCTTTCAAATAATAATAGTACCTGTAGTATAGCATAATCAGATAAAAGAAAATTTTTTTCTCTATTTTTATTTAATATAGAAATAATTTTTAGTATAATGAAATCACGAATATCGAATAATAACGAAAAAGGAGCGCTATAGATGAATATCGGTTTAATTGGTTTAGGGAAAATGGGGTATAACCTTGGTTTAAATTTAATGGAACATAAACATACAGTATTTGCTTTTGATGTGAATACGGAAGCTTCAAAAAATTTCACAGTTGAAGGTGGTAAAACTTTTTCTTCATTACAAGAAATGGTTAATGCACTTCCTAAACCACGTGTTATTTGGATGATGGTACCTGCTGGTGATATTACAATTAATACTATAAATCAGTTAAAAGGTATTCTTGATGCAGGTGATATCTTAATTGATGGCGGTAACTCACATTATAAAGAAGCTATTCAAATTTCTGAAGACTTGCAACAAAAAGGAATTTTCTTCATGGATATCGGTACAAGTGGTGGTACATCAGGTGCATTAAATGGTGCTTGTATGATGATTGGTGGGGAAGAACAAGCATTTAAAGTGATCGAACCATTTATCCAAGATATCTGTGTAGATAAAGGTTATTTATATGCCGGAAAATCAGGTAGTGGGCATTTCTTGAAAATGATTCATAATGGCATTGAATATGGTATGATGCAAGCTATTGCAGAAGGCTTCGAAGTATTAGAAAAAAGCCCATATGATTACGATTATGAAAAAGTTGCAGAAATGTGGAATCACGGCTCTGTTATTCGTTCTTGGTTAATGGAATTAACACAAAATGCATTTTCTAAAGATCCAAAACTAGATGAAATTAGAGGCATTATGCATTCGTCTGGTGAAGGTAAATGGACAGTTGAGACTGCCCTTGAATTAAAAGCACCAGTTCCTGTTACAACACTTTCACTAATGATGCGTTATCGTTCTTTAGAAGAAGATACATTTACAGGGAAAGTAGTCGCAGCACTTCGCAATGAATTTGGCGGACATGCTGTTGAAAAGAAATAAATAAGTTCTAAATATTGAATAGGTCAGTTATCATTTCGTATGATAACTGGCTTTTTGTTTTGTAAAAATGATAGTTTATAAATGCTTCTAAAATAAAAACATTCAAAAGCTTTTGTCTCCCAACACATGCATGAATAATTTTATAGTCTAATATTAAATGCAGGGTATGCCATCAAAATATCTAATGATCCATTACGGTGCCTTCACTCGACACAAAAATTATTTCTCTGTGAGGTCTCAGCATCCAGTTTTTTGGCATAAGTATCGGGGCATACACCGCCACTTTATTTACATGAAAATGTAGTGGATTTTTCCATTTATAGATATAATGGCAATTAATATAGGAGAATTAATAAAGCAGTTTTAGCTAGTGGTAACTTATCGTGAAGCAATCTTGGAAGACCAAGTATCATCCTATAATTCGGATAATAATTAATTTTCCGGTATTTACTCAGTATTTACTCAGTATGCCGCTCCAGATGGCGCTTTCGTGCTAAGCGATCGTTGAGCCTCCTCGGAAGCCTTTGCTCCTGCGGTTACTCGTCGCAGTTAAAAGATTGCTCCAGCATTGCTACGCTAGCTTCGTCGCAGAAAATTCTTTTTGTGGGGCAAAAAGAATTTTCACTGCGGGGTCTCACCTGTCTCGCTTTCCCGTAGGACATTGAATAAACTTCACTGAATTAACATCGCACGAAGGAAATGCGAATGCATTTTCGAGGACTCGCCATCTTCCGCTTCATAGAACAATGTTCTAATAGATATGGCATATAACAATGGCACATTTAACGTTCTTGTTTTTATTAAATCTTTAAATTATGAAATTGATTCATCAATAAAATATAAAATCTTTGGAGGAATACATTATGCAAATTAGGCCTAAACGAAACTTACTTTCATGGATGGACAGCTATGTACCAGAGAAAGATTTATATTTCTTTTCAACTGAGCAACTTAATAAAGGATTTGACTTTACAGATGTTTTGTTAATGCCTATAAATGAGTTTTATAATCACAGTACATATGGACAAGTAGAGTATGTGAATGCTTATGAATATTGGAATGTCAAAAATGCAAATTATGTTGTCATAGCACAAAAAGAATGGATTGAAACAATATCTGAAGAGCAAAGACAATTCATATTAAAAGTTCAAGTGCAGTTAGAAAGAGGACTTGTGATTCCAATTTCATTTGTTCATCAGTTGGATAATATTCCAACAAGTTTTGTTATCAATGAACATATTGTAATTCAGCGAACTATGTGGGAAAATCTTTCACAAACTTGTAAAGAAGATATACTTACAACCATGATTTATGAATGGTGGGATAAAGGTGAAGCTGTTACATCTCCCGAATGGTTGCCTGAATTTTTAGAGCCTTTTGCAAATACATTTGGTCATGTACAAGGCGCAAACTGTTTAGCCGCTGTTGTGTATGCCCTTACTAAGGGGAAACAACCGTGGTTTATCAATGAATGGATTCATCAAGAAACGTTTCTTGGAAAATTAGCGCACTATCATTACAAGGAATGTTTAAGTGATGAGCTTCAACCCGAAGATCTTATCGTCTGGGTAGATGAAAATAGCATTATTCAACATGCAGCATATCATTTAGGCGAAGATTTATTTTTTAATAAGCATGGACAAACAATTTTTAATCCATGGAAAATTCTATCAAAAGAACAACTTAATAAGGAATGGGAACATTTAAAACTTGTGAAATATCGTAAAAAAAGTTAAGGACTTTGTGGAATTAAATATAAAACTAATAAACGTCTTTATTATTGGAAAGAGGAAGGGAGCGTTTCAATGTACTTTATTCAAATGTCAGGTTTTCCTGGATCAGGAAAATCAACTTTAGCAAAAGCAATTGCTAGTAATGAAAATATGATTATTGTAGATCATGATATTGTAAAATCGGCATTAATAAATTCTATAGCAGAAAAAGCTATTGATTTTCAGATTACAGGACAAATTGCGTACGAAGTTGATTGGGCGTTAATTGAATTTTATTTATCTCAAGGGCGGAGTGTGATTTTAGATAGCCCATGTCTTTATGAAGAGCAAGTTGAGAAAGGAGTAGAATTAGCATTAAGATTTAATGTGAAATATAAATATATTGAGTGTTACATAGATGACTATAATTTAATCAATGATCGACTAGCTAAAAGAGAGAGACTCATAAGTCAAATTCCTCAAATACATTCCAAAGAAGCATTTGAATATACGATTCAAAATGGTGAAAAACCTGAAAATTTAGAAATATTGAAAATTGACACTAATCAAACTTTATCAAATTATTTTCCATTAGTAATAGAATATATATTGAAATAATCATTTTATCAGAATCAATTTCATAATGGAAATTTCATTTAAAATATACGAGCATTTAATGATGTCCAATTTTGTTCATTGTGGAGCGAAAGACGGCGACTCCTACGGGAAAAGGTTGAGCTGAAAGCCCCGCAGGAACGTAGTGACGAGGAGATTGAAGCCAAGCCCGTGGAAAGCGCCGTCTGTAGCGTAACATCCAAATCTGAATATGGAAAAGTAAATATGTTGAAATTATAGTATTTAAAACGGAAAATGGATTTATGAAATTGACTCATTAAGATAAAAAAATCACCAAAAAAGAGCAACACTACTGATGAAAGTAGTTTTGCTCTTAGTTTTTTAAGAAACATAAATGACTTTTATTTTACCCGTTTTTCCTGGAATTTAGTTATATCATGATATTCTTGCTCAAGTAATCGAGAAATACGTATATAGATGGGAATCAGTTCCACATAAACGTCTACATTTTCTGGAATTGGTTTATGAACATGAGTTGAGCCGACCCATTCTGAAACAATAGAGAAGTCTTCAATTTCACCTAATGCATACATACCAAGAACAATTGCTCCAAGACATGAGCTTTCAAAGCTTTCAGGTACTGAAACTTCTTGATTGAAAATATCTGCCATCATTTGGCGCCATAATTCAGAACGTGCAAAACCACCAGTTGCTTGGATTTTCTTTGGAATCCCAATTACTTCTTGTAATGCGATAAAGACCGTATATAAGTTGAAAATAACGCCCTCTAGTACGGCACGGATCATATGCTCTTTTTTATGATGTAATCCTAATCCAAAGAATGATCCACGGGCATTCGCATTCCATAATGGAGCGCGTTCGCCAGCTAAATACGGATGGAATAATAATCCGTCAGAACCAGGATTTACATTCGAGGCGATTTTCGTTAACACATCGTATGCGTCGATTCCTAATCGTTTAGCAGTTTCTACTTCAGAAGCTGCCAATTCATCACGTACCCATCTAAAAGTCATACCGCCATTGTTTACCGGACCACCTACAACCCAATGCTTGTCTGTTAACACATAGCAGAAAATCCGACCTTTTGGATCTGTTACAGGGTGATCTGTTACAGTACGGATAGCACCACTCGTACCGATTGTGACAGCGACAACTCCTGGATCAATTGCGTTGACTCCAAGATTTGAAAGTACCCCATCATTGGCACCGATGACAAATGGGATATGAGAAGGTATACCAATTTCCTCTACAATGTCTTTTTTTAAACCATCAAGATAATAAGTGGTTGGTACCAGCTCAGATAATTGAGCAGCTGTAATACCAGCAACTTCTAAAGCGTTTTCATCCCAATCACGATTTTCGAGATTGAACATACCAGTAGCGGAAGCAATCGAATGGTCTACAATATAGCGATCGAAAAAGTTATGGAATACATATTCTTTCATACTAATAAATTTATATGTTTGACTGAAAATCTCTGGTTTTTCATGGCATAACCAAGTAATTTTACAAAGAGGGGACATAGGATGAATGGGTGTACCTGTACGTCTATAAATTTCATGACCATTCATTTCGTTCTTTATTTTGTCTGCCCAATCGGTTGCACGGGTATCTGCCCAAGTCATGCAGTTTGTTAACGGTTTGCCGTATTTGTCAATTGCAATCACACTATGCATAGCTGCACTGAATGAAACGAGTTTTAAATCATTTACGTCGATACTACTTTTTTTAATCGCAATACGAATAGCTTCTTTCACAGCATGTAGAATTTCATCTGGATTTTGTTCAGCAACATTCGGAGTAGGACTATAGAGTGGATACCCTGCATGATGCATACTAATTACTTGGCCATTGTTGCCAAATAAAACCGCTTTCGTGCAAGTAGTACCAATATCAACGCCTAGATAATAAGATATTTTTGACATTGCGATGGATTCTCCTTTATATAAAAACATCATAAGTTAATGTAATAAATTTTTTTTCTTTTCGAATTATTATATCAGAAAAAATATTTCTTCGCGTTCTATTTTACTGGACTTATAGAATTAAGAAAAGGATAACATCGAAAAAATGAGTTATAAATTTTTTGTCTTTTTTATTTTGCACTGTTTATACAATTAAACAACAAAATAGGTTAGTGGAAATACTTTCTATTATAAGTCAAAAACGATTTTTCGACTTTGATTTGTTATAATAAAGATAAGATATAGGAACACAGGAGAGGTAATAATATGGCTTACACACCTATGATGCAACAATATTTACAAGTAAAAGCAGACTATCAAGATGCTTTTTTATTTTTCCGTTTAGGAGATTTTTATGAAATGTTCTTTGATGATGCATTGAAAGCGTCACAAATTTTAGAAATTACATTAACAAGTAGAGATGCTGGTATGAAAGAACGCATTCCAATGTGTGGCATACCGCATCATTCTGCAAAAAATTATATTGAGACACTTGTTCAAAAAGGATATAAAGTAGCGATATGTGAACAAACTGAGGATCCAAAATTAGCAAAAGGTGTCGTTAAACGTGAAGTCATTCAACTTATTACACCGGGAACGATTATGGAAGGCAAAGCGATTGATGGAAAATCCAATCATTTTATCGCAGCAAGCACAAAATTAAAAGATAATGAATTTGCTTTTAGCTATCTTGATCTATCGACTGGTGAATCCACCACTACATATGTGGAAGGCGATAAAAAAGATTTAATCCAACAACTACAAGCATTTGATATTCGCGAATTAGTGGTGAAAGATGAGTTATTTGCAGAGTTACAAGAATTAGCTGATACCTATTCAATTGTACTTTCGCTTGAAAATGAAGGTATGACTGAAGTAACAAGCCTACAATATTTGAAACAAGCACCAGAAGAATTACACGAAGCAAGTCGCATATTATTACGTTATCTTGAACGTACACAAATGCGCTCGTTATCACATATTCAACCATTTACTTACCATGAAGTGAAAAATTATTTGAATATCGATACAAATTCCAAACGTAATTTAGAGCTAATCCAGTCACTGCGTGGAGGAGATCAAAAAGGCACATTATTATGGCTTTTGGATGAAACAGCGACAGCCATGGGTGGTCGTAAATTAAAACAATGGCTTCACCAACCATTGGCGAGCCGAAAAGCAATCGAAAAACGATTAAGTATCGTAACTGATTTATTGGAAGATTATTTCCTCCGTGCAGAATTACAAGAGCTGTTGAAAAAAGTTTATGATCTAGAACGATTAGCTGGCCGTGTGGCATTTGGCAGTGTAGGTGGTCGTGATCTTGCACAATTACGTGAATCTTTAAGACAAGTACCTGCGATTAAAGATCAGTTAAACAATTCTGGCAAAGAACATTTAGTGCCTCTAGGTCAAACACTTGATTTATGCGAGGATGTTGAAAGCTATTTAAGCAAAGCCATTACAGACCATCCTCCGATTTCTATTAAAGAAGGGGATGTAATACGCGAAGAATTCAATGAAAAACTAGATGAGTTACGTTATGCATCTAGAAACGGAAAAGACTGGATTGCCCAATTAGAGAAAAAAGAACGTGAAGTTACTGGTATTAAAAATTTAAAAATCGGCTATAACCGTGTATTTGGTTACTATATCGAAGTGACGAAATCGAATATTCAATCTGTAGACCTTACTCGTTATGAAAGAAAACAAACATTAGCAAATGCTGAAAGATATATTACAGAAGAATTAAAAGAAAAAGAAGCTATCATTTTAAATGCGGAAGAAGAAAGTTTAGTACTTGAATATCAATTATTCACAGAAATTCGTGAGTACTTAAAACAATTTATTCCACGTCTTCAAGCATTGGCATCTGATATTAGTGAACTAGATGTCTTCACAAGCTTTGCTGTAGTAACAGATAAGTATCATTTTGTAAAACCAACATTCCATGAAGGACGTGCATTGAAAATTGTCAATGGCCGTCATCCAGTTGTTGAAAAAATGATGAATAAACAACTGTACGTACCAAATGACTGTATTTTAAATACCGACCAAAATATGATGCTCATTACAGGACCTAACATGTCAGGGAAAAGTACGTATATGCGTCAAGTTGCCTTAATTACAGTGATGGCGCAAATGGGTTGCTACGTACCAGCCGATGAAGCTGAACTACCAATTACTGATCAAATTTTCACCCGTATCGGAGCGGCAGATGACTTAGCAGGAGGCCAAAGTACCTTTATGGTAGAAATGTTAGAATCTCAACATGCCATTACAAATGCTACTGCTAACAGCTTATTATTATTCGATGAAATTGGACGTGGAACATCTACCTATGATGGCATGGCGTTGGCACAATCCATGATGGAATATATCCATAATAGAATTGGGGCAAACACACTATTCTCTACACACTATCACGAACTTACTACATTAGAAAACGAATTAGAGCGTCTTCAAAATGTTCATGTATCAGCTACGGAACAAGATGGCAAAGTTGTGTTCTTGCATAAAGTAAAGAATGGCCCAGCTGATAAGAGTTACGGTATTCATGTAGCAGAGTTAGCAGAATTACCGAAACCAATCATTGAACGGGCGCGCGTATTGCTTGCTGAGTTTGAAGCAACAGATGTGGAACCAACACTTCGTCATAAAGAAGTAGCTGCAGCAGTTGTAACGGTAGAAGAAGTGCCACAGCAAGAGATGTCAACCGTCCATGAAGAACCAGAAACACAACTATCTCTCTTTGGAGAGGAAGAAACTGTTGTCAAAGAAGTAACAGTACCTGAATTATCAGATGCTGAAAAAGATGTACTTGAAAAATTAAAACGTTTAAATGTATCTGGTACAACACCAATGGATGCATTGCAACTTGTTTATACATTGCAACAATCATTATTACAAAAATAGGGGGTGCCTAAAATGGGGCATATTCATATAATGGACGAATTTTTGTCTAATAAAATTGCAGCAGGTGAAGTGGTTGAACGCCCTTCTTCTGTAGTCAAAGAATTAGTTGAAAATGCCGTTGATGCAGGCAGTACCTCAATTGAAGTGGTATTAGAAGAAGCTGGAATGACTTCTATTCAAGTAATTGATAACGGGTGTGGGATGGATGAAGATGATGCGCTAATATCATTTCAAAGACATGCTACAAGTAAAATTAATAATGAGCATGATTTATTTCGAATTCGAACACTGGGTTTCCGTGGGGAAGCATTAGCAAGTATCGCTTCTGTCTCGAAAGTAGATTTAATAACTTCTAATGGTGAAGCAGGAGTTGAAGTGCATCTTGAAGGTGGTCATGTCATCGATAAAAAGCCTGGCTCTCTTCGCAAAGGAACAGATATCACTGTTTCTCAATTGTTTTTCAACACTCCAGCACGTTTAAAATATATGAAAACGATTCAAACAGAACTTGGTCATACGATTGATTTGATGAATCGTTTAGCACTCTGCTATCCCAATATTGCATTTAAGTTAACACATCATGATCATGAATTATTGCAAACAAATGGGCGTGGTGATTTGCGCCAAGTATTAGCGGCAATTTATGGAGTGGCGAATGCCAAGAAAATGGTTCGTTTTGAAGGTGAATCGAAAGATTATAAAATAACAGGTTACGCAACAATTCCAGAAATCACACGAGCCTCTAAAAATTATATGTCGATCTTTGTGAATGGTCGTTGGGTACGGCATTATACAATTCAAAAAGCGATCATTGATGCTTATCATACATTTTTGCCAATCGGTAGATTTCCTATATCGGTGATCCATATAGAAGGAGATCCGTATTTAACAGATGTCAATGTGCATCCCGCAAAGCAGCAAATTCGATTAAGTAAAGAAGCAGATTTGATGCAGCTAATTGAAGAATCTCTTCATAAAGCAATTCGTAATTCGATGCAAGTACCGGAAATTGCTCAGAAAAAGAAAAAACCAGAGGCATCTTCAGAACAAATTAACTTTTGGAAAACAATTAATTACAATACAACGAATATGCCGCAATTTAATGAGAAACCGAAAACAGAGGAAAAAATAAATGACCTGGATTTTTCACCGATTATTAAAGAAGGTGTAGTTAATACAGAGCCAGCTAAAGGTTTCGCAGTAGAAGAAAGTTGGGAAGAGATTAAAGCGTCACAAGGATTAAATAATCTAGGCTCAAATCAAGTGGATATGTGGTCAGAAGATGAAGTAGAGCCAGAAGAAATTGTTCCAGATGAAACATCAAAAGATCCATTTCCGGAACTTGAAATTGTGGGGCAAATTCATGGGACGTATATTGTCGCTCAAAGTGCAGATGGTTTTTACTTAATCGACCAACATGCAGCGCAAGAACGTATTAAATATGAATATTTTAAAGATAAGGTTGGAGAAGTTAATTCAGATGAGCGCCAATCCCTATTATTACCACTAACTTTCCATTACTCAGCTGATGAAGCATTAACATTACGTGAAAATGCGATAGCTTTAGAAGAAGTAGGGGTTTATCTTGAGGAATTTGGTCAAAACTCATTTGTAGTACGAGAGCATCCAACCTGGTTCCCAAAAGACTTTGAATCAGAAATTATTGAAGAATTAATCGAACAAGTTTTAAAAGAGCGTAAAACAGATATAAAGAAATTACGCGAAGCGGCAGCTATTATGATGAGCTGTAAACGATCCATTAAAGCCAATCACTATTTGGATAAACCACAAATGGAGAGACTATTACAAGATTTGAAAATAAGAGTTAATCCCTTTACTTGTCCACATGGTAGACCTGTAATTGTTCACTTTAGAACATATGAAATTGAGAAAATGTTTAAACGAGTAATGTAATGCATGGATGTCAGAGGAGGAGTCTTACGTGTTTTCAGCTGCAAAAAGAGATCAAATTATTGACGTATTAAACAACTATTCATTCGATGTTTTAGTTGTAGGTGGAGGTATAACTGGTGCTGGTATTGCGTTAGATGCTATATCTCGAGGATTGTCTGTAGCATTAGTTGAAATGCAAGACTTTGCTGCGGGAACTTCAAGTCGTTCCACAAAATTAGTGCATGGTGGTTTACGTTACTTAAAGCAATTGCAAGTTGATGTAGTTAAGGAGACGGGTAAAGAAAGAGAAATTGTTTATGAAAACGGCGTTCATATTACAACACCTCAATGGATGTTATTACCTTTCTATAAAGGAGGTACATTTGGACCTTTAACAACATCTCTTGGTTTGAAAATGTACGATCGATTAGCGGCCGTTAGAAAATCAGAAAGACGTTCCATGCTAAAACCAAAAGAAACGTTAGCAAAAGAACCATTATTAAAACAAGACGGCCTTAAAGGTGGAGGCTATTATGTTGAATATCGTACAGATGATGCTCGTTTAACAATCGAAATATTAAAAAAAGCGGTTGAGCTAGGAGCTGTATGTTTAAATTATGCGAAGGTAGAAGATTTTGTTTATGATGGTAAAAAAGTAGTTGGTGCTAGAGTACATGACCAAGTTTCTCAAAAAACATGGACATTGCAAGCAAATACCGTTGTCAATGCTACGGGGCCGTGGGTTGATATTATGCGTCAAAAAGATAAAATCGACAACAATAAGAAACTGAGATTAACAAAAGGTGTTCATATTGTTATTGATCAATCAAGATTCCCGTTACAGCAATCGGTTTATTTTGATACTCCAGATGGTCGAATGGTATTCGCAATACCTCGCGATCAGAAAATATATGTAGGAACAACGGATACTTTTTTTGACGATAATCCCATTAAACCTGTAGCTACAGAAGATGATATAGATTATTTACTAGAAACGATTCATTATATGTTCCCAGAAATTGATGTTTCTTTAAATGACGTAGAATCATGTTGGGCAGGTGTACGACCTCTTATTTATGAAGAAGGAAAAGATCCATCTGAAATTTCTAGAAAAGATGAAGTATGGGAATCTTCTACAGGTCTGTTGACGATTGCCGGCGGGAAGTTAACAGGTTATCGTAAAATGGCAGAAAAAATTGTCGATAAAATTGTTTCACGCAAACAATTTAAAAAAGCAGGACCATGTGTTACTGCCGAATTATCTCTATCCGGAGCCAAGGGTATTAATTCCCAAAACTTTGATGCATATACACATTACAAAGCACAAGAAGGTACGCGTTATGGTTTAACTTTTGATGAAGCCTATCACTTAGTACGTTGTTATGGTACAAATATTGATGATCTATTTCGTATTATTCACACCTTAGATGTGCAAGAAGGGGAACAACAATTACCTCTAGATTTACATGCACAGTTGATCTATTCAATTCAATATGAAATGGCTTATACACCAGTAGATTTCTTTGTTCGTCGTTCTTCTAGAATGTTCTTTAATATAGGTAGTGTGAAAAAATATAAACAATCAGTTACTAGAATAATGAGTAAATATTTACATTACTCACCTGGCGAAGAGCAACAATATCATAAAGAACTAGAAGAGTTTTTATATGACGCATCCCATTTTGCTAGCGAGGAATTATATGAATAAAGAACAAATGACAGTTACTTCAAGGGATCATCATCATCTAGCGGTTTCTGTGTATGAACCATTAACACCAGTGAAGGGTCATATTCACATTCTACATGGTATGGCTGAGCATCATGAACGATATGTTCCATTCGCTGAAATTTTAACAAATGCAGGGTATTTAGTTTCAATGCATGATCATCGTGGTCATGGTAGAACTGCAAAACTAAATCAAGCGACAAAAGGATTCTTTAGTGAACAAAATGGTTTTGAAAAAGTAGTTGAAGATGTTAAGACTGTGACAAATGCAGTACGACAAAATCGGAATCTACCACCTATGATTTTATTTGGACATAGTATGGGCTCGTTTATCGCGAGAAGATACACAGAATTATTTAGCGAGGAACTGGATAAAGCGATTTACTGTGGATCAGGAGCTGTCGGCATTGAGCATTATGCTGGTGTAAATCTCGCAAAATATTTAGCAAAAGTTAGAGGGAAAGCTGAAGAAAGTAGCGTTATGGATAAGCTTTCTTTTGGTAATTTCAATCATGCGATTCAAAACCCGGAAACGAAGTTTGATTGGTTATGTACAGATGCTAAAGAAGTAGAAAAATATATAGCAGATGAAGACTGTGGTTTTATCTCTTCAAATCAATTTTATGTTGATTTTTTGCAAGGCATTATTACATTGTCAAAACGACATGAAGTACGACGAATTCGGAATGATATACCTATACTACTTATTAGTGGCTCTGATGATCCAGTAGGTGGTTTTACAAAAGGGATATGGCGTGTAGCGAAGCAAATGCAAAAATGCGGTTTACATGATGTTACCGTACAACTTTTTGAAGGTATGCGACATGAAATTTTAAACGAAACCAATAAAGAGCAAGTGTTTCAAACGATAATACAATGGTTGGAGAAAAAAGAATGTTACAACAAGAATTAGATGTTATTGCAATAGTTGGTCCAACAGCTGTTGGTAAAACAGCGCTAAGTATCGAGCTAGCAAAGGCGATCGATGGTGAAATTATTAATGGGGATTCTATGCAAGTTTATAAAGAGTTAAATATCGGAACTGCGAAAATAACACCTGAAGAAATGGAAGGAATTCCACATCACTTACTAGATATAAAAGAACCTACTGATTCCTTTTCTGTTGCAGATTATCAAAAACTAGTCCGTGCCAAAATTGACGAAATTCGAGCAAAAGGGAAATTTCCAATAATCATTGGTGGAACTGGACTTTATATTCAAGCGGTGCTATTTGATTTTCGTTTTACAGAAGAGAAAATTGATGATACTGTACGTCAAGTATATTACCAAGAATTAGCAGAAGTCGGTCCTGAAGCAATGCATGCAAAACTAGCAGCAGTTGACCCAAAAACAGCAGCAGAAATTCATCCAAATAACACAAGACGTGTTATTCGCGCGTTAGAAATGGCTGAACACAGTGATATTCAAAGATCAGATGTGGAACAGCATCTAGGCAATACCCCACTCTATAAGCATCGAATAGTCGGACTAAATATGGAGAGAGAACAGTTATACAGTCGGATCAATCAGCGAGTCGATATGATGATGGAAAAAGGACTATTAGAGGAAGTGAAAGGTCTTTACAATAGAGGGATTCGAGATGTGCAATCAATTAAAGCAATCGGCTATAAAGAGATTTATGCATATTTGGATGGGCGAGTATCTTTAGATGAAGCAATCGATCAATTAAAACAAAATTCACGTCGTTATGCCAAACGTCAACTTACTTATTTCAGAAATAAGATGGATATTGATTGGTATGATGTACAATTGGGCACAATAAAAATAATTGATAATATTTTACAAAAATAAAGGAAATTCACTAGAAAAGGCGAATATACAATACTATTACAGAGGTTAAGGGGGATCTTCATGAAATCAATGAATTTACAAGATACGTATTTAAACCAATTACGTAAAAACGGTATTTTCGTTACCGTCTTCTTATTAAATGGCTTTCAGTTAAAAGGAACAATTCGTTCCTACGATAATTTTACTGTATTACTTGAAGTAGATGGCAAACAACATTTGATTTACAAACATGCGATATCAACATTTTCTCCATCAAAGTCTGTAGATTTACAACAAGAAGTTGAGTAATTCGCTATATCTTTTTTAAAAGCATTATAGATTTTTGATCATGAGAAGCCGTTTCGTAACTAAATTTGTTATAGAATGGCTTTTTATTATACACGGAGGAGATTCATTTAAAAAAGTAGCCCAATTGCAAATCCCCATATATACTATAGATAGATTGAAAATGGAGGATTAATGAATGAAAACAATTACCCCTGAAGAAGTATTAGAAAAACTAGATGCAAACGAAGATTTACATATTGTTGATGTTCGTGAAGATGAGGAAGTAGCCAATGGTATTATTCCTGGTGCAATTCACATTCCTTTAGGTCAAATTCCTGAACGAATGGCTGAATTAGATCAAAACACATCATATATATTCGTATGCCATGCTGGAGGTCGTAGTTTTAGTGCATGCTCTTATTTAGATGGACTAGGCTACGATGTAACAAACATGGAAGGCGGCATGAGTTCTTGGGAAGGGGAATTAGAATTCTAATTCTGGTATGCAAAATGACGATCACTATTCGAGTGAATCGTCTTTTTGTTTGGTCTATTTTTGAAGAAATCTATAGTAATTCTGAATAGAAGAGATTAAATCTGTATTTTAATAAAAGACTGGACTTAAATTGTTGAATAGAGACGAATAGTTGACGAATTAGAAAGAATTGATAAGATTAAATAGGACTTAATTTAGAAATGGAGTCGATATAGATGGCATATATGTCCAATTTAACAGAAGAAACTTTGGCCTTATCAAAAAAAATAGAGGAAAAAGTGAAACCTTATTTGAATCAAGCTGATGAAATGGCTTTTTATAACCAACAAAAAGTGCTTTCTGCTTTTCGCAATAATAATGTTAGTGAAAGTCACTTTTATCCTTCAACTGGTTACGGCTATGATGACGAAGGTCGTGATAATTTAGAACGTGTATATGCCAAAACATTTGGTGCAGAAGCAGCAATAGTACGTCCACAAATTATTTCTGGTACACATGCGATTACGATTAGTCTTTTCGGTGTTTTGCGCCCAGGAGATGAACTAATCTATGTGACAGGTAAACCTTACGATACATTACAATCTATCGTAGACGGAGGAGACAAAGATACAGGCTCATTAAAAGACTTCAACATTAGTTATCGACATGTTGACTTAATAGATGACCAAGATATTGACTGGGAAACTGTCAAAAAGGTAGTATCAAATAAAACGAAAGTAATTGCCATTCAACGTTCAAAAGGTTATGCAACAAGACCTTCATTTACAATAGAACAAATCGCTCACATGATCAAAAAAATCCGTACTATTAAAGAAGATGCAATTATTTTCGTAGATAATTGTTATGGTGAATTCGTAGATGCAGTTGAACCAACAGAACTTGGTGCTGATTTAATGGCAGGATCTTTAATTAAGAATCCTGGTGGTGGCCTTGCAAAAGTAGGTGGCTATATAGCTGGTAAAGCTAAATATGTTGAGCAATGTGCATATCGCATGACATCTCCTGGTATCGGTGCAGAAGCAGGCCCTTCCTTAAATGCACTTCCGGATATGTATCAAGGATTTTTCTTATCGCCACATGTTGTGGCACAAGCTTTAAAAGGTGCCATCTTCACAGCAGCTATTCTAGAAGAAATTGGAATGACGCCTTCCCCTCGTTATGATGCGAAACGTACAGACTTGATCCAAGCTGTATCATTTAAAACAGCAGAACAAATGATTCAGTTCTGTCAATCTATTCAAGCAAACTCGCCAGTCAATGCACATTTTGCTCCAGAACCGGCACCAATGCCAGGTTACGAAGATGATGTGATTATGGCTGCAGGTACATTTGTACAAGGTGCAAGTATTGAGCTATCTGCTGATGGCCCTATTCGTCCACCTTACACTGCTTACGTACAAGGTGGCTTAACATATGAACATGTAAAGTATGCCATATTAAATGCTGTTCAAAATTTACAAAGCTGATTTAGAATACTCTGGCTTCACTCACTAGCCATCGAGGTCAAATACCCTTCCTGATGTGAGGCAAAAAGCACCTCTTCGCGTGAAAAACATTTTCTTGTCGGGTGCGTTCAGCGGCTAGACCCTCGAGGATGCGTACCTGATAGCCGTTGCCACACGATGTCGCCAATCGTAGGCTATCTTATTTGAAATATTTCTCGGTCAAAGAAATCGATTCGAAAGCATTTGCGATTTCAGGTCTGGATGAGCCGTTTCAGCATTTAAATTTGCTCGTTAACTCAATGTTGACGGGCTTTTATTATAGTTAAAAATAAATGTGAGAAATCCTAACATCGTATTGACAAGAAACATAACATCATGTATTATAAATCTTGTGAAAGGTAAGGTGAAGGGAAATGAGTAAGGAAATACGTAAGACCATGCCTTTACTACCGATTAGTATAGTCATGCAGCTAACTGATTTAACCGCTCGCCAAATTCGTTATTACGAAGAACATGACCTAATCACACCTGCAAGAACGGAAGGCAATCGCCGGATGTTTTCATTGAATGATGTCGATGTTTTACTAGAAATTAAAGATTTGCTAGATCAAGGCATTAACATGGCAGGCATCAAGAAAGTCTTCGCGATGAAGAATGAGCCAGTATTGGCAAAGCAATCTAAAACTGATATTACAGATGATGATTTAAGACGTATTCTAAGAGAAGAAATGCAACAAGCACAGAGAATGCAGAAATCCTCAATTCGTCAAGGTGATTTATCTCGATTCTTTTCATAAGAGCCGAGTATTATAAAAATTTTATTGCATATTTATAGGAGAGTGATTAGTGTGGGAAAATACACAAAAGACGATATTCGTAAACTTGTAGAAGAAAAAGAAGTTAAATTTATTCGTTTACAATTCACAGATATCCTAGGTACCATCAAAAACGTTGAAATTCCAGTAAGCCAATTAGAAAAAGCACTTGATAATAAAATGATGTTTGATGGTTCTTCAATCGAAGGTTTCGTACGTATTGAAGAATCTGATATGTACTTATATCCAGACTTAGATACTTTTATTGTATTCCCATGGACAACAGGCAAAGGTACTGTATGCCGTTTCATCTGTGATGTATACAAAGCTGATGGAACTCCTTTTGAAGGGGACCCACGTAACAATTTACGTCGCATCTTAGACCGTGCAAAAAAAATGGGCTACACAAGCTTCAACTTAGGACCTGAACCTGAATTCTTCTTATTTAAATTAGATGAAAAAGGCGAACCAACTCTTGAGTTAAATGACCACGGTGGTTACTTTGATTTAGCTCCAACAGATCTTGGTGAAAACTGCCGTCGTGATATCGTGCTTGAACTTGAAGAAATGGGCTTTGAAATTGAAGCATCTCACCATGAAGTAGCTCCAGGTCAACATGAAATTGACTTCAAATATGCGGATGCAATTACTGCTTGTGATAACATTCAAACATTCAAATTGGTTGTAAAAACGATTGCCCGTAAACATGGTTTACACGCAACATTCATGCCAAAACCATTATTCGGTGTAAATGGTTCAGGTATGCACTGTAACGTTTCATTATTCAAAGGTAAAGAAAATGCATTCTATGATGAATCAGCAGATTTACAATTAAGCGAAACTGCTTATCAATTCATGGCAGGTGTATTAAAACACGTTAAAGGTTTCACTGCAGTAACTAACCCAACTGTAAACTCATTTAAACGTTTAGTACCAGGTTATGAAGCACCTTGCTACATTGCATGGTCAGCTCAAAACCGTTCACCATTAATTCGTATCCCAGCTTCTCGTGGTCTATCTACTCGTATCGAAGTACGCTCAGTTGACCCAGCTGCTAACCCATACTTAGCTATGGCAGTTATCTTAGAATCTGGTTTAAATGGTATCGAACAACAACTTACACCACCTCCAGCAGTAGATCGTAACATTTATGTGATGAATGCTGAAGAACGTGCTGAAGCAGGAATCGGTAACTTACCAGCTAACCTAAATGATGCACTTGCAGCTCTAGCAGAAGATAAAGTAATCCAAGATGCACTTGGTTCACATATCTATGCAAACTTCCGTGAAGCAAAAGAAATCGAATTTGACATGTTCCGTACACAAGTACACCAATGGGAACGTGACCAATACATGAAAATGTACTAAGTCGATAAACTCAACAGCCCCAAGCAATTGGGGTTGTTTTTTTGTGCGCTATTTTTGACGGACCAAAACGGTAATATTTAATAGACCAAAATTAGACCAAAATTATTTTCGCTTGTTCATGTATGAATCAAATAATTCCACGGCTCTAGTTTCCATTTTTTTAGTTACATGTGAATACGTATCTGAAGTTACTTGCATCGAGGCATGTCCTAATCTATCTTGTAATTCTTTCATGCTTGCGCCAGCTTCTAACATCATAACTGCATGAGTATGTCTTGTTGAATGAATTGGTAGATGTTCATGTTCAATATACTCTAAAGCCTTAGAAAAGGTATTGTACAATGTAGATTTTGGAAAGGCTGTTCCATCATCTCTACCAAAAACAAAATTTTGATCGTGATTATACAACGAGCCTATTAAAGATCTTTTCTCCATTTTATATTTTGTATAAATTCTTAACTTTTTCATAAATTCTTCACGCATTAAAATAGTTCTCGAAGATGTTTCAGTTTTTACACTATTTATTTTTTGTTCATTTTTTGTAGCTTGATAATCGTATGTTTCATCAATTTTCAAAGTTCGTTCCTTCCAATTAATATCATTAAATTCTAATGCACTACATTCTCCTTTTCTCATGCCACTTTCAAATAAACACTCAAAATAAATTCCTTGATCATAACTACGTTTATAAATGAATTCTAAAACTTCAGGAACGTAAGAAGGGTTTAAATATTTTAATTTTTTTATTTCTTTCTTTTTGATTTTTACATAAGCAGTAGGGTTATGATCCATATACCCATTTATAATTGCTTGTTGATAAGCTAATCTAATCGGTGTATGAACTCTTTTTGCACTTTCTGTACTTAATCCATTTTCCAAAAGTGAATCAATAAAGCGTTGATAGGGTAATGGCTTTAATTCTGACACTTTTATTTGCCCGATATTAGGGATTAGATGATTTTTAATTGAAAACCAATAAGTTCGCTGAGTGTTTGGCTTTCTTTTATCTTTTATATATAATTCAAACCATTCTGTCATGAAATCAGCTATTTTTGATTCTTTAACTGTATTGGTGGATTCTTGTTCCAACTCTTTTTTTCGAGCTTCTAGCTCAGCTTCTTTTTTTGTAGAAAAACCTCCTTTAGATTTAACTTTATACTTGCCTAATTCATCTTTAAAACTTATTCGATATTCCCACAATCCATTTCTTTTTCTGAATGATGCCATAAAACCACTCCTTTATAGAATGTACGTTCTATTAAATGCTATAAAAATAGGTCTTTACATTTCAGTTTAACCAATTCTACTGGAACATTGTGTAAAGACGCTATTTGTTGTAAAGATAAATGAGTATTCTCTCTTAAATCATCATCACTTAATAGTAATTCAGCAGCAAATGTATTTGCCTCAATTTCAATTTTATCAACTGAAAGAAATGTATTATTGCGTAAAAAATGAGTGTTCGATCGTGTATGCAGTAGCGCATGACCAAGTTCGTGTGCACAAACAACACGTTTTAAATCATCATCAATATTAGAATTTATAAAAATATACTTATTGCGACGATTATATTGATAGAAACCATTTATTTCTTCGTGTAAGTTGAATGGTATTACCATAATATTTAGCAACGAAGCTAATTCATATGGATCAACCGTATTATGTTTTTTTCGTAGCTGTTCTATACGTAGTTTTATCCATCCCATTTAATAACCCCTCGTTACTATTCATCTCTATCTCTATATTTTTTAGGAACGTATTTTTTATTTATTTTTTGTGTAGTTCTAACAGCATACTCCATTGCTTCTAGGAGGGATTCTTTAGCTTCATCAGACATTGGTTCACCATTAAAAGCTAGACCTTCAGCACTTTCTAAGTCGCGTTTAATAGCTGCCATTCTTTTAATAATGTCTTTTTCATCTTTGGATGCATTTGTTTCTTTGCGATTACTTTCACCTAAAATATAGGCAACGCTAACGTTATATCTTTTAGATAATTTATTTAAGTTCGAAAGTGAAATTTCATTTCTTCCTTGTTCATAATAACCATAAGCACTTTCTGATATGTCGAGTATTTTTGCAACATCTGCTTGTGTCAACTTAGCTTCTTTCCTTAATTCCTTCAATCTGCCTGCAATTATTGACATTCAATTCACCTCTTCACCTTGTATTTTATCTAATTATACAACTGTTTGTTGGGTTTTTAGTATACAAACTAATAAAAACAACAAAAAATCTAGTAAAACCGTTGACAAACAACTTTATGTTGGGTTATATTAAATGCAACAAAAAGTTGGGAGGTGTTAAATTGGAACACATCAGAAGAACTGAGTTAGTGCATCTTAGAAAATCTAATAGCTGGTTACAGAAAGATGTAGTTAAAAAATTAGAAGCTGATTTCGATTTAACTATCACTGAAAGTTATTACGGTATGATTGAACAGGGCACTAGAACACCATCTTTAACAGTTGCTTTAGCAATATGCTCACTCTTTCAAGTAATGCCAAATAAAATTTTTTTAAGTGAAAACACAACAAAAAGTTGTGGTTAACTATAAAAAACAACAAAATGGAGGCTTACCTATGGATTTACAAGTTATTGAGCGTAAGGGTCAACGAACTTTAACAACTGCTCAAGTTTCAGCAGCATTTGAAGTTGAAGCGAAGCAATTGCTTCGTAATTTCCAACGCAATATCGATAGATACCAGGAAGGAAAACATTATTTTTCTTTAACAGGAGAAGAATTAAAAGCTTTTAAAGCTGAACGTCAAAATGACGACAGCCTTAAATACGTCTCTACTTTATATCTCTGGACAGAACAAGGTGCATGGCTTCATGCAAAATCATTAAATAATATCAAGGCATGGCAGGCGTATTCATTACTTGTCGATGATTATTACACCATTAAACAAGTTAAAAATTTAGAAAATGTGATTCAGATTACAAATCAACTTGAACTAGATACTCAAAATATTAAACAACAAATTCAGTTGATCAATGAAAAAATTGACGAACAGATTACTTTAACTCATGGCGAACAACGCAGTTTACAAAAAGCAGTTGCTTCTCGAGTATATGAAATAGAAAACCATGCTCAATATCGCCCAAAGCTCTTTAAAGAGCTTTACAGAGAAATAAAAGACCGTTTTGGTGTATCTAGTTATAAAGATGTGCGACGTAAGGATTTACAGTCTGCAATTTCATACATCGAACATTACGTACCCAAAAAACAATTGGTAGTTGTGTAGGGGGTACTGCAATGTTAAATGTAAAAATCGATTCAGAACAACTGGAACAAGACTATAAAGTGGCACTAAATAAAGCAATAAATGAAATCACATACGCTAAAACATTTTGGGACTTTAAAGAATTGCTAAATCAAACTTGTATGAGCAAATCATTCATACTTGAAAAATTCTTTTATGATCAAGCTTTCCCTAAATACAAGGTTGGTCAAAAATGGTTGTTTCCAGCCAAAGAAACACAAGAATTTCTTGTGGACTGGCTAAAAAAACAACCAACTAATTAACTTCTATTATTTATTTTAACAAGATTAATTAACTACGTTGGTAGAGTTCATGTATATAAAACTGAATAATGTGATTCATATAGGAGGGGTTTTATGAAAAATGTGAGGGATTTGATGAAGGATTTAAGAGGTAACCAAACACAACAAAAAACGGCTGGTGAAATGCATGTCGCAAGAGAAACAATCTCACGTTATGAAACAGGTAAGGACAAAGTGAACGTGGATGTTGCAAATAAATATAGTAAAAAATACGATGATCCATGCTTTGCGATGACTGTACAAAACGAATATACAGGCACTGGCCCAGTATGGTTAGATGGACCAAATGCAGACCTACACAGAAGTGCAATTAAAGAGAAAACGCTAGAAGAACTAGAAGAAGCTTTTTCTAGGCTTAAAGAAACTGGTTTATCAAAGCCATTAAGTAATCTACAACCATTCGAGTTGCAAGAGGTGCATGAAGCACTTGAAGAACTTGTAGAAGCTGAAACTGCAATCTCACAGTTTATAGCAGTAGTTTGTATGGAAACCGGCATTAGTTATCGAGGTCTATGGATGGACCATTATAGATATTTAATCTCACAGGGTTTTTTGAAGGAGGACTAGTCATGTTGGAAGAAAAGTTTTTGCCAGAAGACATTGAAGGTGCAAATAAACTCGTTGATACTATCGAGGATTTATTAAAAGAAGTCGATATGCATGTACATCGTGGAAATTTAGCTGCCGCACAAATTGCTACCGAAGAAATGACAGATTCAATTAAAAGCTTATGTACTTTACGAAAAGCAAAGAAAGCAAAATACAAATATGCAGCTTTGATTTAACTACAATGGTTTTTACATACATCTCAGAATTAATAAAATAGTTTTTCGGAGGAGGAAATAAATTGGCTAAATTTAGATTGATTCATACAAGTTTTTGGAACGACCCAAAAGTAGTGGAGGAATTAACTCCAGAAGATAAATACTTTTTTCTTTATTTATTAACTAATGAAAAGACATCTCAAATAGGAATATATCAGATTACAAAAAAGCAAATGGCATTTGATTTGGGGTATTCAAATGAGTCAATAAACGCTTTAATGCAAAGGTTCATAGAACATCATAAATTGATCAAATACAGCACTGAAACACGTGAGATAGCAATAAAAAACTGGGGAAGATACAACCTTACTCGCGGTGGTAAACCTGTCTTGGATTGTGTTATTTCAGAATTAAAACATGTTAAGGATACTTCATTAATTACATGGGTTGGTAATGGAGTGACAAACGATAGTATAAAGAAATTATTCGATTCGTACCACGATACGTATAACGATACGCTAACGACAAGTGTACAAGAAAAAGAAAAAGAAAAAGAAGAAGAAAAAGAAGAAAAAGAAGAAAAAGAAGAAGTAAAGAAAAGCGCAGCTAAGGCTGCTGGTTCATCTCTTCCTTACGATGAAATAATAGATTATCTAAATCAAAAGGCAGGAACAAATTATAAAAGCTCATCAAAGGCAACACGGACCTTGATTAAAGCAAGGTTTGATGAAGGATTTAAAACCGAAGACTTTAAAACTGTCATTGATAAAAAAATAATCACATGGTTACAAGATCCACATTTTAATCAATATTTACGACCTTCAACACTATTCCAAGCTTCAAAATTCGAAGGCTACTTAAATGAAAGGGTGCGAGGATATGAAAGCAATCAGTCAAGCTCTACCAAAGAGTATAGAGATGGCATTAACTTCTAATATTTGTTCGAATCATGCTAAACCAGTTGGAATGATGATTATCGAAGGAGTAGAAATTTGCCCTGCATGTGAATTAGCAAAAGAGAATGCCGCATTTGCGAAATCCATGAGCGACCAGATTCTAGCTCAGGAATCTAAGAAAAAGAAAAATACATTGTATTACAAAAGTATATTTGCCGATGAAACACTTCGTAATGCATCATTTGGAAAGTTTTTTGCTGAATCTGAGGAAGAAGTGAAGAACAAAGATTTAGCGATACAAGCCTTTAAACATTACAAGGGTGCAAAAGTATTTACCACACTTTTGCAAGGAGATACAGGGGTTGGAAAATCTCATTTAGCAATGTCCATATTACGGAACCTCAATGAAAAAATGGATGTTGAGTGTGTTTTCATTAGTGTTCGAGAGATGATGACGAAAATTCGAGATTCATTTGACAATAAAGAGAGCAAATACACTCAGCTCTATTTTGTGGACATGTTATCCAGAGTAGATTTCTTATGCCTTGACGATTTAGGCGCTGAAACTGGAGCAATCGATACAAGAAAGACCGCAACAAACTTCACTTTAGAAGTCCTTACTGCAATATTTGAAGCCAGACAAAACAAATCAACAATCATTACATCAAACTTATCACGCAAGCAAATGGAAGACATGTATGATAAAAAGCTAATATCTAGGAGTTTTAAAAATATTGCAGTAATCAAATTCGATAATATTCGAGATAAACGAATTGTTGCATTCGATTTAACCCAGGAGGTATAAACCATGCAGACATCTCAAATGACACAATTTGCATCGGGAAATGGGATTGCAATTGTTAAATGTCCACATCCTGATTGCGATCATAAAGGAACATTTATATCTAGGGTGCATTGCAGAATACATCATCAAATTGAACGTGATGAAATGTTTAAAAAGTATGGTGAGCCAATAAAAGTTAAGTTAAATTACGCTTTAAGAAGGGGTTCATAAAATGAATGACTTATTAGCTGTAAAGCAAGATTTAGAGAACTTAAAGTTAGAAGTCTTAAAAACATTGGAGGAAATTGAAAATGAGCGAAACAAAGAATCTTAAATATGTCCTTGATCAGCTAGTTATAGTAGTTGGCCAATGTAACTCACTAGGTATCACAAAGGAACGTGAAGAACGTTTTGAAATGTATCTAGGTCATTTAATGCAGATCACAGGTTTAAGTCGCTCGGACGTTGTAGATTACGCAATAAAAGCAGTGGATGAAATGAATGATAATCGAAATAAATCTATTAAGGGGGAAATTGCATGTTAACAAGAAAGAAGGCAAGAAAAAGACGTGCGCAGCTAATTTTTAAACAGACAGCACTGCATGAAAATAATTGCCAAGGTTGTGTGCATAACGGAAAAAATGTTTTTGCTAATTGTAAAGATTGCCCAGTGTTACAACGGCTACAAGTAATAGGCACAGAGCTTGAAAGTATTTCAAAAGAATTAGATTCAGTAGTCCAATCTTCAAAAGATAAAGGAATTACACCCACAATCTATAAAAATCTTGTATATCGTGGGTATAACGATATTGAAATTAGTAACTTAGCAGATATTCCAATACGTGAACTCAACATATGGAAGAAGAATATAGGTGTAACAAGATCAACAATAGCGAACTGAAAAACTGAGGCTAAAATGCGAAGGAGGAAACGAAAATGAAAACTCATCATTTAACAGATGAACAATTAGCATTTTTAAAACACGAAAGAAATGTATTAAAAGAAAAGTTTAGAGGAGCATGTAATGAATTTGGGTTTAACAGTGCTCAAGCAAGATACTATGACGGTAAAACCGACGGACTAATAGAAACAGTCTTATATTTAGGTGTTTCTTTAGAGGAGATTAACGGAAAATGAGATATTAATTTTAATTAATAAAAGAAGGATATTGTGACATAAAGGAGAGAAAAACATGAGTTTAAAAAACACTAAGATTTATATTCCAGAGGTACCTAAAGAATGGACGAAACGAATTCGCTCTGGTCATAGAAACATCTGGAATGAGGGGTCAACGAATACTGAATTACCTGAAATATCATTAAATCCACCTACTAAGGGGTTATACGCTGAAAGATTCGATGATGGATGGTACTGGGTTTGTGGATGTAATAAATGCTTAGAAAACGGTGAATCTTGGTCATATATCGTATGTGATGAACATGATCGTTGCATTACGTGTGGGACTCATAGAAAAGAACTTACTGAAATACCGTGGGGACATCCAGACGGATTTCAATGCAAACCTTGTCATGAAAGAGAACATGAAAAACGTAAACAAGAAGCGTTACGGATAGCAGAGGAAAATGGTCATAATGAATGGGATTGCTTCCGTGAAAGTAAAATTATCTGTCCAGTATGTGCTTCAGAATGTTCAAGCGATGATATGTATGAAGATGGGGAACATGAAATGACTTGTAATGTCTGTGATACGGAATTTGTTGTTGAAATCGACTACGAGGTAAAATACACATCCAGTTTGAAAAAAGTTAAAGCATAATCCGATTCATGAAACGAAGGAGGACTTTTAATGGATGAAAAAATTTGTTGGACATGCAGTCATTATGCTTTCGGTTGTTTCGTAACTGGTGAATATAACAATACGGTAGATTGTGATGGTACTTGTGATAAATGGTGTCCAGAAGGAACAAAAGGGACTGTAACCGATTATGAAGACGCAGAAGGTGATGGAACGACTTGGGAAGAAAACGAGTTCCTAAAAGATGATATGTCTAATTTGTAATGACGCATAACGTAGATTTTCTGCAGTAAAAGAGGAGGATGTGTATATGGAACAGGTAGAACAAATATCACTTTTTAACGTGATTAGAGAGTTGAATGATATTGAATTTATTAAAAGAAGTATATATCAATTATCAGAAGGTGAAACAATAAGAACATCTTCTTGTGAAGTGGAATATATGGGACGGTTTATCACTGTTAAAACTAAAGAATTTGAGGAACCGTTCACATCTATAAAGGCTGCATTAGATTGCATAGAACGTTTTTTGGCGAATGGGATTGAAGCCATATAAAAAAGCATCAGAGTTTCCTCCAATGCCCAATTAATCTAGTCAATTAATTATAGCATAGGAGGAAACATATTTTGAATAAACAAGTAGATTTAAAAGCAGAAGTAAGTTTAATGGAGAACGGGGTGTACATAGTATCCGGTGGGAAATTAATTCCTGTAGAACAACCACCTGCTGGTTATGGAAAACAGGAGATTTGTTGGCAACACGGTAAAGTTACTCATGTAGACTACAAATATAGTAAAAAAATCTAAATGTGGTATTATAAGTGTAACAAATATATTCGTGCTTACTGGAACAACCGGGAGCGCTAGATAATCGCAGAACTCTTTCTGTGCTTATTTAGCGCTCTTTTTATTTTGATTATCGGGAGGAAACAAAATGAAAGAGTTGATTAATGAGTATATCGCTACACGTAAACATACTAAAAAAATGTATAAAGCTTTGTTAGAGTTAAAAGATGAGATGATTGATGAAGAAGAAATTGCAAAAGTGAATGAAGATTTAGCTACTATCAGAAAAATGATTAGTAGCCTATCATATTCGATTGAAGTTATGGCATCAGGAAGATTCAGAGGGCGGTCGATAAATAGACGTGCAGCTTATGAAAGAGATATCCCTGTGAGTAACGAGGTGTTGACTATGAATAGTGATAAACTTCAACAAATGCCATATGAACATGAGGTCAATGAAGACGAAGAAGAAGTAAAAGAATTGTTGGCCAAAGAAATATCAAAAGTGTTAGATGCTAAAGAAAGAGAAGTATTCAATCTTGCTGCAAATGAATTTAGTCATCGTCAAATTGCGGAAATCATGTCTATACCAAAAAGCACAGTACAAAGTATTTTAAAACGCTGTAAGTCAAAAATCATCGCGGAAGGTTGGGTGATTGTATGAGATTTGTAGAACCAATTCGAGATAAGGAGCAACTAGAGGAGCTAACGCAGTATTTAAAAGATCATAATCAACGTGACTACATCATGTGGATGATAGGTATTCATATAGGGATTAGAATTTCAGATATATTAAATTTACGAGTTAAAGACGTGCGAAAGCAAACGCATTTAAAAATATTTGAGCAAAAGACACAAAAATATAAGCGCGTGATTATTCCGCCAAAACTTCGTAAAGAATTAGAAGAATTCATAAAGGGTAAAAAAGACAAAGAGTTTTTAATTATATCAAGGCAAAGAACAAAAACAGGAAAGCAACGAGCAATTTCCCGCAAGACAGCATGGGCCAATATTAATAAAGCTGCACAAGAAATTGGCTATCGTGAAAAAATTGGTACCCATAGCATGCGTAAAACTTTCGGTTATCATTATTATAAAAAATTTAATTCAGTCGGTGATCTAATGGTGTTATTCAATCATGCGGAAGAAGCTACAACACTACGTTACATAGGCATTGTACAGGACCAACTAGATGCGAATATGTCGAACCTCTATTAAGGGGTTCTTTTTTTATGCCGTAAATAGCTTAACAGAGCATATTCATAGCTTTTTCCATGTGATTGAGTAGCTATTAAAAAAAGTATTAGTTACACTCAAATATAAATTTTTTTAAGGTTATTGATATAGAGCCATTTATAGCGATTTTTTAAACGTAACAGAATATTAGATATGTTACACTCGGAGGTCATCATCGTTCGATTGCCCATTATAAGTGTAAGGGTAAAATCTTACACTCATGAAAACTCCTCCTTGAAATCGGGCTACAGGCATAGACACGGCAGTCTGTAGCTTTGGTTTCTAAATTTGTGATGTTATCTAAAGGGATATTTGATAATATGTTACAGGGTGATAATTTCGTGAAAAATAAATTAGAGAATATATTTATTGTAATTTTAGGAGTATTGGTGGGTTTTTTAGCATTTGCATTAATACTATTAGCAATTTATAAAATTCTATTTAAAGATTCTGTTAACCAAGCCACTATTTTCAGTGGAATATTAAGCTTATTTGGTGGAATTGCTGGTGCAACAGCAGCTTATTTAATTGCAAGATTACAAATGACTAAACAATTAGATCTACAATTTAATAAAGAAAAACACAAAATGAAATTAGAAATTGAAATTGATAATTTACAATCTCTTTTACAATTACTTACTAACATGAGAATGAACGTAATGAAAATTAAAAGTACTCATCTGGATTTTATCAATTATTATAAAGAGTTTTTAGAACTAGAAAAATTAAAAGTCAATATTATAAAGCTAGGTTTAACAGATTCAGAAGCGTTTAAAGCAAGCGATAGTAATCTTGAGAAAAAAAGAGATGATACTAATAGACTTTATAAAGAATGCAAAAAAAATATAAATGAAATAGCTTTCCAATGTGGTGAATTAGTTCGATACGGTTTTATATTTACAGATATTGATAAGTTTAATAAAATCAATGTCTTCTTAGCAGATTCTATTAATATGGTAATCAGGAAATATCGATTAAAAATAGTACCCGAAAATATAGAAAAGATTGAGGAAATTGAAGGAATATTCGAAGAGATGCAGGATGTTATAGAAAAAGTAATTTTAGATTTACAACAACGATTAGTTGATTTATTAAATGATTATGAAAAAGAGTAGACTAACAAATGCTTTGCTATTAAATAGCAAGGCGTTTTTTAGTTTATTTTAGGAGGGACATATCATAATGCTAAAAGAATTCAGAAAGACTTCTACTGGTACTGAGTATTGGGATACGGAATCTAAACAAATTGTTAATATTGGTGTAGATCTTGCAAAAGGCGAAAATAAAACAGTAATAACGAATATTAAAGTTAATAAGTTTGAAGGTGTTGATTTCGATTCAATGCAAGTAAAGGAACTTAAAGACTTCGCTGAGCAACATGGAATTGATATCCCTAAATCAATGACTAAGAGAGAACTAGTGATTGAAAGAATCACAGGTGAATCGAATGATTAAGAAAACTAAATATAGTGAACCAGGAATGACTGTAACAACAATACGTTTTTTAGGAATTACTATTTACACCTTAACTGAAAATGTAACGCTGTTTAAAAATAAATGAAGTACTGTGATTTCAATGGATGTAGAAACAAGCTAGAGAGAGGTAGGTATTGTGAAGAGCACAAGCGAGACAAGCCGAAGCAACCTAGCAAGATTAAGTATGATACCAGCAATAAGCCTTTCTATAATTCTGGCATTTGGAAAGCCACAAGAAAAAAAGTATACGAGAGGGAACGAGGTTGTTGTCAGCGATGTGGACGATTTGTCTTTGGTAAGCTTGCACAGGTTCATCATATCGTTAAGGTGAAGAACAACCCAACGCTCAAGCTTGAAGAAAGTAATTTAAGATTACTTTGTCCTGAGTGTCATATGATTGAAGAACATTCAGAAGAAAATAAAAAAGTTTTCGCAAATTATTTTATGCCCCCCTCTCAAAAATGATTTTTTTGAAAATAGCTGAAGACCGGTTACAGGCGTTAAATAAATAGTTGTGCAGTCTAAAAAAACAAAGGGGGTGTGACAATGGCTCGGATTTCCAAAAAGCGCAAGCTTGAAATGCTAGATGAGGCAAGGGTTGAAGAACAAAATCGCATCATAAATTTGCTTCAGGAGGAAGGGCTGTATCAAAAAACGCTCACACCTCTAATTGAAAATTACTTAGATGCATTTATCATTTATAAAACCATGTTTGAAAAATGGAGAGATGCTGGATTTCCAGCCACAAAGGCGCATCAGAATAAGGCTGGTGCAATCAACGAAATGAAACATCCCTTATCGCAACAGGTTGAAACTTGGAACGATAAGAAGAATAAATTATTAGATTATCTTGGAATGACAAACAAAGGAAAAAGTGTACAAAAATCAACCAATAATACTTCAAAAAATGGTGAAGTGGATGAATTGGCAGAACATCGGAATAAATGGCGAAAAGTTAAATGATTCAGATTGAACCAGGAAAGAATTATGCTGATTTATATGCAAACCGAGTTATGCGGAATAAAAAGAAATATCCTACATCAATCATCAAAAGTGTTGAAAGATATAAGAAATGGAAAAAGCGCAAGGATATTTGGTTTGATGTAGATAAAGCAAATGAGATGTTAGATTTTGTACAATCCTTTGTACGTCACGTTAAAGGTCCATTAGCTGGCGAATTAATTGAACTAGAAGAATGGGAAATATTTATTTTTGCAAATATGTATGGTTGGTACCATGAAAACGAAAAGGGCAATTGCGTTCGAGTGATACGAGAAACATATGCGCAAGTGCCAAAGAAAAATGGTAAAACCATCATTGCTGCAGGTGCTCTACTTTACGCAATGTATGGTGAGGGCGAACGAGGTGCAGATTGTTATTGTGCAGCAACAGACTATGAACAAGCACAAAACGCTGCTGAGCCGATTGCACAAGCAATTGAAAACTCGAAGCCATTAAGCAAAGGTACACAAATTTATAAAGGGATTAATGGTACTGTTTCGGGAGCCATGTATCGTTATTCAATTGATGATATCACTTATCAAAATAAGTTTAAGGTACTTACGAAAAATACAAAGGGACTTGAAGGTAAAAACCCTTACTTTGTTTTGAACGATGAGCTTCATGCTCAAGAGAATATGGATATGTACGACAATTTAAAGTCAGCACAAATTTCTCGTGAGCAACCTATAATGCTGAATATCAGTACAGCTGGTAAAGGCTCATCATCAGTAGGAATGCGTGTTTATAAATATGCGAAGCACGTTCTTAAAGAAGATGACGATGATTCTCTATTTGTATATATAGCTGAACCGAATAAAGGGTACGATTGGACAGACCGTAAAGTTTGGGCAATGGTTAATCCAAACATCGGTATTTCAGTAACGATGGAACAATTAGAAATTGAATTCAAGAAAGCTCAACAGTCAGCACATTCTAAAGCAGAGTTTTTATCAAAACATTTGAATGTATTTGTTAATGGAGCCGAGAACTATTTTGAAAGAGAACAAATTGAACATGTTTTAGTAGAAGATCTTGGGGAACTGGAAGGCGAGATGTGTTATCTGGGTCTAGATTTATCAAAGGTCAATGACTTAACGTGTGTTAGCTTAAACTTTCCAACATTTACGGACGGGGGGAAAGCATTACTTAAAGTAAAACAGATGTACTTTATACCGTCTGATAATCTTGATTTCAGAGAGAAAGAGGATAATGTACCTTACTCTAATTTAGTAGAGAGAGGATTCGTTACTCTTTGTGATGGTAAGATGATAGATCAGGACATGGTACTCGAATATATAACTGAATGTATGAATTTATATGATGTTCAGCAAATCAATTATGACCCTGCAATGTCACAAAAACTGATTGAAAAGTGTGAAAATCTTGGTTTAGATTGCATTGTAGTGAATCAGTATCCAAATGTCATGAATGCAATGATTGATGATTCGGAATTGTTAATCTATGAGCACCGATTAATTACTGATAATCCACTATTTTTATACTGTGCATTGAATATGGTAGTTATTACGAATATTAACGGAATGAAAGGGCCATCAAAACGTCAATCTAAGAAAAAGATTGATGGATTTGTGGCTTTTTTAGTTGCTCATAAAGAGACGATGTTCCAGATGGAAGATATTGATGCAGATGAATTTGATGAATTACTAGATTCTATCTATCGATAGGAGGTGAAACACTTGGGATTACGAGATAAAATCTCTAATTTCTTGTATAAGCAGGTAGAAAAACGTGGTTGGTTTGAAGATTCCTTTTCTAGCGTGCTCCGATATAGCGGGCGCTATGTTAATGACGAGAACATTCTAGAATCTTCTGATGTATACGAGTTATTGCAGGATATTAGCAATCAAATAATGCTTGCTGAAATAACCGTACTAGATAAAAACGGTGAAGAAGTTGAATCTTCAGCAATTAATATTTTAAAACAGCCAAATAATTATCTTACTCAATCGGAGTTTTTGAAGTTGCTAACAAATACCTATCTATTATCTGGTGAAGTATTTCCAGTGCTTGATGGTGATCAATTACACATTGCGAAAAACGTATATACAGAATTGGATGATAGGCTGGTTGAACATTTTAAAATCAACGGTACTGAAATTCCATCATTCATGATTCGTCATATAAAAAATATAGGCGTAAATCATCTTAGAGGTCATGGTTTACTCGACCTAGGTAAAAATACTTTAGAGGGCGTTATGAGCGCAGAAAAGGTTTTGACAGAGAAATATAAGAAAGGTGGATTACTAGCCTTCCTGCTAAAGCTAGATGCGAATATTAACCCTCAAAACGCTGCACAATCGAAATTGATAAATGCAATATTAAATCAACTAGAAGATATCGATGAAAGTAGAAGCGTGAAGATGATACCACTAGGTAAAGGTTATGAAATCGAAACTATGGAATCACCAATAGATGACGAAAAGATACTCGCATATCTAAATGTTTATAAGAAAGATTTAGGAAAGTATTTAAATATCAATGTAGATACATATCAAGCGCTCATTAAGAGTGATTTAGAGAAGGCTATGATGTATTTGCACAACAAAGCAGTTAAACCTATCATGCGTAATCTTGAGGACCATTTGAGTCTTCTTTTTTTCGGCAAAAATTCGGACAAGAGACTTAAATTCAAAATTAATATTTTAGATTTTGTTACTTATAGCACTAAAACGAATATCGGTTATAACATTGTTCGTACTGGTATCACATCACCTGACAATGTTGCTGAAATGCTTGGTTTTCCTAAACAAAATACTCCAGAGACACAAGCTATTTATATCTCAAATGATTTATCAAAAATCAGTGAGAAGAAGGCAACTGACGATAGTCTGAAAGGTGGTGAGGAAGATGACATTAAAGAAGGAAACACGGACATTTGATATCACGAATTTAAATACTCGTGATGGTGAAGAAGGCGAATCGGTAATAGGTGGTTATGCTGCAGTATTCAATTCTCCAACAGATATTGGTGGCTATTTTATTGAGGAAATTGCACAAGGTGCTTTCTCAAGAGCCATTTCAGAAAATGGTGATATACGTGCTCTTTTTAATCACGATTGGAATAACGTACTTGGTCGTACTAAATCAGGTACATTGCAGTTGAGTGAAGATGATCGCGGATTAAAGTTCGAAGTAACACTCCCTAATACAAGTTTAGGAAGAGATTTAAAAGAATCCATGCTACGTGGTGATATTAATCAATGTAGTTTTGGTTTTATTCCAACAGAAGAAAAATGGGACTATAACGTAGAGCCAGCAAAACGGACGATTCTCGAGGTTGAATTATTCGAAATCTCGGTTGTATCTATTCCGGCGTATGAGGATACAGAGGCCTCAGTATTAAGAAGTAAAGAGTTGAATCTACAAGTAGAACAACGCATGAAATTAATAAAAAAAATTAATAAAACATTGGAGGCAACCAAATGAATAAAAAAATGTTACTAGCATTACAAAAACGAAATAAAGCACGTCTAACAGAATTGCGTACAAAAATTGAAAAGAATGAGGTGCGTGAGGAAGATCTAACAACATTACAAACAGAGGTTGAAGAGTTGGCAGAAGAAGCACAAGCAATTGCTGATGCCTTAGCAGAATTTGATGAAAGTGATGATACATCAACAGATGAGGAAGATGAAACACGTGCAGATAATGAAGATAAGAAAGACGATGAAGAAGGTACTTCTGATGACCAAAAAGTTGACGAAGAACGTAAAAAAGGCGTTATTTCATCTGAAAAACGTTCGGCAGCAATGACTTCAATTGCTTCTGCATTGTCAACTCGAAATGAAAAATCAACAAAGCAACGTGAAAAAGAAATTCGTTCTGCATTTGCAAACTTTGTTGTAGGTAATATTTCAGAAGCTGAGGCACGCTCGTTGGGAATCGAAGTGGGTAATGGTTCAGTAACTGTACCAGAAGTTATTGCTGGAGAAGTTATTTCTTATGCACAACAAGAAAACCTATTACGTAAATATGGGTCTGTTCATCAAACTGCAGGAGATGTAAAATATCCAATCTTAGTCAAAAAGGCTGTAGCTAACGTAAGCAAAAAAGAACGTACATCAGAAATTGTTGAAACAGGTATTGAATTTGATGAAATTTTATTAGATCCAGCTGAATTTGATGCACTTGCAACTGTAACAAAAAAGTTATTAAAAATGTCAGGTGTAAATGTTGAAGAAATCGTAGTTGAAGAGTTGAAAAAAGCTTATGTAGAAAAAGAAACAAACTACATGTTCCGAGGTGATGACGTTGGAAATGAAAATCCTGGAGCACTTCAAAAGAAAGCAGTAACTTATTATGAATCAGAATCAGTAGATGTGAACGCAGCAGGATATTCTCAGAAACTATATCAACAACTAGTTAAATTAAAAGGACAACCAGTTACTGCGATTCTAAAAAAATCTATGTGGATTGTAAATCGTCCTGCATTAACTGTTTTAGAAGCTATGACAGATACAACTGGTCGCCCGTTGTTACACGAAGCAAAAGATGGTGTAGGTTACACATTATTAGGTCATAAATTAGATTTCACGGATGCAGCAAATAAAAAAGAAGACGATCATACAACACCAGTATTCTATTTTGGTGATTTCACAGCTTTCCATATTCAAGATGTTGTAGGCTCGCTTGAAATGCAAAAACTGATTGAAAAATTCTCTGGGACAAATAAAGTCGGCTTCCAAATTTATAACTTATTAGATGGCCAACTTATCTACTCTCCTTACGAGCCAGCTGTATATCGTTATGAAGTAGGTGCAGTTAAAGGAGCGTAATGCTTATGGATGAACAGTTATTAGAAAAACTGCGTAATCATCTACACATTGAGGAAGATATGGATTCATCTATGTTGTCCTTATACTTACAACAAGCGCAAAATTATGTACAAAATGCAACTGGTAAAAAAACAGAGTGGCTCGTCATTATGACGGCAGGTATCTTTTACGAATACAGAGTTGCTGAAAAGGAATTAGGCGAAGCATTAGATGCATTAACTCCTTTTTTCGTTCAGGAGGTGTATTCAGATGCCGAAACATCAGACGAATAGATACAAGCATAAAATTGAAGTTTGGGGCAATCGGAAAGAAAAAAACGAATTGAACGAAACTGTATACAAATTTGCTAAACTAAAATCTCCATATGCGGAGGTTGTACCTCAAACTGGTTCGTTGATAAAACAACAGGCCGACACAATATTAACCAATGTTACACATAAAATTGTTATGCGTTATGAATCAGGAAAAGATATCACAAAAGATATGCAAATTCACTTTCGAGGACATCGTTTTGAAATCAAGTACATTCTTAATCCTTATTTTGTAAATGAAAAACTTGAAATCTTTGTGCAGGAGCTAGTGCGATGAGCATGGAAATCGAAGGACTCACAGAATTTCAAAACGATTTGCTAGATGTGGCTAAAAAGAAACTGCCTAAAGAATCGTATAAAGTAATGCGAAAAATTGGGAGCAAAGCACGTACTAAAGTAGCTAGAAAAGCACGAACCATGGTAAAGAAGAAAACAGGTAATTATCAAAAGGGTTTTAAGCGTGGTAAAGCTTTTAAAGATTCAGAGGGAAAATATGTTGTACGTGTTATCAATTCACAACCACATGCACATTTAATTGAGTATGGTCATCAACAAGTTACGAAAGATGGTCGTAATGTTGGGTTTGTTCCAGGAAAAAATATATTAAGAAATGGAATGGCCGAATTTGATAATTCAGGTGTGTTCGAAAAAGAGTTATTAAATTGGCTAGATGATTTACTAGAAAGTGGTGGTTTATAGTGATTACCACGAAAGATTTAAAAAAAGCAATCAACGATAGGATAAATAATAAATTTTCGGATATCGAAATCAATAGCAATGATGTAAAAGAGGGCTTTAGTAGACCTTCTTTTTTTGTACAGTTAGATGGTCGAAAAAGTAGCACAATGGAGCATGTTGACAAAGATATTGATGTGCAAATTTATTATTTTCCATCAAATGAATATAATCATGCTATCGAATTAATGGATACTCAAGAAATTTTAGAGTCAGCATTTGACTTGAAATTAAGAGTAGTGAATAGATGGCTTAATATCACTGAAACAAACGCCGTTATAACTGATGGCGTTTTAAATATGTCTTTTTCTCTTGAATTTAATGATGCAAGGAATATTGAAGAAGATAGCAATTGGATAGAGCGAGAGTTTCCTGATGCAGAAGGCAAAGGTCCGGGCAAAGACCATTTTGATAAATATCCAGTTGAACTAATGGAAGAATTAGAAATGATATTGAAGGAGTGACGGTTTTGGGATTACCACAAATTAATATAGAGTTTTTTGGAAAGGCAGTTTCTGCAGTTGCCCGAAGTGAGCGAGGGATTGTTGCGCTCATTTTAAAAGACGATACCACTAAGGCGAAATCACAAGAAATCACAAGCATAGATGAATTGGTCGCAACGGATTGGACGGCTGACAATCTGAAGTACATTAAGCAAGCACTAAAAGGTGTGCCGGCAAAGATTATTATTGAGGTTATTGCAGCTGATTCAACAGATTTTACAGAAGGTTTGAAACGATTGTCTTCTAAGAAATTTAATTATTTAGCGATTCCTAGTATTACGGGAGCGCAAACAGAAGATGTGGTGACATGGATTAAAGAAAAGCGAAAGAATAAAAAGACGTTCAAAGCAATTTTGCCGAATACGAAGGCAGATTCGGAAGGAGTCATCAACTTTACTGCAAAGGGTATCAAAGTCGGCGAAGACATTTTCGAAACAGCTGAATATACCCCGCGTATTGCAGGTATCATTGCAGGTTTGCCATTTACTCGCTCATCAACGTATTATGTGCTTGATGAAATAGACGAAATTATCGAGCCGGTAGACCCAGATGCAGCCATTGATAATGGTGAACTCATTTTAATTACTGATGGTGAAAACATTAAGATTGGCCGAGGGTTAAATAGTTTAGTAACTACTACCACCACGAAAACAGAAGATTTCAAATCAATTCGCGTCATGGAAGTGATGGATATGATCCAAGACGATATTCGTATTACATTCAACGATCACTATACAGGTAAAGTAAATAATATCTATGATAATCAAGTTTTATTTATTACATCCATTAACTCGTATTTCAAAGGTTTGGCAACATTCCCGAATGAAATTTTAGATCCTAACTATACAAATAAGGCGGATATCAACGTTACTGCTCAGCGGTTGGCTTGGGAAGCTATTGGAACTGATACGAGTACCTGGGATGACCAAGTTGTTAAAAAGACATCATTTAAGAAAAATGTCTTTCTTGCATCAAATATCAAAATTGTTGACACAATGGAAGATTTAGATTTCAACATCTTTATCTAATAGGAAGGTGAGAAGATGGATAAAAAATTAAAACCAAATCGCCAAATTAACGGAACATTCGGAGCCGTTTGGGTAAATAACGAGAAATGGCTTGATATTGAAAGTTTCGAAGCAAAAGTGGCATTGAATTTTGAAGATGTAAATATGGCTGAAGATTTGGCTACACATAAAAAGTACACAGGGTGGTCTGGAGAAGGCACTATTACTGTGAAAAAGGTTTATTCTCGTGGAGCCAAACTGTTGGGCGAAGCGACTAAAACAGGGGAAATGCCTGATGTGAAATTAGTCGGCAAATTGGCGGATCCCGATGCATTTGGTGCGGAGCGTGTTTCAATTGAGGAAATCACATTTAACGAATTCACATTATTAGCGTTTGAACAAAAAACCCTAGCTACAGAAGAACTACCATTCAATTTTGCGGATTATGATTTATTAGATTTAATCTCGGCTTAGGAGGCTAACCAATGGATAAACAAGTGAAAAACAAATTGACTTTACTGCAATTAATCAAAGAAAAAGATAAGTATGAAGTTAAAAAAGGAGTAAAAGAAGAATTGTATATTGAGCGGTTAGATGCAACAATCGTGTTTGAAAAGCCAGATCGTACGCTTGCACTTGAATCGATTGAAATGACTCGTGACAAAGATATCGAAGCAGGGGAAGCTGACGTACATCTTATTTACAATTCCATTGTGGAGCCAAACTTAAAAGATCCAGAACTACAACAGGCATTTAATTGTGCAGAGCCTACTGATATTATAAGTAAAATATTTGAAGCTGGAGAAATACCGAAAATTGCAGAAGAAATTTTGAAATCAGCTGGTTACGGAGCACATATTGAAAAAGTGAAACAAGTAAAAAACTAATCAATAGTGATGGAGATTATTATATGATTCATCACTATTTGCAACGAGGGCATAGCATAAGCTCAATAATTAATGCTAGTCCAGTAGAAAAATTATTCCTTTTTGCGTCTATGGAGAAGAGTTTTGAAGAAGAAAAAGCTAAGTACGAGGCCATGTTTGGTCAGTCTTAGCTTTTTTTGATTGGAGGTATATATATGGGCAATAAGCGTGTCATATCTGCAGTCTTAACTCTTAAAGATAAAGACTTTTCAAGTGGCGTAAAGAAAGCAGCAAGTGGCACAACGGATTTTGAAAGAAAAATAAAGCAATCTTCAAACACAGTTAGTAATTTTGGTTCCTCAGCTGTAAGTGCGTTTAAAAATGTTGCGTTAAATGCAGCAGCTCTTACAGGTGCATTTGCTGGAATTGCAGGTATCAGCGACATAGCTTCATCTGTTATTGAAACAGAATCAGCTTTTAACAGACTTAGCGCTAAGACTGGGGCAACAGGAAAGGAATTAGAAGGTTTAAAAGGGACTGCAAAAGATGTTTTTAATGCTGGCTTTGGAGAGTCAGTTGGAGAAGTAGCAAATGATATCGGTAAATTAAAAGGAATGTTCAATGACCTTGGAAAGAATGATTTTAAAAATCTTGCTATGGGCGCAAATACAATTGCTGATCTCTATGATGTTGGTACTGAAGAAGTAGGTAAATCGGTAAAAACAATGACTGCCAATTTCAAAGGGCTTTCTCAAACAGATGCACTCGACTTAATGACGACAGCCTTTCAAAAGACAGGGGATTATTCTGGGGACTTGTTAGATACATTCAATGAGTATTCACCCTATTTTAGTGCTATGGGTATGAGTGCGAAAGACTTCACAAATATTCTAATTAAAGGCTCTGAAGCTGGTGCTTTTAATATGGACAAGGTAGGAGATGCAGTAAAAGAATTCAGCATTCGTTCTATCGATGGTTCAAAGGGTACTGCAGAAGGTTTTAAAGCAATTGGTTTGAATGCAGATGACATGGCTCAAAAAATAGCTGCAGGTGGAGATTCAGCAAATACAGCTTTTGCGGCAACCATTTCAGCACTATCTACCATGAAAAATCCAGTAGAACAAAATGCTGCAGGTGTTGCTCTTTTCGGAACGCAATGGGAAGACGTTCGCTCTAAAGTTGTTTTAGCTATGGCAGACGGTAAAGATGCGGTAGGTCAATTTAAAGGTGCCACAAAGGAAGCAGAGGCAACAATGCATAGTGGCTTTGGAGATAGAATGCTAAGTATGTGGCGAACTTTAAAAACAACTATTGCAGATTCATTTACTTCAAACGGTGGTAATGAATTACTAAGTTCATTAGCTAGTTCAGCAGAGAGTTTAATACCTATATTTAGCAGTCTAGTATCTACTGCAGTTAGTGGAGTATCTACTATTGTCAGTAATTGGTCAAGTATTTCAGGCGTTATCTCTGCACTTTCTCCTATTCTTGCTGGTACTGCAGCTGGATTGGCTGCGTTTAAAATTGGGATTATAGCAGTAACAGCTGTACAAAATGCTTGGAAAATTGCAACATCGGGTGTCCAAATTGCAACAGCGTTATTAAATGGAACATTAGCTATTTCTCCTTTGGGATGGGTGGCAATTGCGATTGGCGCAGTAATAGCGGTGGGTGTTTTACTTTGGAAAAACTGGGACACTGTTAGGGCTGCAGCATCATCTCTTTGGTCAGGTTTAAAAACAGCCTTTTCAGGAATTATGTCAGCAGCACAATCATTTATCTCCCCAGTAGTTGGATTCTTTCAGAGTTTGATAGATAAGTGGAACTCGTTTAAAAGTGCAGTTGCCAACTTTAAAATGCCTAAAATTTCATTACCTTCTTTAGGGGGATTAAAAAAATATATACCTGGCTTTGCTAGTGGTACAAATTCAGCACCTGGAGGGATTGCACAGGTTCATGAAAAGGGTGGGGAAATTATTGACTTACCGCGTGGATCCCGTGTATATCCTCATGATAAGAGCGTGGCAATGGCTCGTGCTGAAGGTGCTCAGAGCGCAGGAGGCAATGTTATTAATATCAATATAAATGGTGTAGGTAAGTCAACAAATGAGATAGTAAATGAATTAGTACCAGCATTAAAAATGAGACTAGCAAATATATAGGAGGTTGATAGTATGGATATATTTTTTAGTGTAAATAATCGAAAAACAGTGCTTCAACTTCCTATTGTCCCTTCTGAATTTAAAATAAAAAGCCCATTCAACAATGAGACCTGGTCAACAATTAATCAAGGAGACATCTTATTAATTGGGCAAAGAGGACTTAAATCTATCTCATTCGAATCCTTCTTTCCTAAGAAAAAATACAAATTTGCAAGGACTGATAAATATAAGGGGTGGGAGTATGCTGAACTTTTGGAAACTTGGCGGGATAAAAGAATCCCCATTCGCCTTGTTATAACAAATACGAAGATTAATATGCTTGTATTAATTGATGACTTTGAATATGGTCCACAAGATGGTACGGGCGATGTCTACTATTCAATTTCAATGACTGAGTTCCCGGAAATCAAGTTAAAGACAAAGCGGGTGTAGATATGCATGAATTATGGTTAGTAAAGGAATCAAAAATGATTGATATCTCTCCTTTAATTGGATCTATAAAAAGAAGGAGCAACAAAGATGAATTAGGCGAGGAATTATCATTTAATATTGCTTTTAATGATGATAAGTATTTTCCTAAAAACCCGTGTAACATTGGAGATATAGTGATATTAAAAAACAATAACAAGGAAATCACTAGAGCGATTATTGTGGATGAGGACCGAAAAGGCAGAGATCCCATTAGTTACACTGCCTTTGATTTTGCTTTTTATTTAAACAAATCAAATGCCATTTATCAGTTCAATAAGATACCTGCAGACCAGGCAATCAATAAGATTTTGAGTGATTTTGGTGTACCCGTGGGCAGTATTGCTTCTATGCCAACGAAGATTGATAAGGTTTTTAATGATAAAAAAGTTAGCGATATTATAAAAGAAATTATTAAGATCACCAAGCGAAATACGGGCACCAAATATCTAATGGAAATGCGAAACGGCAAGCTATACATCGAAAAGCAAAAGAACATGGTCATTACAGGTGAGTTTCAGCTTTATAAAAATGGTGCTAAGCATGATGTTGTTTCGGCTATAGCAAATCCAAGCCGAAAAAGAAGTATTTCAGACATGATTAATTCCATTCAAGTGGTTTCATCTAAGGACAAAGTGCTTTTAACAAAAGATGATGCAGCAATGGTCAGCAAGTATGGCAAGTTGCAAAAAGTCGTGAAGCTTGATGAAAAAGAAAAACTAACTGCCAAACAAATTGCACAAAAAGAGTTAGATGATTTATCCAATATTGTTGAAGAAACAAGTATCGAACTGATTGGTGATGATCGTGTACGTGCCGGAAGATTATTCAAAGTTGAAGAACCTATAACTGGTATTAGTGGTACTTATTTAATTAAAATTGTAAATCACACTATCGCAAAAGGTATACACACAATGACTCTAGGATTGGAGGTAAGGTAATGGCTAAAAGTGACGGTTTAACAGAATTGGCGATACTACTTAAAGAACGGGAAAATGATATACCAAAATCTATAACGACTGGTACTGTAATTACACCTCCACCAGAAGTTACTATACGTCTTAATGATGTTGTAATACTAAATAAAGAAAATTTGATTTTTTCGGCACATATGTTAGCAGGATATAAAAGAGATCTACACCCCATCTTTAACGACGAAAATTGCGGACAAACAAATGTTGTATCAATGCATTCTCATATCGTACAAACGTTAAACGTGGACACAGAAGACGCTCATACCACCACTTTGGATACAATAGTTGAAGGTGATGAAGTTATCTTAATGCCAACAACTGATGATCAATTGTATTTTGTGTTAGACAAGGCGGTGAGGTTTGAATAATGTTACCAGATATCGCAGAGTTAGAATTTAATACTGATACCGAACCAAAGGACTTACCGAAATTAGGCAAGTCTTTTTTGTATGATTTTGATAAAGGTGATTTTGTTTTAAAGGACGGGAAAATGGTTGAAATTCATGGAGTTGAAGTATTAAAACAATGGATTTTAAAAGTATTAAAAACTGAACGGTTTCGTTTTAGAATCTATGAAAATATTGAATATGGTGTAACGCTGGAAGATTTAATCGGTTCATCCTTCCCAAGATCTTTCGTTGAAGCAGAAATAAAAAGAGAAGTAACGGCATCTTTAATACTACACAGCTATATTGAAAGTGTAGAAGATTGGACTTTCGAGCATGATGGGAAATGGATGAAAGTATGGTTTACAGTTGTGACAATTGATGGGGCGTTTGAGATGGAGGTGACATTTTAATGGAGAGCGCACAAGACATTCATAATCGAATGCTTACAAATATTGATGATGAATACGACAAAAGCAAGGGTTCCTTTATCTTTGATGCAACTAAGCCTGGTGCAATTGAATTTTCGACAAAACAAAAAGAAATTATAGAAATCCAAAATAAACTGGATATCGAAAATTTATCTGGTGATGATCTTGAAAAATTTATATATCAAAGAACAGGGATTATCAGAAAAAAAGCAACAAAGGCAACAACACGGGTAATTGTTTCTGGTTCAATTGGTTCTCAAATCAGGGTTGGTGATTTAGTTGGCACTGATACTCTAAATTTTGTTTTTGTTGAAGAAAAGGTTATCGGTGAAAGTGGACAAGCGACTGTATTAGTTGAATGTGAGTTATCTGGAACGATTGGTAATGTACCAGCAAACGCGATTAATAAATTCCCGGTCACACTTAGTGGGTTAGTAAATGTCTACAATCCAGAGAAGGTTACAAACGGTTATGATGCTGAAACTGATGCTGAACTTAAACAACGCTATTATGATAAGTTTCAACGCCCAGGTAAATCAGGGAATAAGTATCACTATCTAGAATGGGCTAAAGAAGTAACAGGAGTAGGTGACGCAAGGGTTGTCCCTAAATTTAATGGACCTTTGACAATGAAAGTTATTATTATCAATAGTAATAAACAGCCTGCCGATAGTGAATTAGTCAAAAAAGTTTATGATCATATATTAGAAAAAATGCCATTTGGTGTAGAAGAACTGGTTGTTATTTCTGCTGTCGGTGTATATATAAATATTACAGCTACCCTTAGTTTAGCAGCTGGTTATACAGAGCAAGTGGCCAAAGAAAATATAAAGGCAAATATGGTGGAGTATTTGAAGAAAATTGCCTTTAAAGAATCGTATGTCAGCTATGCCAAAACAGGTAGCGAAGTTATTGACAGCGAAGGATTATTAGATTATCAGGATTTATTAGTAAATGGCAGTATTGCTAATATTCCAATCGAAGATGACGAAGTGGCTATTATGGGAGGTGTTAATGAATGAATCATATGAGTATATTCTTGAAAAATAAAGTTTTAAAAGAGAATCTAAAATCTGTGTATGTTGCATTATTTAACGGAGAAAATGAAATTAATCAATCAAGTTATAAACGGCAACCGGTAGCATTTATCGACCCTGTGGATGGTCAAACATCTAACACTGCAGATGTATTATTTCCAATCGCAGGCGAATCATGGGGAAGTATTACTCATATTGGCATTTTTGATAGTTCGGCGGCAGGAAATTTATTGTTTAAGTCACCTGCAGAGTTCATCAAAACAATCGATATATCCAGTCAATATAAGATACCCAAAAATTATTTGATTGTTCGATTAAAGTAGGTGATTTGAATGCAAGCAATCCAAGAATCAGAGTGGGGAAAAGTAAATGTCTTTGCATGGGGCGATTTAACACCCCATCAATGGGAATGTTTTAGATCGGCATTGATGGAAGTTATGTCAGAAATGACGATAAACCCTGTCTTGTTAGAACAATCAGGTTCTATAAACGAAGTATTAACAGAACTAAATGCAAAAGGTGTACGGGTCGATTATTCACCTGCAGTAATGCAAACAGTCGCAGAAATGATTGTAGATATTGTCGTATCCAAACGAGATTACAAAACAGATATGATGAAACATTTACCTTTATACGAACGCAAATCCATAATATCTAACAAAGTACTACCAGCATACGATAGAGAATTACGAAATTGTGAGCAACTATTAGACGTAGCAGAAAGAAATATATTCCTAGATACTGCTATCGAATCGTTATCAATATTTGAACGAGATCTAGGAATTCAATTTAATAAGTCATTAAGCTATGACCAACGCAGGGAACAAATTGCATCTCGAAACCGAGCAAGCTTTGACCAAACCACAGAAGCAACAATTAAGTCAGTTGCAGCTGCATATAGCAACGGTGAAGTAGAAATTAATTCTACAAACATACCTGGTGTATACGAAATTAAATTTGTCGGCACGATAGGCATTCCAAATAACATGGTAGGTCTACAAAGCGCATTAGAAATAATTATGCCAGCTCATTTAGATTGGAAATTCAGCTTTATCTATAACACTTGGCATATCTGGAAAGACAAAACTTGGGGCGGTGTAAGGGATAAAAATTGGAATGATTTACGAATATGGGATGAGGTGAGCTAATGAAGTACACAGAAAAACTACAACTCAAGAAGCCAGATTTAACGGATTATGTGAATATTAGTGATATCAACGAAAACATGGATACGTTGGATACTGCGGTAAAAGAACTGCAAGATGGCAGTACATCAATACCAGATTTAGATACCGATGATAAAAGATTAGCGGGTGCTATCAACGAAATAAAAAATGAAGTAATCAATACAAATAATGCAATAGTTAATCATCAAGCAAATCCCATGCCACACACTTTTGTTGATAATGGGATTACTTATAGATGGGGATTCAGAACGGTTAACGGCGAGCCACAAATGATTTATGAGGAGGTAACAGGATGAACATAATTGATATGGCGACAAAAACTATGCAAACTGCGATTAAATCTGTGGTAGATACTATTAAAACGACCACTGATGCAACAAGCGTTAAGGTGGATAACATAGATAATCAAATTAAAAATAAAAATTCAGGAAAAGTGATGAAAAGCGTAGTATTTGACACCCCAGGTACTTACACATGGAAAGTACCAGACAAAGTAACAGAAGTGTATATAACAGCTAGTGCTGGAGGTGGAGGTGGCGCATCCGAAGCATCTGGAGCAAAAGCAAATTCAGGTGGTGTTACGTCTTTTGGTAACTTACTATCATTAATCGGCGGTGGAGGTGCTAATACTTCATTAGGAGGTACTGGTGGAGGTAACGGTGGCTTTGGTGGCAACGGTACGCGCGGAGCTACCACAAACGATGGTCCAATGCCAGGTGGTACAGGTGGAGCTGGCATCTATGGTGGAAATGCAGGTAACGGCGCAAACGCTTCTACAGGCGCAGGAGGTGGTGGTGCGTTCTCATCTACTTATGATAAAAGCGCAGGTGGTGGTGGTGGCGCTGGAGAGTTTAAGATAAAATACCCTATAAGTGTTATCCAGAACTCCACTTATACTATAACTGTAGGGAATGGCGGTAACGGTTACGGCGGTGGCGCTGGAGGTAAAGGAATAATGATAGTGGAATGGTGGGAGTGATAAAATGAAATACGCACAAATTTATGAAGGTAAAGCACATTGGATATTTGAAGCTGATAAAAAACCAGAATTCGCACCTAATATCGTATTAATTGATATAACTGGAAAAGATGAAATACAAGAAGGCTGGGATTACAACGTTGGTACAGGGGAATTCACGAAACCTATATTACCTAATCCTGTTGAACCAACAAATCCAGCACCAACAATCGAAGAAATGCAAACACAAACATTAATTAATACAGAATATTTAATCGCCATGAACGAAATGGGTATAAAAGGAGGAACTTTATAATGAAGGTTTATGACTTATGTAAATTCTTAATTGATCGCCAACGATATAGCTATGATGATATGTTGAAGAAGGTAAATGTTTTTTACGCAAATAATCAACTTGAGGATGAAGAATACACATGCTTGTTAACAGAAATGGATGCACAGAAAACGCAGTCTGTTGACTAGCGTTATTTTTATGTCAAAAAAGACTTAAATTTATTAAAGGAACTTCTTCCTCTTTGTCGAAATTTAGTAGATATAGAGGAGGGATATTATGGTATCACAACAAGATGTTAAAAAGGCATTAATAAAAAGTGTTACTGAAATCGTTGGAAAAGATTTCGACAGATTACAATCCGAAATTGATAGCCTAAAGAAACGAGTAAAAGAATTAGAGGCAGAAAAGAAATCTTCTAATAGTAGAACAAGTTATCAATAATCGCTTTAGCGCATCCAATAACGTGTGCTTTTTATATGAATTTTTAGCGCATCTATGAGGGTGCGTTTTTATTATGCAATAAAACAAAATAAGCCCTTTTACGGCTTATAAAAAGTAGGTGCTATATGGGTGAAGAAAATAAATTAATGCTTGATATATACGAGCGACTTGGTGGAATTGATGCTAAGTTGAATGGAGTTAATGAAGTGAGAATAACAGCTAGTCGAGCTGAAGAAAAAGCAGACAAAGCACAAGATATTGCAGACAAAGCATTGGAAAGTACAAAAAGTGCACATCACCGTCTAGATAAAATCGACAAAATTATTTGGTGGGTAACAACAACAATTATTGGTATGGTAATTGCCGCACTAATCGGTTTAGTTATTAAAACAAATTTGTAGGAGGTCATTAGCATGACAGGAGAAAAATTAAAAGAATGTATTGGTTTATTTGGAGGATTGTTATCGGCAATCCTTCTTTTTTTACAAGCTTTAGGCGTTCAGTTAATACACTTTAATGAGGGTACAATTGATACATTCGTAAATGCATTATTAGCAGCAGTACCGTTTGTGGTTGCTGTTTACGGTGTGTATAAGAATAGTTACATTATTACTGATAAAGCCAAAAGACAAGAAGAATTATTAAAAGAAAAGGGGTTAAAATAATATGAGAAAAATTGTAGACATCTCAAAGTGGCAACCGAAAGTAGAGTATAAAGCTTTAGCAACTGAATGTGATTTAGCAATTCTACGAGTTCAAGACGGATCCACAACAAAAGATTTAGTTTATCCAATACATGCTAATGGATGCGATCAATACAATATCCCATTTGGTGTATATGCTTTCACTCGTTTCACCTCTGTAGAAGATGCGAAAGTAGAAGCGAGAGATTTTTATAATCGCGCCACTGCAGGTGGTCATAAACCAAAGTTCTTTGTTGCAGATGTAGAAGTATCTACAATGAAGGATATGCGAGCTGGTACAATTGCATTTATTGCAGAACTTCGCCGTTTAGGAGCTGAAAAAATTGGTATTTACGTGGCTCATCATCTATACGAATCATTTAGCTTAGACTATTCTAAAGCTGATTTTATTTGGATTCCACGTTATGCTTCAGATGGTAAATCTATAATTGAACCTAAATACAAATGTGATATGCACCAATATACGGATAAAGGAACAATCGCGGGCATTAGTGGTGGCGTGGACTTGAATCGATTAACAGGTAGCAAATCACTTAAATGGTTTACTGGTGAGGAAAAAGTCACTCAAGTAAGTAAACCTGTAAAAACATCTTCAACCAATAAGACATCAAATAACAAAGTAAAGAATACCATCTATACAGTGAAATCAGGAGATACTTTAGGCGCTATCGCTCTCAAGAACAATTCAACCGTTGCAAAGCTTCAATCGTTGAACAGAATAAAAAATCCGAACTTAATTTATGCTGGTCAGAAAATTAAATTGAAATAAATAAATGCCCTGTCGTCCACTGTGATGATGGGGCATTTTTTTATTTGAAAAAAAGAATATTTATATTTTATAGAGGATTATACATAATTATGTCGAATTACCTAGGTAGAAAGGATGATGAAAATGGCAAAGAGAGAGACAGGGAGCCAACTAGAAGCTAGCGTATCTGGAGAAAACGCAATGATTTTAGTTGAAAGTAAAACTATGCGAGACCAGCATGTTTACAGAGATGAAATCTTAGAAAAGGTTAAGGTCATTCCGACCTTACCAAATACACTAGAAATAACATTGCAAATGGCTGCTGAGTACTATGAAGTACCTGTAGAAACAATTAGAACAATAGTAAAAAGACATCGTAAAGAATTTAATGAGTATGAAGAACTTAGATTGTTAAGAGGGCCAACATTAAATGATTTTAAAACGCTAGTTCAGGGTGAACCATCGTTAAATGGTATCAATTCACTACAACTTATGAATCGTAGAGGTTTGTTACGATTAGGTATGCTAATCACCGAATCAGAAGTTGCTAAGTCTGTTAGAAACTACTTATTAAATATCGAAGAAATTTCTACAGAAGAACAACGTAAATGGGCAATAGAAAGAGAAATTGGCAAACGAGAAAGACGACAATTGACTGATGCTATTCAAGAATTTTATGCAGTTACAAGTAAAACGAATAAGTATGCAATCTTTACAAATCTAGTTTATGAAACAATTTTCGGAATAAACGCAGCGCAATTAAAGGGACTATATGATGTTGGTAAAAATGAAATGTTACGAGATTTCTTTTCAACAGAAGACTTAAAAAAAATTGTAAAAGTAGAAAGAGTAATAGCTTCATTGCTATCGTTAGATAAAAGCTATAGCGAAATTGAAGGTGAACTATTAAGTAAAAAGGAAAGATATAGATAAACATAAGAATGGCCAGAGTACAGCAAATGTACTTCTGGTTTTTTTAATACTTGAAATAAGAACGAACGTTCTATATAATGGATAAAAACAAACAAACGTTCTTATTTGAGGAGGTAACATCATGAAAGAACAATTAATAAAAGCTATGCAGTACCATCAGTTAGTCGAATTAATGTACATGTCTAAAACAGGTGAAATCTCGAAAAGGCGAGTGAAGATTCTGAAAATCAGTGGCGATAAATTTCAAGTATTTTGCTTCACTAAACATGAAAAGCGTACTTTTATTATCGAGAATGTTCTTGCGATGTTGCCAATTAATAAAAAGGAGAGTTACGCAATATGAAATATGAAGAAGAATCGCAAAACTTTATTGATTCATTAAATATTAAAGATCGTGGCAGCATTAAATGGTCAATGGCTATGATGATGCCAGAGCATGTTGCTTTACTTAAAAAAGAGAGAGAAAAAGAAGATTATATTAGAAAGCCTGAGCTAACTGAATGGGAATTAGAGGATATGCAGATGAATCTAATGATGGCTTTAAATATAAAATTAGAGCTTGAATATAAAATATGGAACGATGGGAAGTTTGAATATCACCGAGGAGTAATCACAAGAATCAACGAACAAACAAAAGAGTTTTATTATAGTGATCCGTTCTTAAATATCCGTGGTCCAATTAATTTGGAAGAAGTAGTCGATATCTCACCGATTGATTATAGAGAAATTTAAATCTTGTTAAAAATATTTATCCCCTCAACCATACGGAAGAGGGGCTTTTAGTTTAAAATAATTTCTTCATTAATGAACTATAAGTTTTATCATCAACTTCAAGTAAGCTTTTCTTACCATCATTAAATTCAATGGCAATTGTGTGTGTGCCTTTAGATTTTGCACTAAGAGCCGCTAACCAACCTACTGGTCCTAAAATTACTCCACCTACAAACGCTCGTCCAACGGCAGATGTAGCACTTTTTCGGGTTTCTTCTGTTATAAGCTCATATTCTTTTACATTTTCTTTAGTAAGATCAAGTGTTTTAAAGAGGCTAGTAGCAATAGAAACTATACCTAAAGTGTGAAGAACATTTTTACCTTGATAATCACCAGCAATTACTTTATTTTTTGCGCCCAATATTATAACCACCTTTCCAATATATAGTATAATAACAAATAGAAGGTATGGATAGATTTTTTTGAAAATGGAGTTCCTTCTATTATAATTGTTAAAATTAGTTTTCAGTGGATTGACCACAAAATGACCACAAAAGCCACAAAATGACCACGAATATGAAACAAGATAAAAAACAATAAATACACATTTGCGATAAAACAAGCATTTATGATATGTTAAATACAAGTAGATTATCCGTGTTTAATAAAATTTGAAATGGAAGGTTTAATATTTCTCGGACCAAAATAATTTATATATTGTATAAATCAGACCAAAATCAGACCAAAATGACACCATTTATTAAATATCGATATAGCTACAAAATCTATAAAATCAGCCATTAAACAATGATAAGTATCTATAAATAACCTTTGTTTATAATCCGTACGCAAGTACACCAATGGGAACGTGACCAATACATGAAAATGTATTAAGATATAAAGCGTTGGGGCTCTAAGCCTCAACGCTTTTTCTTTTTCCACGGGAATTTTACGATTAATGCATCTGGTATACAAGGAAAAATATTAATGGGAGTTTTAGGTGAGGGAAATAGCCGTATACTTGCAGAATTGGGAATTGGAACAATTTATGAAGCACGTATCATCGGTCGTATTTTAGAGCATGAAAAGTGTATAAAACGACCGTATTGCATTTTGATCAATCATACTTTTGGCGGTACCATTCAAGCTGTTCATATTGAATGCTTATCAAAAAATTATTTAGTCTTAAAACGTAAAAATCAAATAACGCAAAATAAAAAAGCATTCAAATCTATCTTATTAGAATAGATTTGGATACTTTTTCATATGATTGATTAGTGAACGTTACGATATAAACCAACCACTTTCCCAAGAACAGAGACACTTTCTACAATAATCGGGTCCATTGAAGAGTTTTCTGGTTGGAGTCGGAAAAAACCATCTTCTTTATAGAAGCGTTTTACAGTAGCTTCATTTTCTTCTGTCATAGCGACAATAACATCACCATTATTGGCTGTTGCTTGTTGTTTTACTATGACATAATCGCCGTCTAAAATACCGGCCTCGATCATAGATTCGCCCATGATTTCAAGCATGAAAATATGATCATCTGAAGTTCCATAATAGTTTGGAATAGGGAAATATTCTTCTATATTTTCAATAGCTGTAATCGGCAGACCAGCAGTAACTTTTCCAACTAGTGGAACATGCATTACACCTTGTTTTGAAATATTATCTTGATCCAAAATTTCTATTGCACGAGGTTTTGTTGGATCGCGACGAATAAGTCCTTTGCTTTCAAGTCTATTTAAATGTCCGTGGACAGTAGAACTTGATGCTAATCCTACAGCTTCGCCAATCTCTCGGACGGAAGGTGGGTATCCTTTTGAACGAACTTCTTCTTTAATAAATTCAAGTATATCTTCTTGTCTTTTCGATACTTTTTTCAATCCATTCACCTCTTATCTTAGTATTCTTCTAATTGTTAAATTTAGTATAGCATTACCGAACAAAAAATGCAAACGTAGGTTCGAAAAAGTGTTTGACAAAAAACAAGTGTTCGGTTTATATTGAGAACATACATTCCGAACAAACATTCGATGGAAGGAAGATTCATATGAACTGGGTTAATAGAAATCAAAATGCAGCATTACTAATCATATTCGTAACAATTGGTATGATCATTCTTTTTATATCAAATAGAGATACGACAAAATATACTAATATTGAAATACAAGAAGGAGATACACTATGGGCATTATCCGATCAATACAAAGGTGATTTATCAAATGACGAGTGGGTACGCTTAGTGAAAAATGAAAACAATATGTTTGACGATAAAATAATAGCTGGTCATACTTTAATTATTCCAGATTATAAAAAATCAATTTCAAAAGATGAAGGAATAGAATTGGCGAGTGACAGAAAATGATGAATAATAAGGCAGTATTGTATTGTCGTGTAAGCACAGAAAAGGAAACACAAGATACATCAATAGAAAGACAAGAGATTGAACTAAGAGACTTTGCAAAATCAGAAGGATATGAAGTAGCAGAAGTATTTACGGACAGACATAGTGGTTATGATATTGATCGTGAAGGTTTATTAGATTTACTAGAGTTTATGAAGGAATATCACATTTTCACCTTATTTGTTCAAGATGAGACACGTTTAGGACGTGGTAATGGACGAATGGCCGTTTTGCATTTATTGCAAAAGATGAATGTTGATATATTTACCTTAAGTGATTCCGGCAATATTAAGTTGAATGATATGGATACTATGTTGCTTGAAATTTTAGCTCTTGTAGAGGAGTATCAACGAAAATTACATAATGCGAAAATACGCCGAGGTATGAAAAGAGCTGTTCAAAATGGATACAGACCCGAAAATAATTTGAAGGATCGAGGTAATCCGGAAGGCAGAGACCGGATAGATGTGCCTATTGAACAAATAATTAGCTTAAGACAAAAAGGCATGACCTTTGAAGAAATAACTTCAACTTTAAATGGCTTAGGTTTTCAAATTAGTAAAGCAACTGTTCACAGACGTTTTAAAGAATATGAAGAAGAACAGGATAAATAAGTTTTCAGTTCATTTAATATTTCACAATGTTTAATATCTACCATTAAGAAAAGGCGTTCTTAAATTTGATTGATATTCGAAAGGAATTGTTATTGTGCCAGAGATTACACAAAGCGTAAGAAAGCTTTGTGCACTTAATGCTAGCGCTTTAGAGAAAAATTCGACAATATCCAATAACATAGCTTTAAGAAAAAGCAGTTGTATTCCATGCTATGGAGTACAACTGTTTTTTATCATCGAAAGACTTTCTTCATATAAGATGTCTAATCCTACCTTTAAATTATCTAATGATGCATATGAGTAGGACATTCTAATGTGATTTGTATCTTCTGCATCATAGATGAAACCAGGATTAATCAGTACATTTCTTTTTAGAAGTTTTAAGAAAAAATCTTTTGTCACAATAGATTCATTAAATCTTAGCCAAATATAAAATCCCCCTTGAGGACTTTCCCATGTAGCGATCGAGCTGAATTGTTCAGTAAGAATATTTTCAACAAATTTAGCACGAACCTTTAAATGATCTCGTAGTTCGATTAAATGATTCTCATATAAATCTGATGCAAGCCAATATGTAACAATCTCTTGTGAAATCGCGCTTGATCCATTTATTTGGGTGACTGCTGTTTATCTACTCATAAGTCTGTTTTAATCTCCAGCCATTTGTCGGGAATGATCGCTTGAGAAAGATAAATAGCAAATTATGATAGGTTTTGTCGACAAAATGAAGCATTAAGCTTGCGCTTGGAGCTTTTTTTGCATACCTTTATGTTAATGTAGTAATGAAAGGTGTGTTAAACATGTTACCAAAAGAAAAAATTCAACGTATTAACTATTTATCAAAAAAATCAAAAGAAGCAGGTTTAACTGTTGAGGAAGCAAAAGAACAAACTAAGCTTCGAAAAGAATATTTAGATACTTTCCGTGAGTCAATGCGAGGTACAATTGAAAATGTACGTGTTTTCGATCCAAATGGCGATGAAGTAACTCCAGCAAAATTACGTGCAAAACAACAAAGAAACAAACCATTAAATTAACTGAACAATTGTCTAAAAAGCATTGTTTTATGTAGAAATGTTGACTACACTGTAATAGAATAATATTTTGCTTTAAGAAAGGATGTCTATTCATGACTCAACAAGCAGATCAGCTTGCAATTAATACAATCCGTACTTTGTCTATTGACGCAATTGAAAAAGCAAACTCTGGTCATCCAGGGCTTCCAATGGGTGCAGCTCCAATGGCTTATACTCTTTGGACAAAACAATTACACCACAATCCAAAAAATCCTAAATGGTTTAACCGTGACCGATTTGTTTTATCAGCAGGGCATGGTTCAATGCTTTTATATAGCTTACTTCATTTAGGTGGTTATGACCTTCCAATGGAAGAAATTAAAAACTTCCGTCAATGGGGTTCATTAACTCCAGGACACCCTGAATATGGTCATACAGCTGGTGTAGAAGCTACAACTGGTCCACTTGGACAAGGGATTTCAATGGCTGTCGGTATGGCAATGGCTGAAGCACATTTATCAGGTGTTTATAATAAGCCTGAAAACGACATTATTAATCACTATACATTTGCATTATGCGGTGATGGTGACTTAATGGAAGGTGTTTCTGCAGAAGCTGCTTCACTTGCAGGTCATTTACAACTAGAAAAACTGATTGTTCTTTATGATAGTAATGACATCTCATTAGATGGTGATTTAAACAAATCATTCTCTGATAATACAGCAGAACGTTTTAAAGCATATGGCTGGAACTACTTATTAGTAGAAGACGGCAATGACATAGAAGTTATTAATAAAGCAATTGAACAAGCAAAAGCGCACAAAGGTCAACCAACTTTAATTGAAGTGAAAACTGTAATTGGTTTTGGTTCACCAAACAAATCTGGTAAATCTGCTTCCCACGGTTCACCACTTGGAACAGATGAAGTAATGCTTACAAAACAAGCATATGAATGGGATAATGAAGATTTCTTTGTACCAGAAGAAGTATACGAAACATTTAAACAAGCTTCTAAAGTTCAAGGTGAAGATGCTGAAACAGCATGGAATGCACAATTTGATGCATACAAAGAAGCATTCCCTGAACTAGGTGCACAATTAGAACAAGCAATCTCAGGTGAACTTCCAACAGATTTCGATGCTGAAATTCCAACTTACGAAGCTGGCAAATCGATTGCAACGCGTTCATCTTCAGGTGAAGTAATTAATGCATTAGCTAAAAAAATCCCAGCATTCTTCGGTGGTAGTGCCGATCTTGCAGGTTCAAACAAAACAACGATTAAAGGTGCAGGCGACTTCTCAGCAACTGATCGCGAGGGTCGTAACATTTGGTTCGGTGTTCGTGAATTTGCAATGGGTGCAGCTCTTAATGGTATGGCACTTCATGGTGGTTTAAACGTTTTTGGCGGTACATTCTTCGTATTCTCTGATTACGTTCGTCCAGCAGTTCGTCTTTCTGCACTTATGGGACTGCCTGTAACATACGTATTCACTCATGATTCAATCGCAGTAGGGGAAGATGGTCCAACTCATGAACCAATCGAACATTTAGCAGCATTACGTGCAATGCCAAATCTTTCTGTTATTCGCCCAGCAGATGCTAATGAATCAGCAGCAGCTTGGAAACTTGCAGTATCTTCTAAAAACCGCCCTACAGCTTTAGTATTATCTCGTCAAGACTTACCAGTTCTTAATGTTGAAGTACAAAAAGTATACGAGGGCGTTGCGAAAGGTGCTTATATTGTAGAAAAAGCAAGCAAAGAAGTGGCAGATGCATTAGTACTTGCAACTGGTTCAGAAGTCCAACTAGCAGTTGCTGCTAAAGCTGAACTTGCAAAAGAAGGTATTGATGTAACTGTTGTTTCTATGCCTGATTTTGCACGCTTTGAAGAACAAGATGCAGCCTATAAAGAAAGCGTATTGCCAAAAGCAGTAACAAAACGTTTAGCAATCGAAATGGCATCATCATTTGGCTGGCATAAATATACAGGTTTCGAAGGTGATGTGCTAGCAATTGATGGTTTCGGTGCAAGTGCTCCAGGTGAAATCGTTATGAAGGAATATGGCTTTACAGTTGAAAATGTTGTATCAAAAGTAAAAGCACTATTTGAAAAATAAAACTTTTAAAAAGTAGAGGTATTTTGCCTCTACTTTTTGTTTTTTGACAAAGAAAGTGTATTATTTACAGTTAGAATTGACAAAATATTCGATAAAATGAAGGTATAATTACATGAAAGAAGGGAGTGACAATAGATGCGTGTTTACTCAATCTTTCATGTCAAAAAAAAGCATCAGTCATTTGTATACGGGAGAGAACGGTTATTATTTGAATTAATTAAAAACTTAAAAACTGAAAATAATACTTTTTATCCTTCGCAGGAATTAGCTTATTTATGTGAATTATTGCCGGTAAAAGAAATTGAAGCATTTATCGAACAATATTTATATAAAAATTTCTCTGCAATTCATATGAAGAACCATGAAATCTTTTTGACAAACGAATTTAAAGGTGATTTACATATTGAAATTCAACCGTATTATATGGTTGTCACTTGCGTTGGATCTCGTATGTTGGAATTAGACCTATTTGCGACATTATCAAAGATTAGTTCGGGTTTTATCGGATTTAACAAAAATGAAATGGAATGTGGTTGGCTAAAACCGCCTAAATTTTCAGTTGTTGCAAAGGGATAAATCAGATAAATAGTAGTATCGAAGTAGTTTTTATTGTATAATCCTCTTTGGAGATACTTTTCTCGTATGCGAATTTTAGAGGAGGAAAATTAGTGAGTACTGGATTAGCGATTACTTTAATAGTAGTAGCATTAATCGTAGGTTTAGTTGGCGGATTCTTTATCGCTCGTCAATATATGATGAAATACTTAAAAGAAAACCCACCTATTAACGAACAAATGTTACGTGTTATGATGACTCAAATGGGACGTAAACCATCTGAAAAACAAATCAAACAAATGATGAACCAAATGAATAAATTGAGTAAATAAAACGGTTTTGTCCGAAATTTAGCGATATACTTGCTTTTATGGACAGTCCTTTGATAAAACTCAATTTTAAATAGTGGAATATTCAATTAAAAAAATGCCATCGAAAATTTCTTTCGGTGGCATTTTTATTTTGTGTGCGATTATAAAGTGTAACGCTCATTATATTTTGGAGAGAAATTATTAAGCGATAGAATCAGATAGGGTCAAACAGCTAAATCAGATAGAAAAAAAGACCTAAAAATTAGACTTTTAAGGAATCGTTCTTATTCAACGCATACTCTTTTATAAATTCTCGAACAGTGTCTTCATATTCTTGAGGATTTGTATTGAATGATTGGGCATGTGCACCTTGCTCAAATAGTTTTAACATTTTAGGACCATTCTTTAATCGATATAATTCGATTGTCATTCCAGGTAATATAAAATCATCGGGTAAGCTATGAATGAAAAGCACGGGTTTTTCAATATTGGTAACCGCTGTACGAGGAGCTATGCTTTTTAACCAATAGCCATCACGTAATCGCAAAAATATATTCGCGAGTTTAATAGCGAGTGGACTTTTAAATGGTGTTTGCTTTGTGAGTAAATGATAAAGTTCTTCAGAGAAATCAGAATACGGACAGTCAGCAATATAAAAGTTCGCTTTGTCTTCTAATGTTCCAGCATATAATAATGTCGTTGCAGCTCCCATAGACTCACCGTGCACACCAATAATTGCATCATCGTTTAATCTTTCTGTTATTGAATGAAGTACAGCCTGCAGATCAAATTTTTCATAATAACCATAGCTTGTTGTCTTACCACCTGACTCACCATGTCTTCTGTGATCATAGACTACCGTATTAAAACCAAGTCTTTCGAATAATCGAACATATTTTACAGAGTTTACTTTGTTTTCTGTCACACCATGGCAAACAATCATTGTATTTGTCGTTTGTAAAGGTTTAAAATAAATCCCTTTAATCAAATATCCGTTAGGTGAAGAAATACTTAAGTGCTCTTTGTCAACTGATTCGTACCATTTTTCGTCATAACGCAACGCCTTTTTTTCACGTTCTAAAATGAAATCATCATCTTTTTTCTTTATATAAATAATCCGACTCGTTACTAAATAACCCAATAGTGTAACAATACCTCCTACAATTCCGGTTATTAAACCAAAAATCCAAATAATTCTTTTTTTCATACGCAACACCACTTTCTATCTTTGTTGATATAGCTTATACGGCGTTCTTTAAATATCTACTCGGAAAAAGGTTGAAAATATTAATAGCTTGGCATCCTTTTGAATATTAATTCCCTGTTTTATTCAAATTTTAAAATTAATTAAATTGGATTTTTGAATTGTTGGAATGAAATGTAGTGTATTTTTGAAGACCATCTCGTGTGCCTCCTTCCATATACGGCGCACTTTTCGGCGAAATTAGGATAACGTATATCCTTCAATACATTTATTGTAAATAACGGTAGATGTTAAAGGCAAATTTTATGGTAAGATTCGTTCACTTAAAGCCAAAATTGGATATAGTGGAACTTTTCCCAAGGGTATAAAATCCATCTTCATAAGTAATTTTTTCTTTACTATATTATATGATGGATCCGTATTTACTGTTGATAAAGTACATGCTCTAGAGATAAAATTGAATGAAAATGATATTAAGATCGTAAAAAGCGACAAAAAGCAAAAAGGGGAAATTCAAATGGCAAAGAAAAAAAGACAACAAAGAACGCAATCTCAATCGAAGACAGTTGAGAAAGAAGAAAATCTAACTCTACAAGATCAACTTAATGGTGAAGTTTTAGCTAAGTTAAAACTTGCAAAAAAAGAGCTAGTAGCAAAAGAACAGCAACAGCAAGAAGAAAAAGAAGCACAACTAGCATTTGAACGAAAACAACGTGAAAAAAATAAATCTTTTGCTGAATTACTTGAAGAGTATGGAGATAAAGGCACTAAATTTTAGTGGAATACAAAAAATGCGTTAAGAAGTTTTTAAACTCCTTAACGCATTTTTTAATTACGATGAGATGAATAGGTATCTTGTTTTGTAAGACGAATAAGTTCGTCCAAATTTTTTATTGTATTCATCTCTTCATAGGCTTTAATTGTTGTGTCTAATTGTTCTTTTGAGCTTGCGCCGACAACTGCAGATGCAATTGATTGATGCTGCAAAATTGATTGAAGTGCAACTGCATGAATGGAAGTTGTCGAATGGGCAAGTTTTGTTAAAGTATTTTCAAGTTCTTCCTTGGAATAAGTCAAATAACCATTTGTTTTTGTCAGACGTTTTTGCCATTCATTGGTTAGCAACCCTTTCGCAACAGAACCCCGTGTTACAACAGATGCGCCTTGATCAGCGATGAAATCCAACCATTCTTCAGGTCTACGATCAAGCAAGCTATATTGCATCATAACAGAAACGGCATTGCTAGTTGGTAAAAAACGTTTCAAGACATTTGGTCTAATAGAAGAAATACCATATTCACGAATCAGTCCTTCTTGTTTTAATTCTTCAAATGCATCTATCACTTCATCCCAATCATCTTCAATCGTACCCCCATGCAATTGATACAAATCTATATAATCTGTTTGCAAGCGGTGTAAACTATCTTTAACACCTTCTTTTATATGTGTTTTAGAAGCATCCCAGTGCCAAGAATCACCTGATGAATCCCAAACATTTCCTACTTTTGTTGCTAAAATAATATCTTGTCTTTTTTCTTTTAGAAGTTGACCAATGATTTCTTCATTTAAGCCTTGGTTATAAAGGTCTGCTGTATCAAAATAATTAATACCATAGTCAAGAGCTGCATCCAAAATATATGAAGCATCTTGTAAATCAGTTGGTAAAGACATACAGCCAAAACCAATTTCAGAAATATGTAAATCACTCGAACCTAATTGACGTTTTTTCAAAACATATCCCCTCCTTTTATGATAATGGTACAATGATTTATAGAAAAAGAACAATAGAGAGGGTTTTTTACATGAGAAAATTTGAAGAAAAAACGATTGCTACAGAGCAAATCTTTGATGGTCGTGTGATTAAAGTACAAGTGGATGAAGTAACATTACCTAATGGTAAAACTGCAACAAGAGAATTAGTCAAGCATCCTGGGGCTGTAGCAATTATCCCGATTACAAGTGAAGGGAAAATTGTAATGGTGGAACAATTCCGAAAGCCGCTTGAACGCAGTATTGTAGAAATTCCTGCAGGGAAATTAGAACCAGGAGAAAAACCGGAACTAACGGCAATTAGAGAATTAGAAGAAGAAACAGGGTATGGTGCAATGGACCTTGATTTTATTCAGTCGTTTGCTACTTCACCAGGCTTTGCGGATGAAGTGATTCACTTATATGTAGCGAGAAACTTATTTGAAATCGCACAACCAGCGAGTTTAGATGAAGATGAATTTGTCGAATTAATGGAAGTTTCCATTGAAGAAGCGGAGCAATTAGTAAAAGAACAACGTATTTTCGATGCTAAAACAATATTAGCTATTATGTGGGCAAAAAATAATCTAGTAAAATAAGGTATTTTTAAGAGTGGCGAGCATAGGTTGTACTATTAGAAAGTAGGTGACCTAGTGAATCGCTCATTGCAAATAACTTATTTTTTTCTGATCATTTCAATTGGCTTTATCGGAGGAATTATCGCATTCAAAATGACTACACCAGCTCAAAGTGAATGGCTAATTTCTATTATGGACCCCCGATTACAGTTAGATGGTAAGCCAAATTTGTGGCAATCGTTATGGCCAATAATCATGCCCTACGTATTTTTAGTGTTACTTGCTACGCACCAATGGTTTAGACATATTACAAGACTGGTTGTTGTAAGTAAAAGTGCTTTCTTCGGTTTTTGCTCAGCATATTTAATTGCAACACAAAATGCTTTTTGGAATTATGCACTTTGGTGGTTCCCGGTGCAGTTTATGTACACATGTTTATTATTATTATTTTCTATTGTCCTCGTACCAAAACCATTTTATAATAGTCGGAAAAAGGGTATACATTGGAAGAGAATCATTGTTATCAGTATTTTGACTATAATAATCTTTTTCATCGAACTTCTAATCATCCATTTCATGTTTTAATTATTTACTGATAATTATTATCAATAAATAATCATTATAAAGAATTTAGTCGCTTAATCTTGTAATGAGAAATAAACATTTGGTATAATGGTAGAAGTTTAGGGGGGCGTCGTATGGAGAGCCGTATTGATCGTATAAAAAAACAATTACATGGTGCTAGCTATAAACTGACGCCGCAACGAGAAGCGACGGTTAGAGTACTTTTAGAAAATGAGGAAGATCATTTAAGTGCTGAAGATGTTTACCTTTTAGTGAAGGACAAAGCACCTGAAATCGGTCTAGCAACTGTATATCGTACATTAGAGTTACTAACAGAACTGAAAATTGTCGACAAGATTAATTTTGGCGATGGAGTGTCTCGTTATGATTTACGACAAGAAGGAGCAGCTCACTTTCATCATCACCTCGTATGTATCGAATGTGGCGCCGTCGATGAAATTCAAGAGGACTTACTTGAAGATGTGGAAGCAGTCGTTGAAAAACGCTGGAATTTCCAAATTAAAGATCACCGATTAACATTCCATGGCATTTGCTGGCGTTGTAATGAAAAGCATGCTAAAGAAGAAACAAACATAGAACTTAATAATGAACAATAGTTTATAGCGAATTAGTAAAGGATGGCGGTGGTGCTGTCCTTTTTTTATTTGAGTGCTGAAGTGGCTCGTTCAGACTCGAAAAGCGCAAAAGCGCCCGAATCGAAAGTGTCTTTTAGCTTTCGACCGAGGGAGCGATGCGACTCGAGAGTCTAGCAGCTGAAGCCAGATAGAATTTGAATTTAGGAGGGATTTAGCTGTGCAACAAGAAATAAAAGATGCGATTGCAGATTATATACATTTTCTACGAGTCGAACGTCAATTATCTGAAAACACACTACAATCATACGAACGCGATATTAAAGACTATTCAAAAGATATATTTGAAACTCAACAGCTAGAAACCTTCGATGATATTGACCGATTCCATATTCTGCAGTATTTACAATCATTGCGTAACAAAGGGATATCTGCACGTACTGTCTCAAGACATATCTCATCCATTCGCTCTTTTCATCAATTTTTGCTTAGAGAAAAGAGATGTGATCACGATCCAACTGTCCATATTGAAATGCCGAAAATTGAACAAAAATTACCAAAAGTATTATCAATAGAAGAAATAGATCGACTGATCGCAGCACCTAATGTTGCAAAACCTCAGGGCGTACGCGATCGTGCCATGCTGGAATTGCTGTATGCAACTGGAATGCGTGTAAGTGAATGTATTGAACTTAATTTAGATGATATCCATTTAACGATGGGGTTTGTAAGAGTATTTGGTAAAGGAGGGAAAGAACGTATTATTCCATTAGGTGGTTCTGCTATTGAAGTTTGTACAAACTACTTAAATAAGGCTCGTTTTCAATTAGAAAATGCAAAATTACGTACGGAAGCGTTATTTATTAATCAAAGAGGGAAAAGATTAACTAGACAAGGCTGTTGGAAATTGATGAAGGGGTATGCTGAAAAAGCTGGAATTGAAAAAGAATTAACGCCGCATATTTTACGACATTCATTTGCGACACATTTGATCGAAAATGGAGCAGATTTGAGAGCCGTACAAGAAATGCTAGGTCATGCAGATATTGCGACAACACAAATTTATACACATATTAGTAAGACAAGATTATCTGAAGTGTATAAACAATTCCACCCTAGAGCATAATATTCATCTTTTCGTCAGATGTCTGACCTTTATTTTTTTTCGAAATTTGATAGAATGAATGTATGAACAAGGAGGATAATTTGATGAACACAAAACCATTTAAACGTATTCATTTAATCGTTATGGACTCAGTTGGGATTGGTGAGGCTCCAGATGCGGCTAATTTTAATGATGTAGGTGCTGATACACTTGGACATATTGCACATGAAATGAAAGGGCTATCAATGCCAAATATGCAACGCCTCGGATATACGAATATTCGTGGATTAATTGGTCTCGAAGATCTAGAAGGCATGAAATCAGTTGAAAAACCAGAAGCATTCTACGGTTATATGCAAGAAGCTTCTGTTGGTAAAGATACGATGACAGGTCACTGGGAAATCATGGGCCTAAATATTAATAAACCATTCAAAGTATATCCAGAAGGTTTCCCACAATCATTAATCGAAGAATTAGAAGAGCGTACTGGACGTAAAGTACTTTGTAACAAACCAGCATCAGGTACACAAGTGATTGAAGACTTCGGTAAAGAACATATGGAATCAGGTGCCATTATCGTTTATACATCTGCTGACCCTGTACTTCAAATTGCAGCGCATGAAGATGTTGTACCGCTTGATGAACTGTATAAAATTTGTGAAATCGCTCGTGAAATTACATTAAAACCTGAATACTTAGTTGGACGTGTTATTGCTCGTCCATTCATTGGCGAACCTGGAAACTTCACTCGTACTTCTAATCGTCATGACTATGCCTTAAAACCATTTGGACGTACAGTCATGAATGAAATGAAAGACGCTGGTTTAGATGTCATCGCATTAGGCAAAATTTCTGATATTTACAATGGTGAAGGTGTAACAGAAGCAATCCGTACAAAAGACAACACAGATGGTATGGATCAATTGGTGAAAGTTGTGAAAAAAGAATTCCATGGTCTATCCTTCATCAACCTTGTTGATTTCGATGCAACATATGGTCATCGTCGTGACCCAATTGGCTATGGTAAAGCATTAGAAGAATTCGACCGTCGTCTTACAGAAGTTTTAGAATTAATGGACGAAGATGATTTACTCATGATTACTGCTGACCACGGTAATGACCCAACATTCCCTGGAACAGATCATACACGTGAATTTGTTCCATTGATTGCTTATTCACCACGATTCAAAGAAGGAAAAGCAATTCCAAAAACAAATACATTTGCATCTCTTGGTGCAACAGTTGCGGATAACTTCGGTATAAAACTACCTGAATATGGAAATAGTTTTTTACAACTTTTAAAATAAGCGAGGGATGATTCCATGAGAATGGTTGATATTATTGAGAAAAAGCGCGATGGACACGAATTAACAAGTGAAGAAATTCGCTTCTTTGTCGAAGGATATACAAATGGCTCAATTCCGGATTATCAAGCAAGTAGCTTAGCAATGGCAATTTATTTCCAAGATATGACGGACCGTGAACGTGCGGATCTTACAATGGCTATGGTTGAATCAGGAGATCAGATCGATCTTTCAGGAATTGCTGGCGTAAAAGTAGATAAACATTCAACTGGTGGTGTAGGTGATACAACAACACTTGTACTTGGACCTCTAGTTGCTGCAGTAGGTGTTCCTGTTGCGAAGATGAGTGGCCGTGGATTAGGTCATACTGGCGGTACAATCGATAAATTAGAATCAATTGAAGGATTCCATGTAGAACTAACTACTGAGCAATTTACGAAACAAGTAAATGACATTAAATTAGCAGTAATCGGTCAAAGCGGTAATTTAACACCGGCAGACAAAAAATTATATGCTTTGCGTGATGTTACAGGTACTGTTCCAAGTATTCCTTTAATCGCAAGTTCCATTATGAGTAAAAAAATTGCAGCTGGTGCAGATGCCATCGTTTTAGATGTTAAAACAGGTGATGGTGCATTTATGAAAACAGTTGAAGATTCTAAAATGCTAGCACATGCAATGGTGCAAATTGGTAAGAATGTAGGTCGCAATACAATGGCGATCATTTCTGACATGAACCAACCATTAGGTTACGCTATTGGAAATGCATTAGAAGTAAAAGAAGCAATCGACACATTGAGTGGAAAAGGTCCAAAAGACTTAACAGAACTTTGCTTAACATTAGGCTCTCAAATGGTTGTACTAGGTGGCCATGCAAACACAATCGAAGAAGCACGTAACCAACTTGAAGAAGTAATCGCAAACGGTGCAGCTCTTGATATATTTAAAAAATTCGTCAAGGGTCAGGGGGGTAACCCAGCTGTTATCGATGATCCATCATTGCTTCCTCAAGCACAATATACATTTGAAGTACCTGCAAAAGAAGCGGGCTTTATTAGTCATATTGTAGCGGATGAAATCGGTACGGCAGCCATGTTACTAGGAGCTGGCCGTGCAACAAAAGAATCTGAAATTGATCTTGCAGTTGGTTTAGTGCTACGCAAAAAAGTAGGAGATGCAGTACAAGTTGGAGAATCTCTTGTAACCATTTACTCGAATCATGAAGACGTAAAAGAAGTAGTAGACAAAATCTACTCAAATATTGTAATATCTTCTGCAGAAGTAAAAGCACCAAAACTAATTGAAGATGTTATTACAGATTAGTCGAATATTCTAGATATGCCACATTGGTTGATATGACCAATGTGGCATTTTTTTATGATTTACTAAATTCAAGTGATTAAAAGAATAGATTTATTTCCATACTAACGGATGGTAGTTGTCGTATTTTTTCTATCTTTAGCGTTTTGATTGTTAAATTGTCAGGGCATAGGATTCTCCTATTCTTCCGTAGAATTAGTTTTTGAAAAGGAGGTATGTAAATGCAGCACCATATTGAAATTACATCAGAAAAAATTGCGATTATCAGATTAAAAGGAGAGCTGGATCATCATGCAGCGCGCCATATTCGAGAGGATATTTCGCAAGCCATCTATAGTGGCTATGTACAAGATATTATTTGGAATTTAGAGGGGTTACAGTTTATGGACAGTGCAGGGGTAGGACTAATCTTAGGTAGAATGAGAGACCTACAGGTACACAATGGTCGAACATTAATCATCAAACCTTCTTCTACAATGGAGAAAATTTTTCAGTTTTCAGGATTAGGAAAATATATTTGGCATGAATCAGAGCAAGAAGCCATCCAAAGTTTAGGAGGGATTCTTCATGGATAACGAAATGACGCTATCATTCTTGGCGATTAGTGATAATGAGGGACTTGCTAGAATTGCAATCACAAGTTTTCTAGCTGTATTAGACCCAACGATAGAAGAATTATCAGAGATAAAAACCGTTGTCTCTGAGGCTGTAACAAACGCTATTATCCATGGCTATGACGAAAATCCAAATGGTATTGTTACAGTTCAGGCTTCCCGCCAAGGAAGAGAAGTAACAATCACGATTTTAGATCAAGGCAATGGAATAGAAAATGTGACACAAGCTATGGAACCACTATATACGACAAAACCAATGCTAGAAAGGTCAGGTATGGGCTTTACCATAATGGAAAGCTTTACAGATCAACTAGCTGTACAATCAGAACTTGGGAAAGGAACGGCCGTCACCTTTAAGAAACAATTTCAACCAGTACAAGAGCCGCTTTATGTAAGGTGAGAACATGACATCAAACCCGCAAGCGTCAAAAGAATTACTGACACAAGAAAGAATGAGAGAACTGATTAAGTTAGCGCAGGCAGGGGATGAAGCAGCTAGAAAAGAGATGGTAGAGGGGAATACCCGACTTGTATGGTCAATTGTTCAACGTTTTACTTCAAGGGGTGCCGATTTAGAAGACCTATTCCAAATCGGGTGTATTGGACTAATGAAATCTGTTGATAAATTTGATTTATCTTATCCAGTGAAATTTTCGACATATGCTGTACCGATGATTATCGGGGAAATTCAGCGGTTTCTTCGTGATGATGGGATGGTTAAAGTCAGCCGTTCAATACGAGAATTAAATTATAAAATTCGTCATGCAACAGACGATTTTCTAAAAGACAATGAAAGACCGCCAACAATTCAAGAATTGGCGACAATACTAGATGTGTCAATTGACGATATAGCTATGGCAAGTGATGCCTTGCGAGATCCTGCATCACTTCATGAGCAAATTTTTGAAAGTGATGGTGATCCAATTAGTTTAATGGATCAAATGAAAGACGAAAGATCAGAAAAGCCATTTGAACATATTCCATTAAAAGATATGCTAGAAAGACTAGGTAAACGTGAACAGTCTGTCATTTATTTACGTTATTATCTTGACTGTACTCAAAGTGATATTGCTGAAAGATTAGGTATTTCACAAGTTCAAGTCTCTCGTTTAGAAAAGCGAATTTTAGCACAGCTGAAAATTTGGCTAACAGATCAGCAGTATGAACAATTGGTAAAGGTGGCAGATTATGAGTAGTAGTACCAATAGTGAAACACAAGCAATTTTCCAAAGCAACCAAGCAGCAGAAGCTTTCATGATTTCCCAATTTGGGAAAAGTGAAAGCTTCGATATCAATATGAAATATATCCATGTTCATAATATGGAAGTTTTTACTATTAATATTAATGGCTTAATTGATAGTCAAAATTACACTCGGTTATTAACAGCAATCCAGCCAACAGCTGTTTATAAAAGAGATAAATTTATGTCAGGGAAAGCTGAAGGATCGCCAAAACCAGACAAAGACGAATCAGATACAGCTAAGCTAGAAAAGTGCCAAGAACAATCAAAGGAAGAAAGCATTCAGGCAGAAGCAGATTATTTTTTTGAATGCTTTCCCTTCTTTGCTTGGGAGCTGCAAACTTCAAAAGAAAAATTATTAACGGCTATCATGAGTGGGCAAATAGCTTTTATTACACCATCTGGTATCGCGATTACAGCAGATTTTAGAAGCTATCCAGGAAGAAATCCTGAGGAACCAGACAATGAGAAAGTAATTCGAGGTTCAAGGGATGGTTTTACAGAAAGTATTATCCTAAATTCAGCTCTCATTCGTAGAAGAATACGTGATACATCATTACGACTTGAGTTACACCAAGTGACTGAAAAAAGCCAAATGGATTTAGCTATTGTCTATTTAAAAGAAATCGTCAATGAAGAACATCTAAACTATATAAGAAAACGCTTAGAGAAAATCCAACATGATGGATTGACAATGGCTGATAAATCCTTAGAAGAATGGTTAATAAAACAACGCTTCCATCCATTACCGTTTGTCCGATATAGTGAAAGACCTGATATTGTGGCTGCACATATATTAGAAGGACATATTGCGATTGTTGTTGATACATCTCCTTCAGTTATATTAGTGCCCATCACTCTTTTTCATCATTTGCAACATGCTGAAGAGTATAGACAGGCACCTGCAATTGGAACAGTCGTACGATTTCTACGTTTTTTTGGAGCTTTTCTTAGCTTCTTCTTACTGCCTCTTTGGTTTCTGCTTGTTAAGCATCCCGAATATGTCCCTTCATTTATGGACTTTATAGGTCTCAATAAAAAAACCTCTATTCCTCTCCTTATACAAATTCTGGTTGCAGATATTGGTATAGAGTATTTAAGACTAGCAGCTATCCATACGCCAACGCCTTTATCAACTGCAATGGGGCTTGTAGCAGGTATCGTTATTGGCCAAATTGCAATAAACGTAGGACTGTTTTCTGGAGAAGTTGTTCTTTATACAGCAGTTACTGCTATTTTCACTTTTGCAATTCCATCATACGAACTGAGTGTATCCGTTAAGATTTTCAGAGTCTTATTATTATTGCTTACAGCCGCCTTTGGAGTAAATGGTTTCTTTATCGGTATTTTAGGTACAGTATGGTATATGGCATCATTAAAACCAATGAACGTGCCTTTTTTATGGCCACTTATTCCATTCTTCCCTAATGCTTTCGCACATGTACTATTGCGTTATCCAATGACAAATGATGCACCAAGACCGTTTTTTGTTGGAGCTAAGGATCGAAAACGTTCTTAATGTTATGAGCCATTGCATCTGCTCTTCTATCGTGTTAAAGTTCATGTTATAGAAAATTCCGTGTATTCTTACAAATGATCATGGATACGATAGGAGAGATTGGATGCATTTATATGGAACTCAAACTATTACAGAAAATAACCATTTATCTATCGGTGGTGTCGATACAGTAGAATTAGCAAAAATATATGGTACACCACTTTTTGTTTATGACATTGCTTTATTTAGAAAGAGAGCGCGAGGTTTTGTCGATACATTTAATAATGCTTCCGTCTCAGCACAAGTTGCTTATGCTAGTAAAGCCTTTTCAAGCGTTGCTATTTATCAAGTGGCTGCCCAAGAAGGGTTGTCTGTTGATGTAGTTTCTGGTGGTGAATTATATACTGCTTTACAAGCAGGATTTCCATGCGAAAAAATTCATTTTCATGGAAATAATAAGAGTTTACATGAATTAGAATTTGCATTTGAATCTAAAATAGGCTGCATTGTAATTGATAATTTTTACGAAATTGACGTATTGAAAAAATTGTCTGCACAAAGAAAGCAAAAAATGGATGTATTAATTCGCGTAACGCCTGGTGTAGAAGCGCATACCCATGATTTTATTACAACCGGCCAGTCTGATTCAAAATTTGGTTTTGATTTAAGTAATGGTCAAGCAGATGCTGCTTTTAAAGCGCTATTTAATGATCCGTATTTAGAATTACAAGGAATGCATTGTCATATTGGTTCGCAAATTTTTGATACAGCTGCATTTCGTTTAGCAGCGAAAAAGTTAACAGAAAAAATGGGCGAATGGCAAGAACACTATCAATTCCATACGACTGTCTTAAATTTAGGTGGCGGATTTGGTATTCGTTATACAGAGGAAGATGCGCCATTACAACCAGCAGTATATGTTGATGATATGATTAAAACAGTGAAACAAGAAGCCGAAAAGTTAAAATTACCAATGCCAGAAATTTGGATCGAACCGGGCCGTTCATTAGTTGGTGATGCAGGTACAACACTTTATACGATTGGTTCACAAAAAGAAGTTCCTAATACACGTAAGTACTTAGCTGTAGATGGAGGTATGTCAGATAATATACGACCGGCTCTATATGATGCTAAGTATGATGGAGCAATTGCCAACAAAATGTCACATCCTGCTACAGAAACTTATACGATTGCTGGAAAACTATGTGAGTCTGGTGATAAACTGATTGAGAACATAAATCTACCAGAGGCCGAGCCAAACGATATTCTTGCAACATTTTGTACAGGTGCTTATGGTTATTCTATGGCAAGTAACTATAATCGTATACCTAGACCAGCTGTTGTGTTCGTTGAAAACGGTGAACATCAGTTAGTAGTGAAACGCGAAAGTTATGAGGACCTTGTGAAGTTAGACCTTCCGCTATCAATTGGAAGGGGGTAACCCATTTTGAAAAAAAGTAATATCATTTTGTTAATATCCTTACTCGTTATGTCAGGTATATGGGGTGTTATTTACTGGTTTTTTATAGCACCAAATTCAATTCCTAAATAATGGGAAAAGATTTGCGTATTTTTTGCTTTTCGTGTAGGATATTCAAGGATATTTAAAGGCAAAAAAAGAGGGATCTAATATATGTTATGTCGTTATAAGAAAGCAAACGAAAAAATTGCAATGGGGCTCTTGTCTTTTATGCCCGAACATAAAGATGTAAAAAAGTTACAAGAGGCGATTTGTCAATATAATTCTGATCCAAACTGGCAACTGTTTTTATGGAAACAAGCAGAAGATACGATTGGTCTTGTAGGTGTAGAGGTACAAGATAGTCAATGGATTGTTAGACATATATCAGTAGATCCATCTCATCGTGGAGAAGGACTTGGAGTAGAAATGATTCGACAGCTTTCAGAAATGGATTTATGTGGTTCAATCGCACCGGATTCTTTAACAGAATCCTTTATCCAAAAATGTCTAACGATGTTAGAAGAAGCAGACAAAAAGCACTAATGTCTGCTTCTTCTTTTTTCTTGACGTGCTAAAAGAATATTGGAACGATCTCTAAGCATATGTTTATTTTGAAGAAAATAAGTATCACTTGGTGGCAATGTAGCTATAGAGTGCTCTACTTTTAATTTTAAATCGGGCGACTGAATATCAATATACCAACATATATAAGGTTCATGATTATTCACTTTTTCTTGAGTTAGATGAATTTGATGTAATAAGTTGGATGTATTAATTTCTTCTAAGAACGAATCATAAATAGAAGCATTTAATGTACGTTCTGCCTTGTTTAATATGGTATGAGCTCCTTTAAAATTCTCGCGTCTCCAGTGATAAAGGCCCGTTGCTAGTTGAATCCATCCTGTAAGCGGATGTTTTTTATCTCGTGGTGCTACTTCTTTCCAATACTCCTCTAAAACTTCATGACATTCAAAGTAATCTTGATTGCCATTGAAATAAGTAAGAAATTGGATAAATAAAGGGTGATGCATTGGATGCATTTTGCTCACCTTTCCTCTATACTAAATTTTGAAGTTAAATTGTCAGGTGGTAAATTATGTCGTATGAAGTAAAATTAGAGGCTTTTGAAGGCCCTCTCGATTTATTATTACATTTAATCCATCGCTTGGAAATCGATATATATGATATCCCTATGGCAGAGCTTACTGCACAGTATATGGAGCATATTCAAGCGATGCAAGTGTTAGAGCTTAATGAAGCAAGTGAATATTTAGTAATGGCAGCTACATTGCTTGCGATTAAAAGTAAAATGTTATTGCCGATTCACGAAGGTGATCTTGATGATGAAGAATTTGAAGTAGATGAACCGGACCCTCGTGAAGAACTTGTAGCAAGATTAATAGAATATCGTAAATTTAAAGATGCAGCTATTAATTTAAAAGAAATGGAAACAACCCGTACAAAATATTTTACAAGACCTCCAGCAGATTTATCCGCATTAATGCCTGAAGAACAATTAGTTTTGTTTGATACTTCTGTGAATGTCTACGATATGGTAGCAGCATTTCAAAAAATGTTGAACCGCAAACGGTTAAAAGCGCCGCTTACAACAAAAGTGACAAAGCAAGATATTTCGATTAAAGACCAAATGCGTGCAGTTGTTGATGTTTTAAAATCAGCGAATGGACGTGCTAATTTCTTTGATTTATTTCCTTATGAAGATAAGGGTACACTTGTTGTAACGTTTTTATCGCTTTTAGAACTTATGAAACGCCAAGTAGTAGCCGTTGAACAAGATAATAATTTTGAAGATTTAACGGTGATTTTACGGAAGGAAGAAATAACAGATGAACAACTTGAATCGATTGATGAGCAGAATTGAGAGTCTTCTTTTCATCATCGGAGAAGACGGATTAACGATCCAACAACTTTCAATTATTACTGAAAAAAAAGAAGAAGAAATTGCAGAAGCAATAAAACAGATGATGGAACGTTACGAGAAACAAGAAGAACGAGGCATCGTTATAAAAGAATTGGCAGGTACATTTCAACTCATTTCAAAACCTGAGCACGCAGATTTAATCCAAAAATTGGTAGAAAATCCTCCAGCTCAATCATTATCTCAAGCCTCACTTGAAGTATTGGCAATAGTTGCATATAAACAACCAATTACTCGTGTCGAAATTGATGATTTAAGAGGTGTAAAAAGTGAAAGAGCGTTACATACTTTAAATGCAAGAGGTTTAGTACATGAAGTTGGGCGAGCTGAAGGTACTGGCCGTGCCATATTATATGGTACAACAAAAGAATTCTTGAATTATTTTGGTATGAAGAATATTAACGAATTACCAGAGCTCCCAGAAGAAGGTGCCGCTGATCTAGACGAACAACCAGATTTGTTTATGTCTAAATTCCAAGAAGCTTTTCAAGAACCACAAACAGACTGATCGCTAAAGGAGTGACATTTTGCGTCGATGGATTGTTGTAGTATTGAGTTGTATTATCGTTCTAATGCCATTTGAAAAAACAGCAGAAGCAGCTACAAGTTCTTACGCAGTAATTGATGCAGATACAGGAAGATTATTAATTGGTATGAACGAACATGAAAAACTACCAATTGCAAGCCTTACCAAGATGTGGACGGCTTTTGTAGCAGTTAAGGAATCGGATTTAAACACTGAAACGACAATTTCAAAAAAAGCAACATTGAGTGAGGGATCATCAATATACCTTGTTGAAGGTGAAAAGACTACGTTAAAAACATTACTTAATGGTTTACTTTTGCGCTCAGGAAATGATGCTGCAACAGCAATTGCAGAAGAAGTAGGCGGTTCAGTTGGTGGATTTGTCAAATTGATGAATGACTATGCGTTACTGTATGGATTATGGGACACGCATTTTGAAAATCCATCAGGTTTGCATGATGACAAGCATTTATCCTCTGCATATGACACAGCTCAAATGTTGAGAATTGGAATGCAGGAAAAAAATTTCCGTAAAATAGCTACCACAAAATATTACAAAAATGATTTACAAAATCCAACGGTTTGGAAAAATAAACACAAACTTCTACACTACAATAAATATGCAATTGCCGGAAAAACAGGTTTTACAAAAGTTGCTGGCCGTACACTTGCAACGTATTTTGAAAAAGATGGTAAGCGAGTTATTGTAGTAACATTGAATGAATCAAATGACTGGCAAGTTCATTCAGGATTTGCAGAAACTGCTTTCCAAAAATATGATAAAAGATTATTGGCAAAACAGGGATTATATCAAGTAAGAGATGATCTACAAGTTGAATTGGAGCACCCTATTTATGCTCTAATTTCTAAGGAAGAAGAGAAAAAAGTGAAATCAATCCTAAGAATGCCGCGGATTGCACAAGGTGATATTGGAATTTGGTCATTTTATCTTGATGGACAGCCATTGATTGATGAGCCTGTTCATATGATTTGGAAATAAGAGGGGACTGCTTAAAATAGTAGAAGAAATTAATTAAATTAGCACCTCGACTTGCATAAAGCGCGAGAACGAACCGTATGAGACAGACTCAGTTGGCTCATACGGTTTGTGCGCTTAGCGGGGTCCCTAGCAGAAAAAATAGTAGGCTGTTCAATAGTGAGTTATATGAGTTATTCATTCACTATTAGGACAGTCCCTTTTTCTATATTGGCGATGTTAAATCGAATTGTTGAGATTTGAAAGGAATAGTAATTGTCCAACACGCCTTATAAAAGCGCGAGAAAGTTTTTCTTAAAAATGAAAGCGTAGCAATTGAGTATTGAATCATGTGAGCCAATCCGATTGGTCATAAGGTTTAGTATTTAGCATGCTTGACTGTGGATAAAAAATCAACAGAAGTAATTAACAGAGCATTTACATTTAAAGTGGCGCGCTTGTTCAGAAATAGAAGTGATATGTGAATATATGGATTTATTAAGAACCAAAAGTAATAGTGCAGCTTCTAATACTTTTATTATTAGAAAAAATATGCAATAATTTTTGAAGGCTAATAGCATAAAGTTTAATGAGGTGACCAAATGGAAAGACTACAGAAAGTGATTGCTCACGCAGGAATCGCATCAAGAAGAAAAGCAGAAGAATTAATCACAGAAGGTAAAGTAAAAGTGAATGGACAAGTGGTTCGAGAGCTTGGTACAAAAGTTACTGCTTCAGACTCAATCGAAGTAGAGGGAGTTAAAATTGAAAAAGAAATAAAGGTTTACTATTTATTATATAAACCAAGAGGCGTAATATCAGCAGTTTCAGATGATCGTGGTCGTAAAACAGTATTAGATTTATTCCCAAATGTAGAGCAAAGAATTTTCCCGGTAGGTCGATTGGATTACGATACTTCAGGTGTATTATTATTGACGAATGATGGCGATTTTTCAAACTTATTAACGCATCCACGTTATAACATTGATAAAACGTATGTGGCTAAAGTTAAAGGGGAACCAAGAAGAGAAGATTTGAAAAAATTAGAACGAGGAATCATGCTTGAAGATGGTAAAACGGCTCCTGCTCGGGTAAAAGTACTTTCATCAAATCGTGAACACGGAAAATCTATTATTGCAATTACAATTCACGAAGGACGTAATAGACAGGTTCGAAGAATGTTTGAAGCGATTGGATGCCCAGTAGAAAAGCTAAAACGTGAACAATTTGCATTTTTAGGACTACATGGTTTAAATGCAGGTGAGTCGCGTGAGCTAACAGCTCATGAAGTAAAGCAACTTCGTGTTCTTTCAGAAACGGGTAAAATCGGCTAGATTTTACTCTTTATGTTACAAAAGATTCACAAACCATTCATATATATTTAAGTAAATAAGCCAAAATTTGTTATAATAGAGTGGATTGTTTCTGTAGTGATTAAGGGGGCTTTACTTCAACAATGGAGAAAAAACAAAAAAGATTATATTTACGATTAATCATTTTAGCCGTTCTAGTCGCAGCAATCGTTTACACTGTGTACACAACTGCAAACAAAGATAACGTACAACTGTTAAAAGTAGGCGACGATGCACCCAATTTTTCATTAGTAGATTTAAATGGTAATACACATAAATTATCAGATTATAAGGGCCAAGGCGTCTTATTGAATTTCTGGGGGACATGGTGTAAAGCATGTAAAAAGGAAATGCCAGCTATTAATGATCAGTACAAACAATTTAAAGACCAAGGTGTTCAAATATTAGGTATTAATATCGCTGAATCTGATTTAGAAGTTTCAAGCTATACAAATAAGCTAGGTGTTGAGTTTCCAATTTTACTTGACAAAACAAAAAGTGTTATGAGGGCTTATAACGTAGATCCATTACCAACTACAGTTTTAATAGACAAAGACGGCAAAATAGCGAAAATTATCATTGGAGAAATGACGGAAACAGATATTAAAAAATACCTTACAAGTATTAAACCATAAGAAGGAGTTCTAAAGGATGAAAAATATAACTTGCGAATGTGGTCATGTTAATCCCGAAGGAACGCATCTATGTGAAAAATGTGGACGACCTCTTACAGAAGAAGAAAAAAATCAAAAGATCGTTGATATGCGATATGAAGGAAGAGCGATTCGTTCGAAAACGTATAACAAAACAATTATCGATAAAATTTGGAACTTCTTCTCAAGTGTTAAAATTGGTGTCTCGTTAATTGTAATCACCTTGGTAGCAGCAGCTATTGGTACATTTTTACCTCAGGTTGTTTATGTAAATGTAATGCAAGGTGAAGATGTAAAACAAGCATACATCGACAACTATGGAACCTTTGGTAAAATCTATTATAACTTAGGGTTAACCGATATTTATAGTTCATGGTGGTTCCAAACATTAATCGGATTACTAGCTATTTCAATTATTGTTGCAAGCATAGACCGTGGCATTCCACTTTATAAATCGTTAAAAAACCAACGTGTAAAACGTCATGAAAGTTTCATGAAACGTCAACGGATTTTTGGTCAACAAGAGATGACTTCAGAACAAGCAGATGAATCATTAAATTTAGCTGAAAAGAAAATGAAAGAACTAAAATACAAAGTTCGCAGAGAAGATGGAGTCCTTCTTGCAGAAAAAGGCCGCTTTGCTCGTTCTGGTCCATATATCAATCATATAGGATTAATCATATTCCTCTTCGGTGTTATGTTGCGCTTGATGCCTGGTTTTTATATCGATGAATCATTATGGATTCGTGAAGGTGAAACTGAATCGATCCCAGGTATGGAAGGTTATTACCTACATAGTAATAAATTCACCTTCGAGACATACAAAAAAAATGAGCAAAAAAAAGAATTCAATCAATCCAAAGCTGCAGTCAACTCTGTAGCGAAAAATTATCAAACTGATGTTGTTTTATACAAAGCAAAAGACGTAAGTGTTGCAGGAGATACAAAAGATTTAAAAAAATTAGAAAAATACTCAATTAAAGTAAATGACCCACTGAAATATGATGGCTATGCACTTTACCAAATGGATTTCCGGTTAAATGAGCTCAAAGCAATGAATTTTAACTTAATCAATAAAAAAACAGGGAAATCTCTAGGCGAAGTGAATATAGATTTAGCAAATCCTAAAAAAGTATATGATTTAGGTAATAAAACAAAGGTAGAACTAAAAGGTTATTATCCAACATTCTCTGGATTTGATAATGGTGAGCCACAATCTGATTCACCAATACCAAACAATCCAGCATTTATCTTCAAAATGTATACACCTGAAACGCCAAAAGGTGAAACGAGTTTCGTTGCAATCAGACAAACTTTAGAACCACTTGGTACAACAAAATATAAAATGAAATTCGCAAATGTTGAAACACGTAATGTATCTGGGTTAACTATCCGGAAAGATAAGACACTTCCTGTTCTGGCACTTGGCGGTATAATCTTTATGATAGGTGTAGTTATGGGATCTTATTGGAGTCATCGTCGTTTATGGCTTCAAAAAACAAAAGATGGGCGCCTTTTATTGGCTGCACATACAAACAAAAACTGGTTTAGTATGAAAAAAGATTTAGACATAGTAACTGAATTTGCTCACCTACCCGTTTGGGTTGACCAACAGGATCAGGATAATCAAGAAGATCAAGAGAAAGAAAAGGAAGGTGACTATACTTTATGAGTTTAATTGATATTAGTAGCTCTTTACTATTTTTCGCATTTATCGCGTATTTAGTTGCTACGCTATTTTTTGGAGGAGCAGTTAAAGGTGCACAACAAGATGCATCTGTATCCAATAAAAAATGGGGTAAAATCGCGATTACAATTACGATCATTGGATTTATCGCTAATCTAGGTTATTTCGTTACGCGTTGGATTTATGCTGGACATGCACCAGTAAGTAATATGTTCGAGTTTACAACAGCATTTGGTATGTTTGTTGTCGGCGCATTTATCTTAATTTACTTTATTTATAAAGTACCTGCTCTGGGGCTATTTGCATTGCCGATTGCTATTTTAATCATTGCTTATGCAAGTATGTTCCCACGTGAAGTTAGTCCATTAATTCCTGCGCTTAAAAGTTATTGGTTATATATCCACGTTATAACTGCAGCGATTGGTGAGTCAATTTTAGCAATAAGTGCAGTTGCGGGTTTAATTTATTTGTTGAAAAAAGTTGATACAACTAAGCGTACAAAAAGTAGTATTTGGTTAGAAGTAGTAATGTATGCAGCAGTCTTAGTTATTGGTTTTGTAATCGTTTCATCAACGTTCAACTTAATGGGATATAAAGCAGATTTTACATATGTTGATAAAAACGGTGCACAACAAGAAATCACCTATAACAACCCAGCATTATTTGGTATGCACAAGTATGAACTAAAATCTCCAGGTAAAATGGAACCATTAGCAGAAGTACCTGCTGTTGTTAATGCAAAAAAATTAACAACTGTAGTTTGGTCTATTATTTTTGGTACTATATTATATGGTTTAATTCGATTAATCTTACGTAAACCAATTTCACGTATGGTACAACCACTTGCAAAACGAGCAAATGCACAATTATTAGACGAAATTGGTTATCGTTCAGTATTAATTGGTTTCCCAGTATTCACATTAGGGGCATTAATTTTTGCTATGATTTGGGCACAAGAAGCTTGGTCACGATTCTGGGGCTGGGATCCAAAAGAAGTATGGGCTTTAATTACTTGGTTATTTTACGCAGCTTTTCTTCACTTACGTTTATCAAAAGGTTGGCAAGGTGAAAAATCTGCATGGCTTGCTGTAATTGGCTTTGTCATTATTATGTTCAACCTTGTAGCAGTTAACTTAATCATCGCAGGTTTACACTCATATGCAGGATAACGAATTACGAATAAAAGTCTTTTCCTTGATATGAGGGAAAGGCTTTTCTTTTCTTTTCATTTTTTATTACTGATTGTACAATAAATATATAGAATACTGGGAGGCATAATTGTGACTGAACAAATTTCGATTTTAGTGGTAGATGACGAAGATCGTATTCGTCGTTTATTAAAAATGTATTTAGAACGAGAAGGCTATGAAGTAGAAGAAGCAGAAAATGGTGAACAAGCAGTAGAAAAGGCTCTGGTTAATGATTATCATTGTATTCTTCTAGATATCATGATGCCAGAGAAAGATGGTTTAGAAGCTTGTGAAGAGATTCGTAACCAAAAAACAACGCCTATTATATTACTAACTGCTAAGGGTGAAGAGGCAAATAGAGTACAGGGATTTGAAAGTGGCGCTGATGATTATATTGTAAAACCATTTAGCCCAAGAGAAGTAGTATTACGCGTGAAAGCTATTTTACGTCGTTCTGCTGCATTTTCGCCGATTTCCGTTTCATCATCTTCTAAAGACTTAGTGGTATTCCCACATTTAACTATTGATCATGATGCACATCGTGTTTCTGCTGATGGAGTAGAAGTAAATTTAACACCAAAAGAATATGAATTACTATATTTCTTAGCAAAGGCACCTGATAAAGTATTTGATCGCGAGCAATTATTAAAAGAAGTGTGGCATTATGACTTCTTCGGAGATTTAAGGACTGTTGATACGCATGTAAAACGTTTACGAGAAAAACTAAATCGTGTATCTGAAAATGCGGCAAAAATGATTGTAACAGTATGGGGCGTTGGTTATAAATTTGAGGTAGTCAATGACTAGAATATGGAACAGTGTTGTCGGGAAGCTATGGGTAACCATTTTGCTTCTCGTTTCATTTGTATTATTTGTTTTTACAGTATTAATGTTAGAATTTCTATCTAAATACCATGCCCAACAATCCGAGGCATTACTTCGCCAAGAAGCGACTACAATTGCAAGGATTGTAGATGATCATGAGTCAATAGCATCCACAAAATCGATTATCAGCGATATTTTGAGTGATGAAACTAATGCAGTAATCGTTGATAAAACAGGTAAATTAGCATTTTCACTTCAAGAAGGTCTAAACCAAGATAAGATTAAGGATAAAATTATTGGTGAAAAATCATTTAATCAAGTTTTTACTTCAAATAAACCGGTAGTCAAAGAAATGATGCTACCATCATCAACTGAAAAGGATCATGTAGAATCCTATATAGTTATGGCCTTTCCATTAAATGCTCATAAAATGAATCATGGTGTTGTTTTTATTTATCAAAGTCCTGATGCAATACATCGTACAACAAATGAGACAACAAAAATTGTCTTTTTAGCTGCAGCGATTGCGTTTATACTAACAACTTTCTTTGCTTTCTTTTTATCAACTCGAATCACATCTCCATTACGTAAAATGCGAGAGGCTGCTTTCGAGTTAGCAAAAGGAAACTTCGATAAAAAAGTTCCTGTATTACAAAATGATGAAATTGGTCAATTAGGCACTGCATTTAACCAAATGGGGCGTCAATTAAAGCATCATATGGAAGTTATAAATCAAGAAAAAGAACAACTTTCAAGCATTCTGACATCTATGACAGATGCTGTGATAACATTCAACAGTGATCGTACAGTCATATTAAGTAATCCACCAGCAGAGTTATTATTACAAAAATGGTTTATCAATAAAGGCTCTGATAGTGAACGTCCAATTCCTCGAGAAATTTTTCATATGTTAGAGCATGTGATTGACTTGGAAGAAGAATTACGGGAAGAACTTGAGTTGGATGGCACGTATTTCTTGATTTCAATTAGTCCACTTTATAGCGGAGATTCTGTACGGGGAGCCGTTGCCGTATTACGAGATAAAACGGAAGAACATCGCTTAGACAAGCTTCGATCAGATTTTATCGCTAATGTATCACATGAATTACGAACCCCTATAGCAATGTTACAAGGTTATAGTGAAGCCATTATAGATGATGTTGTATCAAGTGAAGATGAACGTAATGAAATGATACGTATTATTTATGACGAGTCTCAACGTATGGGACGACTTGTAACCGATTTACTAGATCTTGCTCGTATGGAATCTGGTAATATCACTTTATATAAAGATTTAGTACCTATCACACCTGTATTTGAACGAATTACCCAAAAATTTGTTCAGGCTGCAAAGGAAAAAAATATTGAGTTGACCTATTCATCTACTTTCGATGAATCAATACGAATTAGTATAGATGAAGATCGAATTGAACAAGTATTAACGAACTTGATAGATAATGCTATTCGTCATACTGGGCAAAATGGAAGTGTACAAGTAATTGTGGATCAACAAGTTACTTATGCGCGAATTCAAGTAAAAGATAACGGTGCAGGAATTCCAAAAGAAGACTTAGAGTATGTATTTGAACGTTTCTATAAGGCAGATAAAGCAAGAACAAGAGGTAAAGGTGGTACTGGTTTGGGACTTGCTATAGCCAAGAATATTGTGGAGGCACATAAAGGGCGTATTAAAGTTGAAAGTGAAGTAGATAAGGGGACAAACTTTATTTTTTATTTACCCCTTGAAATACAACAAGAAAAATCAAAAGTCTAAAGTTGGGATGTAGGATGTCAAATAATCTTTTATAAGATTTTTTGGCATCCTCTTTGTATTCAATTCATCTATACTTAATTTAAAAGTGTTCTATATTTATAGAAATACCAAATTTTTCTATAGAAAATAAGTATAAAACCTTTACAAAGCGCTATTTTTTTTATATAGTTACATTGTATAAAAAAATCATATTGATTCATCTTCGGGGCAGGGTGAAATTCCCGATCGGCGGTATTAGAGATTAATGCGTTACTCTTAAGCCCGCGAGCCGTAAGGCAGGACTTGGTGAGATTCCAAGGCCGACAGTATAGTCTGGATGGGAGAAGGTGAAGGTACGGTCGTCTATTTACTATATATTTTATTTATAGTACTGATGGACGCTTATTTGACTATGCCTAATTCTCCCTTAAGCTGTTAAAGCTTGAGGGTTTTTTTGCATATTATAGGTTCCGGACCTTTCCTCTTTTTGAAGTGAATCGGCAAAAGGAGAGAAAACAATGAAAAACACAAAATTACAAAAGATGGTCTCAATCGGGATGTTAAGTAGTATATCATTTGTATTAATGATTTTTAATTTCCCATTACCTCCATTTCCCAGCTTTTTAGAAGTCGATTTTAGTGATGTACCAGCTATTATGGCTGCAATTACGATGGGTCCAGTAGCAGGAATCGTTGTTGAATTTATTAAAAACATATTAAACTGGTTCTATGTAGGTAGTCCGACAGGTGTTCCAGTAGGACAAATTGCAAACTTTACAACAGGTATTCTATTTATCATGCCTGTATACTTCATATATAAACGTTTATCAAGTGCAAAAGGTTTAACAACAGGTCTAGTTATTGGTACATTAACAATGGCAGTTGGTATGAGTGTATTGAATTATTACCTTTTTATGCCAATGTATAATTATTTCTTAAATGTACCAACTGAAACAGGTATAGCTCTTAGAAATTCAATTGTTACAGGTATTTTACCTTTCAATATAATAAAAGGAATTATAATTACTGCAATTATGCTATTACTATTCTCAAGTTTAAAAAAATGGATTGTGAAACAACGTAAACAATTTATAAATGAATAAAATATTTAGATTAAAAGGCTATCCTTTAAGGATAGCCTTTTTGATTAGTGTTCTTGCCAGCCTTTAGGATGTATTTCTTCAAAAAGATTGTCAGTAGATTATTAAAATATATGAGTAAGTCAATGTTATAAATGTTTTTCTAGTATAAAAATACGATTGCATTTCCGAGGCCTCCCCATTTTCTGCTTCAAAGACAATGTTCTACTAGATATGGCATATAATAAGGCTCATATATGTTCGTGTTTTATATCAAACATTTTTTATTTATTTCCCGGGAAAGAATAATTCCGAAAAATAAAATAAGTTACCTTGGATGGTTTAATGTTATATTCAAAGAATTTATTTTTTAGGCTTTGTTAAAAGATATTGTTGATTTTATAGCATTTTAATTGAATGAAAGGCGCTGAATCCTGCGGGAAAGTGATCTCCTGTAACGCAACTGATGAAATATCAACAGCATTATTAATCAAAGCCATTTTTTGAATGTGAACTGTTTCCTCATTTACTAGGCAAGATTTTTGCAAATTACTATGATTACATATATAATTTGTTAGATATTTTATGTATTGAAGCATAAAATCTGCAATGATAATTTTCGATTTTAGTAACTGAAATTAGAGTCTATCTCAAATATCTTGCAAATATTATAGGATAGGTGGATAAATATGAATTATAGAGTTTTACTTTATTATTTTTACACAAAAATTGATGATCCCGAAAGATTTGCAACAGAGCATTTAGCTTATTGTAAATCATTAGAATTAAAAGGTCGTATTTTAATAGCATCTGAAGGTATAAATGGAACAATTTCAGGTACGGTGGAGCAAACGAATAGTTATATGGAATATATGAAGGTAGATCCTTTATTTGAAGGAATTGTTTTTAAAATAGACGAGGTAGAAGGTCATGCTTTCAAGAAAATGCATGTACGCCCTAAAAAAGAATTAGTTAACTTTGAATTAGAAGAAGATATAAATCCACATGAATTGACGGGTACTTACTTAGAACCTGCTGAATTTTATCAAAAAATGAAAGAAGACAATACAGTTATTATCGATGCACGAAATACGTATGAATATGATTTAGGTCATTTTAGAGGAGCGATTAGACCAGATATTCAAACATTTCGTGAACTACCAGAGTGGATACACGAAAACAAAGAACAATTTGAAGGGAAACAAATTCTAACATATTGTACTGGGGGTATCCGTTGTGAAAAATTCTCAGGTTGGATGAAGCGAGAAGGATTCGAAAATGTTAACCAACTCCATGGTGGCATTGTCACATACGGAAAAGATGAAGTGGCAAAAGGACAATTATGGGACGGCCAATGTTATGTCTTTGATGAACGAATCGCTGTACCCGTTAACCAGGTTGAACATGTTATTGTGGGCCATGACCATTTTGACGGGGAACCATGTGAACGTTATATTAACTGTGCAAACCCGGAATGTAATAAGCAAATCCTATGTACTGAGGAAAATGAACAAAAATATTTAGGTGGTTGTACACATGAATGTAGAGTGCACCCACGTAATCGATATATTGCTCGCAATCACTTATCTGAAAAAGAAGTAAAAGATCGATTAGCAGCTATTGGTGAAACAATCGACTAATGTAATTAGTAGGGCGAGCTAAGCAATGGGACTTAGTTCGCTTTTCTAATGACTATTTATGAGCTGGTTGAGAAGGGATAGAGAGTATGATTATACAAGGTAAATTACACCTTCAATTAATGAAGGGCCCGAGCCTATTATTCTTAGATGATGAACCACTAGCAAAAAAACTCAATCCTTATGACGGAAAGCAAGTGTTAGTAACTTTTAAATTGCCTAATGTTGAAAAAAAGGTAAATGGAATTGCTGGAATTTTTTATTTTGAAGGTAAAGATGGTTATGGTGGAGATAAATTTACAAATGACTTCGATATCGAAGAATTTGATTGTATTGAATGGTTATCTAATTTTGATGGTAATCAGGTGACTATTTTCATTGAGTAGTCCAATATAAAGTTTGATAAAGATGTTACAATATTTTCTATAAAATAGAACAAATCCTCTTCCGGAAATTTGCTGGAAGAGGATTTTCTTTAACTATCTTTGAAATAATCAAGAATGAATTGTTGGAATTGCTTAGTCGCTGGAGAGAGGAATCGACCTTCAGACCAAGCCATACCGATTACACGCTCAAGTTTTAAGTCGCTTATGTGTATTTTGGCAATCCTTTTTGGATTGAGTTCTTCGCCATCTGGTAAAATAGAAACGCCTAGTCCGGCGGCTACAAAACCAGCAACCGTTGCTACCTCATCTCCTTCGAAGGTAATCTTTGGGGCAAAGTGTGCTTTTTTGAATAAGCCATCTAATTGAACTCTTAACGCATACCCTTTTTTTAATAATATAAATGATTCATTTGCTAATTCTTTCATTGTAATTGTTCGATGTGTAGCTAAAGGATGCCAAATGGGTACGATAGCAAATAATTCTTCACGCCAAAGTTCTGTCCATTGAATCGGCTTTTCTGTTTCCATTTCAGCGATTAAGCATAAGTCGAGTTCGCCTGATTGCAGTTGCTTAAGCTGAAGATGGGTATGGTTTTGCTTCAAAGTAAAATGAATATCATGGTGTTGTTTTCTAAATTGCATGATTAAATCTGGTACGACATTTGTTCCGAGTGTATGTAAAAAGCCAAGAGAAACTTCGCCGTGGTTTGGGTCTACAATCTCTTGGATTTCATGCAGACCATCTTGATATTCACGCATTATGTTATGAACACGTTTCACGAATATTTCTCCATAACGATTTAAAATAATAGAGCGTCCTTGTCTCTCGAATAGAGGGACACCTAACTCGTCTTCTAAACGTGCAATTGAGCGGCTAAGTGCTGGTTGGGAAATTGACAATTGCTCAGCGGCTTTTGTCATATGTTGAATTCTCGCTAGTACTTGAAAGTATTCTAGCTGTTGCCATTCCATTAATAATTCTCTCCTTCAATCATGCCATTTTTGCATCATTTTGGTTCCAATCATAAAGAACAAACTTCTTTAAGTCAATAAAAAAACACTGTGGGATGATCCCCAGTGCTTATGACTGTACTTTCATAAATGTAACTGTTCTTTCATCTGAATCATACAAACACCATTCGCGGTTTTCAATGACAGAACCAACATTGACTCCATATTTTTTCTTCTTTAAATGAATTGGTTGTCCATATTGAAATTCCTTTTTATGCCCTTTTCTATAAAGCGCCGCATCGTGACTATGCCCGAAGAAAACGATAGGTGCTTCAATTTGTTCTAAAAATGGTTTCCAATCGGATGACCACTTAAATTGGTGGCCATGAATAATTTCTGCACCTTCAATTTCTAGTGATTCTGGTAAGGTCAAAAAAGTATCTAAACCTGTTACATTCATAATTCTTTCTTCCTGGTTTCCTCTAACAGATGGAAATTGCAATAATCGCGTGAATTCATCAGAAAGTTCGGCTGCTTCATCTAAAGTAATACCAACAATTTCTTTTGCTCTCTTTTTCCCAATTTTGCATTCATATAAATCGCCGAGTCCAATTATTGCAGCATTTTCAGCATTTGCATTAATATCGGCTAGTACAGCTTTTGTATCCGATACGCTGGAATGGAGATCGCCGAGTAGTGCATATTGCATAAGAACAGTCCTTTCATCCAAATATATGTAAGAGTTTATCACAAAAATAAACTGTTCGAAAAGATTTTGGCTGAAGGAAAATGTAGTATTATGTAGAACAAAAAATAATAATAACACATTATGACAAAAATGTAACAGCAATTACGCTTCTGTTAAAACAGGAGAAAAAGACTATACAAATATATGATTCATGCTATTATAAAATAGAATATAGAAACCGTACATAGAAAAAATTAATAGAAATGAGTTGAATTAGATTGAAAATGAGTTCAAAATGGAGTCGTTCAGCAATTGTTACTCTAGCACTAACTTGTGGCTTTATGTATACTGCTGAACCAATACAAGTAGATGCTAAAACATCAGCACAGATGATCCAAAAAAAAGCTGAAATTGATAATAAGATAGAAAAACTAAATAAAGAAATTAAAAAATTGCAAAAACAGCTCGACAAAAAGCAACAAGAATATGAAAAAACCGTAAATGAAATTGACAAAACAAATAAAGAAATTAACGAAACTGAAAAGAAAATTAAAGAACGTTCAGTAATCATTAATGATCGTTTAAAAGCATACCAAGGTCAAGATAATACATTAGATCCATATCTTGAAGCTGTTTTAGGTGCGGATAGTTTTTCAGATGGAATAAGTCGAGTTATTGCTGTTAAAACCGTTTTAGATGCAGACCAAGATTTAAGAAATGAAGACAAAGCAGACAAAGCAAAATTAGCAGATGAAAAACAAGCATTACAAGAAAAACAAGCAAAACTACAAAAACAATTCCAAGAAATGCAAGATGAAGAAAATCGTTTGGAAACCAAAAAAGTCGAAAATAAAGCAAAATCTTTAAAATTAAAAGAGCAAATTGCTACAAAAAAACAACAAGAAAAGCTTGAAAAAGAACGTAAAAAACGAGAAGCAGAAGCAAAACGTCTGAAAGCTTTACAAGAAAAACAGTTTATAGAAGCCAAAAAGTTGGAAAAAGCTTCTGTAAGTAAAACTAGTAATTCGATCCATACTGATAGTGTAGGTAATACTGGTAATGCTGGTAATGGTACAAGTGGTGCTAAAGTAACGGATAGTGATCAACAAGCACCTAGTGTTTCAGGATCAGGCTCTGCAAAAAGCGCAATTGCCGAAGCAAGCAAATACCTAGGACGCGCATATGTTTGGGGAGGAAGTAATCCATCAACTGGCTTTGACTGCTCTGGTTTAACTCAATGGTCATTTAAACAAGCTGGTGTATCACTTCCTCGTACAGCAGCACAACAATATTTGGCAACACAAAAAGTAAGTGCAAGTGAAGCAAAAGCTGGAGATTTAGTGTTCTTTAGTTATGGCTCCGGTGTAGCGCATGTTGGGATCTACCTAGGTGGCGGAAGAATGCTTGATGCACAAAATAATGGTGTTGTTGTGGAATCACTAGACTGGTGGAATAAATACCTAGTTGGCTACGGTCGAATTTCTGGTGTAAACTAGTAATCTTTCTTTATATTAATAGTAAAAAGCCTTCTCTTCGAAGGCTTTTTCTTTTTGCATCATTATATAAAATGAGAAGTAGTTTTTTGTAAACGTAACTTCAATGAACATTCCATTCTTCTTTAAACGAATGGTGTTTAAGCTCTGTTAATTCACTGCAGAGTACTACGGAAAAAGCTTGAAGGAACGTAGTGGCTTAGGAGATTGAAGACAAGCCTGGGAAGGCATATGCAAAAAAATGTTATTTTATGATGGTTCACAAAATAGACATAACTCAGTTGTTATTGCTAAACTAATAATGGATATTTTGTACAATATAGAAATTTGAAAATAGGAAAATACAATGTAATATAAGATGTTTGGATTGTTCCCTAATTAAGGTAAAGTGTTGAATAAATGCAACTTATACATGATCAATAGAAGTGATTATAACTTATGAATGTTATTAGAGGAGGAAAATAGATGTCATTATTGAAAAAATTAAAAATGAAGTATCCTATTATACAAGCGCCAATGGCTGGCGTTACAACTCCCGAAATGGTTATAGAAAGTGCAAATGCAGGGATATTAGGTTCAATAGGTGCAGGATATTTAAGCGCTGAAGTTACGAGAGCATTTATAAAAAAAGTAAAAGAAGCAACAACAAAACCTTTTGCTGTAAATTTATTTGTACCAAACGAAGTGGATACTACAAAAGAAGAACTAGAAGAAGCCTATAATGTGTTAAAACCCTATCGAAAAAAATTAATGATTCCAGATGAAGGTGCTCTTCTATCAACATCTGATATTGATGCTCAAATAGATGTCATAATTGAAGAAAATGTAAAAGTATGCTCATTCACTTTTGGATTGCCTACTGATGCTATAGTAAAAAAACTTCAACAACATGGAATCTATACAATCGGAACTGCGACAACTGTTGGGGAAGCGATATTAGTGCAAGAACATGGTTTAGATGCAGTTGTAATGCAGGGAGAAGAAGCAGGTGGTCATCGTGGTTCGTTTATTGACCCGGAAGAATTAGTTTCTTTACATGATTTACTTGAAGGCGTAAGAGGGAAAGTAACCATTCCTGTGATTGCAGCAGGGGGGATTGCTACGAAAGACCAAATTCAAGCAGCATTAGAAGCAGGTGCGGAGGCTGTTCAGGTTGGGACAGCATTTCTGGTAAGTGAAGAAAGCGGAGCACCTGAAATCCATAAACAACAAATTTTAAGAGCTGAAGAAGATATAACAGCTTTAACAAAAGTATATTCAGGTAAATTAGCAAGAGGTATTGAAAATGATTTTATGATTTTCATGGAAGGCAATAAAATTGCTCCTTACCCATACCAGAATGATCTAACTATGAGTATTCGTAGAAGAGCTCAGGAATTAGATATCTATAGCCTGATGGCAATGTGGGCTGGACGGAATTTACATTTAGTTGAAGCTGGGTCTGTACAAGAAATTGTTGACCATTTAACAAAATAAAATAGAAAAAAAGGAAAGGCAAATGATGCGTTTTGCCTTTCCTTTTTAAATGAATTTCAGTTTTGAAATCTTATACACCCATAATATTATAGCCGCCATCTACATAAATCACTTCTCCAGTAACTCCACTAGATAATTGACTTAGCATAACAACAGTCATATTGGCAACTTCTTCATTAGTAACATTACGTTTAAGTGGTGCAGTTTCTTCCATTTTGTTTAAAATCTGATTGAAAGAAGGCACACCTTTTGCTGCTAGTGTTTTAATTGCACCTGCAGAGATGGCGTTTACACGAATACCATCAGCACCAACATCAGAAGCCAAGTATCTTACAGAAGCTTCTAGAGCTGCTTTTGCAACACCCATTACATTATAACCTTCAAGAACTCGTTCAGCACCTAAGTAAGACATTGTAACGATTGAACCGCCTTCTGTCATATAAGGTCTTGCAGCGTTAGCAACAGCAATTAATGAGTAAGCACTCGTATCTTGTGCAAATGCGTAACCTTCACGAGATGTTTCAATAAAACGATTTTTTAAGTCTTCTGCATGTGCAAATGCAACTGAGTGAACAATTCCATGAATTGTACCAACTTTTTCACCAATTTCTTGGAATGCTTGTTGAATACTTTCATCACTATTTACATCACATTGCACCACAAGTGGTTGCATATCTTCATACTTAGCAAGTTGTTTTTCTAATTTCATTAAAGAGCGTTCTTTACGATATGTGAATATAACGTTAGCGCCAACTGTCATTAATGCTTTAGCAATACCCCAAGCAATACTACGATCATTTGCAACGCCCATTACCACGATATTTTTGTCTTTTAATTGTAATAAATTATCCATAATAGCCTCCTGTAATAGTTACTATTAGTACCTGATACTAAAATAGTACCTTATACAGAGGGAGATTGCAATAAGGAAATTACTCATTAGACATAGCATTAAATTGATTCATTAAAAGTTAATTCAAGAAATCAATACGGAATGATTTAAATTTGTTTAAAATGGTATTAGATATAATAGAATCAATTTTTACAAAACAAAAAGCGCATAGGGAAATTAATCATTCACCCATGCACTTCTTGATTAGTCTAGCTAACAATATGACTATTCGTATTTTAGAGGATCGCCTTCGAAAGATTCATCTGCTACTTTAATAGAGTCAGTTGGGCAGCCTTCAAATGCATCTTCCATGTCTTCCATTAAATCTTCTGGAACTTCAGCAGTCCCCATGTTATTATCTAAAATAACGAAGGCAATGCCTTCATCGTCATAGTCATAAATATCTGGCGCTGCAGCCCCACATGCGCCACAAGCGATACAAGTATCTTTATCAACAATGGTAAATTTCGCCATTCTACTTCTCTCCTTTTACTTTCAATCCCAATAGCTTCTTTTTCATTCTAAAACGCTTTTCCTCACATTTCAACCTAAATTACTTTTTATCGGAGGAATATCGATGTATTTACAGCAATTATTGTTACATATTTTCCAAAAATTCAATGGTCAGCGTTCAGAATCAGCGGCATATTATTTATTACGTGGAAAGCGCTCAGGGCAAACTATTCAAGATGTAGGGACATTTGGACTGCAACCATATTTTTGTATTATCCCAAAACTTTCGAAAAATAATTTTGATGAAGCGTTTGAACAATTAATTGAAAATGGCTGGGTTTTTTATGATGAAAAACAAATGCTTCAACTCACGCGAAGAGGAGAAGGTATTTTAGAAAAATCATCTAGTTATGACTTTAACGGTTGGTTTTTTAGAGGAAATGAACATATCTTCTTTAAGCGCTTATCATTGATTGTTCAAACATTATCACATATTCATGCGGAAGATTGGCGTTTTATTCCCATACAAAAAGAGGAAGAAATCCAAATTTGGGTTAAAAGATTTTTAATAGGTCATTCCTATAAACAATCTACATTTCACTTGCGGTTAAGAGATGAAATCGAAGCTTCTATGAATCAATTAGAAATAAGAGATCAATCAAAGCAAATAATGATGCTACGTCTAACAGGATATCAGCTTACAGGATGGACTTGGCAGCAGCTTGCATTTGAATTTGATTGCTCAGAATTAGATGTACAATTGATGTTTGTTGAATTTTTACATACGTGGCTTGATTATCTTTCAGTTTATGGAGAACAATTCCCTTTATTATTTCAGCTTACTGAGAATATTCGAATTGAAGTTTTACTAACAGATTCAACTAAGAAAACAGCAGAGCTATATGAAAAAGGATATTCACTAGAGCAAATTTCTTATATGCGACATTTAAAAATCAGTACCATTGAAGATCATTTTGTTGAGATGGCAATGACAAATTCACAATTTCCTCTTGTTCAATTTATACATGAAGAGGATGTTCAAAAAGTATTGCAAGTACTCAATGAAACGGGAAGTAAAAGATTAAAGTTAATACGAGAACAACTTCCACAATTATCTTATTTTCAAATTCGTTTAGTCATTGCTGCAAAGGGAGGAAAATAAAATGGTAGAGTTGGAGCAATTATTACAGCAACATTTTGGCTATACAACATTTCGAACTGGCCAAAAAGAAGTGATTGAAGCCGTAATAGCAGGCGAAGATGTTATCGCTCTTCTTCCAACGGGAATGGGGAAATCACTTTGTTATCAACTTCCTGGCTATATTTTAGATGGTCCAGTATTAATCATTTCTCCGTTACTTTCTCTCATGCAAGACCAAGTAGAACAACTAAAAGGCTTCGGAGAAAAACGGGTGATTGCATTGAATTCTTTTTTGCAAGGTAATGAGAAGCGATTAGCTTTGCAAAACCTTAACAGTTATCGATTCATCTTTACATCACCAGAAATGCTTGCAACGCAGATGATTCAAAATACTTTTCAAAATATCCAATTTTCTTTAATAGTTGTAGACGAGGCACATTGTATTTCGCAATGGGGATTTGATTTCCGCCCAGACTATTTAAAAATAATGGAATGGATTCCAAAATCACAACGACCACCTATACTAGCGTTAAGTGCAACAGCAACAAAAACGGTTGTTAATGATATAAAAGCATATTTAAATATGCTTAATCCATTTGAATACATTCATTCTGTGGAAAGAGCTAATCTCCACTATGATGTAGTAAAAACTCAATCGATTGAAGAAAAATTTTCATGGATTATCGAACATATTAAGCAATCTGAAGGTCCAGGAATTATTTATTCTCAATCAAGGAAAAAGACAGTAGCCTATGCAGAAGCTTTAACGGGTAATCATATTCGAGCTGCAGCATATCATGCTGGGATGGGACCTGAAGATCGTCAATTTATACAGCAACAGTTTTTATCAGGTGAATTAGAATGGATTTGTGCCACAACTGCTTTTGGTATGGGTGTACATAAAGAAAATGTACGCCAAGTACTTCACGATCATATACCTGCTACGATGGCTAACTATATGCAAGAGGTTGGAAGGGCTGGACGTGATGGCAAAACTGCATTGGCGATTTTAGTGTATACCCCAAGAGATGAAGAATACACGCAATATGTAGTAACAGAAGATTTACCGGAGGAATTTCATGTTGAACTATTTAAAGAATATGTAAGTCGTGGAGAAAACCCTAAAAAGATGATTGATTTACAACAGATAAATGAAACGGGGTATCGCGTACTTTCTTATTGGATGGAACAGTTACCTGCAGAAGAAGTAGTTCAAAAATTAGATTATCTAAAACAGCAAAAAATAGAGCAAATCTTTCAAGTGGCGGCATTTGTAAAAGGAGAGCATTGTATGCGAGAGCGATTGGTTGCGTATTTTGATCAAAAGTTGGAACAAAAACCGACAAATTGCTGTCATTATTGTGGAGTGAATTATGATGAAATTATTAATAAACGAAGTTCTTTAAGTGAATATAAAGAACTTCCCGAATGGGAAGAAAGACTGTATGCAATACTTCCATAGTTACAACTGAACGTATATTTACATTTAACTAGTAATTCGTCATAATAATGTTGAGTAATATCAAAATGGGGGAATATAGATGTCTCAAGAAGATTATCGTGAGAAAATTGAGGAACATCGACAAGCTATTAATATTGAGCCTGAACAAGAGACAAATCCTTCGAGAATGACTAGAAGACAGCATCATGGCAATCAGAATAAGAAAAAGCAGAAAAAAAATCGCAATAATAAATTACTAACGGTTTTAGCTATTATTTTTATCTTAATTCCAGTGTCAATGCTTGTATACTTCGGTTGTTTTGCTAATCAAAAAAATAGCAATAAAACGGAGATTGATCATGGTGGAGTTCAAATAGAAACGAACGAAGATAACCTATCAAAAAAGGCTATAAAAACTTCAAGTAACGAAGAAAAGAAATTAACGGCTGAAGAAAAAGCAAAAAAAGAAAAGGCTGAGAAACTAGCTGCCGAAAAGAAGGCTGCAAAAGAAAAAGTAGCACAAGAGAAAGCTGCACAAGCTGAGAAAGAAGCAGCGCAGGCAAAGGAAAAGCAACAACAAATTTATAACAAGGCGAAAGCTGAAGGACGTCTGTATAATGTCAAACAAGGTGAAACAATTGAAAGTATAGCAATTGACTTCTATGGTAGTGATGCTGGTATTGCCATTATTAAGGAAGCAAATGGCATTACAGGAGATAGCATCCCTCCGGGTTCAACAATTGCGATTCCTGCACTATAAGCATAAACAGGTATGTGAAATAGAACACATGCCTGTTTTTTTATTGTTCGTAAGCGTATAATATACAATTATGATAATTCGACAACATCTCTTAAAATTAGAGCTGTTTATTTATATAAGGAGTGACGGTTTTTATGCGTCAAGAAGATGCAATTATTGTCGGAGGTGGCCCTTGTGGCTTAGCAGCAGCTATCTCATTACAAGAAATTGGCTTAAACCCAATTGTAATTGAAAAAGGAAATATCGTTAATGCAATCTTTAACTACCCTACACACCAAACATTTTTTAGCTCAAGTGAAAAATTAGCAATTGGTGATGTGCCATTTATTATAGAACAACAAAAACCTAAACGTAACCAAGCACTTGTCTATTATCGTGAAGTAGTAAAAAGAAAAGCTATTCAAGTTCATCGTTTTGAAAAAGTAGAAACCGTAACCCCTCAAAATGGTAAATTCATCGTCAATACAGACAAGGAAGTTTATGAAACTCCGTATGTAATCATTGCAACTGGTTATTATGATCATCCCAATTATATGAATATTCCAGGTGAAGAATTGGCTAAAGTGAATCACTATTTTAAAGAAGGACATCCTTACTTTGATACAGATGTTCTAATTATTGGTGGTAAAAACTCAGCAATTGATGCAGGACTAGCGCTTCATAAAGCAGGAGCACGTGTTACAGTTGTTTATCGTGGGGCTGAATATTCTCAAAGTATTAAACCTTGGGTATTACCGGATTTTGCTGTACTTGCACGAGACGGTAAAATTAATATGATGTTCAATACAAACGTTAAAGAAATTAAAGAAGATGAAGTAATTCTTATCCAAGAAGGACAAGAAATTACTGTGAAGAACGATTTTGTATTCGCTATGACAGGCTATCATCCGGATCATTCGTTTATTCAAAATATGGGGGTTACAGAAGATCAAGAAACTGGACGCCCAACATTTGATCCTGAAACAATGGAAACAAATGTACCAGGTCTGTTTATTGCAGGTGTCATCGCAGCAGGAAATAATGCCAATGAAATCTTCATCGAAAATGGACGATACCATGGTGATTTAATTGCTAAATACATTCAAGCAAAACAATAAAGTTTTCTTGTGAAAAATATCAAAAAAGCAAGGCATTTCAAAGTGAAATGGCCTTGCTTTTTTATGATACTAAATAATAAGATTTGCCATAGAACCAGTTGCCGAGACTCGCAGAGAGCGATAGTGATTTAGGCGGAAAGGGAGGGGCAATCTTTTTTCGAAGAGTAACCGCAGTAGCTGGCATCGGGTGTTAGATAAAAAATTTCTTAACATCAATCGGCTTATTAACTTGGTTGAGCCCGATTAATAATTTTAAGCGTGCTTTTTGTCCGTTTAATCCTGTTGCGAAAATGACGCCCATATCTTCTAACATTTTACCTCCGCCTTCGTAGCCATATACACCTTGTGCAATACCATTAAAACAACGAGATACAAGGACTACGGGGATTTGAAGTTTTAATAATTCTTCAATCGTTGGTAAGACTGCAGGAGGAATATTTCCTTGTCCAAGACCTTCCAAGACTACCCCGTCATATTGATAATCAATTGCTGAGCGTATTAAATCAGCATCCATACCAGCATATACTTTAAATAAAGCTACTTTTTTATCAAGATTTGAAACTTCTACATACTCTCTTTTCAACGGTGCTTGATGAAAATGAATCATCGATTTCGTGACAAGTCCAAGTGGTCCATATTGAGGTGATTGAAATGTTGCAACTGAACTTGTGGAAGTTTTTGTTACGTTTACTGAAGAATGAAGTTCATCATTCATCACAACTAATACCCCTTTGTTTTTTGCATCTTCTGAAGAAGCCACGCGAACAGATTCTACCAAATTATATACTCCATCTGCACCTAACTCATTTGATGAACGCATAGCACCTGTTAGTACAATAGGAATCTCTAAATTTGTCGTTAATTCTAGAAAATAAGCAGTTTCCTCTAAAGTGTCAGTACCATGAGTAATCACAACACCATCAATATTATTATTGCCTATTGTTTGTAAGATCAAGTCTCGCAATGCTAGCATTTTTTGAGGTGTCATATGAGGTGAAGGTAAATTAAATGCTTCAAGCTCTATGATATGTGCAATTTTTTCTAGCTTTTTACTTTCTTGCATTAAAGGATTTGTCGAATCGGGTACAACAGCTCCTGATTCTTTGCTGACATGCATTGAAATAGTACCACCAGTATGCACAAGTAAAATCGTTTTTTTCATAACAAATCCTCCCTAATTTTCTTTATCAATCATATAGAATGGTATAATAAAAGAAGATGGAATGAAAGGAGCTACTAAATGTTTGTACTCTTATCAGTATCCATTGCTCCTGCTCTAGCTCTCTTTAGCTATTTCTATCTAAGAAATCAAATGGCGACGGAGCCTAGAAGAACATTGTTCCACACATTTTTATATGGTGCAATATTAACGTTTCCTATTTTGTTTTTGCAATATGTTATTAAAGAGGAACAAATATTTCCTAATATAATTGTTCAAGATGTATTTTTTTCAGGAGTGGTGGAAGAATTTTTTAAATGGTTTATTTTAATGATAGCTATTTATCATCATATAGAATTTGATGATCCTTACGATGGCATCCTTTACGGAGTTAGTATTTCGCTGGGATTTGCAACTGTTGAAAATATCTTATACATGCTATCATTTGGCGTCGATACGGCATTTATGAGGGCATTAATGCCGGTTTCAAGTCATGCCTTATTTGGTGTAGTTATGGGATATTATTTAGGTAGAGCAAAATTTTCAAAAGAAGATTTATCGATACAGTGCCGTATACTTGCCCTTTTTGCACCGTTGATTTTGCATATTATTTATAATTTTATTTTTACAATCGAAGGAAAATGGACGTATATAATGATTCCTTTTATGCTGTTTTTATGGTGGTTTGCATTACGCAAAGTAAAAATAGCGCATCAACATTTAGTACAAATGCTATTTGCAGAAAAAAAGATATAAATAGTCTGAGCTGAGAGTGAAAATTTACTCTCAGTTTTTTTGTATAAAAAAAACTTATAAAACCATCCTAAGGAAAAAGGAGATATGAAATGAGACGCTATAAAATTCCGTTAGTATTGATTCTTAGCTTTTTCCTGACGAGTATAGTACCGCAAAATAGTGATGCTTTTTCAGATCAAATAATCTCAAGAGGTGCGTTTGGGGATGATGTCATCGAATTACAATCAAGGCTTCAATATATCGGTTATTACAACGGTACAATTGATGGGAAATTCGGCTATGGAACTTATTGGGCATTAAGGAATTTCCAAGAACAATATGGGCTGCCAATAGATGGGGTAGCAGGAGCAACGACGAAAACTAAACTAACATCTGTTTCACAATACGATAAAGCCTATGTAATGGATCAAATTAACAAGGGAAATAAATTCACTTATTATGGTGGAGAACAGAAGTCTTCTGCGGGAACAGGCGCAGGAACAAATATGCAAGTGCCTAACAACTTTACCGAACAGGACTTGAAACTAATGGCGAATGCAGTTTATGGAGAAGCTCGAGGAGAACCATATGAAGGGCAAGTAGCTGTAGCAGCAGTAATTTTAAATCGACTGGATAGTCCAGATTTTCCAAATACAATATCGGGCATTATATTCCAACCAAGAGCCTTTACAGCTGTTGCTGATGGACAAATTTGGTTAACGCCAAACAATCAAGCTATGGAAGCCGTTATAGATGCTATGAATGGTTGGGATCCTTCACAACATGCATTATATTATTTCAATCCAAAAACAGCTACTAGTCAATGGATTTGGACAAGAAAACAAATTACACAAATAGGTGAGCACATTTTCTGTATTTAAAGGAGGATAGAGAATGAAAAAAACAATATTCTTATTAAGTTATGCTATCGTTGCTTGTCTAATATTCAGTTTTGCATCTAATCGTGAAAACAAAGAGTTAAAGTATTTATTACATGGACAATATACTGGGAAGATGGCAGATGCTTCTGCACAATTAAATGAATTACAACAAGCGGTGCAACAGTCATTGCTTTTCAAAGATCCTACTGCGTTTCAAAATTCATTGCAAGATGTCTGGAGACTATCTTCTGACATCCGCTATTCGATAGCAGATTTACCTTTAGATCGTGATTTTACGACACAATGGATGAATTATTTAGGAAGATTAGGTAATAATGCTAAAATGACGTTAACCTCTCAAGAAAATGCTACTAAATGGCATGATAACGCAAAACAAGTATCGAATAATTTAACTAATTTTACATCTGATTGGCAAATTGCAACTGCACATATATTGCAAGCGGACAATAATTATAAACAATGGTTAGAAGAACAGACAACAGAAAAAGATACATCAGGATTTAATAAGTTATCACAGTCTGTGAAAACCTATACAGAAAGTGATTTTCCTTTAACAGCAAGTGAATCAGACTATGAAAAAAAGAAAGAATTAAAAGAGCTTAATGATAAGCAAATTACAAAAGACGAAGCAATTGCCCGTTTTTATGTAATGTTCCCAGAACTTGAAAATGCCACATTATCCGTGAATCCAAGTAAAAAGGGAGCACCTTATCCTTTCTATCATATTATTTTTCATAAAGGAGAACGAACGGGTTATGCGGATATAACTCAAAAGGGTGGACATCTACTGTCTTATCTAGTAGAAAGACCATTTGATAAAAAAGCACTGCCTTTAGATCAATTAAAACAATCTGCAGATCGACAATTAAAAGAATTAGGCTATAAAGATGTTAAAGAAACAGATGCAAGAGAAAATAGCAATGTTTGGCATATAACTTATGCAAGAATTGATGAAAAGACAAAGGCAAAAGTTTACGCAGATGGAGTACAAGTCAAAATTGCAAAAGATACTGGTGAAGTAGTAGGTTTAAATGGAATCGAATATATTCAAAAAGAAAAACTTAAGCCTCAGTTAGTGAAGAAAATAAATTGGGATGAATTTTTCAATAAGGATGTGAAAGTCGTTAATGAAGACTTGGCATACAGCGAAAATAAAGATTATGCTGAAAGACTATGTTATGAATTAACAGTTCGTATGGATACATCTCAAGTTCCGCATACTTATAAAATTTTAGTGGATACCGAGACCGGAGAAGTTATAAAAAAAGAGAAACTTTCATAAACGTCATTACCTATATTTTGATTTTATATAGCTAAAATGGCTATTCCATGGCATAATAAAAACACAACCTAAGAATCATAAAGGGAGATTGCAATGGAATTGAAAATAGGTACGAACATTATTTTAGAATCAATTTCTTCAGAAACGTCAGAACGTTTTCGTTGCAAAATTGTAGAGCAAAAAAACAATTCGATCTATATAGACTATCCAATAAACGTAAAAACAAATAAAACGTCTTTTCTCCTTGAAGGTAGCCAATATCGAGCATCTTTTGTAGATGATTCAAAAGTAGCGCATGCTTTCAAAACACAAGTATTAGGAAGAATCAAATCTAATGTTCCAATGATTATGCTTTCCTTTCCTACTGATGATGAGATTATTAAAATACAAAGACGTGAATTTGTAAGGGTCCTTACTCCAGTCGATGTTGCGGTCGAATTTGATCATCAATTTTATCAATTTATAACAGAAGATATTAGTGCTGGAGGATTAGCGATTATTATCAATCAGCCTGTAACTTTTAAAGAGAATGATGATTTACTATTGACGATTGTTCTGCCGTTTACTAATTCAAATGATGGTATAAAGTATGTTCAAACAACGGCACGAGTAGTACGTTTTATAGAAAGAGATAACACGATTATTGCGCCGCTCCAATTTACAAATACCGATGATATTGATAAGCAAAATATTATTCGCTTTTGCTTTGAAAGACAGTTGCATATTCGTAAAAAAGAAACAGCTTTTTAGTCCTCATTTTGAGGGCTTTTTTTCTTTAGAGACGATGTCTTAAGAATCAAGGCGTGGACTGGACGAGCGCCCTCCGCTTTTCTAACTGTCCAGCTACGGGTGCTAGCTTTTCGGGTCAGATAACTCTCCTCTGACGGGGCAAAAACCGCCCCTCTGTCGGAGGAACTTTTGCCGAACTTCTTTTCATAATGCTGGACGAGCACCCTCCGCTTTTCTGTGTTACAATATTACGGAAAGAAGGGGTTGAAACCGTGAAGAAGAATATTCAAATCGCAATTGATGGTCCTGCAGGGGCTGGTAAAAGTACTATTGCTAAAATTGTAGCGGAGAAACTTGGCTACACTTATATTGATACTGGTGCAATGTATCGCGCTCTTACATTAAAAGCATTGAAAGAACATATAGATTTAGAGAATGCAGAAAGTGTTACAAGTTTATTAGCTAAAACTACTATTGAACTAAAACCATCAGAACGCGGACAACTTGTGTTTCTTGATGGACAAGATGTTTCAAAAGAAATCCGTTCAAATGAGGTTACTGGAAATGTTTCAAGAGTATCCTGCCATGCTACAATGCGTGAAATAATGGTAGAACTGCAACGTGCAATGGCAGAACTTGGTTGCGTTGTTATGGATGGAAGAGATATTGCTACAGCTGTATTACCTAACGCTGAATTAAAGGTATATATGTCAGCAACAGTAGCGGAACGTGCTCGTCGTCGTTTTGAAGATAACAAGCAAAGAGGCATTGACTCATCAATTGAAAAATTACAAGAAGAAATTGCTTTACGTGATAAAATAGATAGTGAACGCGAAGCATCTCCACTTGTACAGGCCCCAGATGCTATTTTCTTAGATACTACTGATTTAACAATCACGCAAGCAGCTGATGCGATATTAAAATTAGCGAGTGAAAGGATGGCATAAATATGGACTTTTATCAATTTGCTAAGTCTGTTGTTTTTACTGTGTTGAAGCCAATTTATCGTATTGAAGTTTTAGGTTTAGAAAATTTTCCGAAAGAAGGCGGTATTCTACTTTGTTCTAATCATATAGACAATCTTGATCCGCCAATCGTTGGCATCTGCTCTCCGAGACCTGTTAACTTTATGGCGAAAGAAGAACTTTTTGAAGTTCCAATTTTAAAAAGTATTCTTCCTAAGGTTCATGCATTTCCTGTAAAACGAGGGCTGAGCGATCGCCAAGCACTTCGCATATCAATCAATACGCTAAAAGAAGGTCAGGTCGTTGGTCTTTTCCCAGAAGGAACACGTAACAAAACTGGCAAGCTTGGTAAAGGGTTCTCAGGTGCAGGTTTTTTTGCATTACGTGGAGATGCAAATGTTGTACCTTGTGCCATTATCGGTCCATATAAACCATTTCGAAAATTAAAAGTTGTATTTGGAGAGCCAATTGATATTGAACCTTACCGAGAAAATAGAGCTAAAGCGGAAGAGGTAACTGAAGTTATAATGGCGCATATACAAGACTTATTGGACGAACATCATCCCGAAAATAAAAAATAATCGTATTTAAAGGGTTAATTTTTGTTTTTACTAGCAAATTCTAATAAAATAGAGAGTGAACATTGTGAAGGAGGATTACATATGTCTGAAGAAATGAACTTAAATGAAGTAAAAGAAATCCGAGAAGGCGATATCGTTACAGGTAAAGTAGAAAAAGTTGAAGATAAAGTTGCTGTAGTAACAATCGCTGGTGCACCTTTTGATGGCGTAGTACCAATCAGTGAGCTTTCAAGCTTACATGTGGATAAAGCTTCTGACGCTGTCTCCGTAAATGATGAATTAGAATTATTAGTAACGAAAATTGAACAACCTGATGATAAAAAACCAGGACAATACGTACTTTCAAAACGTCAAGTAGACGCAAAGCGTGCTTGGAAGGTATTAACTGAACAATTCCAAAATGGTGAAGTTATTGAAGCAGAAGTAAAGGATGTAGTAAAAGGCGGCCTAGTAGTTGACTTGGGCGTTCGAGGTTTTGTACCAGCTTCATTAGTTGAAGATCATTTCGTTGAATCGTTCGATGATTATAAAGGAAAAACTTTAACTTATAAAATTGTAGAAATGGATCAAGAGAAAAATCGCCTTATTCTTTCACATCGTGCTGTAGTAGAAGAACAAAAGGCAGAGAAAAAAGGGACAGTCATCAACAATATTCATGTGGGTGATATTATTGAAGGTACGGTTCAACGCTTAGCATCGTTCGGCGCGTTTGTTGATCTTGGTGGAGTTGATGGCCTAGTGCATATTTCTCAAGTTTCACACGAACACATTGAAGATGTTTCAAAGGTTCTATCAGAAGGACAACAAGTAAAAGTAAAAGTAATCTCAGTTGATCCTGAACAGGAACGTATCTCTTTATCTATTAGAGAAACTCTAGAAGGTCCATGGTCACGTGTAGAAGAAATTGCTCCTGTAGGTGCAATATTAACGGGTACAGTAAAAAGGCTTGTTACATTCGGAGCATTTGTAGAAGTTTTCCCTGGTGTAGAAGGACTTGTTCATATTTCTCAAATTTCACATAATCATATTTCGACACCACATGAAGTGTTAAAAGAAGGCCAAGAAGTTCAAGTCAAAGTACTTGCTGTCAACAAAGATGAAAAACGTTTATCTCTTAGCATCAAAGATTTAATAAAAAATGAGAATGAATCTGAAGTGGAAGAGTTTGAATTTCCTGAAGAAACAACGGGCTTCTCATTAGGCGATGTAATTGGTGATAAACTTAAAAACTTCAATAAATAATGAATATAGAGTGAAACTTCACTCAGTGGGGGCTCTTTAGCCTTCAATGAGTGGTAGTTGAGCCAAACGAGCTTTTACGGGCAGTGGATGTTCTTTATTTTCACCTCTTGATCTCTCACTTGAGTCTTGAAATAAGGGTATTACTGTACGTTATTGCGGGATAGAATAATCAGGAGCAGGCGATGGCTAGTATGCTTTCGTCTGTTTTTTCTTGCATTACAGTCAAATTTTGATAAAATAAGTATACAAAATGACTTTAATTGTAGGTGATGGTGAACTAATCAGGTACCATCATCTTTTTTGTTGTATAATAACACTTATTAGAAGTCGGAAGGATGTAGAAAGTTATGACGAAACCGATCGTAGCAATTGTCGGCCGTCCAAATGTCGGTAAATCGACTATATTCAACAGAATCGTAGGAGAACGTGTATCAATCGTGGAAGATATTCCAGGTGTAACGCGTGATCGTATATACAGTTCTGCGGATTGGCTAACACATGAATTTAATATTATCGATACAGGTGGTATCGATATCGGAGACGAACCTTTTTTAGACCAAATTCGTCATCAAGCAGAAATCGCAATGGACGAAGCTGATGTCATTATTTTAATGACTAATGGTCGTGAAGGCGTTACGTTAGCAGATGAGCATGTAGCGAAAATTTTATATAAAACAAAGAAACCAGTTGTTTTAGCAGTGAATAAGGTTGATAACCCTGATATGCGTGATATGATTTATGACTTTTATTCATTGGGCTTTGGTGATCCATTCCCTATCTCAGGTTCTCACGGTCTAGGACTTGGGGATTTACTCGATGAAGTAGCAAAGCATTTTCCAAAAGAAGATGAAGAACAATATGATGAAAATGTTATTAAATTCTCATTAATCGGCCGTCCAAACGTTGGTAAGTCTTCTCTTGTAAATGCATTTTTAGGTGATAACCGCGTTATTGTAAGTGATGTAGCAGGTACGACTCGTGATGCAATTGACTCTAACTATGAATATGATGGACAAGAATATGTCATCATCGATACAGCAGGTATGCGTAAAAAAGGTAAAGTATACGAGTCTACAGAAAAGTATAGTGTTCTACGTGCACTAAGAGCAATTGAACGCTCAGACGTCGTTTTAGTCGTTTTAAACGGCGAAGAAGGCATCCAAGAACAAGACAAGAAAATAGCTGGTTATGCACATCAAGCAGGTAAAGCGGTTATTATTGTCATGAACAAATGGGATGTCGTCGAAAAAGATGAAAAAACAATGAATGAAAAAACAAAAGAAATAAGAGAACAATTCCAATTCTTAGAATACGCACCAATCGTATTCGTATCAGCGAAAACGAAAAAACGTGTACATTCACTTTTACCAGTTATTAATCGTGTAAGTGAAAATCACGCAATGCGTATTCAATCTAGCATATTAAATGAAGTAATCTCTGATGCAGTTGCTCGTAATCCTGCACCAACAGATAAGGGGCGTCGCTTACGTATTTACTACGTGACACAAGTGGCTATAAAACCACCAACATTTGTGGTGTTCGTAAATGATCCAGAATTGATGCATTTCTCGTATGAACGCTTCTTAGAAAACCGCATTCGTGATACATTTGATTTTGAAGGTACACCAATTAAATTGATCACACGAGCTCGAGATTAATATTAAAAGAATATTTAGTCGAAAGGGGATTTCAACATGAATCGCGTAGCAGTACTAGGAGCAGGTTCTTGGGGAACATCTTTAGCCATTGTCTTAGCAGAGAATGGCCTTGATACTTTAATTTGGTCACATCGTAAAGATCAAGCAAATGAAATAAATTTCCAACATACAAATGCAAAATATTTACCAAGCACTATTTTACCGGATAGTTTAAACGCGACTTCGGATATGGCTGAAGTTGTAGAACATGCAGGAATCATTGTTATGGCAGTTCCAACAAAAGGTATTCGTGAAACTTGCCAAAAAATGTTGCAAACATTAAACAAGAAAGTACTTTTTGTTCATGTTTCAAAAGGGATTGAACCAGATTCTTTAATGCGTATTTCAGAAATAATGCGCGAAGAAATTCCTGCAAAATTTATTGAAGATATTGTCGTTCTATCAGGCCCAAGCCATGCAGAAGATGTAGTTCAACACCATCCTACTACAGTTGCTTCAGCATGTGAAAATATAGCTTCTGCAGAACGAATTCAGGATCTATTCATGAACCAATATTTTCGTGTATATACAAATGAAGATGTAGTCGGAGTAGAAATAGGCGGTGCATTGAAAAACGTTATTGCACTAGCAGCAGGTGCTGTAGATGGTCTAGGATTCGGTGATAATGCTAAAGCCGCGCTAATTACACGTGGCTTAGCTGAAATTTCACGTTTAGGTGTGAAATTAGGTGCTAATCCTTTAACATTTGCAGGACTAGCTGGTATGGGCGATTTAATCGTTACTTGTACAAGTGTCCATTCTCGTAACTGGAGAGCTGGTAACATGTTAGGTAAGGGTTTATCTTTAGATGAAATTCTTGACCAAATGGGTATGGTTGTTGAAGGTGTTCGAACAACACAAGCTGCTCATCAACTAGCAGCAAAATATGATGTCTCTATGCCAATTTCTGAAGCATTATATGGAGTATTATTTGAAGGGAAAGATCCTCATAAAGTTGTAAAAGAACTAATGCTAAGAGAAAAAACACAAGAATTGGATGCTACTTACGAATAAAGATTCACTTCGAAAAAAAGTAGTTGTCACAAAATTGTACGAATATCAAAAGGGTATCCTAGAATTAGCCAATTACTATACTAGTGCTCTATTGTTAATAGAAAACAAGAGATGTACACAAGTCATCTCTTGTTTTTTTATGTTATACTGTCATCTATGAGAAAAGTCCTCGCTATACATATGAAAGGTGGTTGTACTGTTGAAAGAATTAGTGCTACTAGCAGGCACAGGTATATCGCCAATGGATATGATGTGGGTATCCTTTTATTCCATCGGTTTTTTGCTAATTGCATCAGGGTTGATTTATTTAAGTAGACAAAAAATAAAGAACAGCTTTATAAGTACAATTGTGGCTTTAATAGCCTATGTTTTCCTCATCATTGGATTCCTAACGATGGTGTTTGTAGTAATGACTTTTTAAATCATCAAATAAATGAGGGTAGTAGATGAAAAAAATTAATTTATTATTATTCATATCTCTTATTGCTATATTACTATCGGGTTGTATGTATCCAGATAAAGAAAAAGTGGAAAATCAGGTGCCAGATGAGGCACAGCTACTAACTGTTCAGAAGGCAGTAGACCAATTTAGAAAAGATACAAATGGTTTATTACCAATCCAGAACCGAGATCAAGATGTAGATCAATATATTAAGTATCCAATCAACTTTGAAAAGCTAACACAAGGGTATATTACAAAAGCGCCAGGTAATTCCTTTGAAAAAGGTGGCATTTATCAATACGTAATCTGGAAAGCGGAAAGTAAAAATCCAGAAGTTAAATTAGTGGATTTACGTGGTGCTGAAATGATACGAGAATTAAATATAAAAAAAGGCGTTAATGGATTTGTACCTATTTCAAAACAAATCAAAGATGATGTCTATCAAATCGATTATAAAAAAATGGGGTACAAACAAGCGCCAACTGTTCCAAGTCCATATTCTAATACGCAATTACCTTTAGTTGTGAAAGGTACCGGTGAAATATGTATCGATTATTCAATTGAATTACAGAGGATTCTTGATGAAGGAAAAGTGAAAGTAAAACAAGGTGAAGATATACGTTACTTACTTTCTGATAAATATCCGATTCTACCAGCCTATTCACTACCATATACTGTGAATGATAAAAATGAAGTGGAATTTTTATCGAAATCAGATAAGAAATAATTTAACTTACATCAACAGGTAATAAGACCTGATTAATAATCAACTAAAAGAAAAGCAAAAAGTTTGGAATTAGATGCCTGTAAAAGCCTGATTGGTTCAGCCAGTAAGTAAAACTGGGAATTAAAAATACCAGTATTGCGGAAAGTTTCACTTTATTCTTTAAAAGCGTTTCATGTCGTGTGCATGAAACGCTTTTTTTGCGCATAGGATATAGTGCTGAAAAGAAGGGGGAAGGATTATGTCACAAGAAGTGTACGAGCAAATGGCGACACGTACGAACGGTGATATCTATATCGGTGTTGTAGGGCCGGTTAGAGTCGGAAAATCAACGTTTACAAAGCGTGTAATGGATATTATGGTTTTACCTAATATGCAGGATGAAAAGGAACGCCAAAGAGCACAAGATGAACTTCCACAAAGTTCTCCGGGACCGGTTATTATGACGACAGAGCCTAAATTTGTACCAGCTAATGGTGCACAAATCTCAATCGGAGATCAAGATATGCCGTTTAAAATTCGATTTGCAGATTGTGTTGGATATATTATTGATGGGGTGAAGGGCTATGAGGATGAAAATGGTCCAAAATTGGTACATACCCCATGGCATAATGAACCGATACCATTTCAAGAAGCAGCGAAGATTGGTACAGATAAAATCATTAGAGAACATGCAAATATTGGTGTAGTAATGACAACGGATGGCACAGTAAATGGAATTCCTAGAGACGCTGTTAGTCAAGCTGAACAAGATATTATTGAGCAATTACAGGAAATTGGTAAGCCGTTTGTCATTGTTGTAAATAGTAAAATGCCTGCGCATAGTAATGCAAAAGAACTATGTAACGAATTACACGAACGATACAACGCACCAGTTATTTCAACTTCAGTTGATCAAATGTCATTGAATGAAGTACGACATATTCTTGAAGAAGCACTCTATGAGTTTCCAATTGCAAAACTAGAAATGGATAAACCAGATTGGTTAGATGTATTAGATGATAGTCACGAATTAAACAAATTAATCAATCAATCTATTGATAATTGGAAGTCTTCAGTGAATAAAATTCGAGATATTGAGCGCTTAACAAAAGAACTTTTACATGAAGATTTCATTGCTTCTGCACAAGTAAAAAGTGTTGATGCAGGCTTAGGCCATGCAGTTATTAGCTTGCAATTAAAGAATGAAATTTTCAAATCTATCTGTGAAGAGTGGTTAGAAGAACCAATCCAAAGTAAGAAAGATTGGTTATTATTTATAAAAGAATCGCAACAAGCGAGAAAATCTTACCAACGATTCCATGAGGCAATTGAGCAAGCACATAAAGATGGATATGGTGTTACATTGCCGACACTTCAAGAATTTGAACCAACTAGACCTGAAATGATTAAACAAAATAATTTCTTTGGGGTTAAAATGGAAGTTAAGGCTCCATCTTATCATATTTTGCGTATTGATATGGAAGCAGAGTTTGCTCCACTTATTGGATCAGAGTTTTATAGTCAGCAATTATTAAAAGATTTAACTTATGCATATTTGCATGATCGTGAAAAACTATGGGAAACACAAATATTTGGCACACCTTTATTCGAAGTAATGAAGGAAAGTATTGCTTATAAAACTGAAGCAGTACCAAAACACGCAAAAGCAAGAATGCGACAAACAGTTGAGAAAATGGTGAATAAAGGAGACCACGGAATGGTGACCTTTATTTTATAAAAAGAAAATTTAATTTTAAGGTCTATTTGCCATAGGTAAATAGACCTTTTTTTGTGCGATAAAGTTTTTATTTGCTTAAAGTTGGTAAAAGGAGTATAAATATTGTTGCACAGCGAAAAGGGTTGTGATAATCTTTTTACATGATTTAGTCCAGACCCTTTGAGAGGAGGTGAATGGTGTGAATAAAACAGAATTAGTTAACTCTGTTGCAGAAACTGCAGATCTTTCTAAAAAAGACGCTTCTAAAGCAGTTGAAGCAGTATTTGAAACTATCCAAGAAGCTCTTGCAAAGGGTGATAAAGTTCAATTGATCGGTTTTGGTAACTTCGAAGTACGTGAACGTGCGGCTCGTAAAGGTCGTAACCCACAAACAGGTAAAGAAATTGAAATCGCTGCAAGCAAAGTACCTGCTTTCAAACCGGGTAAAGCGCTTAAAGATGCTGTAAAATAATACAAGCATCTGTTTTACATAGAGTAGCCAATTTGGCTACTCTTTTTTTATTTTTGCTTTGTTATATGGGATTGCTGATATTTGAAAGAATTGTTATTGTCTTTTCAGTTTCGACCGAGTAAGCTTTGGGGAAGATAACTAAGTTTGGCTCGTCTCGAGGTATATTAAAGTAAAATAATAGTAATACATACATATTTTATACATAAAAATTATGGAGAATAAAAAAATATCATATATCGTGTGAAAATATCCAAAATCGCATTCAGATTTTGCGAATGCAAGGCTTGTGTGGTACTCTCATTTTGAGACTCTTTATAGATATAATGGGGGATTTATGTTGATTGAAAAAAACTTAGGAAAAATTGACCATTCAACTACGAATGTAAATTTAGAAAAAATAGAGAATGCAGTAACAATGATCTTAGAGGCAGTTGGAGAAAATCCATTTCGAGAAGGTCTTTTAGATACACCAAAGCGAGTAGCTAAAATGTATGCAGAAATGTTCCAAGGATTACATGAGGACCCAAGACAATATTTCGAAACTGTATTTCATGAAGGTCACGATGAAGTAGTACTAGTAAAAGACATTCCGTTCTTTTCGATGTGCGAACATCATCTAGTACCATTTTATGGAAAAGCGCATATTGCGTATATTCCACAAAATGGTGTAGTTGCAGGGCTTAGTAAATTAGCGCGTACAGTTGAAACTATTTCGCATCGTCCTCAATTACAAGAACGTATAACTGGTACAATTGCAGATACCTTAATGGAAATGCTAAACCCACAAGGAGTTTATATAGTGGTCGAAGCAGAACATATGTGTATGACAATGCGTGGAATTAAAAAGCCAGGGGCTAAAACTGTAACATCTGTAGCGAAAGGTATTTTCGAGAATGATGAAGTAAAACGTTCGGAAATACTATCGTTCATTCAAATGTCTTAAATCTCACGCTTTTTTGTGATATGATGGATGGAGAAAAGTCGAAAAAAGGAGAAACTTCAAATGGCTCAAAATGATTATGTTGTAATTCGTGCAAAAGAAGATGGAGTTCATGTCATTGGTTTAACTCGAGGGAATGATACAAAATTTCACCACTCTGAAAAGTTAGATAATGGCGAAGTTATGATTGCACAATTTACTGAGCACACATCTGCCATGAAAATTCGTGGTAAAGCAGAGATTCAAACAACTATCGGCGTTGTTGAAAGTGATTCAAAAAAATAATATCAAAGATAAATAGTTAAAAACAAAATAGACAACAGGAAACGAACTGAATGGAGAAAAGTTTATGAATGCAACTATTATTGAAGAACATGTATCGCAACTAAAAAATAATATTTTAAAGCAATTGCATCATAGAACGCTCCTTCAATTTACAGGTCAGCCAGTTATTGAAGATGATCAACTGTTATATTTATTGTTACCAAAATTAAATGGTGAACAATGGTCACAACAACTAGATTTTGCAGCGAGCGCAGTAGCAATGATTTATGCTGCTTTACATGGGCATGAACTTATCGATGAACAAGATGCCACATCGAAAAGTCAACAGCTTACAGTGCTTGGAGGAGACTATTATAGCGGTATGTATTACACAACACTTGCTGCAATCCCAGATATTCAGCTGATTCGTTCTTTATCGGGAGCAGTCGTTAAAATTAGTGAATGTAAGACTGCTGTTTATGAACCAGAAAAACGTAACCTTGAAGAATGGTTTGAAGCTATTCGAGTGATTGAAGCAATGGCTACCCAACAATTTATGAAACGCTATGACTTTGACTGCTATATTGAAATTGCAGAACTTGGTTTGGTCTTAGCAAGATTTAAACGGGAAATGAAGCAATGGCAAGAAACGCATCAAAAGACACGTTTTATGAAAATTTTGGAGCAACATGAAGAGTATGTAAGTATGTCTTATGAGCAAATTCTTCAACATCAAATTTCTGATCTTTCATCTAAATTAATTCGAAGTATTACATCTTCTCCGATTCTACTAGATGAAGTGAAAACAATAATGTTAAAGCATATTGAAAGTGATGTCCGAGAACATCAAACGATGAGAGAAGGTTGAGTATTAGTGTCACCACAATCGAAAGAAGAACGTGTACATGAAGTTTTTGAAAACATTTCCGATAGTTACGACAAAATGAACTCTGTCATCAGTTTCCAAATGCATAAAAACTGGCGCAAAGATACGATGAATCATATTGCGGTTAAACCAGGTTCTAAGGCTCTTGATGTTTGCTGTGGAACGGCAGATTGGACTATTGCTCTTGCAGAAGCTACAGGGGAAACTGGCCATGTAACGGGCCTAGACTTTAGTCAAAATATGTTGAATGTTGGAATTGAAAAAACAAAATCTATTAAACAAATTGAGTTGATACAAGGAAATGCAATGGAATTACCATTTCCTGATAGCACTTTTGACTATGTAACAATTGGCTTTGGACTACGAAATGTTCCTGATTACATGCAAGTACTTCGAGAAATGAAACGTGTGGTAAAACCAGGTGGTATAGTCGTGTGCCTTGAAACTTCACAATCAGAAATTCCGGGCTATCGTCAACTATTTCGTTTCTATTTCCGTTATATAATGCCCTTGTTCGGTAAACTCTTTGCAAAAAGTTATAAAGAATACTCATGGTTACAAGAATCAGCTAATGACTTTCCAGGTATGAAAAAGTTAAAGAAAATGTTTGAAGAAGCTGGTTTACAAAATGTAACTTATAAATCTTATAGCGGTGGAGCAGCTGCTATGCATATGGGCTTTAAAAAAGAAATCTAGTGTGGGAGAAGGTTTATACGCGTGGAAAAGATGAAGTTAAAACTTCTTTATGCTGATTTACAATCAGACATAAGAATCATCGAAAAAGAATTAGAAACAGCGTTGGATTCATCTTCACACTATTTGAAAGATGCCTCTCTCCATTTGCTGAAAGCTGGAGGGAAACGTATTCGTCCAGTCTTTGTTTTGCTAGGTGCAAAATTTGGTCAGTACGATATTCATCAAATGAAGAATGTAGCGGTACCGCTAGAGTTAATCCACATGGCTTCTCTTGTACATGATGATGTAATTGATGATTCAGAACTTCGAAGAGGTCGCCCGACAGTTAAATCACAATGGAATAATCGTGTAGCTATGTATACAGGAGATTTTATATTTGCTAAAGCTTTAGAGTATATGACCAAAATAGAGAATCAAAAGGCACATGAAATTCTATCAAATACAATGGTCGAAATTTGTCTAGGTGAAATTATTCAAATTGAAGATAAAATGCACTTAGAGCAAAATATTAGAGACTATTTCCGACGTATAAAGCGCAAAACGGCATTATTAATTTCGTCTAGTTGCCATTTAGGTGCAGTTTCTGCTGGAGCAGAAGAGCAAGTCGCAAATCATATAAAGCGCTTTGGGTATTATGTTGGAATGTCGTTTCAAATTATTGATGATATCCTTGATTTAACGGCAACAGATAAACAACTTGGTAAACCAGCAGGCAGTGATCTTATGCAAGGCAATATCACACTTCCAGTTTTATTAGTAAAAGACGATGCTGATATTCGTCCATTGATTGATAAGGCATTAGCAGGTACGATGAATGAAGACGAAAGACAAGCATTTTTGAAAAAAATCCGAAAGTCAGATGCTATCGAGGAATCTTATCGTATTAGTAATCTTTATTTGCAAAAAGCTTTGGAAGAAATAGATGCATTGCCTAATAACTCTGTTAAAAAATCTTTAAGAGATATTGCTTTATACATGGGAAAACGTAAATTTTAACAGTAAATCTTGAACTATATGTCTTTCAATGATAATATTTTCAAGTAGGGTCTAAACCCTAGATAATCTTAAGGAGTTGTAATTTTACAATGGCTATTCAAAAAACATTTTTAATGGTAAAACCAGACGGTGTTAAACGTCAATTAGTTGGTGACATCGTAGATCGTTTCGAACGTAAAGGTTTCGTACTTAAAGGTGCTAAACTTATGACAATCTCTCAAGAACTTGCTGAAAAACACTACGCTGAACACGCAGAGCGTCCATTCTTCGGTGAATTAGTAGAATTCATCACATCAGGTCCAGTTTTTGCAATGGTTTGGGAAGGCGAAAACGTTATCGCTACTGCACGTCTTATGATGGGCGCTACTAACCCAGCTGAATCTCAACCAGGAACAATTCGTGGTGACTACGCTACAACAGTATCAGAAAACGTAATCCACGGTTCTGACTCATTAGCTTCAGCAGAACGCGAAATCGGTTTATTCTTCAAAGCTGAAGAATTACACTAGTTTCTAAAAAACTGTTCATCTTTTGGATGAACAGTTTTTTTTATACTGTATTTTTTCAATAATCTCTCAATTTATTCTATTTATGAATTATACTCAATTCGGTATAATAGATATAGGACTAAAGAGAGGAAAGAGACTCATATGACTGATTACGAAGAATTTATTACAAATATTAAACGTAAGACGGGCATCGACTTAGCTTTATATAAAGAAGCGCAAATGAAAAGACGATTGACTTCTCTTTATGAAAAAAGAGGGTTCAATAGTTTTAGTGGATTTTTCAAAGGTATTGAAAAAAATCGTGAACTTCTCGATGAATTTTTAGATCGAATGACGATTAATGTATCAGAATTTTATCGGAATGGAAAGCGTTGGGAAGTACTGCAAGATAAAATATTTCCTAGACTTTTACAAAGTAATAAGAGACTGAAAATCTGGAGCGCAGCATGTTCAACTGGTGAGGAGCCTTATTCTTTAGCAATGGTATTATCAAATTATCTGCCTTTATCTCAAATTTCCATTTTGGCAACTGATTTAGATGAAAATGCTATTGCAAAAGCAAAAGCGGGTGTCTATCCAGAACGCTCTATCACAGAAGTTCCAGCTAATATTAAAACAAAGTATTTTGATAAAGAAGGCTCATTTTATAAAGTGAAAGATGAGATTAAGAGAACAGTGACATTCAAGAAGCATAATCTATTAAAGGATCCCTACGATCATCATTATGATTTAATTGTGTGTAGAAATGTGATGATCTATTTCACAGAAGAGGCAAAAGATCAAATCTACCAAAGTTTTAGCAAATCTCTTCGTTCAGGGGGAGTGCTATTTGTTGGAAGTACTGAGCAAATCTTTAATCCATCAAGATATTCATTTGATATAGAAGATACATTCTTTTATAAGAAAATGTAAAAACTACATATATTCCATGCAAAACTTCAAAGTCGCTTTTCGAATATTATTTGAGAAAAGCGGTTTTTTTTAGGGGAACATACCTGTATAGTCCAATCATCTGAAGTGATTACAAGGTGAAGGATAATAGATATAAAATATAAATTGAATGATTATTATTAAATTTCCAGTAAACATACTGCTTTTTTACAGTAAAATGTGTTATAGTGAAAAACATATACTTTAACGAGTTGAAGGGAGAAAGTGTTATGCGATATTTAACAGCAGGAGAATCACATGGACCACAACTAACAACCATTATAGAAGGTTTACCAGCTCAGTTACCATTAACTGCTGAGATGATTAATAAAGAACTAAAACGACGTCAAGGAGGTCATGGAAGAGGACGCCGTATGCAAATTGAAACAGATACTGTAGAAATTACTTCTGGTGTTCGTCATGGCAAAACGCTTGGCTCTCCAGTTACTTTAGTTGTAAAAAATGATGATTGGACCCATTGGACAAAAATCATGGGAGCAGAACCTCTTCCAGAGGGCGTCAATCCAGATGATATAAAAAGAAAAATTACAAGACCACGCCCAGGCCATGCAGACTTAGTAGGTGGGATGAAATATGGACATCGTGATTTAAGAAATGTACTTGAACGTTCATCTGCAAGAGAAACAACTGTCCGTGTGGCGGTTGGAGCTGTAGCAAAAGCATTATTAAGTGAACTTGGAATCCGTATTGTATCTCACGTAACAGAAATTGGTGGGGTTATTGCAGATCGACAAACAACTGTTGGTAAATCCGCAAATGAGATCCGTGAAATTATCGAAGAGGATCCATGTTATTGTGCAGATCCTGAAGCTTCCGCGAAGATGGTTGAGGCTATTGACGCTACGAAAAAAGCAGGGGACTCAATTGGTGGTATTGTAGAAGTAATTGTAGAAGGCTTACCTGCTGGAATTGGATCATATGTACAGTATGATCGTAAACTAGATGCCAAATTAGCAGCAGCCATGTTAAGTATTAATGCTTTTAAAGGCGTTGAATTTGGTCTAGGGTTCGATATGGCACACTTAAAGGGTAGTGAAGTTCACGATGAAATAATTTGGTCAGAAGAAAATGGCTATATACGCCGTACCAATCGCCTTGGAGGACTTGAAGGTGGGATGTCTACAGGAATGCCAATTGTTGTACGTGGAGTTATGAAACCAATCCCTACATTATATAAACCACTACAAAGTGTAGATATTGATACCAAAGAACCGTTCAAAGCAAGTGTAGAACGTTCAGATAGCTGTGCTGTTCCTGCAGCGTCTGTCGTTGCCGAACATGTAATTGCATTTGAAACTGCAAAAGCAATCGTTGAACAATTCCATAGTGATCAAATATCACAACTAAAAGCACAAATTGAAGCCATGAAGCAATATACGAAGGAGTTTTAAAAATGAATATTCCTGTTAAAGCACAATCACATGCTTATGAAGTACAAATTGGCAGTGGTAACTTAACGAAAGCCATTCAATCACTGGAAGAAACAATTGCAAAAGCAGATTGTCTAATTGTTTTTACGGATGAACATGTATGGCAAATTCATAAAGAAAAGTTCACAAATGATTTTCCATATCCATTTGAAGTTTTTGTTTTACCAGGTGGGGAAGCGTGTAAAACTTTCGACAATTACTTTGCTGCTCAATCTTTTCTACTAGAACAAAAATGTACACGTAAATCATTCCTATTTGCTTTTGGTGGTGGAGCTGTAGGTGATTTAACAGGATTCGTGGCTGCAACATTTATGAGAGGTGTACCATTCATACAAATACCAACGACCATACTTGCTCATGATAGTGCGGTAGGTGGTAAAACAGCTATAAACCATCCATTAGGAAAAAATATGATTGGAGCTTTTTATCAACCGAAAAGTGTCATTTTCGATATTGATTTTCTTGAGAGTTTACCAGAGCGTGAGGTTCGATCTGGAATGTCTGAAGTTATAAAACATGCTTTAATTTCAGACGAGAAATGGTTACATCAATTAATGAGCTTCACGTCTATTCTTGGTCTATCCAAAGAACAATTAGAGGGAAATCTAGAACAAGGTATTCGTGTGAAGGCTAATATTGTGGAACAAGATGAGGAAGAGCATTCTGTTCGTAAATATTTGAATTTTGGTCATACATATGGTCATGCGATGGAGGCAGCATCTGGTTTCGGAAAATTAGCTCACGGTGAGGCTGTGATGATTGGAATGGTGTATGCTTTATTACTTAGCGAACGCTATGGTGAGGTAACACGTAAGTTTACAAAGCAATTTTTACAATTTGCACTGAGAAATGGTTATCCATTTGACGCAGTAGCAAAATTTAACTTCGAAGAACTACTAGTTTTTTTGATGAAAGATAAAAAGGCAGAATATGGCGAATTACAATTTGTCCTATTACAAAAGATTGGTCAACCATTCGTGCAAAAAATTTCGCAAGATGAATGTCGTGAAATTGATCTTCTTTTAAGAGAGTTGATAGAGGAGGTAGCATATGATTAGAGGAGTAAGAGGTGCCATTACAATTGAGCATGATGATGCGGAGCTTGTTTTACAAGATACAACCAAATTAATGCAAAGTATTATTGCGGCAAATCAAATTAATCCAGAAGATGTTGCTTCAGTTGTTATATCTACAACACCAGATATTGTCTCTGCATTTCCTGCAAAGGCAGTTCGTACATTACCTAATTGGAATTATGTACCTGTTATGTGCATGCATGAGATGAATGTGCCTGGGGCATTACCATTATGTATTCGCGCATTAGTACATGTAAATACAGAAGTTACACAAAAGGATATTCAACATATTTATTTAAATGATGCTGTTAAATTACGACCAGACTTAACAAAATAACCGAGTTGAGAAAGAGGAGATGGTTTTATGAAATGGAAAGACCAAATTAATGGTATGCAAGCTTATCAACCAGGTAAATCAATTGATGAGGTCAAAAAAGAGTTCGGCTTAGATGAAATTGTCAAATTAGCTTCAAATGAAAATCCATTTGGTTGTTCTCCAAAAGTACATGAGTTTATCGCAAAAGAATCCATTAACTTCGCCCTCTATCCAGATGGGTATGCTACTGATATGCGAGCAGCAGTTGCAAAACATCTTGGAGTTTCAGGAGATGAACTAATCTTCGGAAATGGCTCAGATGAAATAATTAGCATTATTTCGCGAGCTCTATTACATCCAGGTGTAAATACAGTTATGGGGAATCCAACCTTTTCTCAATATGCATTAAATGCGAGAATTGAAGGTGCAGAAATTCGTGAGGTACCTTTAAACGATGGTAACCATAATTTAGATGCCATGCTCAAAGCAATTGACGAAAATACGGCAGTAGTTTGGGTATGTAGTCCAAATAATCCAACAGGTGTTGTGATTGAAGATCTAAGATTAAAAGCATTTTTAGATCAAGTTCCTAAAAATGTATTAGTAGTATTAGATGAAGCTTATTTTGAATATGTCACAAATGATAATCATAAAGACACTATTTCATATATTCATGATTATTCAAACATCATTATTTTACGAACTTTTTCTAAAGCTTACGGATTAGCTGCATTCCGTGTCGGTTATGGAGTTGCAAACAAAGATATAATTGCGAAAATGGATCCAGTCCGTGGACCGTTTAATAATACAGTACTAAGCCAGGCTGTTATTCAAGTTGCTTTACAAGATCAAGAATATATTGAAAAATGTCGCGTCGAAAATACAAAAGGCAAAAAGCAATTTGAAATTTATTGCGATGAACATGGCTTACACTACTATCCAACAGATACGAATTTTATATTAATTGAAGTAAAAGCTGACAGTGATGTTGTATTCAAAAAATTAATGCAACGTGGTTTTATCATTAGAAGTGGTAATGCACTTGGAACACCAGGCTATATTCGAATCACAATTGGCACACAAGCACAAAATGAAGGCTTACTAACACAATTAACAGCAATCTTAGAAGAAGAAGGCGTCATTGTTTGAAGCGTACAGTCCTTGTCGTAGGGCTCGGCTTAATAGGCGGTTCAATCGCACTAGCTCTTCAAAAATCACCGAATGTTCGAGTGATTGGTTATGATGCAAATGATAATACCCTTCAAAGTGCTAAAGTGTTAGGTGTAGTGCAGGATGTGACGAAACAACCAGAGGTCGCAGTAAAAAATATAGACATCCTACTCTTTGCGACACCTGTTAATGCCACGATTGAGTGGATGGAGAAAATGAAAACTTGGGATGTTCCTGAGAATTTGATAGTTACCGATACAGGAAGTACAAAATCACTGATTATGCAAAAGGCAGTAGAGTTAAAACAATTAGGTATTACATTTATTGGAGGACACCCAATGGCAGGCTCCCATAAAAGTGGAGTACTTGCTGCAAAGCCATACCTTTTTGAAAATGCTTATTATATGTTGACACCACATGAAGATGAGGATGACAGTAGAGTTCAGCAGTTAAAAGAGATACTACAATATACGAGAGCAAAACTTATGACGGTTTCAGCGGATACACATGATCAAATGACGTCTGTAGTGAGTCATTTCCCACATATTGTTGCAGCTTCTTTAGTTCATCAGTTGGCTCAAGAAAGTGATGGTAATACCTTAACTAAGATGCTAGCAGCTGGCGGTTTTAGGGATATAACAAGAGTGGCTTCATCAAATCCGATATTATGGCGAGATATTACGCTTCAAAATCGTAAGCAAATCACAAATCAACTTGCTAACTGGCAACAGGAAATGTATAGAGTTCAAACACTTTTGGAAAGTGGGGACGATGTACAAATTGAATCTTTTTTTGCGGAAGCAAAGAGTTTCAGAGACGAACTTCCTGTTACAGAACAAGGTGCACTTTATTCGACATATGATTTGTATATTGATGTACCTGACTATCCTGGGAGTATTGCTGAAATTACAGCATATTTAGCAGATGAGCGTATTAGTATCACGAATATCCGAATTGTAGAAACACGAGAAGATGTATTTGGTATATTAGTAGTTAGTTTTCAAAATACGGAAGACAGAGAAAAAGCGGCTGCTTGTATCGAGAGACGCAGTCCATATGAGGTATATATTTCATAAAGGTAGGTGCGTTGAATTTGGCAGAGGTGAACTTAATTTATAATAAGCCTACATTAAAAGGCGAAATTACAGTACCAGGGGATAAATCTATTTCTCACCGTTCCATTATGTTCGGCAGTATTGCTGAAGGACGTACAACAGTAAGTGGTTTTTTACTAGGTGATGATTGTTTAAGTACGATTGATTGCTTTAAAAAATTAGGTGTTGAAATTGAGCTAAATGGAACAGATATAGTGATCAATAGTAAAGGGATGGAAAACTGGAAAGAACCTGTCGATATTTTGTATACGGGTAATTCTGGTACAACGACTCGACTAATGTTAGGGCTACTAGCAGGATCTACTATTCATTCCATTTTAAACGGCGATGCTTCTATTGGAAAAAGACCAATGAAACGCGTTATTTCCCCCCTTCGAGACATGGGGGCAAATATAACAGGAAGAATGGATGGGCAATATACACCTTTAGCTATCAAAGGTAGTCCATTAAAAGCAATTGAATATACTATGCCAGTTGCTAGTGCACAAGTTAAATCTGCTATTTTGCTTGCAGGTTTAAAAGCAGTTGGGACAACAGTAATTCACGAAAAAGATATTTCACGTGATCATACAGAAAGAATGCTTCGTCAATTTGGAGCAGAAATAAGCGTAGAAAATGGTACCGTTTCCTATAAAGGTGGTCAAAAATTACATGCGACACATGTAAATGTACCAGGCGATATTTCTTCTGCAGCATTCTTTTTAGTAGCAGGTGCAACAGCAGAAAATAGTGAAATTACTTTACACAACGTTGGACTCAACCATACACGTACTGGCATTATTGATGTCCTAAACGTAATGGGAGCTAATATGGATATAATAGTGGATGATGAAAATGCTGCTGAACCTACTGGTACGATTATTATTCGAACATCTGAATTAGTGGGAACAACGATTGATGGAGAACTAATCCCTCGATTAATCGATGAAATCCCAATTATTGCTTTACTTGCTACAAAGGCAAAAGGGACAACCATTATACGAGATGCATCTGAATTAAAAGTAAAAGAAACTGACCGTATTACTGCAGTAGTAGAAGAGTTGAAAAAATTAGGTGCGAATATAGAAGCAACAGAAGACGGTATGATAATCCATGGAGTAGAAGAACTTCACGGTGCGTCACTCAAAACATATGGAGATCATCGTATTGGTATGATGGGTGCCATAGCTTCATTATTAACAGATGGAGCCGTTCAATTAGATGATGCAGATTGCATCGCAGTATCGTATCCAACATTCTTTGAAGATATAAAAAGAATAATTTAATAGATTCATTTGCATGGAGCTCTCCTATATTAGGAGAGTTTTTCCTTGTGTATAAAGCCTCGGTCATGTAGCATAATGTTAAAAGCGAAGGACGCCGTCTTTAAAGGAGAGTGCATAATTTGCCACATACTGGCAACTTCTATCTGACCCACATCCTGTAGGCCATTGACAGGTAAACGATCTCAACAGGAAGAGGCGTTTTTTGGCCTGATAGGGTTTAGGTTATATAACCCCGAGAGGCAGGAGTCCACAGCTAGATAAGTAAAAAGCGGAACGTACAAGTATCCGGTATAAATAGAAGAATCAGGTGACAAAATGGATATACAGAAAAAAATGATTGATGCTATTCAACAAGGTGATTTAGAAGGCATTCAAAATCTTCTTGAAGATTTTAAAATACAGGTAGACCCTGATATGCAATATGAAGTAGTAGGTTTCTTTATGAACTTTGGCTTTTTAGATGAAGCGGATGAATTATTAGAACACTTACAATATTTATTTCCAGATGAAGCACAACTTAAAATTGATCGAGCAACACTTTTGATGGAGCGAGAGCAAGAGGATGAGGCATTAAATTTATTTATGTCCATTCGCCCAGATGCACCAGAATATCCACAAGTTCTATTAGCTTTAGCAGACTACTATCAAATGCAAGGGTTATATGAAGTATCTGAACAACGTATTAATGAAGCATTAGATTTATTACCAGACGAACCATTATTACATTTCTCAAAAGCAGAATTATTAATGGAAATGGGACGATTTACGGAAGCTGCTCGCAAATATCATGAATTATACGAAACGCAAACAGAGATCGCAGGTGTACGTTTAGTTGAACGTTTAGCAGAAGTACATCGTGCTGGTGCAGCTTTTGAAGAAGCGTTAACCTTTTATAATAAAGCGCTTGAAGATAATACATCTCCTGATTTACTATTTGGCGCTGCATATTCTGCATTTCAGTCACAAATGTATGAAACTGCAATACACTATGCTGAAGATTTAAAAACATTAGACCCGGATTATTTCTCTGCTTATTTATTATTAGCTCAAAGTTATGCAATGCTTGAAAATAATAAAAAGTCTTTTGAAATAATTAGAGAGGGATTAACTCGTGATGAATATGATAAAGAATTGTATTTATTCGCAGGGAAAATGGCTCTAAAAAATAGTTTACCTAAAGAAGCCGAAGAATATTTGCGCCAAGCAATTGCATTAGATAGTGAGTATATGGAGGCAATTATTACGCTTGTGTCAATTTTATCTAAGGAAGAAAGAGACGAGGAAATTATTGAGTTGATCGAACAACTAGAACAAGAAAGCTTTGACTGGTCTACTTTATCAGCTTTTGCAGCCGTCTCATATGATCGATTAGAAAATTATGAACGTGCATACGATTTTTATCAATTAGCATATAATGACCATAAGGAAGATCCATTGTTCCTTGAAAAGTATGCTTATTTCTTAATTGAAGATGGTAAACGTGAAGAGGCACAGGCAGTAGTTAATCAGTTGATCGCATTGCAACCAGATGAACCGACTTGGCAAGACCTTTTACAAACTTTTGAATGAGAGGAGGCTCATACAAAATGACCGCATCCGTTTCTGTCTTGGACAAAAAAGAATTTGTCCGATGGTTTTTAAAAAAGTACCAAATGAAACGACGTGAGTGTGTATGGATTTTAAATTATCTGCTTGGTCATGATGAATTATTAGAACATATTCATTTTGTTGAAGAAGCACATTACTGCCCACGAGCAATGGTCATGTCAACAACAGATTCATCGGGCATTCCATTTCGCTTCTATCGAGGTAACATTATGACAGCAGATGCGGAAAAATCCTTCCATGATTTGAGGCTTCACCCAGATGAGGAAATGTTCATACAATTAAATTTCCCAAAAGTGCCACCGAGTCGTGAGTACTTAACGGTATTAGAGGAAAATCCTTATATGCCAAACTATTTACAAATTAGCGAATCAGATCGTCAACTAGCAGAGGAAATTTTAAAAGATAGTATGAAAACATTTCAAGAAGAAGCCATTTTAAAACAAATCGATGAAGCATTAGATCAAAATGACAAAGAGAAGTTTTATAAGTTGTCTGCATTATTAAATGTTATAAAAAATGTGGAAAAATAAAAACTTCATCCATCATTGGATGAAGTTTTACTTTTAGGAGGAATTTAAATGTTTTGGACAAGTAAAGATATTGATGCATTTTCAAAGCAAAAAGAGTTTATTGACACGGCTATTGTTCCATTAGTTATTTTAGAAGGTTCAGATTTAGGTATAAAACAGAGTGCTTCTGGGGCAGAATTCTTAATGTCATTAACTAATTTCATTGAGCAACAATTCAAAGGACGCATTGTTTTAACATCCCCAATTACATATACCAAGTCTATGTCAAGAAAAGATATAATCATTGCTATCCATGATGAGTTAATAGCTGCTGGTTTTAAATATGTTTTCTTTGTAACGTCAGACCATGAATGGAATCAAATTGTGCCAAATTACGACATCATATGGTTACCGTCTATTCCGTTAGGTGATATGGATCAAAAGATTAGACAATCAGTCCTAAGTGATCAGTTAAGACAAGTCATACCAATGCTGTCTTCGAAATGGTCAGAACAGTAGCATTTTTCTTTCAACAAATGTTCACAAATGAACATAAAACAGTTAAATGCGTTATTGACCTAACATTTTAGTTGATATATCATAGATATGTCCTAGTTTTACTATTTTGTATAAGTTTGGAGTTTGGTCCATTGGACTTACCTGAAGTTAGAGGGGGGAAAAGGATGAGTAACAATCGTGTCTCAAGACGTCAATTTTTGAACTACACATTAACAGGTGTTGGTGGTTTCATGGCAGCTGGTATGTTAATGCCAATGGCTCGCTTTGCAGTCGACCCAATTCTACAAAAGAAACCAGGGGGCGACTTTATACTAACAGATAAAAAAGTTACAGAACTTTCTGAAACTCCTGTAAAAGTAGATTTTACATTTGAACAAGTTGACGCTTGGTACAAATCAGATGTTACAAACACAGCGTGGGTTTATAAAAACGGCGACGAAATTATCGCACTTTCACCTGTATGTAAACATTTAGGCTGTACAGTTAACTGGAATGGTGCTCCAGAATTTAAAAACCAATTCTATTGCCCATGTCACGGAGGTCGTTACGAAAAAACTGGTAAGAATATTCCAGGTACACCGCCTCTTGGTCCGTTAGACGAGTTTGAAGTAAAAGTAAAAGACGGTCTATTAATGATCGGAAAAGCAAGAGCAAACACTCTAGTATAATTGTAAGGGGGTACGAAATCAGTGCTTAATAAAATCTATGATTGGGTCGATGAGCGTCTTGATATTACACCAATATGGCGTGATATTGCCGACCATGAAGTTCCAGAGCACGTAAACCCTGCACATCATTTCTCTGCATTCGTATATTGTTTCGGGGGTTTAACGTTCTTTGTTACTGTTATTCAAATCTTATCTGGTATGTTCTTAACAATGTACTATGTGCCCGATATTCAAAATGCATGGAAATCTGTTTACTACCTTCAAAATGAGGTAGCATTCGGTGAAATCGTGCGTGGTATGCACCACTGGGGCGCTTCCCTCGTAATTGTTATGATGTTCCTTCATACATTACGTGTATTCTTTACAGGATCTTATAAAAAACCTCGTGAATTAAACTGGATTGTTGGGGTTCTAATCTTCTGTGTGATGTTAGGCCTTGGCTTTACAGGTTACCTACTTCCTTGGGATATGAAAGCATTATTTGCTACAAAAGTAGGTATTCAAATCGCAGCATCAGTTCCATTTATTGGTGAGGCAATTAAAATATTATTAGCTGGTGATGCTAATATCATTGGTGCAGAAACATTAACGAGATTCTTTGCGATTCATGTATTCTTCTTACCAGCTTGCTTACTTGCGTTGCTTGCTGCACACTTTGTCATGATTCGTAGACAAGGGATATCTGGCCCATTGTAGAACATACAATTTCGCCACTAATATTTCCTTAAGGAGGGGACAAAATGCATAAAGGAAAAGGAATGAAATTCGTAGGAGATACGCGTGTTCCAAAAAAGGACAACAAAAACGTATATCCACCAGATTATTCCGAATATCCTGGCAAAACAGAACCATTCTGGCCAGACTTCTTATTAAAAGAATGGATGGTTGGTGCGGTTTTCTTAGTTGGTTATTTAATTTTAACAGTTGCTCATCCATCTCCATTAGAGGGACAAGCAGATCCAACAAACACAGGTTATATTCCAATGCCGGACTGGTATTTCTTATTCTTATATCAATTACTTAAATATGAATATGCTTCAGGCCCTTACAATACGATTGGTGCAATTGTTGTTCCAGCTATTGCAGTTGGTGCATTAATGTTAGCGCCATTCTTAGATAGAGGCCCAGAACGTAAACCACTTAAACGCCCGCTGCCAGTAGCATTTATGTTATTAGCACTTGCTTCTATGGTTTACTTAACTTGGGAATCAGTAGTAAATCACGACTGGGCTGCTGCTAAAAAACAAGGTCAAATTGTTAAAGCAGTTGAAATTAACCAAGAAGATCCAGGATACAAAGTATATGCTAAGCAGTCTTGTATCAATTGTCATGGTGATAAACTTCAAGGTGGAGCAGGCCCTAATTTAACGAATACAGGTTTGGCTCCAGAAGAAATCGTTAAAATTGCTCATGAAGGTAAAGGCGGTATGCCTGCTGGTCAATACAAAGGATCAGACGAAGATCTTCAAAAATTAGCAAAATTCATTTCAAGTTTAAAAGCAGAATAATTGTTAGTAAGAAGAGTCAGGAGACTGACTCTTTTTTCTATGCATATACATAGACGTACAATACTAAAAAAGGTTATAACATATTTAATAAATTTTTTTGAAGGGGTCAATGATGAATAAATTATTCTTGTTTATTTGGAGCATATTATCACATAAGGCTTTTCTTTGGATATTGTTGATTGTTAACATTTTAGGTACAATTGGAGGATATATTTGGTATGGTGGGCAATTATCTATAACAGAACCAATCTTTTATATTTTTGTACCAGATAGTCCAACAGCAACTTTGTTTTTCTCTATTGCGCTGTTAGGATGGATATTCGATAAAAACTGGCGGTTAATAGAAGCGTTAGCACTGATTACATTGGTTAAATATGGTCTTTGGGCAGTGGTGATGAATATATTGGCATTATTAGAAATGGGTTCAATTGGTTATCTCGGCTGGATGCTTGTCATTTCTCATTTCGCAATGGCTGTACAAGCAATACTATATATTCCAATGTATGATATTAAAATTACTCATGTAGGTATTGCAGCAATTTGGACGTTGCATAATGATGTGATTGACTATGTTTTTGGTCAAATGCCTATTTATAGTATGCTCGCACAGTATATGGCGGAAATTGGTTATTTCACATTTTGGTTATCCATTGCTTGTATAACACTAGCATATTTTGTTTCACAGAAACGGTTTTCGTTTGCGAGTAAAAATAATTACCTTTAAAATAAAGTTATCTAGTAATAGGAGGATGATATAGTTGTCAATAGCAATGTATATCGTATATTTTCTTGTATTAATGTTGTTACCACTATATGCTCAGCGTAAAGTGATGAAAACGTATCAACGTTATGCAGAAGTTCGTTCCACGTCTGGTATGACAGGTGCAGAAGTAGCTAGAACCATTTTGGACAATAATGGATTAAGTAATGTTCGTGTTGTAGAAACTTCAGGAGTTTTATCCGATCATTATGATCCAACCAGCAAAACAGTAGCACTATCTTCAGCTAATTATCACAACGCTTCAGTGGCTGGTACGGCGGTTGCAGCACATGAATGTGGACACGCAATTCAACATAAGGAAGCCTATGCTTTCTTAACATTTCGTTCAAAACTAGTACCTGCAGCGAACATTTCTTCGAATGTTTCTTGGATTTTCATAATGATTGGTATGCTTAGTTCATCAATGCGATCATTAATGCTTATTGGTATAATACTACTGGCAATAGGTGTGCTTTTCCAAATAGTAACGTTACCAGTAGAATTTGATGCATCAAAACGAGCTCTTAACCAAGTCGTTAGTTTAGGTATCATTCGCAATGAAGAAGAACCACATGCTAGAAAAGTATTAAGCGCAGCAGCTTTAACATATGTAGCAGCAGCAGCAACAGCTATTATGGAATTGGTACGTTTATTGTTAATTTATACAGGTATGAATAACAGAGACGAATAGAAATATCTATAGGCATTTATGGTTAGTTTGTTCTAATCATAAATGTTTTTTTAGTTTTTTTTCGAGAAAAGAAAAGTGTACATAGTGTAGAAAATAATTAAAAATTTCAGAAAATTATTAACAATTCGATTGGGATATGATATGCTATAAAAAATGATAATACTGCCTAACCTGTTAGAATGCATTACAGGCTATCTAAATCGCAGGTATCAGCCAGTTCCAAAAAGTGTAGCTTTATGCTGCTTTTTTGAGCTGGCTTTTATTATGCAGAAAATCATTTTAGTATCTGGTCATTAGCAAATCATAAGGGGGAATTATTTTGAATACGAAAGAATTAGTGAAATGGGATCAACAACATTTTATTCATCCAACTACATCAATTCAAGAACAGCAAGCAAAAGGTGCAAAAGTTATTTTTGAAAAAGGTCAAGGAATCTATTTAACTTCTACAGAAGGTAAAGAATATATTGATGCTATGTCATCATTATGGAATGTCAATATTGGTCATGGGCGTAAAGAACTTGGAGAAGCAGCAAAAGAACAAATGGAACAATTAGCATACAGTTCATGTTTTTCTACATTTAGTAATGAACCAGCAATATTATTAACGAAGAAAATTGCAGAACTTGCACCACCTAGCTTAAATGCAGTTTTCCTAACATCTGGTGGCTCTGAATCAAATGATACTGCGATTAAGCTAATTCGTCATTATTGGAGAATTTTAGGACAACCGGAAAGAAATAAAATTGTAGCGATGAATCGAGGCTATCATGGAGTATCTGCTGGAGCAACAAGTGCAACAGGTATTCCTGAATTTTGGGATATGGCTGGTGTTACAATGAATGGTTTTGTACATGCCAAATCACCGTATGAAATTGGAACAGCTGCATCTATCCAGTCTATTCGTGAAACAATTGAAAACGAAGGTCCAGAAACAATTGCAGCATTTATGACCGAGCCAATTCAAGGGGCAGGTGGTGTTTTAATTCCACCAGACGATTTCTTAATCGAAGTACGTAAGTTATGTGATGAATATGGCATTTTAATGCATGTCGATGAAGTAATTACAGGTTTTGGCCGAACAGGTACGATGTTTGCAGTAGAGCATTATGGGGTTGAACCTGATTTACTTGCATTCGCAAAAGGCGTAACAAGTGGATATTTCCCATTAGGTGGTGTGCTTGTAAAAGATAATGTTCATGAAGTATTAAAAGAAAAATCTGTTGGCACATTATTCCATGGGTTTACTTATAGTGGTCATCCTACAGGCGCCGCAGTAGCACTTAAGAATATAGAAATTATGGAGCAAGAAGAACTTGTTGAAAATTCAGCATTAATGGGAGAACGTTTACTAAAGGGATTCCAAGAAATTAAAGCTTCATCTTCAATTGTTGGAGATGTACGTGCAAAAGGCTTGTTAGGAGCTATTGAATTTGTCAAAGATCCAGTAACAAATGAACGTTTTGCAAAGGAGTTAGGGGTAGCTCCACGTATTGTTGCAGCATTGCATGAAAAAGGTGTTATCTGTCGTGCAGTAACCTATGAACAAACAGACATTTTATGCTTCTCTCCACCGCTAATTATTACTGGTGAAGAAGTAGATAAAATGATTGCTATTGTTAAAGAAGTTGTACTAGAAATTCAACAACAATTAACTCAAGAAGTAGCAACAAAATAAGAAATAGGTTCTTTCAACAAAGGGGGGGATTTATGTGGAAGATCAAAAACTCTTGAAGATTCTTGGTAATCGCGATGTAATGGCATTAGCATTTGGCGCAATGATTGGTTGGGGATGGGTAGTTACAGCTGGATTGTGGATCACTGGAGCAGGTTCGCTAGGTGCGATTATTTCTTTTTTATTCGGAGGAATTTTAGTTATTTTTATTGGTCTTGCATACGCCGAGCTTGCCTCGGCGATGCCTCTCTCGGGCGGCGAACTGTACTTTAGTTATAAAGCACTTGGAAGGCAATTATCATTTATTGCAACATGGGCAATGGTGCTAGGCTATGTATCAGTTGTAGCGTTCGAGGCAGTGGCGTTACCAACAGTTTTTGAATATGTCGTACCAGGTTATAGTAAAGGTTATATGTATACAATTTCAGGTTGGGATGTAAATTTCACTTGGGTAGCTGTAGGAGTAATTGGCTCCATTATTATGGCATTTATTAATTATCGAGGAATGAAAGTAACAAGTGTAGTTATGAGTATTTTAACACTTGTTATTTTAATTTCAGGAGTGCTACTTGTGACAGGGAGCTCAATAGCAGGCGATGTTTCAAATATGAAGCCATTATTTGTAGATGGCTGGGGCGGTATTATGGTCGTGCTTATTATGACTCCATTTATGTTTGTTGGTTTTGATGTAATTCCACAGACGGCTGAAGAGATCAATTTACCACGTAAACGAATTGGGCAATTATTAATAATTTCCGTATTATTAGCAATTATTTGGTATGTTGGTATTATTTTTGGAGTCTCATATATGCTGACGCCAGCAGAAATCGCAAAATCAAATCTAGTAACAGCTGATGCTATGGCGAAAGCTTTTGGAAACAGTAAAATGATGGGGAATATTCTTGTACTAGGTGGTATAGGAGGCATACTAACGAGTTGGCTTGGTTTCTATGTAGGAGGAAGTCGTGCAATTTTTGCTTTAGCAAAAGCTGGAATGTTGCCGAAATCATTAGGAGAACTTCATCCAAAATATAAGACACCGCATAAAGCGATTTTATTAATTGCGGTATTAACAACTTTAGCGCCATTATTTGGTAGACCAGCGCTAGTTTGGCTTGTGGATGCTGGTGGTATGGCATTAGTAGTAGCTTGGGTGCTTGTGGCATGCGCGTTTATTACTTTACGTAAAAGGGAACCAAATTTAAAACGTCCATTTAAAGTACCAGGTGGTACTTTAGTTGGCTGGATTGCAATTATTTTATCAGTAGGGGTTTTAGCACTTTATATGCCAGGGATGCCATCAGCACTCGTTTGGCCATACGAATGGGTCATAATTATTGCTTGGGCTGCATTTGGAGCCATCCTTTATAAATATTCAATGAAAAAATATGGAGCAGAAAATGCAAATAAAATAATGGATAAAGAAATTAATCGTATTTTAGCTGAAGAAGATATTGTTAATGGTGATAAGAAAAATAAGCAAGTCAAGGTTTTTACTGAGGATGTTATTTGATAAATGTTGTATCACAAAAACATGTTGCCAAGGGGGATGAATGTATGTCGAATTATCGTTTTGCAGTTGATGTCGGAGGCACTTTCACAGATGTTTTTGTTTTTGATGAAGCGGAAAAGAAAATTTCAGTAACGAAAGTATCCTCTACACCAAAAAGTCCAGAGATAGGCATTGTTGAAGGGGTGAGACAAACTGGGTTATCTGGAAAAGACATTATCCAATTTTCACATGGTACAACAGTTGGGACAAATGCATTAATAGAAAGAAAATTACCGAAAACCGCACTTGTAACATCAAAGGGATTCCGTGATGTTATTGAGATAAGAGATGGTACAAGACTTGATTTATGGGATGCTTATAATGACGTGGCACCACCATATATTAAACGTAGAGATCGCTTTGAAGTGTCAGAACGCACTGACTATGCTGGAAATATTTTAGAGCATATTGATGAAGATGAAGTTCGTCAATTAGGTAAAAAGTTAAAAAAACGTGGTGTTGAATCAGTTGCTATTTGTTTTATAAATGCTTATGTAAACGGAGAAAACGAGACAAAAGTAAAAGCGATTTTACGTGATGAATTAGGTGAAGATGTCTACATTTGTAATTCAAATGATATTTTACCTGAAATTTTCGAAACAGATCGGATGAGTACAACGATTGTTAATGCAGTACTTGGTCCTACAGTTAGCAACTATATTCATCGTTTAGAAGATGAGATGAAGAAGCTTGAATATGAGGGAGATATTCTAGTTTTACACTCTGGTGGTGGAGTAATGACATCTGAAACAGTCCCACGTTACGCAGCACGTTTAGCTAGCTCAGGTATTGCTGCTGGAGCAATTGCGAGTAAATATATTGCTAACCTTTGTGGTTATAAAAATGCAATAGGTTTTGATATGGGTGGGACAAGCACAGATATCTCACTTATGTATGAAGGTGAATTGCGTATTACAAAGGATTGGTATATTGAATATGGTTATCCAATAGGCTTTCCAAGTATAGAAATTCTAACAATAGGCGCAGGCGGTGGTAGTATTTCTTGGACAGATGAAGGTGGTTCACTTCGTAATGGTCCGCAGAGTGCTGGAGCAGAGCCTGGCCCAGCTAGTTATGGTCGAGGTGGTACAGAGCCAACAAATACTGATGCTAATGTAGTATTAGGCCGTTTAGGTATGAACTTATTAGATGGCAAAATGTCGTTAGATAAAAAAGCGGCAGAAAAAGTGATTCGTGATAGTATTGCAAAAACATTTGATTTAGGTGTTGCAGAAGCTGCAGATTCTATTCTAAAAGTCGCAAATGCAAATATGTGTGATGCATTACGATTAATATCTGTTCGACGTGGATATGACCCACGAGATTTTGCATTAGTTACTTTTGGTGGTGCTGGTGGTATGCATGGTGCTTATTTAGCAAAGGAAATGGATATTCCAATGTTGATTATCCCGCCGTATGCTGGTGTTGCTGCAGCTATGGGTTGCTTAATGGTAGATGTTCAGCACGATATTACGAAAACATTTATGGCAAATGTCAAGAAAATTACAGTAGATGAGTTAGATCATGAATTTGCATCTATGGAAACTGATGCTTTTGCTTTATTAAAAGAAGAAGGTATTGCAGAGGAAGATATGAACTTTATCCGTTATGTCGATATGCGATACGCGGGCCAATGGCGATCTTTATCGATTACAGTCAGCAAACTTACCTCTATGGAGGAGGTATTAGAACAATTCCATAGAGAACATGAGCGTGAATTTGCTTTCTTTAATCCTTCTCAAGAAGTAGAGGTTTATGGCTTACGTGTAGCTGCAATCGGTATTGTTGAGAAACCTGAATTACCAAAAGTGCTTGTAGAAGGTACATTAGAAGATGCTTTTGTTGAAGAAAGACCAGTATACTTTGAAGAATCAAATGGTTTCGTCAATACTCCGGTTTTTTATCGTGACAAATTGCCAACAGATATTCAAATTCAAGGACCGGCAATTATTAACCAACTAGATTCTACAATTTTAATTCCACCAACATTTATTGCGAAGGTTGATGAATACCGCAATATACTTGTTCAATATTAAATTGTAAAGGAGACTGGCCATGACAACAAAAACGGAATTATTCCAAAGTAAATTAGATCCTGTCACATTTGAGGTCTTAAAAAATGCATATGTCAATTTAGTTGACCAAATGTCAGAACAAATTTTAAGAACCTGCTATTCATTTGTTATTTATAACCGTGATTTCAGTTCAGCTATTTGTGATGCAAATGGGAATACAGTTATGCAAGGAACACAAGATATTTCTGTTCATGTTGGTACCCTACATTTAACAGCAAAAGCAGTAATAGAAGATTTCAAAGATGACATTCACCCTGGGGATGTATTTATTATAAATGATCCATACCGTGGGGGGACACACTTTAATGATACTCGATTGATTCGCCCTGTATTTTATGATGGTCGTTTAATATCCTTTATGCAAGTTAATGGTCACTGGGCGGATATGGGTGGTTCTGTGCCAGGATCATTTGATATTAAATCAAAAGAACACTTTGGCGAAGGGATGCGTATTCCGCCGACTCGTATTATTAGTAAAGGTATGTTTTTAAAGGATGTGGCAAATTTAATCGTATCAAATATGCGTATTCCTGAAGAACGGCTTGGTGATTTGCGTTCACAAGTAGAAGCAACAAAAGTAGGAGAAACACAGTTGCTTGCTCTTATTGATAAATACGGTATTGATACGATTGAGACAGCATTTGCAGAAGTACAAGATTATGTAGAGAGACTTGCACGATCGCATATTCGAGCATTACCAAATGGTACATGGGAAACGACAGATTATCTTGATATGGATCCACAGCTTGGGGATGGTCTAATCCCAATTCAAATTAAAATGACGATTCAAGATGATGAGGTTTTCTATGATTTAAGCGGTTCACATCGATATATAGGCTGCTTCTTAAATGCAGGGTTTGGTGCATCCATGTCAGCGGCTTATGCGGGAACGAAGACATTTTTCCCTGATATCCCGTTAAACTCAGGCTTTTATAGAGCAGTTCATATTGAATTACCTGAAAATTCAGTCGTTAATGCACCGTATCCTATTGCAGTAACAGGATTTTGCTCGGGCGCATACGAGAAAATCCTAAATGCTTGTTTTGACTTATGGTCGCGTATTATGCCAGAGCGTGCTCTAGCATGTTCATTCAATCTTGAATATTTGTTAATTGGTGGTTGGGATACTAGACACGATCGTAATTACTTTATGTGGTATGACTGGATGGCTGGTGGACATGGTGGCCGCCATAAAAGAGATGGGGCAAATGCGATGTCTCCAGTATTTGGAGTAGGTCTAAGTGTACAACCGTGTGAAGGACAAGAAAGGTTATCTCCGGTTGTAACAACAAAGCATGAAATTGTTATCGATTCAGGTGGTCCAGGCCAATACAGAGGTGGGTGTGGTGTAGAAAAAGGCGGTATTCTAACGGAAATTGAGGACACTGTGATGTCTTATTGTTGTGACCGTTCACGTTCTATTACATGGGGAATTTCAGGCGGCCTTCCATCATCTCCACATGGTGCTTGGTTGAATCCAAATAAAGAAAATGAACAGTTTTTAGGGGCTATTTTTTCTAATGTTGAAGTGAAAAAAGGCGATTCATTTACACGTCCATCAGCGGGTGGAGGTGGATTAGGCGATCCACTTTTAAGAGATCCAAAAGCTGTATTAGAAGATGTTATTGATGAGTACGTATCAATCGAGCGTGCGAAAAAGGATTATGGGGTTATCATCGTGGAAATTGATCGCGATCTTGATTTATTTGAAATTAATGGAATTGCGACTGAAAAGGAACGTGCTTATATTCGCGAAAATCGCAAAGTATGGTTGCAACAGGATATTGCTGTAGTAGAAGAACAGTATTTGAAAGGTGATATAGATGAATACGATTTAATACGTAAACATGGAGTTATTTTTGATCATGCTACAAAAAAAGCACTACCTATATCGACAGAGCAATATCGTGATATGTTACAGCAAAGAATGGTGCCAAATTGGAAATAGAGACATTGGAGGGATAATATGAGTCAGCAAACAATCGTAAAATCATATGGGAATTATATTAATGGGAAATGGGTAGGAAAGGATTTACCTACGCGTGATGTAATCAATCCAGTTACAAACGAAGTCATTGGGCATGTGCCAAATGGCGGTACAAAGGAAACAAAAGAAGCGATCGAAGCAGCACATATTGCATTTACAACTTGGTCACAAACAACAGCATATGATAGAGGCAAGTTACTTCGCAAGCTGCATGAACTAGTGCTTGAAAATAAGGAAGAGATAGCGAAAACGATGACTCTAGAAATGGGCAAACCTATTCGTGAATCTCGTGGAGAAGTTGATTCTGTTGCTTCGTTTTTAGATTGGTATGCAGAAGAGGGGAAACGGATTTATGGCGAAACAATTCCAACGCATAATTCCAATAAGCGTTTGCAAGTTTGGAAGAAACCGGTTGGAGTCGTAGGAGCTATCACACCATGGAATTTCCCAGCGGGTATGCTAGCTCGAAAAATGGGTCCAGCTCTTGCAGCAGGTTGTACAATCGTTATTAAGCCATCGAGTGAAAGTCCATTAACTGCGATAAAAATTGTAGAATTATGTGAACAAGCAGGATTCCCGAAAGGTGTTGTCAACTTGGTAACTGGCTCGTCACAAGAAATTGGCGACGAACTAATGGCAAATCAAAAAGTCCGGAAAATTACATTTACAGGATCAACAGAAGTCGGTAAGCAATTAATTGAACAAAGTGCAGCACAAGTAAAGCGTTTATCATTAGAACTTGGAGGTCATGCTCCAGTAATTGTACTAGATGATGCCAATATTGATCTAGCAGTACGAGAGGCAGTTGCTTCAGCATTCCGGAACACTGGTCAAACCTGTGTCTGCGCGAATCGTATTTATGTACAAGAAGGAATTCATGATCAATTTGTCGAGAGATTTGTTGAGGCTGTAAAAGGTCTAAATGTAGCAAATAGTATTGAAGAAACGGCAGATATTGGTCCGCTCATCAATAAGGGCAGTTTAAATAAAGTGATTGAACAAGTTGAAGATGCTATCCAAAAAGGTGCCAAGGTAGCTTACGGTGGTGAAAGATTACAAGAGCTGGGAGAGAATTTCTATAAGCCAACTGTACTTTGCGATGTAGATCCTTCTATGATTGTTATGCATGAAGAAACGTTCGGGCCCTTAGCACCAATTCAAAAAATTACTTCCATTGAAGAAGCAGCTACTTTAGCAAATGACACGCCTTATGGCTTAGCTGCATATGTATTTACTAACAATGTATCTAAAGGCATGAAACTGATTGAAAAATTAGAGTATGGGATTATTGGGTGGAATGATGGTGTACCTTCTACAACACAAGCACCTTTTGGTGGAATGAAGGAAAGTGGTGTTGGACGTGAAGGTGGACACGAGGGAATAGAACCATATATTGAATCGCAGTTTGTATCGATTAGCTTAGAATAATTGTTGGTTTTTTGAAGTATTGTCTATTTCTATCTCGGTATAGTATGATATTTACGTAGGTGAATTTTCATAAGATTGCCGAGGGGGATGGGATTATGAATACTATATTTATTGCAGGTCATGCAAGACTTCCTTCAGGGATGGCCGCAAAAAATATATATGAAACTTTAACAATTACTGCAGAAATTGATAAGAAATATGGGGTTATCGTTGCAGCAAGTTGTACACTTGCAACACATCATAGTCAAGTATTTGTTGAAAGTTTATTAAGAGGTTATAGTTTACAAGACGGTATTGAAACCCCTATAAAGGTTGTTAAGGAACATTACTTGGGAAAAGCAGGTAATGCATTGGTATCATCTTTAAAAGATTTATTTAAACAATATGAACAACATGTGCATGTGAAATACCATAATTGATGTTAAAGGGCACTCTTCAAAGTCTTATTGAGGACTTAAGAAGGTGCCCTTATTATCATTTTGCAATTAAAATATTCATAGATGTAAATTTATTCGATGGGTCTTTTTTGATCATCTAGTGTAAAACCTTCTCCACTAACATCGTGGACTTCGGATACAGACATGAAAGCATGTGGATCAACTGATAGAACAATACTTTTTAATTTAAACATTTCATTCTTCCCAACTACACAATAGATTACTTCACGATCATCTTTAGTGTAATAACCATACCCTTTTAAAAAAGTGACGCCACGATCCATTTGTTTGGCAATACGTTCTGCAATCTCATTATTATTGTTTGAGATAATGATGGCACCTCTTGCTGAATAAGCACCTTCTTGAACAAAGTCGATTACTTGTGCTGTTACAAACACACAGACTAATGTATACATAACAGAACGAGCATCTAAGAAAGTTATCCATGATAAAATAATAACAACTGCATCGAAAATGAACATCGTTTTTCCCATTGACCATCCGAAGAATTTATTGACTAGACGGGCAATAATATCGACACCACCAGTTGTACCTCCTACACGGAAGATTATACCTAATCCAATCCCAAGAAATACACCGGCAAATAAAGAGACAAGGAACATATCATTGTGCAAATCGATTGGGAACTGATAAATTTGGAATAACTTTATAAATACAGAAACAGATACAGTACCAATAACTGTATAGATAAAGGTTTTTCGACCAAGCACGCGCCAACCAATGATAAACATAGGTATATTTAATACTAAGTTCATGATAGCAGGATCAAAATGGAATACGTTGTATAAGATTAATGTAATACCATTGAATCCGCCTTCACCTAAATGGTTTTGTATATTAAAGTTTACAAAACCAAAACTAAAAATAGCAGCACCTAATATGATGAATAAAGTATTTTTAATTTTAATATTTGACATACATTTTCACCTCATTTTTAAGTTGTAGAGTATAATAACGATAAATGTGTAGAAAAATATTTGCATTTATCGAAATCATCTAGGATAGATGATACAGTAATAGTTACAAATGTTCCCTTCATTTTTACATGGTTTTCCAATTTCAATAACTAAACACAAGAATATATTATCATGTATTTTATGGATTTTGACAACTACCATTTTAGTTGATTAGGATAAGGGAAAACACAAGATCAAGATCGTTGGAATAGAAAGGAAGAGAAGTAATGATAATTCGAGTTGTAATCGCTGGACCAAGAGGTAAAATGGGACAAGAAGCAGTTCACACAGTAATGAACGATGACAATATGGAGTTAGTGGCAGTGTTAGATCATAAAGATTTAGCAGCAAACTTAGCTCAATATGAACAATTTCCTGAACAATATGACGTACCTGTTTATACAGAATTACATACATTATTTGATGCCGTAGAAGCAGATGTTTTTCTAGATTTAACAACACCTTTAGCAGGATATGAACATACGAAGACTGCACTTTTTGCAGGTGTACGTCCTGTAATTGGAACAACTGGTTTTACTGAAGGGCAGTTAGAAGAACTTACCAATCTTGCGAAATCATCAGAAATAGGCTGTATTATTGCACCTAACTTTGCGATTGGTGCTGTTTTAATGATGAAGTTTGCCCAAATGGCTGCAAACTATTTTCCTGACATTGAAATCATTGAAATGCATCATGATAGAAAATTAGATGCGCCGTCTGGTACAGCGGTAAAAACAGCTCAATTGATGGTTGAAAATCGATTATCCCATAAACAAGGTCATCCAGAAGAACATGAAAATATTCCTGGGGCAAGAGGCGCGGATATTGATGGAATGCGCATCCATAGTGTACGTTTACCAGGATTGGTTGCACATCAACAAGTGTTATTTGGTGGGACGGGAGAGCTATTAACAGTGCGTCATGATTCATTTGATCGTAAATCCTTCATGACAGGTGTAAAATTATCCATTGAAAAGGTAATGGATTTAAAAGAATTAGTTTATGGTTTAGAAAACATATTATAAAAGGTAGGGAAGGTAATATGAAAATCGCATTAATTGCGCATGACAAGAAAAAGGATGATTTAGTGCAATTTGTGACAGCATATCGTGACATTCTATCACAACATGAGTTATTTGCTACAGGTACAACTGGGCAAAGAGTAATTGATGCAACAGGCTTAGATGTGACACGATTCCGTTCAGGCCCATTAGGCGGGGACCAACAAATTGGGAGTATGATTGCCAATAATGATATGGATATGGTCATATTCTTCCGTGATCCATTAACTGCACAACCTCATGAACCAGATGTCTCTGCTTTGATACGTTTAAGTGATGTTTATCAAATTCCGTTGGCTACCAATATGGGTACTGCAGAAGTGTTATTAAAGGGATTACAAGAAGGATTTATCGATTGGCGTTTAATACAAGAACGCAGAAAATAGAAAGGGAGTGGTCGGATGAAAAAATTAAAAGTCGGTATCACATGTTATCCGACCGTCGGAGGCTCTGGGGTTATGGCAACAGAGCTAGGTAAGATGTTGGCGGAAAGAGGTCACGAAATTCATTTCATTACTTCTAGTATGCCTTTTCGTTTAAATAAAATTTATCCAAATATTTTTTATCATGAAGTTCAAGTAAATAATTATTCCGTTTTTCAATATCCACCATACGATATTGCACTAGCGAGTAAAATGGCAGACGTGATTCAAAGTGAAGAGCTAGATGTATTGCATGTACATTATGCGATACCTCACGCGGTATGTGCAGCACTAGCACGTGATATGTCTGGACAAGATATTGGAATTGTCACTACATTACATGGAACAGATATAACAGTTTTAGGATATGACTCTGCCTTAACAAGTGCAATTCGATATGGTATTGAAAAGTCAGATATAGTAACAGCGGTATCCGACTCATTGAAACAACAGACATATGATCTTATCGAAACATCAAGACCAATTGAAACCATTTATAATTTTGTAGATGAACGTGAATATACACCAAAAGATGGAACTCAGCTAAAAAAGGATTTTGACATACTAGAAAACGAAAAAGTGTTAATACATGTTTCAAACTTTAGAAAAGTAAAACACGTACCGGATATCATTCGAACATTTATAAAAGTACGTGAAATAATGCCTGCCAAATTATTATTAGTTGGCGATGGTCCTGAGAAAAATCAAATCATGCATGAAGTGAAAAAGTGTGAATTTACTTCAGATATTTTGTTTCTAGGCAAGCAAGAAAATCTATCGGAACTTTATGCAATGAGTGACTTAAAGCTATTAATGTCTGAAAAAGAAGCATTCGGGCTAGTTTTGTTAGAAGCAATGTCTTGTGGAGTACCCGGGATTGGGACGAATATTGGTGGAATTCCTGAAGTAATCGAGCATGGTGAAAATGGTTATATTGTGGAACTCGGCGATTATGAGAAGGCTGCGCAATATGCAATTGAATTGCTACAGGATGACAAAAAGTTACAGCAATTTAGAGAATCAGCTATTTATACTGCAAATCATAGATTCCATTCATCGAATATTGTGGAACAATATGAGGTGCTTTATGAAAAGGTGGCACGAAAACATGATTGAGCAAAAGGCATGGAAGGCTGCTTTTGACGTAATTGCGTCACTTGAGGAAAATGGCTATGAGGCATTCATAGTAGGTGGTGCTGTTCGTGATTCATTACGAGGTCACACAGCGAATGATGTTGATGTAGCGACAAATGCAGTACCAGTAGAAGTGAAGTCTGTTTTTTCTAGAACTGCAGATGTCGGTATTTCGCATGGTACAGTTCTTGTAATACATCCATTAAGTCCTGTAGAGGTAACGACATATCGTACAGAAGGAACCTATCAAGACCATCGCCGCCCAGATGAAGTATATTTCGTATCATCATTAGCAGAGGATTTAAAACGACGAGATTTTACGATTAATGCAATGGCCATGTCAGGAAATCAGGAAATTATTGATTTGTTTGGTGGTAAAGAAGATTTACAAAATGGTGTTATAAGAGCTGTTGGAGAACCAATAGAGCGATTTAAAGAGGACGCCTTACGAATGCTACGTGCTATTCGCTTTAGTGCACAACTAGGTTTTCAAATAGAAGACTCTACATTTGAGGGTATTTCAAAACAAGCTCAAGATCTACATTTTATCGCAAAAGAACGTATAAAAGCTGAATTCGACAAGATTTTTGTAAGTGAACATCCTGAAAAAGCGATGCGAAATATTCAACAATCTGGTTTAAATCAATTTTTACCAGGTGAATATATCGAAATTGGTCGTTGGGGAAGTTTTGAAGCAGGATTGGAATCTTGGAAAGGATGGGCTTTTTTCTGTTTATTACAACCTCAACAAGATGAAAAAATCATGCATATATTTAAATGCTCAAATAACGAGAAAAAAATTGTAAAAGATATAATTGAGGCATACCAATCATTAATTTCTCAAGGATGGACGATGAGAAATTATTTTGAATTTGACTTGGAAGTTTTGAAAACAGCTTATGAATTTGCTGACTATCTCGAAAAAGTCCCAACACAACCTAAATCTGTAGAAGAAATTGAACAGAATAAAGCGAATTTAGCTATTCAAAAGAAAACGGATTTAGTTATATCAGGGCATGATTTAATTAAATGGAGTGGTAAAAAAGGCGGATCGTGGTTAAAAGAAACTCTTGAAAAAATATTAACAGAAATTCTTGAGAATCGTCTGTCTAATGACCAACAACATATAAAGGAATGGTTTTTGAGTGAACGTACCCATTAAATACGAACTATTAAAACGTTTATCTGCCGCAAATGGTCAACCAATCTCAGGACAACAATTGGCAGATGACTTAAATATTTCAAGAACAGCTATTTGGAAACATATGAAACAATTAGAAGAAGAAGGTTATACATTTCGATCTATTCGAAAAAAGGGCTACATCATGCTTTCAACACCAGATACACTAGACCCTGCAAAGATCACTGCTGCACTTGAAACGGAGCACTTTGGAAATCAAATAATTTATGAAGAATTATTAACATCAACTCAAACAGTAGCACATCAGCTTGCTCAAGATGGAGCGCCTGATGGAACAGTCATAATATGTGAGGAACAAACTGAAGGTAGAGGGCGCTTAATGAGAGAATGGAAATCTCAAATGGGAAAAGGAATTTGGATGAGTGTCATCATGCGTCCCGATGTTCCTCCTTATAACGCACCGCAGTTTACTTTAGTAGCTGCTGTTGCCATTACAAGTGCCATAGAAGATGTGACTGGAGTACGGCCAGATATTAAATGGCCTAATGATCTATTAATAAATGGTTTGAAATGTACGGGAATATTAACAGAAATGCAAGCCGATCCAGATCGAGTAAATGCGATTATTATGGGAATTGGTATTAATGTGAATCATGAACTTGAAGATTTTGATGAGGACATTGTAAATATTGCCACATCATTAAAAATAGCTTCAGGTAAACAAGTTGACCGCGCTAAACTTGTAGCTAAGCTTCTTTATTATCTAGAAAAATATAGTAAGCAATATGTAGAAGAAGGCTTTGAGAAAATTAAAACTTTATGGGAAAAGTATTCCTGTACAATTGGTAGTCGTATTAAAGCGACAACGCTTCGTGATGTTTTTGTAGGAAAAGCGCTAGGTATTACAAAAGATGGTATTTTACAATTACAACTTGACGATGGAACGATTGAAAACATCTATTCTGCTGATATTGAACTTCAAAATTAAATATTGTTTATCGTTTTAAATATTGTTATAGTGTTATCACAGGACAGTATCCTTTGGGAACCGTACCTCAAATTGTATTCTTTTTTACTACAACAAAAATATCTGCCTTGATCTTTTTAGACAGGGACGGAAGAAAACGATTCAATGTGATGATTACACTACCCTTCTGTCCATTTTTGACAGAAGGTTTTTTTGTTTTCTTCCTCATAAAAAGGAGGAACTTGAGTGAAAAGTACAACTGAATTTCTAAAGATGAAAGAACGTAAAGAAAAAATTGTTATGTTAACAGCTTATGATTATCCATCAGCAATGCTAGCAGAAAATGCTGGCGTAGATATGATTCTTGTTGGCGATTCGCTTGGAATGGTCGTTTTAGGCTATGATTCAACGGTTAAAGTAACATTGGATGATATGATTCATCATGGGAAAGCTACAAGAAGAGGAGCAAAAGATACGTTTATCGTGGTGGATATGCCATTTGGAAGTTACCATGGTGATGTTACAGATACACTAAAAAATGCCGTCCAATTATTTCAGCAAACTGGTGCAAATGCATTAAAAGTAGAAGGTGCAGGTCCGCTAATAAAATCCATTAAAACACTGATTTCTGCGGGTATTCCTATTATCGGTCATCTGGGATTACAGCCACAGTCTGCAGAAGTACTTGGTGGCTATAAAGTACAAGGGAAAACAGTTGAAGCAGCGAAACAGCTAATAGAGGATGCAATAGCACTTGAAGAAGCAGGTGTTTGCGCTATTGTATTAGAATGCGTGCCTCATCAATTAGCAGGGGTAGTATCTGCGAAACTGAAGGTTCCAATAATCGGAATTGGTGCAGGTCAAGAAGTTGATGGGCAAGTATTAGTATTCCATGATTCACTAGCATATGGAAACCATCATGTACCAAAATTCGTAAAAACTTTTGCAGAAGTGGGTAAGGAAATAGAACAAGGTATTGAATCTTATCGAGATGAGGTAAAAAAAGGTACATTTCCAGCACCACAGCATCAATTTACGATGTCAGATGAAGTGCTGGGTCAATTATATGGAGGAATTAAGAGATGAAAATCATCACAACCATCGTTGAGCTTCAACAAGAGCTAGAAATGCATCATTTGGAGAATAAAAAGATAGCTTTAGTTCCAACAATGGGCTACTTACATGAAGGACATTCGACACTAGCGAAAGCCGCAAGACAAGATAATGATCTTGTCGTAATGAGTGATTTTGTCAATCCAACTCAATTTGGTCCAAACGAAGATTATGAAAACTATCCTAGAGATTTAGCTAGAGATGAAAAAATAGCTACAGAAGCAGGTGTAGATTACTTATTTGTCCCAACTGTAGATGAAATGTATCCACCAGATGGTGGTATTCGAATTGAAGCAGGTCCTGCATCTAAAATTCTTTGTGGCGCATCGAGACCAGGACATTTTAACGGAGTTTTGCAAGTCGTTGCAAAGCTGTTTCATATTGTTCAACCAACTAATGCTTATTTTGGTCAAAAGGATGCACAACAATTAGCATTAATTAAACTGTTAGTTAGAGATTACAATTTTCCAGTAACTATATGTGGAGTTCCAATTGTTCGAGAAGATGATGGGCTGGCAAAAAGTTCTCGGAATGTCTTTTTAACTGCTGAAGAGAGAACGCAAGCACCAATAATTCAACAGGCATTACAACAAGCAAAAGATAATTTTCTAAAACATCATGATAAAGAGCTTGCCATTCAAAATGCGATAGATATGATTGAAACGAAAACACCTGGTCATATTGACTATTTAGAATTACGGAGCTATCCAGATTTACAAGAAATTCATCCTGAAACAAATCAATTTTTGCTTGCAACAGCTGTTTATTTTTCAAACGTAAGATTAATTGATAATATTCTTTTTACTATTGAGGAGATATAAAAAATGCTAAAAATGATGATGACTTCTAAACTCCATCGTGCCACGGTAACACAAGCAGACCTGAATTACGTTGGTAGTATTACAGTTGATGCCGATTTATTAGATACAGTTGGAATCTTACCAAATGAAAAAGTTCAAATTGTTAACAATAACAACGGTGCACGTTTTGAAACATATACCATTGCAGGAGAACGAGGCTCAGGTGTGATTTGTCTAAATGGGGCTGCTGCAAGATTAGTTCAGCCAGGAGATATTGTAATTATTATTGGATATGGTTACATGACTTTAGAAGAGGCTACAAAGCATAAGCCAACTGTTGCAGTTTTAGATGAACAAAATAAAGTAAAACAATTGATTAATTATGAACCTGAAGCAACTGTGATGATGTAGTTGATTGTATAAATATAGCTTAGTGTCGCTTCGATACTAAGCTTTTTTTGTTTTATTTATTTTTTTCGATAGAGTCGATTTCATAATGCAAAATTCACATTAAAATCCCGAATATTTAATATTGCCTACTTTTAGTGGAGCGGAAGACGATGAGTCCTCGAAAATGCATTCGCATTTCCTTCGTGGGAGGCTAATTCAGTGAGGTTCATTCAGAGTACTACGGGAAAAGCTTGAGCTGACAGCCCCGCAGGAAGAAATTCTTTTGTTAAAAAGAATTTCTTGCGACGAAGCTAGCGAAGCGATGCAGGAGCACATCTTTTAAGGGACAAAGCCTAAGAACGCCACGTCTGTAGCGGAATTGTGAAATATGAATACTATATATATTTACATTAAAATGTTCGTTTTTATAAAACATACGAACAAATCTATGAATCAAACTAATTGTTTCTTAAAACAAAATTATTTTTAATAAAACCTAAATGATCTATCGCCAAAATCAGCTATTCCTTTCGAAATATGATAAAATCTTGAATATAACAAGAACGGAAAGTTGTGAAGAATAAATGGAAAATCAAACTTACGCCATTGTCGATTTAGAAACAACGGGTCATTCCTCACAACAAGGAGACCGAATTATTCAAATCGCCATCGTCTTGATGAAAGATTGGAAAGTAATTTCCACATACACTTCCTTTGTGAATCCTGGTAAGAAAATACCCTATTTCATTCAAGATTTAACGCATATTACAGATAAAGAAGTACATGATGCCCCTCCTTTTGAGAAGCAAGCACAACAAATCTATGAGCTTTTGCAAGATACTGTTTTTGTTGCTCATAATACGGATTTTGACTTGCCATTCTTACAAGCAGAGTTTAAACGAGCGGGTTTACCGAAATGGTTCGGAAAACATATGGATACTGTTGAATTATCGAAAATTCTTTTTCCAACTGCATATAGTTTTAAATTACAAGATATTACAATGGAATTAGGAATAAGGTTAGCACATGCTCATCGGGCTGATGATGATGCACTTGCGACAGCCTACTTATTAAAAGCTTGTTGGGAAGAGCTTCTGTCTCTTCCGCTAGTAACAATAGAGCAACTTCATCAGAGATCATTTCGCTTAAAATCAGATTTATCTCAGCTATTTTTAGATGCGATTCATATAAAAAGAAAACAACCAAATGATAGTGGAAGTCATTTATATTATCGTGATATTGCATTAAAACAACCTATGAAAATTGAAAAAACAGATAGTGAGAAGCTATACTATCCCTCATCTTTTCAAGAGAAAGAAAAATTATTTGAAGAAGCATTTAATACATTTGAAGTGCGCCCGGATCAATTTAAAATGATGGATGCAGTATGGCAAGCTCTTGTTACAAAGCAAGAAATAATGACAGAAGCTTCTACAGGGATTGGAAAGACACTTGCTTACCTAATCCCGTCTATCATTTTTGCTAAAAAGAATCATTGTACAGTGGGAATAAGTACGTATACATCTCATTTACTTGATCAATTATTACAAGAAGAGTTACCAAAGGCAGAAGCTGTTTTAAAAACCAAAGTTTCTACAGCTATTGTTAAAGGAATGGAACATTATGTAGATATCGATCGAATGTGTGATCTTTTGCAAGTAAAGGATGATTCTTACGATGAAAACTTTACGAAGATGCAAATGGTTGTCTGGCTACAAGGCACAGAAACAGGTGATCTTGGGGAAATTACCTTATCTGGAGGTGGACAATATTTTGTCGATAAAATCCGCCGAACTCAAACAACTTCTGAAACGCATCATAAGAGTGCATATGATTTTTATCTGCAAGCACTTTCTAATTGCAAGGATGCAGATTTAGTTGTTACAAATCATGCGATGGTATTAGCGGATTTAGGTAGGGAAGAGCCAATATTAGAGCATTTGAATGGCTGGATATTAGATGAAGGGCATCAATTCTTGCAAGCTGCAACATTAAGAGATGAGAAAATTTTCTCTTATACTCAATGGAAGTATCTAATTGGGCAAATAGGTTCAACTGAAACACATAAAATTGAGCATGCTTTTTATCTTTGTATGCAAGAAGAAGATAAAATTCCATTGCGCCAATTGTTGGCTCTTGAAATACAATTCCAAGACATAACAAAACTATTTGACCATGCAGTTCATGAGTTATTACATCAACTTCCATTGCAAAAGGGAAAGCATCGACAAAATAAGCAAAGTTTTTTACTAACAAACATCGAATTGACGCAACCTTTTGGTGTGGAATTTAGTCGTAAATTAACACACTGGCTAAATCTCGCAGAATCTATAACAACAACCTATTTGAGATATCCTGATGAATTGTCAATGAAGCAACAAGCAAATCTAGCGGATTGGCAATATCAGCTTCGAGAACTAAAAATACGTTTAGCAGAGTGGGATGCTATTTTCTTAAGACATCAAGAAAATGATACAGCTTGGTTAGAAATAGATACGAGAAGTATGCCGGGAAGTCTTCATATATTTAAAAGACCTGTTCGAGTAGAAGATTCAATTACGAATGTCTTGCAATCATTCCGTCAAAAGACTGGGATTGTCTGGACATCTGGTACATTGACAGTTCCTAATGACAGGCGTTTTATCGCTAATCAACTAGGGCTTTCAGAAAATGTACCTTTGTATCAATTTCAAGCTCCAAAATCGTATTATGACGGTGCAAGTGTATATATAGTGGATGATATGCCTGATATAAAGAAGGTAACACAGACAGCTTATATTGAATCAGTAGCAGAGGCCATTGTACAAACTGTTCTAGCAACTGAAGGCCGCTGTTTTGTATTATTTACGGCTCAAGATATGTTACGAAAGACGGTTGAACTTATTCAAGAAACCGGTACACTTGATGATTATATGCTTTTCGCTCAAGGAATGTCTTCAGGCAGTCGCATGCGCTTGTTGAAAATGTTCCAACGTTTTGAACACTCTGTGCTATTTGGGACAAATAGCTTCTGGGAAGGTGTAGATGTACCAGGAGATGCATTATCTGCAGTCATTGTTGTGCGATTGCCATTTTCATCACCAGAAGAGTCATTTTTTAAGGCGAAGGCAGAGCGAATGACAAGCCAAGGGTTGAATTCGTTTTATAAATTATCTTTACCAGAAGCCATTTTACGTTTCAAGCAAGGTTTCGGTAGATTAATACGTTCTTCACATGATAAAGGTGTATTTATTGTCCTTGATCGACGGATTGAAACGAAATCATATGGATCAGAATTTATTGAGGCTTTACCTGACATTCCAGTAAAAAAAGTGTCACTTGAACATATGGTCTTCGAATTAGAAGATTGGTATAATAAAGATTAAAAGCGGAACGCGCCCGTTAAGCTCCGACATGCGCTGGATGACCCAAAGCCGACCTCGAGAGGCTTCGGGCAAGTAAAGCTGGACAAGAGTAAAGCGGGAGTGGCTCGTTAGCATATTTAGCTACGTGATAAATGAAACATAAGGTGATATAATGAAAAACTGGATAAAGTTCTTTTCAATTTTTTTACTCATCCTGTCGTTATCACTGATCGTTATAGTAGGTTGGAAATCTTATTCACCATTTTACAGTGCGGAAAAGACTGCAAAAGAAGCTGTTTTACAAGATCATCAATTAAAAACAGTTACAGATACTTATGTGTATCATGGTAAAGATTCGTATGTAACGGTTATCGGTACAGATAGTAATGGAAAAAATAAAGCTGTTTTTGTTCCACAAGATCATAAAGAAAAGCCAACGGAAGTTTTGATGAAAGATGGTATTTCTAAAAAAGAAGCTCTTTCCGAAGCAACTAAAAATGGTGATGTAAAAAAAGTACTTCATACAAAATTAGGTCTAGAAAAGCCAGGTGTAGTATGGGAAATTACTTACCTTAACAAACAAGATAAACTCAATTATGTATACATCATGTTCGATAATGGACGCTGGTGGAAACGTATTTCGAATTTATAATATTTACAAGCATCACAACTGGATTATAAATACCTGCAATTGATAAAAATTTCTACGAAACTGAAATTCAAATCATTTCACACGAAATTTATGGAAAACTTGTATATAATGGTGTTATATACTTCTCAATTGCAGATACTTTTTACATAAGTACGCAGCAGTTGTAGAATTTTGCGGTATCCAAGAACCGTTGTGACAATGAGAAATTAACTATTGAAATTACTATTTCTATATTCAACAAAATAATTTTGAAATCTCATTGTAAAAAATAACTTGAATATACATTATTAGTCTTTCTAATAAATGTTTAAAATGCTGGAGGGTAACATGAAAAAAATTACAATTCAAGATATGTCAAAACATGTCGGCGAAACTGTAAAAATTGGCGCTTGGTTAGCAAATAAACGCTCAAGTGGTAAAATTGCATTCTTACAATTACGTGATGGATCAGGCTTTGTACAAGGCGTAGTAGTAAAAGCAAATGTATCGGAAGAAACTTTTGCTACTGCAAAATCAATTCATCAAGAAACTTCTTTATACATCATTGGTGAAGTGACAGAAGATACTCGTTCATCATTTGGTTATGAACTGCAAGTAAAAGAAATTGAAGTTATTTCTGAAGCACATGATTATCCAATTACACCTAAAGAACATGGTGTAGAATTCTTAATGGATAATCGTCATTTATGGTTACGTTCTAAAAAACAACATGCTAATATGGCTGTTCGTAACGAAATCATTCGTGCAACATATGAATTCTTTAACGATAATGGATTTAAAAAGGTGGACCCACCAATACTTACAGGTTCAGCTCCTGAAGGAACTTCTGAATTATTCCATACAAAATATTTTGATCAAGATGCATATCTTTCTCAATCTGGTCAACTTTATATGGAAGCGGCAGCGATGGCAATGGGAAAAGTATTCTCATTCGGTCCAACGTTCCGTGCTGAAAAATCAAAAACTCGTCGTCATTTAATTGAGTTCTGGATGATTGAACCAGAAATGGCGTTTGTTGAACATGATGAATCTCTTGAGATTCAAGAACAATATGTTTCATATATCGTGCAATCTGTTCTTAAAAACTGCAAACTAGAATTAGAATTACTTGGTCGTGATACTTCAAAACTTGAAAAAGTACAAGCACCATTCCCACGAATTTCTTATGATGATGCGATTGATTTATTACATGAAAAAGGATTTGACGATATCAAATGGGGCGATGACTTCGGAGCGCCACATGAAACAGCAATCGCTGAACATTTCGACAAACCAGTATTCATTACTTGTTATCCAGTAGGTATCAAACCATTCTACATGCAACTACATCCTGATCGCGACGATGTGGTCCTATGCGCAGATTTAATCGCTCCAGAAGGATATGGTGAAATTATTGGTGGTTCTGAACGTATTTGGGATTATGAGTTAATGAAACAACGTATTGCTCAATATGGACTAGATGAAGAAGCATATGCATGGTATCTTGACCTACGTAAATACGGTTCAGTACCTCACTCAGGCTTCGGTTTAGGTTTAGAACGTACTGTTGCTTGGATTACAGGCGCAGAACATGTACGCGAAACAATTCCATTCCCACGTCTATTGAATAGAATTTATCCATAAGTATAAATTCGAGACACAGTATATTTAAAACATCAACAAAACGCAAGAAGGATTGCTTAGGCGATTCTTCTTGTTCAATTTAAAATAAAGGGGAGTTCGACGATGATGAATGATGCAGATCGGCTCCAAACTTGGATTGAGCGGGGAAGTGTCAATATTTCTCAGCTTTTTTTTCAGTTTTATAAGGAGTTACAAATTTCAGATACTGAAGCCATGCTAATTATGCATTTGAATGCCTTTCATGAAGAAGGAAATGAATTCCCAACGCCTGCTAATATTGCACAGCGCATGAATTTGACTGAAGATATGATTTCATCTAGTATGCAACGTCTTATGCAGAAAGGTTTTATGGAAATTCATCAAAAGTTAGATGACCAAGGTGTACTTTATGAAGTCATAAACTTAATGCCAATATGGAGTAGGCTTATCGATTGTGTTTTTGCGAAAAGTGAAAATAATGAAAAAGAAACTTCAAAATTAAAGGAAGGACAATTATTTCAACTTTTTGAACAAGAATTCGGTCGTTTTTTATCACCAATGGAAAGTGAAATGATTTCGATGTGGCTAGATCAAGATAGACATTCTCCAGAAGTCATTCGTAAAGCATTGATGGAAGCGGTATTATCACAAAAGCTTAGTTTACGTTATATAGACCGAATTCTATTTGAATGGAAAAAAAATAACGTTAAAACACCTGAGGATGCAAATAAACTATCAAAGAATTTTCGTAAAAATACAATACAAAAAAATGTAATTCAACCTGAAAAAAAAGGAACAGAACAAATACCACCAGCGAGCAATGTCCCTTTTTACAACTGGTTAGATCGTAATAAGTAAAAGGAGGATTGTAAATGTTAACGAAAAAACAATGGGAATTCTGTTTAGAGGAAATGGAAAACATGTTTCCGGATGCACATTGTGAACTAATACATGACAATCCATTTGAATTGACAATTGCTACGTTACTATCAGCACAATGCACTGATGTATTAGTCAATAAAGTAACGGGTACATTATTTAAAAAATATAAAAAGCCTGAAGACTATTTAGCAGTTCCATTAGAGGAATTAGAACAAGATATCCGGTCAATTGGTCTATATAGAAGTAAGGCTAAAAACATCCAAAAACTTTGCCGACGATTACTAGATGAATATAATTGCGTAATCCCTAATTCACGTGAAGAATTGGTTACATTGCCTGGAGTAGGCCGAAAAACAGCCAATGTTGTACTTTCTGTTGCTTTTGGTCAGCCTGCTTTAGCAGTTGATACACATGTAGAACGTGTTACCAAGCGTTTAGGTTTATGCAAGTGGAAGGATAGCGTATTAGAAGTAGAACAAACAGTTATGAACAAAACACCAAAGGAAAATTGGTCTAAAACGCATCATCAATTAATTTTCTTTGGTCGTTATCACTGTAAAGCACAAAATCCAAACTGTAATGCATGTCCATTATTTGATATCTGTCGAGAAGGGCAAAAGAGAGCAAAGAAAGGTCTTGTAAACAGATGATTGAATGCAAGAAAGAGACTATTACAAAGGAAAGAGTAGAAGAGTGGATGGAAGAATGGGAATTGTTACGACAATCTATTCACAAATCTCATACTATTCGAGATGGTAAAGCGAAAGAAATCATGTTAAATGCTATTCAATTATATGTATCTTTTGTATTGAAAGCATCTAACCAGCAAGATGCATTAGTTGAAAATGAACAATATGAGATATTGCCAATAAATGCAATGGAAAGATTATCTTTTATTAAAGCACGTCCAGGGCAATATGCATGTTATCGCCAATTGGATGAATTGTATATTGAAACGAAAAAAAAATGTGCAAGATTGCGACTAAAACACTAAAAGGATGCCGGATATTTTTTGATAGAAAATGAAAGTATGTAAAAGTCGACCTGGACCTTTAAATATACTTCTATTTTTTTACAATAAATAAATGGCATCCTTTATACTATAAAAAAACGCGAGAGAATTTTCTCCCGCGTTTTTTTTATTGAGTTTGTGTTTGATTTTGGAACTGCTGATCAGGTGTAGTTTTCCTGTTCACACTATTCAAATCTGCTTTATTATTTCCGTTTCCGTTTCCGTTTCCGTTTCCATTTCCATTTCCATTTCCGTTCCCATTTCCGTTCCCGTTCCCGTTATTATTGTTAGAATTACCATTATCATTTGAGTTACCTTGATTTGGTTGGTCATTCGGGTTATTTTGGTCTGTATTTGTATCGCCGTTAGTATTGTCAGTATTCCCCTGATTGTTGCCATCTGTTGGTGTATTTGGATCTTGTGTTTGATCCGGAGACGTTGGAGTCTCTGGATCCGGTTTTGTTACATCAGGTTTAGGTGTTGATGCTTGAATTTGTATAGTTGTTGTTGCAGCACTACTTGTTTGGCCATCAGCAACTGCTACTACTGAGAATACATAAGTCTTCCCATCTTCTGCCCCATTATAGGTAAATGAATTATTAGATGTTTCAGTTAAAGCTTGAGAACCTCCGCCATCAACAGAAACTGAAACTTTGAATTTTGGCGACACATCTCCACTAGCATCATGAGACCAAGATAAATTAATAGCTTTAGATTGATCATCATAAGATGCTTTTAAACCAGTTGGTGCACTCAATTTTTGTGTATCCTTTTTCTCAACTTTAGGTGTATATGACACTGGTTGTTGACCTTTAACATATAATTCATTTCCTACGCGAACAACTGAACTTGGTTGTTGGAAATTAGGTGTTTGCGTATATGCTGAAATTTGTGACATAACGGTTCTAAATAATTGTTGAGGAAGAACACGTTCTGCACTTGTTGTAATTGGATTTTTGTAATCTGCATATCCACTCCAAACAGCAATCGAGTATTTGGATGTGTAACCAGCAAACCATGAATCTGGAACAGCTGATGCAGGCAGTCCATAATCATTAAATTGTTGTGTACTATAGTTAGTAGTACCAGTTTTACCTGCTACATCTAATCCAGGAATACCTGCAGCCGTACCTGAAGCGCCGTATTTAGAACTTACTACATCGCGCAACATATCTGTCACCATATAAGCTGTATAATCGCTCATTGCAGGTACAGGGTCTGGTGTGTAGGATTTAGCTGTTTTTCCATCACGATAGACAATTTTCTTAATAGCATGTGGTTTTGTATAAATACCATTATTACCAAATGCAGCATAAGCACCTGCCATTTCAATTGGAGATAGGGTAATTTTACCACCACCGATTGCATCAGATTCCGTAATGTTATTCGCATCAATACCAAGATTTTTTACAAATGCTTTCGCTTTATCCGGACCGACTTCTTTGAGCGTTTTAATAGCAGGGATATTACGAGAATTATATAACGCTTGTCGAATTGTAATTGTCCCTTTGTATTGATGGTCAAAGTTATTAATTTGTTGATCAGTACCTGTATAGGTCATTGGTTCATCCACAATTGTTTTACCTGTAGACCATTTTAGATTTTCAATTGCTGGGCCATAATCGATTAATGGTTTCATGGTAGAACCAGGTTGTCGATTAGTTAATGCTTCAGCATAGTTAAATCCACGTTCTGGACCGTAATTACGTCCACCACCAACTGCAGCAATTGCACCAGTTTGCGTATCAATAACAGAAAGACCTGCTTGTATATCTTTTGTAGGGAAGTTGGCAGCATTATTCATCGTATTTTCGACGATTTTTTGAGCAGTAGGATCTAATGTTGTATAAACATTAACACCTTCTTCTAATGCTTTCTCATCACCATTCTCCGCTAATTCTTTTAATACGACATCGATATATGCATCATATTTGGATGTAGAAGCGGTTTTTCGTTTGCTTTCAGGAAGAAGTCCTTTTTTAACATCCACTTTTTGTGCAGCTTCCATTTGTTCTTTTGTAATTTTTTTATGTTGGTACATTAAACCTAAAACAATATTACGGCGTTTTTCTGCACGTTCAGGATTTTTAAAAGGATTGTATGCGTTTGGTGCTTGTGGCATACCAGCTAAAAGTGCTTCTTCATCTAAGGTTAAGTCTTTTAAATCTTTACCATAGAAGTATTTTGCTGCAGTACCGAAACCATAAATACGACCAGACATTAAGACTTTGTTAAAGTACATTTCAAAAATTTCTTCTTTTGAATATTCACGTTCAAGCTGAACTGATAAATAAGCTTCTTGTGCCTTACGTTTTAATGTCTTCTCACCACTTAAAAATGAGTTCTTAATTACTTGTTGGGTTAATGTACTACCACCCTGTGCTCCAAATCCATATCGGAAGTTGGCTAAAACTGAGCCGCCTAAGCGAATAAAGTCTATCCCGTGGTGTTCGAAGAAACGAGAATCTTCTGTTGCGATAATAGCATCTACCATTCCTTTTGGTATATCTTCATAATTCACGTGCTCCCGTTGTTGATCACCCATTGTATAGAATACCTTCCCATTCGCATCATAGAATTTTGATGATACTGGGTCTTTTAATAATTCTTCATCTAATTTTGGTGCTTGTGCAGCATAAATTGCAAAAACAGTAGCACCTATTGCAAAAATTGCAATACCTAAAGCCAAAATGGCTATTATTATCTTTTTAAGCCAAGAACGTTTTGGTCCTTTGGGTTCTCTTGGTCCTTTTTTCTTTGTATGTCGTTTTCTTTGTTGTTCTTCTAGTTGCTTTCGTTGTTGCCGAGAATTAACTTGTTGATCCACAACATTCTCCTCACTTTCTCATAACTACGATCAAGTTATGGTAGCAATTGTGTGATTGCTTTTAAATAATCTAGTCTTGGGACATATGCAGGCTTAATCTCAATTGCCTGTCCCTCAAACTCACTTAGCGGAATAGACTTCCTTCCACCATTTAACATTCTATCCCATGCTGATAACAGCATTTCTAAAGGTACTACAAAATAGCGTTCAAGGGAAGAAAATCGCACTAACAAAAAACAGATTCCCTTCTGTTTAGCCGAAGACTCCATATGAGAGACCTGGTGAGGGTGAACATTTTTCAAAGGAAATGATGTTTTATTTTCTGTTTCTTTAGCATCGAAATCAATATAGTAACCTTTATATACACCATTGTAGTCGGTTGTAGATGGCGTTCGGAAATATGCCTCACGAATAACGGCAGCACTTCTTGATGGGTACTCCACTTTGACGATTTGTATTGGAACAGGTTTCTTATGAATTACTGCAATGTTCCGCTGTAGGTAAAATTCATTCGTTTCATCTATCTCTTCCTCTAGAGTTTTCCCACGATTACTATAAGATAAATCTTTCTTTTTCAAAAGATTTGTTTCTTGTTTTGATGTGGGCGTGTATTTTTTTCCATTGGGATATCGAATAGTCATAATAACACCTCATCTGCATTCTATAATACCATAAATCAATAGAGTTATTTGATGAGAAATAAGCTGAAAAATAAAACTATTATCGTCGAATATGCACTTGTTTTGTCCTCTACAAAGGAAATACTATTTCTACCTTGAAAAGTTATAGCAGGAGGCGATACATTATGCGAAATATAAACAAGCTAATTACTTTAATTGAAATGGTGGACGAACTTTTACAAAACAGAGTAAACCATGAAGAAGAAATGTATAACAAAACACTTGAAAAGAATATTACACATGTAGCAAACCGCCTTGATTTAATTGAACAACAAAAAGAATATTTGTTCGCTTTAAAGTAGTGAAATGATATCTTTTTTGATACACTAATACGTAAGAAGTAATTTGAAAATGGAGGTGTGTGTTATGCTACAAATTTTAACAGGTGAATTACTAGAAGAATGTAAGGAATGTTGGCACCGATTTTTGGAAATGAGAGAAACTGACACATCTCCTGATTTTTTTAATGCTGTAAAGCCTCATGCTGATTTGTACCACACAAAGCTTTTAACTTGGCAAACCGAAGTTGAAGCCTGGATAGATGCGAATAAGCCAAAGCATATGCATAAAATTCAAGTCCAAAATGCTGTAGAAGCAATGGATCAGTTTATAGTCCAATCATTTTATCAAAAAACGAGTAAAAAACGATTATTTCAATCGATTCAATCGGTTACATATACATTAGAAACATTGCAACGTATTATACAAAAGGATGAGTCAACTAATGAGTAAAAGAAAATCTATTGATGAATTACTGCAAGATTGGCAATCTAATCCTGAAATGCAAGACCGTGTTGAATACGTACATACGATTCCGGCTCAGCCACCTAAATTAGTCGATTTTCCAACTAATTTACATCCTTCTCTAATTAAAGCTTTACATAAAAGAGACATTGATCAACTGTACTCTCACCAAAGAGAAGCGTTTGAGTATGCTACAAATGGTCAATCATTTACGGCAGTTACACCAACTGCTTCTGGTAAATCACTTTGTTATCATTTGCCCGTTCTGCAAGCAATAATGGAAAATAGTGCGTCTAGAGCAATATATTTATTTCCTACAAAGGCATTAGCACAAGATCAAAAAAGCGATTTAAATAAGCTAATTGAGGATAGCGGAGAAGAAATTTTAAGCTATACATATGATGGAGATACTGCACCTGGGATTCGGCAAAAAGTTCGTAAAGCAGGTCATATAGTGATGACTAATCCAGATATGCTACATTCAGGAATACTGCCACATCATACAAAATGGGTTTCATTATTTGAAAATTTACAGTATATTGTCGTAGATGAACTGCATACGTATAAAGGAGTCTTTGGTTCACATGTGGCACATGTACTTAGACGCCTTCTGAGAATTTGTCATTTTTATGGTAGCCACCCAGTCTTTATCTGTACATCAGCTACGATAAAAAATCCAAAAGAATTAGCAGAAAACCTAACAAATACAAAACAACAATTAATCACTAATAACGGTGCACCAACCGGAAAGAAAACATTTCTATTTTATAATCCGCCAATAATCCACCCAACTTTTGGCATTAGAAGAAGTGCTATTTTAGAAGTACGTGACTTAGCAAGAGAGCTATATCATTCTAAAATCCAATCAATTATTTTTGCAAAAAGTAGAGTACGTGTTGAAATGCTCGTCACCTATATGAAATCACTTACTGCGAAGAAAATTCAGGATGAGACAATCCGTGGGTATCGAGGTGGCTATTTACCTTCTGAGCGTCGCGTTATTGAGAAAGGTTTACGAGATGGCACGATACAATGTGTTATTTCAACAAATGCGTTAGAATTGGGAGTTGATATTGGCCAATTGCAAGCATGTATCATGACGGGTTACCCAGGTAATATAGCAAGTGCATGGCAACAAGCAGGGCGCGCAGGTAGAAGACAAGATGATGCGTTGATTATTTACGTTGCACAGTCCACTGCATTAGATCAATATATTATCAAACATCCACAGTATCTATTTGAAAGTTCACCTGAAGAGGCAAGAGTATACCCAGAGAATATGTTAATTCTTATGGACCATTTAAAATGCGCCTCGTTTGAATTACCATTTCGGGTAGATGATAGTTATGCAGAATTTGAAGTACAAGATTTCTTAGAATATTTACAAGAAGAAGGCGTACTTTTAAAGACTTCAGATAAATGGCATTGGATGAGTGATAGTTTTCCAGCGCATGACATTAGTCTAAGATCAGCTTCTCAGGAAAATGTTGTAATCATTGATCAATCCATTCCAGCACATAGTAAAGTCATTGGTGAAATGGATCGCTATAGTGCATTAACATTACTACATGAAGAGGCTATTTATTTACATCAAGGGACTCAGTTCCAAGTGGAAAAATTAGATTGGGAAGAAAAAAAGGCATATGTTCGAGAAGTAGACGTTGATTATTTTACTGATGCCAATTTAGCAGTAGAATTAAAAGTCATTAGTGAAGATAAAAGTAGAACAATTGGACATGGAGAGGTGACGTTTGGAGATATCATGACACTCGCTACAGCTACCATTTTCAAGAAAATACGATTTGGGACACATGACAATATCGGGAGTGGACCAATCCATTTGCCACCAGAAGAACTTCATACAAGTGGAACATGGCTATCATTCGACCAACCTGAACATTGGAAGGAAGACGATTTAACAGGAGCAATGACAGGCGTTGCATATGCTATGAATAGTTTTATACCATTATTCATCCAAAGCGATCGCAGCGATGTTCATGTTGTGCCACAAGTGAAAGCAACACATTCAGAAAAGCCCACGTTTTTTGTATATGATCGCTATCCAGGGGGTATTGGATTGAGCGAACGTGTATATGATTTATGGGAAGATTTATTGCATCATGTATATGAGCATATTGTTAATTGCCCGTGTCAAAAAGGATGCCCCTCATGTATAGGTGCACAAGACTTAAATAGTGACGAAAAAAAACAAGTATTAACTTTTTTGAAATCAATTTTATTAGCAGAGTTGGATGATTAAATGTCATATGAAAATAAAATTCTTCAAATGAAGAAGATGCTAAAAAAGGTATCAAAAACTGAACAAGAGCAAAAAGAAGTGTTTAAAAAGCCCGTAGTGCCAGCATATGCAAAACAATGGGAAGAAGTAGGGTTGAAGAGAATTGACAACGATTATGGTACAGTTTTTTTACTTGAAAAGCATTATTCAGCTGAATATCAGCATGGAGATTTTCACTTAGGTGAACTGTATGATGCATTTCAACTATGGGAAAGTACGAATCATGATCATCCGATTGCCTTAACGGATGATGTCAATTTAATGTTTTATGATACAGAGACTACTGGTTTAAAAGGTGTTGGTACGCAGATCTTTTTGAACGGTATATTAGAAGCCGAACAAGATGGATTTGTATTAAAGCAATATGTATTAGCAGATCCTAGCCATGAAGTCGCGTTTTTATGGGAATCAAAACTTTGGAAGGAAAATAAAACTATCGTTACGTATAATGGTAAAAGTTTCGATTGGCCTCAGTTACAAACGCGCTTTACTTTGCATAAAAAGGATTTACCTAAGTTACCTGAGCAGAAGCAAATCGACCTGTTGCATGGTTCAAAACGAATATGGAAAAATGACTTATCCCGAATGAAACTGTCACAAGTAGAAGAGGAAAAACTTGGATTCCATCGTAAGGGAGATATACCAGGTTACCTTGCGCCTATTATCTATTTAGATGCAGTAAAAAGTGGCGACCCTAGAACATTGATGAAAGTTCTTGAGCACAATGAATATGATTTATTATCTTTAATCACCTTATACATTCAAGCAACAAAATTATTATGTGAAGGTATACAAGAAGAGTCTGCAACTACGTATACGAACATTGGAAAATGGTTTGGGGATTTATCTGATACTGCAAAAAGTGGGGAAATATTAGAAAAAGTAACACGTCAATATGATAGCAATGAGACAGGCTATGCATATTTTCATTTAGCGTTTCAACAAAAAAAGCAGCACGATTTTGAGCAGGCATATTATTCTTTTAATCAAGCAATTCCTTATATCGAAGAACGTCAGCGAATTATTGCTTATATAGAACTAGCTAAAATTGATGAACATCGTCATCAAAATTATGATCAGGCGCTTTTTTATTCGAAACAAGCATATCAACTGGTAAAAGACAGCTTATTATGGGAAAAAGATCAGAAACAAAGAAAGTTAAAAGAAATAGAAAAAAGATGTCTACGAAATGAAAAGAAAAAATTATTGCTTGGGAAATAGTAAATAATTTTACTGAACACTGGAAGCAACTACGATAAACTTTGGGGAAATGTGCTATAATTATAAGACCTACGTTTATATGGAAGGAAGATGGATATGGACATTAAATTATCAGCTAAAACGATTTTAGATAAAGATTTTAAAACAGGTATTAGAGGATATAGTCAAGATGAAGTAGATCAATTTTTAGATATCATCATACAAGACTATGAATCTTTTGAAAAAGTATTAGCAAAAAAACAAGAAGAAATAGAATTATTGAAAAATGAGTTAAAAACAGCACAATCACAAACAACAACATCATCATCTGAAGTAAGACGTCAAGTCCCATCTCCAGCTTATGCTAACAATACAAATTTTGATATTTTAAAACGTATTGCTAATTTAGAAAAGCATGTATTCGGCGACAAGCTTTATGACTAAAATATTTTTCACAATATTTTCACATTATAATTCAATGATAAAACGCTTGAAATAGAAAAACATTAGAGATATAATAGTCAAGTCATCATAAAAGAACAAGTAATCGCTGCAACGCTTGACGTTGTTGAGGAAAGTCCATGCTCGCACGGCTCTGAGATGATCGTAGTGTTCGTGCTTAGTGAATAAATAAGCTAAGGCAGTCTAAAGGCTGACGGCGGGAGGAAAACCTAAGTCCTTTTGGGATATGGTTGAAACTCTCTGAAAGTGCCACAGTGACGAAGCTGTTGCGGAAACGTAACAGGTGGAACGAGGTAAACCCCACGAGTGAGCAACCCAAATTATGGTAGGGGCGTTCTCCTGAAGGAAATGAATGGATGGAGAGACGGAAGTATTTATACTTTCGTAGATAGATGATTACTACCCAGTCGTACAAGGCGTAAGCCGTTATAGTACTTGGGCACAAAACATGGCTTATGGTCTTTTAATGATGCTAAACATGAATAGTCAGGCTCTCCAGAAACTGGAGAGCCTTTCTTTTAGGGATATGGTGATAATAACTATGATGAAACAAGATTTTCAATTATCCATTAGCCAATCCAATGTTTCCGACAATTGTAAATACATAACACCTAAGATCATTGATGCAATTTCAGAAGGAGTAATGATTACTGACGTAAATAGTAAGATTGTGGATGTGAATCCTGCTTTTGAATTTGTTACTGGATATAAAAAAGAAGAAGTAATAGGAGAAAAGCCTGATGTATTACAGTCTGGCATTCATGGAAAAGAGTTCTATAAACTAATGTGGAATGAGCTCTGTCAAAAAGGTGAATGGCAAGGAGAAATATGGAACCGTCGAAAAACAGGGGACGTATACCCAGAATGGCTTAAAATTATGAAAGTAGATAGTAGTGATGGTAGCGTTTTAGGGTATTGCGGAGTATTTTCTGATTTGTCAGACGAAAAAAACATTGAGAGTGAACTAAAAAAACGTGCAATGACTGATTCCCTTACAGGTGTTTCAAATCGTTTTGCCTATAACGAACGTATGAATGTTTTATTGGATTCATCAAAAGGCCATAATTATCAACATGCAATTTTATTTTTGGACTTAGATCGATTTAAACAAGTGAATGATACACTTGGCCATTCAGTTGGAGATCAATTGCTTGTTGAAGTTACAAAGCGAATACAAACATTGCTAAAAAACAAAGATATATTGGCCCGTTACGGAGGTGATGAGTTTGTTATTACATTTACAGATATCCATCATCCGCGTGATGCTGTCCATTTAAGTGAGAAGATTATTCATCTATTAGAAGAACCTTTCATCATCGAAGATCAAAAATTATATATCTCATCAAGTATTGGTATAAGCATATATCCGCATGATGGAGCAGAAACTGAGACGTTATTAAATAAAGCTGATAAAGCGATGTATTATGCAAAGGAAAATGGCAAAAACCAATTTGCGTTTTATTTTGATGATTTACAAACAGATGCCAAACGAGCATTACTTTTAGATAATGAGTTACGAAGAGCAATTGAGCAAAAAAGTTTTGAACTATACTACCAGCCGAAAGTAGATATTAAAAAACATCAAATCATTGGTGTTGAAGCACTCGTGAGATGGAACAACGAGAAACTTGGCAATGTTTCACCAGCTGAATTTATTCCATATGCTGAAGAAACTGGTTTAATTATTCCTATTAGTGAATGCATTATTGATCGTGCATGCCAAGACGCACATATACTAGCGAGATCAGGTTTTAAGAATGTACCGATTGCAATCAATATATCAAGTATTCATTTCCATCAAAAAGGTTTTGTAAATTCAATCGAACAAATATTTATAAAAAATAATTTACCAGCACGCCAGTTTGAATTAGAACTAACGGAACGTACCATAATGAATAATGAAAGAGAAACCATTCGGAAATTAGTAAAACTAAAACAAATGGGATTTAAGCTTTCAATCGATGATTTTGGTACAGGATATTCGTCACTTAGTTATTTGGTACAATTCCCATTAAACTTTTTGAAAATTGACCGGAGTTTCATTCAACAAATTTGCTCGTTAAATGATAATCAAGCTGTTGTCGATGCAATTATTCAAATGGCACACCGTTTGCATATGAAAGTGATTGCAGAGGGTGTTGAACAGAGTGAACAAGTTAAATTGCTCGATAGTATGGATTGTGATATGATTCAAGGATATTACTATTCAAAACCGCTTCCATTAAATGAACTGATGGAATTCCTAGAATTTTGGGAATTGGAGTTAGAAGGGAAATAGGTATGACGAAATTTCAATTAGTAGCCACAGCGGCAATGGGTTTAGAATCTATTGTAGCTGATGAACTAAAAACTTTAGGATATACAACAACTACAGAGAACGGCAAAGTATATTTTGAAGGCGATGAAAAGGATATCGCAAAAACAAATTTATGGTTACGTGTAGCAGACCGTGTGAAAATCGTAGCAGGGAAATTTCCTGCCAAAACGTTTGAACAATTATTTGAAGGTGTTAAAGCAATCGAATGGGAAAAGTATTTGCCTGTAGATGCTGAATTTCCTGTTTCAGGTAAATCAGTGAAATCCAAATTATTTAGTGTTCCTGATTGCCAAGCCATTACGAAAAAAGCAATTGTTGAGCGTATGAAATATTATTATAAACGACTTGGTTTCTTAGAAGAGACTGGTCCTAAATATAAGATTGAAGTCTCTATTTTAAAAGATGAAGCAATTTTGACGATTGATACGAGTGGTGCAGGCTTGCATAAGCGTGGTTATCGATTAGATCAGGGGGAAGCGCCATTAAAAGAAACATTGGCGGCTGCACTTGTTTATATTTCCAAATGGAATCCTAGTCGTCCATTCGTAGATCCTTTCTGTGGTTCGGGTACAATTGCCTTAGAGGCTGCAATGATTGGACAAAATATGGCTCCAGGTTATAATCGTGAATTTATTAGTGAAGCATGGCCATGGATGAAGCAGAAAATTTGGGATGAAGTTCGAATGGAAGTTGAAGATGTTGCAAATTATGAACAACCTCTTCAAATTTTCGGATCAGATATCGATCATCGAATGGTGGAAATCGCTAAAACAAATGCCCGTGAAGCTGGGTTTGCTGATTTAATTACTTGGAAACAAATGCAAGTAACAGATTTTACAACGCATCTTACAGATGGGGTTATGATTGGAAATCCACCATATGGCGAACGTATCGGTGATATAGAATTAGTTGAGAAAATGATACATGATATGGGTATCATGATGAATAATTATCCATCATGGTCAGTTTATATGTTATCATCAATGGAAAACTTTGAAGTGTTATATGGAAAAAAAGCAACAAAGAAACGTAAACTATTTAATGGATTTATCAAAACAGATTACTATCAATTTTGGGGTCAACGTACACCAAAACAAGATTAATGATAAAAGATGAAAAATAAATTACTATTTAATGTTGCAAAATCATATTTTATTATTACATGAACGCTTCTATAATATTGTAGACTTATTTTATGAATATGTATTTGACGGGAGGGGGAGACCCCTTCCGTTTCGTTGTCTGTACGAGAGGGGAATTTGAATGAGACAATCTATACCATTTGCCTTATCCAAAGAAAAGTCTTTCTTTGATTCACTAGGAGACTGGATTGGCGATATTTTATACGACGAACTACCTGAAAAAGGGCTAGAATGTCGTGATGAGCAAATTTTCATGGCCTATCAAATCGAGAAAGTATTACGCGAAAAGTCTATTCTTTTCGCAGAAGCTGGAGTAGGCACAGGAAAAACAATCGCATATCTTTTGCCTGCGATTGCATATGCTCGATATACTGGAAAACCAGCATTAATAGCGTGTGCAGATGAAACATTAATCGACCAGCTCGTGAAAGAGGGCGGCGATATTTATAAATTGCAACAATATTTAGATTTAACAATCGATGTTCGTTTAGCGAAATCACGTGACCAATATTTATGCTTAAAGCGTTATGAGGAAGCAGAAAAATTTTCTGATGGCGAATATTTAGATGATATTGCAGAAACAATTCCAGACGGGGTATTTGGACAAGGAAAACTAGGCTTGTATGGTCAACATAGTGATTATCCCAATATTAGCGATGAAGAATGGAATCTAGTCAATTACAACTCAATTCAACAATGCTCAGTATGTGATTTGCGAAATCGTTGCGGTCAAACCTTGCATCGTGCACATTATCGTGAATCAACAGATCTTATTATTTGTTCTCAAGACTTTTTAATGGAAAATATTGCGACTAAGGAATCTCGTGAACGTGAAGGTCAATTAGCGTTATTACCTGAAGTATCAATGATTGTATTAGATGAAGGGCACTTATTGGAGTATGCAGCTCAAAAAGCAATGACTTATAAAGTACAAGATTATACAATTGTGCAACTTATCGACCGATTGATGGTAGATGGATTACGTGAAAAAACATTGTATACAATGGAACAATTGCAAGATGGTCACGAATTATTCTTTGATCAATTACGTGATGATGTCATTAGTTCAGATGAGGATCGTAAAAGAATAAAGAAATCTCCGTTGCTTATGAAATTAGGTAAAAAAGTAATTGATACTGTTGAAACATTGTTAGAGGAATTTGTTTTTGAATCAGAGCTTTATGTTATTCCTGAATATGAATTACGAATGGCAGAAGAGTTTTTGGAACAATATGAAGCAGCTATGAGAATCTTCATTGCACAAGGGGACGCTGTTGACTGGTTAGAAGAAACAGATGGGGAAGAAACACTCGTTATTATGCCACGTCTAATTACAGAGGTATTAGAAGAAAAAGTATTCTCTAAAAAAATACCTTACATCTTCTCATCAGCAACTTTGTCTATAAATAAAGATTTCAGTTATATTGCAGGAAGTTTAGGTATTAAAGATTATCAATCCTTCTCAGTAGCCTCACCATTTGATTATGAAGAAGTTATGCAAATTGTATTGCATCATTTAAATCAAGCAGAAAAAATACGTAGAGTCGAGGAATTATTAGAAGAAGGTAATCAGACATTAATACTATTTAAATCTAAACAAGCGATGGCAAGTTTCAAAGCACAAATTGACGAAAGAATTGCAGCTAAGGTTGGTTTTGAAGGGGATCGTGAACTTTCTTCTATTGTCCGAGATTTCCAAGAAGGTAAATTACAAGTATTATGTTCTTATCACTTATGGGAAGGTTTAGATCTACCAGAAGAAGCGCTAACTCGTGTTATTATTTTTGACTTACCATTCCCACCATATGATCCGTTATTTGATGCGAAACGTGCTTTTACTGATGATCCTTTCCATGATGTTGAACTTCCATTCATGCTATTACGGTTACAACAAGGAATGGGGCGACTTATCCGAACTTCAAATGATCATGGTGATATCCATATCCTATTAAATGAAGATGAAGCGCAGTACAAGAAACAAATAGAACCAATTTTTGCAGTACCTGCAACTGAAAGATGATTGAATAGTAAGGTGAACAAAAAATCCGCTCTCTCACAATAGAGAAAGCGGATTTTTTATGAGAATAATTACCAAATCTTGTAACCTTTAGAACCAAGAGGAGCATTTTGAATAATATCATAGATTGGGAATGTATAAGCGATTAAAATTAATGCTACTAAAATAACAATCCAAACTTTAAAGTTTTCAAAAATAGCTGGAGTTTTTTCTGCATTTGGTGCAACTGTTCCAATAGGGAATTCTTGTTCACCTTTTGGAGCAAACCAGCAAAGTTTTACGAAGATAATTAGGAATATGATAATCCCAATGAATAATAGCGTACCACCAACGGCTTGAGCGATTTGATAAGAAGCCCAAGTTTTTGCAATTTCAGCACCACCGTAATCAGAGAATGCTGAACGACGAGGAGCACCAAGTAAACCTTCAATATGCATTGAGCTAGACATGATTGCCATACCAACAGCCCAAATTATTGTTTGAATAATACCAAGACGATTTAATTCTTTTGTTAATGTACGACCTGTAAGATGAGGTACTAACCAATAAGCTGCACCGAAGAATGTTAAAACAACGGCAGTAGCAACTGTTAAGTGGAAGTGACCTGTTACCCAAATCGTGTTGTGAATCAATTGGTTCATTTGGTGGGATGCATTAACGATACCGCCAGCACCACCAGGGATGAAGATTAACATACCCATGAATGGAGCGAAGAAACGAACATCACCCCAAGGCAATTTTTTTAGCCAACCAAAAATGCCTTTACCGCCAAGCTCGCGGCCGCGAGTTTCAAATGTCGCAAACAGTGAGAAAGCAGTTAATAGTGATGGAATAACAACCATCATTGTTAATACAACTTGTAAGAATTTCCAAGATCCATCAACACCAGGTTCAGTTAATTGGTGATGAAGACCAACTGGAACTGAGAATAATACGAACAAAATAAATGATAAACGAGCTAGAGCGTCAGAGAAAATTTTACCACCAATTACTTTTGGAACAACAACATACCAAACCATGTATGCTGGTAATAACCAGAAGTAAACGAGTGCGTGACCAAATGACCAGAATAAGGTGCGAGATAATAAGATGTCGACACGTTCTACAAGGCCAAGAGACCAAGGTAATAATTGGAATAACACTTCAATAGCAACACCAATGGTTGCAACAAACCACATTAAGTTATTACATACTACCATGAAAGAAAGCAAAGGCGATGTTTGATTAGGATTTTCTTTACGCCATTGCATCCAACGAAGTGCTTGACCAAGGCCACCAATCCAAGATCCAACAACAACAAGTGTTAAACCTAAATAGAAAATCCAGTGTGCTTGTAGTGGAGCGTAGAATGTATAAAGTACAGAAGCTTGATTTAAAAGCACCATTGTTGCTGCCATTGCAGTACCGATTGTCATTGTCCAGAAACCAATCCAGCAAATCAATCTTTGTTTAGGAGATAATGTTCCTGAAGTACGACTAACTGCTGCAATTTGGAAACCATAGATAAAGAATGTTGTTAAGATTAATCCAAGCAATACACCGTGGACCGTTAATACTTGATAATAGCCAATTCCCCATGGTAATTCAAAATGACCTGAACGTACTAAAACTTGTAATAGACCTGCAGCACCACCTAAGAATAGGGCGATAAATGCAACATAAATATGAGCCATTGAGAGTTTGGCATCTCTAGAATCTACTTTTAATAGTTCCGTAGTTTTATAAGCTACTCTTCTTGAAATAGTTGTTTCTTTTTCGTTTACTTTAGCTTGATCGATTACTGTTTGACTCATTTTTTATCCACCACCTTAAGCATAGAATGCATTTGAGCGTGACCTACTCCACAATATTCATTACATACGATTAAGTAATCACCAGCTTTATCCACGGTCGTTGTATACTCAGAAATATAACCTGGTTCTAACATCATGTTGACGTTCGTTCCTGAAATTTCAAAACCGTGTACAACATCTTTTGAAGTAGCGATAAATTTAACTTTAGAACCGACTGGCACTTTTAGTTCAGGTGGATTGTAGTAGAAAGCAGAAGCTACTATAACTACTTCATAATCCCAGTCCTTACCAGATACTTTATGTACCCCAGGGTTGTTAAATGGTGCGATTTCATCAACTTTTTCATGGTTGATTGTGTTCTTTGCACTTGGTGGGTGACTCCCGTTGTGAAATGCCATAATACCGGTAATCAATAAAAATACGATTAGGGACCCAACACCAAATGTAAGCCAATATTTTTCATATTTATGAAGATGCATCGTTTTCCCTTCTTTCCTTCTAATTAAAAGCGATCAAGAAATAGACCAAAGCATGCAGCCCAAACAGCCACGATAATTACCCCTATAGTTAATACTAGATAGAAAGTCCCTTTTAGGTTTTCTTCGGGTTCATTTTTATTAGCCATATTGACCCCTCCTTTGTAATTTCAGTATTACATTTACTTCTCGAACTCATGATATAAAAAATAAAACACTTACGATGTGATAAAAGTCACACCTCTAGGTGAGAAATGTGAATGAAGTGTGAAAAAGAAATGATGAACTGGTGAAGTTGTAAAAATAGGAATTAATTGAAATGTTTAATAAATAAAATTCCACTATATTGAAAAAATTAAAGTTGTAATGGAGGGAGTTATAGTGTAATATACAACTAGTACACTATAACAGCAACAGGGGTGGAAGTATGAAAAGGTTTTTAGGATTATTAAAAAAAGAATGGCAAGTACAATATAAATGGCTTTTTACCACATGTATTTTAAGTATTTTGCTAACAGTAGCCATTCCGTTTTTAATCGATAAATATGTAGATTCAACTATAAATCAAGCAAATTCAATTTTCGCAATGGCATCCGTAATATCGTTTTTAACATTTCTAATAGTTTGTATTCAATTTGTAAAAAATCTAAATCAGGAGTTGAGACGTACAGATATCTGGTTACATAGCACAGCACCTTTCTATCAATTAATAGGTGCTAAATTATTATTTAGTATATTTTCGAATTTGATATTAGTATTTGTAATGACAATAGTCATGGTAATAACAGTAATGAGTAAAAGTCAGTTGACATTTCTACAAGATATTAAATTTATGTTGGCCATAAATTACATATCATTTATATCAATTGTATTTGTGTTACCCCTTGCATTAGTGTTATATACATGTTATTTAAAATTGAAAAAAAGACTCGGAAGATTAGCGATAATTGTGGTATTTATTTTACTAACATTCATTTCATATCTTTTTGTAAAAATATCAACTTCTGATCTTTATGATAAATTTTTCTTACAAGGCCCTACGACAAGTGAATGGATAGTTAATTCTATTCAACCTATTAGTAAAATTTTTAACACAGTTTTTATTATGGATGATATCTATTTACGTGAAGATATATTAAGCTTGCTAGTCACTTTATTCATAATAATCTTTAGTATTAAATGGTGTGAAAAGGTGGTTAAGGAATGACAGTTGATTTTTCAAGAGATAAACCTATTTACACACAGCTTGTTGAAAAAATTTGTGGAGATATTATACGGGGGAATCGTCAATTAGGTGATAAAATGCCATCTGTACGAGAATATGCAGTCGAAGTGGGAGTAAACGTTAATACGGTTCAACGTGTATATAAGGAGTTGGAGCAGATGAGATTAACTGAAACTAAAAGAGGACAAGGTACGTATATAACAAGTGATGAAAGTGAGATTTCAACTTTACGAGAACAGACGAAAGAAAAAATTGTAGAGCAGTTCTTTCATAACGTAACTGCATTTGGCTTTACCAAACAAGAAATCATAGAACAACTTCAAAAACATGGGGGTGACTAGTAGTGATTTGTGCACAACACGTAGCCTATGGCTATGGGAAAAAGACTGTTCTAGAAGATATTACTTTTCAACTGCCACCTGGTAAAATCATCGGTTTAGTAGGGGAAAATGGTAGTGGCAAATCAACTTTACTTCGACTATTAGCTGGTGTTAAGACTCCTACAAAAGGGAGTGTTCAAATAGATGGTGCGATTATTACACATCAAAGCGCTGAAAATATTGCGTATTTACCTGATATCGATGAGTTTTATCCACATTTAACAGGTGAAGAGATATTTACTTTTTATGCATCACAATTTGGAGACTTTTCAACTGCCAAGGCTGAAGAAATTGCAGCATTTTTGGAAGTAGAGACTGATAAAAAAATGAAGAAAATGTCAAAAGGCCAGCGGGGACGGATTAAAATGGCTGCGACACTTGGTCGAAACGTATCCTATTATTTAATGGATGAACCTTTTTCAGGATTGGATCCCATGGTTAGAGAATCTTTGTTAAAAGGACTTATAAAATTTATAGAGGGGAGGGATCAAACAATCTTATTATCAACACACGAACTCCATGATGTTGAGCCAATATTAGATGCGTTACTACTATTAAAAGATGGCAGGATTCATTCATTTGAAACGTTGGAGAATGTTAGAGAAGAGTGGCAGCAAGATGCTGTACAGTGGATGAAAAAACAATATAGAAAAGGATGATTTGATGAAACCAATCGTTGAATTGAAGCATTTATCAAAAACAATTAAGGGAAAAGAAATTATCAAAGATTTGAATATTGAACTTTATCCTGGACAAATTACAGGATTTCTAGGTCCAAATGGCGCTGGTAAAACAACTACCATACGAATGATGACTGGATTAATGAATCCTACAGAAGGTGAAGTTATTATCGATGGAATATCACTTTCACAAAACTTTGAAAAGGCAATTAGCAAAGTAGGTGTTATTGTAGAAAACCCTGAGATGTATAAATTTATGTCAGGATATAAAAACTTACTTCATTTTGCTAGAATGCACGACAATGTTACAAAAGAAAGAATTGCTGAAGTTGTACGATTAGTTGGACTTGAAAATCGTATAAATGAAAAAGTATCGACTTATTCATTAGGTATGCGACAAAGACTAGGCTTAGCCCAAGCATTATTACATCATCCGAAATTTTTAATTTTAGATGAACCAACGAATGGACTAGACCCTGCAGGAATTCGAGAATTTAGGGAACATCTTCGAACAATTGCTAAACAAGAGAACGTTTCAATTTTTGTATCGAGTCACTTACTTGCGGAAATCGAGTTAGTCTGTGATCGTATTGCCGTTATAAAAAGTGGAGAACTAATTGATATTCGCGAAATGGATGTTGAACAACAATCTACATATTATATTGAAGTTGAACAGCCTCTTGATGAAATTCTTAAGGAACAAGATTATAAATATGAAAAACATTCAAAAGGGTATTTGGTAGTAATCGAAAGAAAAGAAGTACCAAAGCTAATTGCAAGTTTAACAAACAAAGGAATTGATATTTATTCTGTACAACAGCATCATGAATCACTTGAAGATCAATTCTTAGAAATGACAGGAGGTGGCCAAATTGCTAAAACTATTGCAAAATGAGTGGATGAAATTATGGCATAAAAAAGGAACCTGGGTAATGCTCATTATATTAGTCTTATCAATATTAACAATGGCTGGTATTCATAAATGGGCAAATAACAATGAAATGGAAAATAAAGGCGACTGGAAAACGGTTGAACAACAATCTATTAAACAACAACAATCGATGATTAAAGGTGGAGATCTATCGAAAAAACAATTACAAAATGCGGAAGATTCAATTCAAATTTCCGAATATCGTTTAAAAAACAATGTACAGCCTATTGATACAGGAAGTGCTCAATCTTATGTTGAAGATAGCTCTATGCTTTTATCGCTAATCAGTCTATTTGCGACTATTATCGCTGCGGGCATTGTTTCAAGTGAATTTGCAACAGGGACAATTAAGATGCTTCTTACACGTCCAGTTAATCGTGCCAAAATATTAACTTCAAAACTATTAACAGTCATTATTTTTGCAATATCAATGGCAATACTAACATGGATATTAAACTTAATTGTAGGCACAGTTTTATATGGTTTCTCCTCAGGGACAAACTTAATTGTTGAAGGGAATAAAGTAGTTGAATCTTCATTACTTGCTCATTCAATGTATATGTATTTGTTAACATTTGGGGACATTCTTATGTCCATTGTTTTTGCTTTCATGATTGGAAGTATTTTCCGTTCTAGTTCATTAGCGATTGGGCTTACTTTATTTATTAGCTTTATGGGATCTAGCATTGTTGTATTTTTAAGTAAATATGAATTTGTTAAATATTTGTGGATTCCAAACACGGATTTAACTCAATTTGAGACTGGATATTCTATTGTAGAAGGCTTAACAATGCCGTTTTCTCTAACAATTTTAGCAATTTATGCAGTACTTTTCTTATTAGCAAGCTTTATCTCATTTGTAAAACGTGATGTAACTGCTTAAAGTTAAAGGAATTTGATGGTCAATTTACATTGGTGGCTAATAAGTCCTTAAAAAGAAAAGAGACAACGAAATCGAATTGTTTCGGTGTCTCTTTTCTTATTTTTGAAAATAGATTTTTGTACAGCACTAACTTTTTTTTATTACGATTAAATTAAATTGAAAAATCCTCTGGAATAAATACCTTTAATTGTTTTGGACGAATATAAACTTGCTCACCACGTTGTAATTTCAATGAACGGAACTGTTCCTTTGATAACTCAGCTTCCAAATATTCATCAACATCCTGACGATGTAGCTCAATTTGCACAATTGGACCGATAGCATGAATAAAAATAATTTTAGCAGGTACCATATCTTCTGAAATGGCTGTTCGTTCAATTTGAATATCATGTGGCCGAACGTAGCCGATAGCTTCAATATCGTTCTGAGTAAATTCTTCATCGACTGGACCTGTATAGCTTCCATGAACAAGCTGACCGTTTTTTAATCGTCCTTTAAATAGGTTGACATTGCCAAGAAAGTCATAAACAAAAGGACTATTTGGATGGTCATATACATCTTCTGGAGTACCAACTTGTTCAATCCTTCCTTTATTCATAACAACGATTCGGTCAGCAACGTCTAGAGCTTCCTCCTGATCATGTGTTACGAAAATACTTGTTACGTGAAACTCATTATGCATTTTTCGTAGCCAGCGTCGTAAATCTTTTCGTACCTTTGCATCAAGTGCTCCAAATGGTTCATCTAACAGAAGCACCTTTGGATCGACAGCAAGTGCTCGGGCAAGTGCGACACGCTGCCTTTGACCACCAGACAATTGGTTAGGAAAGCGATCAGCAAAGTGTTCAAGTTTCACGAGTGATAAAAGTGTATGTACCTTGTTAGCAATTTCTTTTTTAGATGGACGAGACTTACGTGAACGAACCTTTAGTCCATAAGCAACATTGTCAAATACCGTCATATGCTTAAAGAGGGCATAATGTTGGAAAACAAATCCAATGTTACGTTCCTTTGCGTTAATTTCGGTAATATTTTCTCCATCAAATAAAATAACACCCTCATCAAGGTCTTCAAGACCCGCAATAATACGAAGTAACGACGTTTTACCGGATCCGGATGGACCAAGAAGTGCAATGAGTTCGCCTGTTTTAATGTTCAAAGAAATATTGTCTAAAGCTTGAAAACTGCCAAACTGCTTTTTTACATTTTGAATCGTAATACTCATATACATTCCTCCTAATGCTGCTTCGTTTTCCATTCAATTATGTTTTTAATAATGATTGTAATTAGTGCTAATATCGACATCAATGATGCAACCGCAAAAGCTGCCGAAAATTGATATTCATTGTATAAAACCTCGATATGTAGAGGCATGGTATTTGTTAGACCACGAACATGTCCTGATACGACTGAAACGGCACCAAATTCACCCATCACACGGGCATTACATAAAATGACCCCATAAAATAGACCCCATTTGATATTAGGGAGTGTAACCTTGATAAAAGTCGTAAAGGCACCTGCTCCTAAACTTATGGATGCCTCTTCCTCTTGCGTTCCTTGTGTTTGCATTAATGGAATAAGTTCTCTTGCAACGAATGGAACAGTAACAAAGAGTGAAGCTAAAATAATGCCTGGTAATGCAAATACAATTTGAACATTTTGATTTAATAGCCACTCGCCTAATAGCCCTTGCGCACCAAACAGCAGAATAAATACTAAACCTGCGATTACAGGGGATACAGCAAATGGGAGATCGATTAATGTCGTTAATAAATTTTTTCCTCGAAAATCAAACTTTGTAATGGTCCATGCAGCAGCTACTCCAAAAATTGTATTAATTGGGACAACAATAGTGGCCAGTAGCAATGTTAACTTAATAGCAGAAAGTGCATCGGGTTCGGTAACCGATGCAATATAAACTTCCATTCCTTTTTTAAAGGCGGTAATAAAAATCGTTAGAAGTGGAAGAACTAAAAAAATTAGAAGGAATAATAGAGAAATGGTCGTAAGTGTAAAACGAATAATCCATGGCTCTTTTAAGGTTGCATTTCCAGCCTTCTGCTTAGAGGTGACCTCAGTATGGGCGATTATCAGTTGTTTTTCCATGCTTACTCCTCCTATGCACTATATTTTCGATTAAAGAGCCATTGAATTATATTCATTACTAGTAAAATCACGAATGAAGATATGAGTAAGACAATAGCTATCGCAGTTGCACCTGCATAATCATATTGCTCAAGTTTCGTCATTATAAGCAGAGGAGCTATTTCTGTTTTCATCGGCATATTGCCAGCGATAAAAACGACAGATCCATATTCACCAAGGGCACGAGAAAAGGCAAGTGTAAAGCCAGTTAAGATGGCAGGGATTAGCTCAGGGAAAATAACTCTCGTAAATGTCTGCCAGCGACTGGCTCCAAGACTAGCAGATGCTTCCTCAGATTCCGATGAAAAGTTTTGTAGCACCGGTTGTACTGTTCGAACTACAAATGGTAATCCGATAAATGTTAAAGCAATAATGATTCCAATTGGAGTGAATGCTATTTTAAAAGGAAAAAGGTTACCAATCCATCCGTTCGGTGCATATAGGTTAGTTAGCGCAATCCCTGCAACAGCAGTAGGCAGAGCAAATGGAAGATCGACAAGACCATCCATAAGCTTTTTGCCAACAAAATCATAGCGAATAAGTACCCAAGCAATGATGGTGCCAAAAACGACATTAATAATCGCTGCAACAAACGAAGTCCCAAATGTTAGCTTATACGATGCTACAACACGAGCATCTGTAATAGTTTTAATAAAATCATGCCAACTTAACTGCATGGTATTCCAGAAGAGCATGGAAAGAGGCAACAGTACTAAAATACTTAAGTAAAGTAATGTAAAACCGAGTGAAAGTTTAAATCCCGGAAGAACGGTTAATTTTTTCTTACGAAATAAAGCGGTTGTCATCAAACTCCTCCTTACTGATTATTAGGAGTATAAATGGAATCAAACGTACCACCATCGCTGAAGTGCTCCTTCTGAGCCTTTTGCCAGCCTCCAAAATCATCAATTGTAATTAATTTAAGGTTTGGAAATTGTTTTTTATGCTCCTTTAAAATTTTCTCGTTACGTGGACGATAATAATTGTCAGCAGCAATTTCTTGACCTTCATCTGTATATAAAAAGTTTAAGTATGCATTTGCTACTTTTTCAGAGCCCTTTGCTTTAGCATTTTTATCAACAACTGCTACAGGTGGCTCTGCTAAAATACTTAATGATGGTGTAATTATTTCAAATTTGTCCTTACCAAGTTCTTTTAATGATAGATAAGCTTCATTTTCCCATGCAATTAAAACATCGCCAATTTGTCGTTCTGTAAATGTTGTTGTTGAACCACGAGCACCTGAGTCAAGGACCTCTACATTGTTATAAAGCTTTTGCATAAAGTCCTTAATTTTTGTCTCATCACCGTGAAATTGTCGATCTGCATAACCCCATGCAGCTAAATAGTTCCAACGTGCTCCCCCAGAAGTTTTTGGGTTTGGTGTAATGACGGAGACATTTTTCTTCACAAGATCGTCCCAGTCTTGAATATGCTTTGGATTTCCTTTGCGTACGAGGAACACAATTGTTGAAGTGTATGGAGAGGAATGATCGGGTAATTCCTCTTGCCAGTCCTTATTAATTAGATTACGATTTGCAGCGATTTCATCGATATCATAAGCAAGCGCTAGCGTTACAACATCCGCCTGTAAGCCATCGATTACAGCACGTCCTTGCTTTCCAGAGCCACCATGAGATTGTTGAATTTTAACGGTCTGTCCTGTTTTTTCTTTCCATTCTTTTGTGAAGGATTTGTTGATCTCTTCATACAATTCTCGTGTTGGATCATAGGATACATTTAGTAAATTAATTGTTTTATCAGTGCTTGCTGAGCCCTTTTGATCAGAGCTAGAACACCCACCAATCACCATTGCCAGTGAGCTTGCAGCGAAAAATGCAGCGAATTTTTTTGTAGTTTTCATATACTTTTCACACTCCTTTAACTTATTAGTTGTTGTTTTCAAAAAAGCATCGAAAGAATATTAATGTACTGCTGAAAGAGTAAAAAACGAAAAAGACTACAGTCAATCACACATTCTCAGTGTCATTAACTGTAGCCTTCAGTTTGTCTGATCAGCTCGTTTTGCTTTATGTAATATTAAAACACATATTTCCTATTAGTCAACTAAGAATTAAAAAATATTTATTGTTTTCTGTTTTTTTAGAATACTAGTTGACAGGTTGGTTATATATGATTTATACTTCGAAACAATTCACTTATTCGTGAATCAATATTATATTAGCTAACCAGACAACTGGAGGCGCTTTTAATGGTTCTTGCCATTAGAGCGCCTTTTTTTAATGGGAGGAGGGTAAAAAATGCTTACTTTTGAAACATTTGAAGAAGCGAAAATTCCTACAATCGAACAAGATCCTCTTTATAAGGGAGCGCTCGAAGTCTTAAAGTGGAGCTATGATACGTATAAAGAACAGCTTGTTTATGGCTGTAGCTTTGGTATTGAGGGGATCGTACTTATTGATCTAATCGCAAAAATAAAACCGGATGCAAGGATTGTTTTTTTAGACACAAATCTTCATTTTCAGGAAACATACGATACTATTCAAAAGGTAAAAGGAAAATATCCAAGTCTTCAAATTGAAATGAAGCAGCCAAAGCTTTTACTCGTGGAGCAAGCGTCCCAATATGGTGAAAAGCTGTGGGAAACAAATCCAAATGAATGCTGCAGAATTCGAAAGATTGAGCCACTACATGAGGAGTTGTCCGGTGCAACTGCTTGGATTTCGGGACTCCGAAGAGAGCAAAGTCCAACGCGAGCAAATACAGAGTATTTTAACAAAGATTCAAAATTCGAGGCTATTAAAATCTGCCCACTTATTTATTGGACGTGGAAAGATGTTTGGCGTTATGTTTCAAATCATAATCTACCGTATAACATTTTACACGATCAGGGTTATCCAAGCATAGGCTGTGAAAAATGTACGAAGCCTGCTTGGACAGTTGATGATTTACGCTCAGGTCGCTGGCGAAATTCAGGAAAAACAGAATGTGGCCTACATGGCTAATTAGAGGAGGAATTGAATATGACAAACGTTGTTCATGGTGGAAAGTTAGTATCTCGATACAATCCATCACTAAATATTTCTTTAATTAATAAAACAATTACACTTGACGCAATCGCTTTAAGTGATTTAGAACTAATCGGTATTGGTGGTTATAGTCCAATTACAGGCTTTTTTAATGAAGAGGATTATCTTTCAGTTGTCGAACGTTTACGACTAGCCGATGGAACTGTTTGGAGTATTCCTATTACTTTACCGATTTCAGACGATGAAATAGCAACTATTGAAATTGGGGATACAGTAAAGCTTGAAAAAGATGGTGTTACATATGGTGTGATTGAGATTGCCTCTATTTATACGCCAGATAAACAAAAAGAAGCTGAAAATATTTACGGTACGAAGGACAAGGCACATCCTGGTGTATCAAAGCTTTTCTCTCGACCAAATACATATGTGGGCGGGAACATTACATTAATTCATAGACAAGAACCTGCATTTGAAGAATATACGTTTACACCAGCTGAAACACGTGCCATTTTTGATGAAAAAGGCTGGGATACAATTGTAGGCTTCCAAACTCGAAATCCGGTTCATCGTGCGCATGAATATATTCAAAAGGCAGCTTTAGAAACAATTGATGGTCTATTTTTAAATCCGTTAGTCGGTGAAACGAAATCCGATGATATATCTGCTGAAGTACGAATGGAAAGTTATCAAGTATTGCTTAAAAATTATTATCCCAAAAATCGTGTTCATCTAGGTATTTTCCCAGCTGCGATGCGTTACGCAGGTCCAAGAGAGGCAATCTTCCATGCGCTTGTACGTAAAAACTATGGATGCACGCATTTTATCGTTGGTCGTGACCATGCAGGTGTGGGTGATTACTATGGAACATATGACGCACAAAAAATCTTTGATCAATTTACAGCTGAAGAACTAGGAATTCAACCTCTTAAATTTGAGCATAGCTTCTATTGCACAGCGTGTGAGGGAATGGCTACAACTAAAACATGCCCTCATGACCATGAACATCATATTATTTTATCTGGTACAAAGGTTCGCGAAATGCTTCGTAATGGTGAGATACCACCAACAACTTTTAGCCGTAAAGAAGTTGTCGAAGTGCTTATCAAGGGTATGAGAGAAAAGGCAAAAGTATAGGGGGTCAATAATTATGGCAGAAAATATTGTATGGCATGACGCGTCTGTTACCAAGGAAGAGCGTGAGGAGAAAAGTGGGCAAAAAAGTGTAATTCTTTGGTTTACTGGATTATCAGCTTCTGGAAAGTCAACGATTGCAAATGCCTTTGCCCGTGAGGTTTTTAACCGTGGAAAGGGTGTATATGTGCTTGATGGCGATAATATTCGTCACGGTCTAAATAAGGATTTAGGTTTTGATGAAGAAAGCCGAAAGGAAAATATACGTAGAATAGGTGAGGTCGCAAAACTATTTGTAGATGCTGGTCAAATCGTCTGCACGTCATTTATTTCGCCGTATCGTCAGGATCGGGAAGTCGTTCGTCAATTAGTAGAAGATGAAGAATTTCTTGAAGTATATGTAAAGGCATCTTTGGAGATTTGTGAAAAGCGAGATCCTAAGGGGTTATATAAAAAAGCTAAGGCTGGAGAAATACCAAACTTTACAGGAGTTTCAGCACCTTACGAGGCTCCGATTAATCCGGAAATCATATTAGATACGGAGCAATACTCTATAGAGGAATGTGTACAGCAGCTAATAAATGAATTAAATATATAGTAATTCGGTAAGGGCCACCTAGCTTTTGGCTAGGCGGCTTTCATATTGAAAAATTAATAAAAAAACAATTGACAAAAAATACTAACAAGTCTAAAATAATGTCAAGCATATAAAACCTATTAGTTTACTAAGTATTTAAGTAAGGGGAATGCAAATGCCAATTACTAAGCAAGAAAAATTAAAAGCTATTGAAAAAGCCATCGAGGGTATCCAATTCGGAGAAGTACAAATTACGATTCAGGATGGTGTTATCGTTCAAATTAATCGGGTTGAAAAGCAACGATTTCAAAAAAATACAAAAGGTAAATAATGATAAGGTTAGCCGACTAGACAACTAGAGGTATCCAGCTATATGAATCTTTCACTAGATGTTTTGTGAAGATTTATATAGCTGGGTGCCTTTTTTTAAACCTAAATTCTACTGCTTAGAGGTGATTGAATGAGTAAAGTATATATTGTAGGTGCAGGTCCAGGAGATATCGAGCTTATTACGGTAAAGGGACTCCGCTGCATAAAAGAGGCAGACGTTATTTTATACGATCGATTATTGAATAAGGAATTATTAAGCTATGCGAAACCAGACGCCGAGCTCATTTTCTGTGGTAAGCTACCAAATCGTCATGCGATGATTCAGGAAAGTATAAACGAATCACTCGTGCGTTATGCCATGCAGGGGAAGATAGTCACTCGTTTAAAGGGGGGCGATCCATTCGTCTTCGGTAGAGGTGCAGAAGAGGCAGAGGTACTTGCCAATAAGAAAATTCCATTCGAGATAGTACCGGGTATTACGTCAGGTATTGCCGCTCCAGCCTATGCAGGCATTCCTGTAACGCACCGTGACTTAAGCGCTAGCTTTGCAATTGTGACAGGTCATCGTCAGTTTGGAAAAGATGACGATCTAAAATGGGAATCACTAGTCCATATCGAAACACTCGCTATTTATATGGGTGTAAAAAACCTACCATATATCGTGTCACAGCTTCTTAAGTTTGGACGGATAAAGGAATCGCCTGTGGCCCTTGTACATTGGGGTACTTATGATAAGCAGGAAACAGTTACCGGAACACTTGAAAACATTGAATCTATTGTAGCAGAATCGAATATTTCAAACCCTTCGATGATTATCGTAGGGGAGGTTGTCAAACTACGTGAAAAAATCCAATGGTTTCAAGAGCAATCAAATCTTAAACAAAAAGCTACTGGACTAGTAGGCTATTAGGAGGTAACTATATGCAGGCAGTTATATATATTGCACATGGCACTCGTGTTCAGGAGGGGATTGATGAAGCAAGAGCATTTGTAGAGCGTGCTAAAAAATACATTCCAATCGCACTACAGGAGATTTGTTTTTTAGAATTAGTGGAGCCAACGATTCAGGAAACAATTGAGCGTTGCATTCAGAAAGGTGCATCAGAAATTGCACTCGTTCCGATATTGTTGTTTACAGCAAATCATGCGAAAAAGGATATTCCAGCAATTGTTAAGCCAATAGAAAGAAAATATCCTCATATTGTCTTTTCATATGGAAAACCTTTCGGCATTCATCCTAACCTAATTGAGCAAATAAATGAGCGTATTGAAGAGAAGACCCCTAAGCTAGCTCCTGATGCAGAAATATTGCTCATTGGTCGGGGAAGTAGTGATCCAGCAGTAGTTCGAGATTTCGCGGAAATTGCGACACACTTTAAGCTCAGATACGGTATTCGTCATGTAGAAATTGCTTTTCTATATGGAAATGGACCGAAATTTAGTAATTTTGTTGAAAGATTAGTGCAATCTCCAAATAGACCACGGTATATTGTTCCCTATTTGTTATTTCAGGGACGGCTTAGAAAGCATATAGAAAAAGAATTAGAAGGATTTCAGCTTGTGACAGTTTGTAACAGCCTTGGCTATGGTGATCGAGTGCTTGATGTTTTACTAGAGCGCACAAGAGAGGCAATAAAGGCATTACGAACATCCTATGCAAGCTAATATAGATGAGGTGAAGAAATGACGCTACAAGTTAGCAATAGTCCATTTACAGAAAAGCAAGTTCAACTTTTAAATGAGCTCTTACCTAATTTAACAGAGCAACAGAAATTTTGGCTGAATGGTTATTTAAGTGCACCACTACAGGTTATTGCAAAAGCAACAGAGGTGCAAGAAATTTTGGTTCCTCAACAAACAGTTACAGCAACGATTATTTATGGCTCACAAACTGGTAATAGTCAAAAGCTTGCCGAGAAGCTTGGCACCCTCCTAGAAGGACAGTTTGTTGACGTTGACATCTCTTCGATGCTTGATTTTAAAGTAAAGAAATTAAAAAAGCTTGATAATTTATTAATTATTACAAGTACTCATGGTGAGGGCGAGGCACCTGATAATGCAATGCCTTTTTATGAATTTTTACATAGTAATCGTGCGCCTAAGCTTCCACATTTACATTACGCCGTTCTAGCTCTTGGTGATAGCTCCTATGAATGGTTCTGTAAAACAGGTGCTGACTTCGATAAGAGACTAAAGGAACTTGGTGCACAGCAACTAATAGAGCGCGTAGATTGTGATGTAGATTATGAGGAATCAGCAGAGCAGTGGTTTGAAGCATTGGCAAAAACACTTGTACCATCAAGCGTTAATACTTCACAACCAAAAATTGAGAATACTAAAGCCTCTATTTATTCTAAGAAGTATCCATATCAGGCGGATTTAGTAGAAAAAATCAATTTGAATATGGACGGCTCCAACAAAGAAACGTACCATCTAGAGCTTTCATTAGAAGATTCCGGCATTAAGTGGCAAGCAGGTGATAGTATTGGAATTTATCCACATAATCATCAGTCAGTCGTTGAAGAACTAATTGAGGTAGCAGGTTTTATAGGTGATGAGCATGTTCAATACAAAAATGAGACATTGCCAATAGTAGATGTGTTAAAAAATTATGTGGAAATTACCGTGCTTACAAAACCACTTATTGAAAAACTTGCTTCCTATATAAATGGAACAAATGAACTGTTAGATGGAAAATGGAAGGAATATAAGGAAGGGCGATATCTAGCAGATCTATTTAAAGACTATGATTTTACTTGCTCACCACAGGAACTAGTAGATGTGCTACGTCCAATACCGGCACGACTTTACAGTATTGCATCAAGTTATACAGCAAATCCAGATGAGGTGTCTTTATTAATCGGGAAGGTTTCCTATACTGCACACGATCAAAAACGAATTGGAGTAGCTTCTGGTGAAATTGCTGAACAACTAGAGATAGGGGATACGGTTTCAATCTTTGTTCAAGAAAATCCGAATTTTAAGCTTCCGGATGCCAAAACACCGATACTAATGATTGGTGCAGGTACAGGCGTTGCACCATTCCGTTCATTTATCGAGGAGCGAACTGAACAGGAGGCAGGGAATTCCTGGTTAGTCTTTGGAGAACAGCATTTTGTCACAGACTTCCTATATCAAGTTGAATGGCTCCGCTACTTAGAGGAGGGCACATTAACGAAAATGGACGTTGCCTTCTCACGAGATCAAGAGGAAAAAATTTACGTACAGCATCGTCTTCTTGAAAAAGCAAAAGAGGTTTACGAATGGATTGAAAACGGAGCTGTCATTTATATTTGTGGCGATGAAAAAACGATGGCTAAGGATGTACACGAAGCACTTATTCAAATTATTGAACAACAAGGAAAGGTGTCACGTAAAGAAGCTGAAGAGAAACTAGTCGCACTACAAAGAGAAAAACGATATCAAAGAGATGTTTACTAGAGGAGGCAATTCGATGACCGGAAAAGTTGAAGCACCAAAGGGGACACCGAGTGCGAATGAAAAATTCAAAGAGGAAAGTAATTATTTACGAGGCACGATTGCTGAATCATTTAAAGAGCCTTTATCGGGGAAGATACCAGAATCTGACCAGCAACTCATTAAATTCCATGGTAGCTATATGCAGGACGACCGCGACGAGCGTTTAACTCGTCAGCGAAAAAAGCTTGAGCCTTCCTATCAATTTATGATTCGTGTTCGTGTGCCAGGGGGCGTCGCAACACCTGAGCAATGGCTAATGATGGATGAAATGGCGAATACGTATGGAAACAATACATTAAAGGTGACAACGCGCCAGACATTCCAAATTCATGGCATCTTAAAGTGGAATGTCAAATCGTATATGCAAAAGATGAATTCGGTTTTACTCGATTCTCTTGCTGCATGTGGCGACGTGAACAGAAATGTAATGAGTAATGTGAATCCGCATCAATCAGCCTTTCATCAAGAAGTGTATGAATGGTCAGTCAAGCTAAGTGAGCATCTACTTCCACATACAAAGGCTTATCACGAAATTTGGCTAGACGGTGAAAAAGTGCTTGATGAAACGCAAACAGAGGAGGTAGAGCCAATTTACGGAGAGCACTACTTACCGCGTAAATTTAAAATTGGTTTAGCTATTCCACCAAGTAATGATGTGGATGTGTATTCTCAAGATATAGGAATTATTGCTATTGAGGAAAATGGTCAACTAACAGGGTTTAACATTGCTGTTGGTGGCGGTATGGGCATGACGCACGGCGAGGAATCTACGTATCCGCAGCTCGGTCGTTTAATCGGCTTTGTGCCTAAGGAAAAGTTATTAGTAACAGCTGAAAAAATTGTAACGATTCAACGAGATTACGGAAATCGCTCAAATCGTAAGAATGCTCGCTTCAAATATACAATTGATCGTGTTGGCCTTAATTGGTTTAAAGAGGAGCTCGTACGTCGCACGGGCTTTGAACTAGAGGAAACAAGAGCGTTTAACTTTACTCGAACTGGCGATGAATATGGCTGGATTAAGGGTAACAATGGGGAATGGCATTTTACGTTGTTCGTTCAAAATGGTCGAATTAAGGATACAAAGGACTATCCGTTGATGACGGGTCTTCGTGAAATTGCAAAGGTGCATACAGGCGAATTACGAATGACGCCAAACCAAAATGTTATCATTGCGAAAGTGTCGTCACAAAGAAAGAGTAAAATTCAATCGCTAATCGATCAATATCATTTAACGGATGGTAAGCATTATTCAGCACTTCGCCGAAATGCCATTGCATGTACAGCACTTCCAACATGTGGACTTGCGATGGCAGAGGCAGAGCGCTACTTACCTTCACTAATTACAAAAATTGATGAAATCATTGATGAGACTGGATTACATGATGAGGAAATCGTCATTCGTATGTCAGGCTGCCCAAATGGTTGCTCTCGTGCAGCACTTGCTGAAATCGGCTTTATCGGTAAAGGGCCAGGTAAATACAATATGTATTTAGGTGCATCCTTTACAGGTGATCGCTTAAGTAAAATGTACCGTGAAAATATTGATGAAGCTGAAATTTTAGCCGAGCTTAAGTCATTATTATTCCAATATGCAAAAGAAAGAGAAGAAGGCGAGCATTTTGGAAACTTTGTTGTACGTAAGGGCATTATTAAAGTCACAACAGATGGTACAAACTTCCATGCGTAAAAAAGAGAGAGCATTAAGGAATTGAACTCCAATTGGTACAATCAAAAATAAAAGAAGCCACTGATTTTCTGTATAAAACAGCAAATCGGTGGTTTCTTTTTGTTTACAAAGAGTTGGAATTTATTCAATGCAATTTATAAGATCTCGTTGATCATGTCATATAAAAAGATAATATAGTTGTATAAAATTGAGAGCCAACTCTAAAGGAATAGTTTGGAATCTTAACTAAAGGAGAATTTTTCTCGATAATACAGAAATGAGAAGGAGCTAGTATAAATTACAATATGGAATATATATTTTACATTATGTAATTTATATGTTACATTTTATTTATCAGAGGTGGTTATATGGAAAATTCGGTAAAAGTTGCAAGAGTGAAGGCGGATTTAACACAACAACAATTAGCTGATGCTGTTGGAATCACTCGGCAAACAATTAGTTTAATTGAAAAAGGTAAATATAATCCATCTTTAAAGTTGTGTCTACAGATTTGTTATGCAGTACATGGCACCTTAGATGAAATATTTTGGATTGAGGAGGAGGACTTTGAATGAAGAAGATTACGGACGAGCGATTAGTACTTAGAAATCTGCAAAATACAAGAATTGTTTATATTGTGCAGACATTTGGGATTCTATGCATTTTAGGATATGAACTATTTACAAATGGTATTGAAGCAATGCATGACAATCCTGTTTGGCTTGTATTTATGATTTCAGGTATTGTAGCTGCTTATTTATCAATGAGTATTAGTGTTGAGCACGAGAATAAAATTCGTAATCCCAAAAAGTCATTTATTTTTTCGACTTTAATTATCTTAAGCATTTCAGTATTAGTTGCTTATCTTGTTACGATTACACCTAATTCAGGATTGTCACAAGGCACTCTAATTGGTGTCATTCTATTAATTTGTTTTCTTATTCCAAATGTTTATATCTATCGTTTGAGAATGAAACAGCTAATAGATTTAGATGATTAGAGGAATAAATCAATACTACTTTTTTCATATATAACTAGTAAAATGGTTAAACCCAAAGTCAAAAGTTTTTCTGGTCTGACTCAAAATTTAATGTTCTTGTTTTAAAAAGTTTTGTGATTTCCCATATACCGAGCCGTTTCCACATTTAAATAAAAAAAATGTCCATTTTTGTCATGGGCATTTTTTTAAATACATATGCTATTTAGGTAGGGTCAATTGCCAACAAAATAGTTAAGTCCCCAATTCCTTCAGCATTCACAGGTAACTTAAATGCATGTCTAAAGCCAAAGAGTTTTGTATGCCCAACCATTACAGTTGGTGGAGTAATATCAAGTTCTAAATTTTGTTCAGCAACATACGTGCAAAGATTCCCTGCAACCATATTCCCGAATTCACCTGTAAAAGATTCTAACATCGCACCATCAAGTTGCATTCCATACATAGCTTCACCAATGGCACTAAAAGTTCTTGGAGTAGAATCTATGATAATACGTCCCTTCATATCTCCAACCATACCTATTAACACACTGATTTCAGATTGTTCATAAGGGTCTGATGTAATGGATGGAGATGAAACATGAACCTCTTTGGGTAAAACAGCTTTAAGTGAAAGAATTGTACCATTTAAAATAGTCTGAACTTGCGTCGAAGTGCTCATTGTTATCTCCTTTGAATGTGACCTTTTTATTATATTATCACGCTGATAAAGAATTGAATAGCAAACCTTGACGAATTATAGATTTTTTATTATTATTGAGATAACAAATGAGAATGATTTTCATGTTCAACGATGAAACTTATATAAGAATAATAATTAAAAGGGAGCGGTTAAATTGATATATGCATTTATAGGTGCCACACTAATTATTTATGGAGCAATAGGAAAATATGTTTTCAATCAGACAACCGCACATTTAAAATAATTTTTTAAATCCTTCTATTAAATAGGAGGATTTTTTTTGCTTTGTCATGGTAGAATGAACTTATTACTTATCAAAAGGGGTACAAGATTGTCATGACAGAATTCGAGCAGCAATTAAAAAAACTCTTAAAGCAAACTGCAGTTCAATATTTAATATATCAACAAAATGAAGACCAAGAACGATTACAAAAAACAAAATTATTTGCTGAAAAGCTTTTAAATAAAGAATATATGATTGCATTTGCAGGACATTTCTCTGCAGGTAAATCTAGTATGATTAATGCTTTAACAGGAGAAGAACTTTTACCATCAAGCCCTATTCCAACAAGTGCAAATGTAGTTAAAGTTCATAAAGCAGATCAGAATTATGCTATTGCATATTTAACGGATCAAGATCCTGTGATTTTTGATGGGAATTATGATATCCGTACGGTGAAGGAATTTGCCAAAAATGGTGCACTTGTTTCACAAATAGAAATTGGTCATCAATATTCGGTTTTACCAGAAGGAATCACTGTGATGGACACACCAGGCGTTGATTCAACAGATGATGCACATAGAATGTCGACTGAATCTGCTCTACATTTAGCGGATATTGTTTTTTATGTGATGGATTACAACCACGTACAATCTGAATTAAATTTCCAATTCACCAAAAATTTGATGAAATATAATCCAAATCTCTATCTAATTGTCAATCAAATTGACAAGCATAAAGAAAATGAACTTTCATTCGAAGATTTCTCAAATTCAGTTTATACATCTTTTGCAAACTGGGGTGTACAGCCAAAGGGCATTTTCTTTACGTCATTACGTGATGCTTCTAATCCACATAATGATTTCAAAAAAGTAAAAGAAATCGTTATGAATAGTATGATTGGCTGGCAGGATAATTTGCTTGCTGTAGCTGAGAAGACATTACAACAGCTTCACAAAGAGCATGACGAATATTTAAAATCAAATAAACAAGAACTATTAGCCAATAATGAAGAAATATTATCAAAAGAAGACTGGGGAAATCGCGTTGAAATTACATCAGATTATCAAACAGTCATACATCAATTAGAATTGTATTCAGCTTCAAATTGGCAAAAAAGTTTTGATAATAATCGTGATGAGCTATTGGAAAACGCTGCTATTATGCCATTTGAATTACGTGAGAAATTAATGCTTTATCTCGAAAGTATTCAGCCTAATTTTAAGATGGGAATGTTCTTTGCTGCGAAGAAAACTCAAGCTGAACAACAATCTCGTAAAGAGGCCCTTTATGAATTGTATAGTTCAATTACGGCAAATCAAATTTCAGGTCATTTAAGAGTATTAATGAAGCAGTCCCTTAAAGAAGTGAATGCATTAACGGACGAGATGTCTCATGAAATTGATGGTTTCACCTTGAAGCCACCAATGGAAGTGATTGAAGAGCAAGTAAAATTAGACTCTGGTATTGCTGGAGATGCTCTATTAAACTTCGCAACTCGAGTAGCAAATGCCACAATGAGATGGTATAAGCAAAGCACAGATAATTGGAAATTTGAAAAAGCATCGTATATTGAAGAACTTTCATTCACAACAGTTGCACCATTAAAGAAAAAAGGTGCAGCATTACAAAGAAAAGTTGAAATTATTGAAGCTGTGGAATTCATCGAACAGCAAGAAAAGTATTTTGAAGTGCAAAAATCAGTTTCAATCGAAACAGTAAATAAAGAAGCAGATCAATATGTATCCAATTGGTCGAAAGAACATGAGGCAGCATTCGAAAAAATACGCCAATTTGATCCTTCCATGCTAGTAAAAGAAGAACAATTGGATATTGATGAAATAGATCAAGAACAAAACCATGATGGGGTGTCCATTCATTCAGCAACAGCTCTTCAAAATGCGATGAAGACGGCAAATGCTGTTTCACCAATTCAAGGTTTCACGGAAGTCGCAAATTATTTGAAAAATAAAGTACAACGTTTAGAACAAAAAGATTTCACGATTGCTTTGTTTGGTGCGTTTAGCGCAGGTAAATCTTCTTTTTCAAATGCACTAATGGGGCAAAAAGTATTACCGGTATCACCAAACCCAACCACTGCTGCAATCAATAAGATACGTCCTGTTACACCAGATCATCCACATGAAACAGCAGATGTACATTTAAAAACTACGGTGCAATTGCAAGAGGACATTATTGCAAGCTTTGGAGCAATAGGTGTTCGAGTAACCTCATTAGAGGAAGCATTCAGTAAAATTGATGAAGCATTATCAAAAGAACTAGAAGATGAACGATTACATGTTCATAAATCATTTATTCGCGCTTTCAAGGAAGGTTATCCCGAATTTAAGGAGAAACTTGGTAGCACAGTACGTACTAACCGCCAAGAATTTGAGAAGTTTGTTGCCCAAGAAAGCCGAAGTTGTTTTGTTGATACAATCGATTTCTATTACGATTGTGAATTAACACGTATGGGTGTGACGCTAGTGGATACTCCAGGAGCAGACTCAATCAATGCGAGACATACAGGAGTGGCTTTTGAATACATTCGAAACGCAGATGCTATTTTATTTATCACTTACTACAACCATGCATTTGCAAAAGCGGATCGTGAATTTTTAATTCAATTAGGTCGTGTAAAAGATGCCTTTGAATTAGATAAAATGTTCTTTGTTGTAAACGCAATTGATCTTGCTTCAAATGATGAGGAAGCTGATGATGTCAAAACCTATGTTAGACAAGAATTACAACGTTTTGGTATTCGTAAACCGCGACTATTTGGCGTTTCTAGTCTGCTAGCTTTACAAGAAAAAATTGAAAGTAAAACACTTGATTCTGGTATGGGTTTATTCGAAGAAAACTTCCACCACTTTTTATCTGAAGAGTTAACAGCACTTGCCGTACAAGCATTAGTAGAAGAAACAGAAAAAGCCCAAGAGCGATTAAGAATGTTAATCCAACAAACAGAAGACAATATAAAACGCAAAGATGAACGATTAGTGGAACTTGCAAAATTAGAACAATATATTCATACACATTATATGAATTCTGCTGCACAAACCATTGAAAAAGACACATTACAAGAACTAGATGAACTTCTGTATTTCGTATTGCAACGTGTGTATTATCGTTATCCAGATTTCTTCAAGGAAGGCTATAATCCTACAACTTTTGCAATGAAGTCTTCAGCAGTTGCATTAGATATTGCATTAAAAGAAGTACTATCTAGCTTGAGTTTTGACTTTGAACAAGAAATGCGTGTTACAAACTTCCGCTTAGTAAAATTCATTTTGAAAAAAGTACAAGAGCGCTATTCTTATGATACAAAACAATTAAAAGACATCAATGCAAGCTTTTCATTTATGCCTTTTGAAGTGGAAGAACCAGGGATATTAGAATTTACAGGTCCTTTTACAAATAAAAAACCTTATGAATCCGTAAAATCTTATTTTAAAAATAGTAAGTCCTTCTTTGAAAAAGGAGATAATATTAAACTTCGGGAGGCTCTCGAAGAATTAACAAAGCTGGACGCAAAAGTCTATCTTGATACACAATCTGAACGTATGAAAAAATGGCTAGAAAATGTAATAGCTGAAGAAGCTGAAGACCTAAGATTGTATATTAGTAGACAGGCAACTCAACAAATTGATATTGAAAAATCATTGCTTCACGAAAACAGTAAACTAGACGGATGGAAAGTGATTTATGAATCATTAATGGATGGAGTGAAAAATTAATGGGAAATGTTTTTGTTTCAGTAAAAGACTTAGAATTAGCAAAGCAACATGATTATAAGTGGATTGATGCTCGTTTCAACTTACAAAATCCTAATGAAGGCCTCACTTTATATGAAGAAGATCATATTAAAAATGCCGTGTACTGGAATTTAGAAAAACATTTATCGGATATGCAAAAGAATGCAGGTAGACATCCTATGCCAGATAAAGAACAACTAAAAACATTGTTTGAACAAAGTGGTTTACAGCAAGATCAATTCATTTTAATTTATGACCAGGGAGGTTCACCATTCGCAACGAGAGCATGGTGGATGTTGCAATATGGTGGCTTCAAAAATGTAAAAGTTATTCAAGAAGGTTATCAAGCTCTCCGGAAAGCAGGCTTTAAAACTACCAGTGAAAAAACGATTGTTGCATCAACTCAATTAGAGATGAACTGGCAGGATCAACTTTATACAGATCGAGATGGAGTAAAAGCTATTGTTGATGGTAAAGAAAAACGCACATTGCTAGATGCTAGAGCAAACATTCGCTATAGAGGTGAAGAAGAAGCAATAGACAAAATAGCAGGGCACATTCCTGGTGCATTAAATTATGATTGGGAACAATTAATAGAAAATGGATATTTAGCTCCAAATGATTCTTTACTAGATGTAGTGAGTAAGGATGAACCAATTACGGTTTATTGTGGAAGTGGTGTAACAGCATCACCACTTTATGCAGTCCTTAAAGAAATGGAGTATGAAAACGTACAATTATACACAGGAAGCTATAGTGACTGGATTACTAAATATGAAGTAGAAAAGGGGTAATAATGCAGATATAGTAAAGTGTATATTTATGATACTATTTAGTAGAATAGGGGAATTTCCCCTGTATCTTACATAATAGTTCATAGAAAGTAGGCTTACAGTGTTTTTAACTACAACAAGAAAATATACAAAATTACTTAGCATTACTGCATTAAGTTCAGCATTAGTAGCAGCTAGCTTTACTGGCTTCATAACAAAACCATTAACTGCGCAAGCTGCATCATCCGAAGAAAAAGTGTCAAATGAATATGTTTTAAAAACAGCGGGAAATGTCCGCTCTGGCGTTGGAACGAAATATAAAGTTGTAACAACACTAAAGAAAGGGACAACCATTAAACCAACTGTTCGGAAAAAGGATACCCAAAAAACGTATTGGTACAAAATTAAAGTAGGTTCTAAATATGGTTGGATATCAGGTACGCTTTTGACGAAAAAATATATTTATAAATCGAGTGGAGATAAAGATGCAATTTCACTAGATGTTCCTTATATCAATCAGATGAAGCCATTATTTGCTCCATTTGGTTGTGAAGGGGCTAGTTTACAGCAAGCATTACAGTTTAAAGGATATGCTAAAAAAACTAGCTATAAGAAATTCTTAGACAATATGCCGAAAACAAAACAGAATCCTTATAAAGGGTTTGCTGGATCACCTTTTTATGCAATTGATGGTGTGTTTCAATCAATCTTTCCAAAGCCATTAGCGAATTATGGAAAGAAATATAGTAGTACTGTTAAAGATATAACAGGAGCTTCTACAAAAGAATTGCGAACTGAGTTAGCAGCTGGCCATCCAATAGTTGTCTATGTTACCTTGGACTTCTCAAAACCAAAATGGACAAATTGGAATATGGGCTCAGCGGGGAAAAGCGTTAAAATGGTGGATAATTTGCACGTTATGACACTAGCTGGCTATAGCAGTAAAACAAAACGCTATAAAGTGGTTGATCCTAACAACAAAGGCGTATATTGGGTTAATGAATATGAATTTGAACGTGCATATAATGCATTAAAATATGCAGTAGTAGTCCGTTAAATATAAGAAGACATCTTCTTCATTGTTCTATTGAACATTGAAGGAGATGTCTTTTTTATGAATTTTTTTATTTTAACTTAAAATTCCTATTAAATAATTTTACGTAATAAAAGGAACCATATATTTGTTGTCGAATAATAGGAAATAATAAAAGGGTAATATGTAATAATAAGGGAACAATTATTATCTTAATAAGAAAATTTATAAAGAGGTGAAATGATGTTTTCTAAAGAAACTTTATTAGAAACGATTACAATGCAATTAGGCCAAGGCTTAGGAGAAATAGAAAGTATAAACAAAAAACAAATAAAGTCTCTAAAAACAGAAATTGAAAATCGAGATCAGCAAATTCGACAATTAAAAGATAAAATTGAAGAATTACAAAGCAAAATTAAAACTCTGAACAAAGTAAATTATAACTTGAAGAATGAAAGAAAAGTTTTATTAAAAGAAATCAGTAAAAGAAACAAAAAAATGGATTTTACTGAGGGAATTACAACTTTACTTTGTGACGATCTCACAAATGAAGAGAAAGTCAAAATAATAGTATATTTGCTTAAAATCGCTATAAAAGAAGAAAATGTTGAAGAATACATAGAGGAATTTATGCAGATTATTAGTGAAGCAATTATGAATTTTGATTACTATCAAAGCAGATCTATTAAAAGGGAATTAAAAAAGAACTATGTATTCTACCATCAATTATTTTTGAAAGTGCCAGCAAAGAAATTACGATTAGTACTATATGCTTATCATTCGAGTAAAATGATTGATATGATAAAACATTTATTACACGGACTTGTGCAGTCAGGAAGATTATATTCATATAAAGATGAAGATGCTCTAAACATCTTATTATACATAATTTATTATAGAAAAATAAAAACGTATCAAAATGATAGCCGATTTCAATTGTTTTATAAAGATAATGGAAATGATTTCTCCAATAAAGTTTATAACTTTTATTCTCTTTATTCCGTCAAAAGGAATCGCGCACATTTTATAGAATTTGTTGAAGTTCTAGAAGAAAAAGGCGATTGTATAGACTTATTAAAAGTAGAAATGATTCAATATATTTTGAAACGTATTTTTAAAGAAGTGGAAATTGAAAACTATTATAACGTTGAAAAAAATATCAAAAAGACTACACCTAAAACTTATAGATATCGCCATCCCAGTTATAGCGAACTTCGGAATTTTGGATACCAAATAACAGGTCGCACGGATGAACAGCGGTGGTTAGCTTTACAGGAATTCATAGAAAGTTATGGTTTACAAGCAACTGCTAATGAGCTACATAAAAGAATTCGTCTAAAAATGGGAAGAGAAGAAGATAGAAAAAGGTATGCTAATGCGATTGGAAAATGGAGTTATGATTTAAATCGTTTAAAAGAGGAGTATTATGAAAATGATTTTCCATGGCCAGAAAATTAATATATTTGTTTATTTAAAAGGTATCTAACTCATGGGATAAAACTTTTACTAAGAGAATTCTTGAGTATCCTATTTAGGAAGTGGCCGACAATCATATTGGTTATAAATTTTTTAGGACAGTATATTCTTGCTTTTAGACAAGAGTTTAGTTAAACTTCTTAAGAAAGATTTAAACGGAAAGTATAACAATTATTATTTTTATATAAAAAAATATTGCATTTATAAAATAGATACTATATAATAAATCTTGTCCTTAACGCGGAAGTAGTTCAGTGGTAGAACATCACCTTGCCAAGGTGGGGGTCGCGGGTTCGAACCCCGTCTTCCGCTCCATTAAGAGATGCCGGGGTGGCGGAACTGGCAGACGCACAGGACTTAAAATCCTGCGGTAGGTGACTACCGTACCGGTTCGATTCCGGTCCTCGGCACCATCTTTTATTTTTAAATATAATGAAATGATTTGATTAATATATGCGCCCATAGCTCAACTGGATAGAGCGTCTGACTACGGATCAGAAGGTTGTGGATTCGACTTCTGCTGGGCGCACCAAATCGGGAAGTAGCTCAGCTTGGTAGAGCACTTGGTTTGGGACCAAGGGGTCGCAGGTTCGAATCCTGTCTTCCCGACCATTTCAGATTACATAAGGGGCCTTAGCTCAGCTGGGAGAGCGCCTGCCTTGCACGCAGGAGGTCAGCGGTTCGATCCCGCTAGGCTCCACCAATTTTAAATTTAATATTATCATGGCGGCCTAGCTCAGCTGGCTAGAGCGTACGGTTCATACCCGTAAGGTCGGGGGTTCGATCCCCTCGGCCGCCATATTACCTGGAGGAATACCCAAGTCTGGCTGAAGGGATCGGTCTTGAAAACCGACAGGCGGGTCAAACCGCGCGGGGGTTCGAATCCCTCTTCCTCCTCCATA